>CAZCJL010000004.1:0-127374 GCA_964498785.1 uncultured Cytophagia bacterium | reverse complement strand
ATTTAAAGAGAATCCGAAAGCTTTGATGCACACCATCAATTATTGAATGGATACAATTGTAGTAACCCAACTTAATTGATAACATTTGGTTGGAATACGAAAATATGATCATCTTCCGATGCTGCCACTAAATAATTGCCCCAAATTACAGGAGTTGTTCGGATCCTGCCTTTGGTTTTATATTTCCATTCGATGGTGCCATTTTTGAGATGCGCGGCATAAAGGTGATGATCTAAACTGCCCCAAAAAACATGCTCACCCGAAATTAAAGGGCAGGCGCCGATCACAGCATCGGATCTGGCGGTCCAAATCTTTTCTCCGGTTTTTACGTGGAGACAATACAAATTTTTGTCATTTGACGAAAAGATGATTTTATCTTTTGAAAGTGCGCCACCATTTAAAATTTGTCCGTCAGTGCTGTATTTCCAGACAAGATTACCATTTTCCAGGTCAAGTGCATAAAAATTAAAATCAGATGATCCGATGAGTGCGAGATTGTTTTTAATATCAATAACAGGATTTGCGATAACTGCGCCATTGGTTTCATATTTCCATTGCAGATTACCGGAATCGTAGCTCACGGCATAAACAAAGCCATCATCGCAACCAAAAATGACCTTGCTCCCAGCTCTGGCAGGGGATGATCGAATTTGATCGTCTGTTTCAAATGACCAGATTTTAACGCCGGATTCCAGTGTATACAAATCAATATGCTTATATAATGCAGTCACAATAATGCTGTTCGATGTAATTAGCGGTTCAGACGCGATGTCTCCGGCGTCAATTTTCCAATCGTATTTTCCGGTCGTTAAATTTAAATCGTACAATGTGTTATTTCCATATCGGCGGGCAACATACAGATGGTGGTTAGCATAGCAGCACGTAGCTGCATAAGTCATTTTTTCGCTGCAAATATCCTCGCCGGTGTGAATGTCCCGTAAAAAAATACGCCCGTCCTTTGTACCGAAATATAGAATTCCATCCGCTGCAAGCAGTGTTTTTTCAATTGCTGAACCGACACTTTCCCGCCAAAGAAGTTTTAACGGTGGCTTCAAATCTTTATGCGAACGATGAGTACGCGCGTCGTCGCCACCGAACATTGTCCAATTCTGGTGAAGCTCCGGAGATAGCAGTTCTCGTTTAACGATACAACTGGAGCAACCATTCAGAATAAGTCCTGAAATAAACAGAATAATAATAATAATGGCCGTTGTTCGAAACATTTTATTTTGCAATCGCATCATCATTTGCCAAATTGTAGAATTGTTAAAAGTCCCACCCAAAGAAGAACTGTTGAAACCAGCCTTTTTGATGTGAAAATTTATCAAAATTAAAAAGATCGTTGGTATCATTGAAGCTGAATTTTTTACCGAAATCAAATCGAAGAACAAGAAAACCCCCGAGACGAAATCGCAGTCCAAATCCAATGCTACCTAACACGTGTTCCAAATTCTCGTCCCAGGCATTTCCGAGATCAACAAATGTGGCTCCCCTAATTGAACTAAACGTCATTCCGCCAATCGGAAAGTGAATAATGAACCGGTCAATAAAAGGAAAACGAAGTTCATTGCTCACCAGGAACAGTTTTTTTCCCCAAATCCGCCAGCGGGGATAACCACGCAAATCCCAGCTTCCGCCCATAAAAAACCGGGTTGCTTCTTTTCCGTGATTGTAATATGTCATCAAACGGATGGCATAGGCTGTTCTTGTGGACAGCCGGAAATATTTTCTGTAATCAGCGATGATTGTGTAAAAATTCACATTAGAGTGCTGAACATCGATGGTATTTCCCAATGTGAATTTAATTCGTTCGCCGTCAATAGGACCGGTTGGACCCCACAATGAATTATCTTTAACATACGAAATGAAGTTCGAGAACAGAAACGCTTTTCTTGCCCGGTCGACAAAATACCAATCCTTATCCGAATGTCGAATATTCATGCTTCCTTCTATTCGCTGAAACATTGAAATCGGATAACTCAGCGAAATAAAACCACCGATGGTTCGTTCATAGAAATAATCATCATACCAGTAAAAGTGACGCCCGGCAAAGTGATAAACGCCATACCCGATATTTGTGCGGCGGGATAGATTGGCGCGGGTAATCGCGATATTAAAACTTTTTAAAAAATCTTCTCGTGTTTGCGCGTTATTGTAAATAAGGAAATAATACTGATAATTACCAAGCATATCCGTCATCGCCAGTTGGGCGCCACCGGAAACTCCGAACAGCGGATCTTGTGTTATCTGGCTCTGCGCAATATCCAAGGTGAATTTTGGTTTGTATTTCACATTACTTTCGGCAGAAATACCCTCTATCTTATCAATATTCCAGTAAGTTTCGGGTTCGGAAATTGAATCCGTTGTCGCTTCTGTAACGATATTGTAATGATCTAAAAGTTCATCCAATTTACGAACCTGAAATGAGAAATTTTCAAACGCAGTGAATAAAATGCTGTTATCATTGGTCCATATTGGATCAAAGGCAGCAGTTGTGAAATGTGTTACTTTCTTTATCTTGCGGTTACCAATATAATAAAAACTATTATCAACTTCCATCATCCAGATATTTAGTGCACCATCTCTGTCTGATGGAAACGCCAGATATTTTCCATCGGGCGATAAGGTTGGGGAAAAGTCATTGTGCTCGCCAAAGGTCAGGAAATTAATTTCACCGGTTTCCAGATGATAGGCAAATAAATTATAGTTCCCTTTATTTCCATAAACAGTTCGATCCGAACTAAAAATAATTACATCATCATTGTGTGACCAGATTGGGTCCCGATCATCGTAGAAATCGTTTGTTAGTTTTTTAAGCTCTCGAGTTTGTACATCCACAATGTAAATATCATTTTTCCCGGAAAAATGAATGCCGCTAAACACGAGCTTTGTTCCATCAGAAGACCATGCCGGGGATGAAAATGAGACAATGTTTTTAAACCGGAACAAATCAACTATCTTATTAAATTGTAAATTATATAGATAGATAACATCAGTCTCTCCGCTTTTAGAAACAAACGCAAGTATTCCATCATTGCTAATATCAATTTTACTTTTCAGGAGATTAAACGCCTCAAATTCAGATGTTCGCTCCCCCTCAATTATAACCTGGGGATCGTCTCCATCCACAGGAGTTCCGTAGTCTTTTTCATATATGTTTGAATATCCCAGCCGGTTTGATATGAAATAAATTTTCGCCCGGTCGCCATCATCGTAAAACACTGGCTTGGTGTTTATCCCTTGTTTGGTAATAATTTCAGTGACCATTCCGGGAATATCGTTATGCTCTAAAAGAGGATAATATTCTTTTTTTAGGCTATATAGCCATTCTTTGTCAAAATCTTTATAATCCAACCCCAGCGTTAATTTAAAGACATTTGAAAAAGTTTCTTCTTTCCATGAATTCTCAATTAATTGAATAAGTTTATGTTCGCCATAGTTTTCTGCAATATATTTTAGAATTGCCTGTCCTTCTTTATACATCAAATATGAGCCGTATATTTGATACATTTGCTGCAATGGAAATATGTAACCGTTAATTACAGCATCCCGAATAACGAATTCACTGTCCGTATCCCAGCCAATGGACCAGTATTCAGCGATGCCTTCGATAAACCACAATGGCAGCCCGGGATTATTCGTTTTTTTATGATCCTTTAAAATCCGATAATGATAACTATGTGTGAACACGTGAATTAATTCATGTCGGATTACTCGTTTGAAATCGAAAACAGAGCCATTGGCAGGAATGACAACTCGTCCTTTCATGAACTCAAAAAATCCGCCGACGCCCTGTGGCAATAAGTAGGGAATGGTATTGGTTTGTTGGAAATGACTGGGATTAGAATAAAATATCAGCGGAATGCGTTTGTTGATGCTGTGATTGAATTTGTTCTCCAAAAACGTGTATGACTCTTCTGCCGCGGCTGCACCGATTTCAGCAAGCTCTTTCATCTCCGGATAATAATAAATATCAAAATGATCTGTTTTTAGCACATGCCATTCAAAATTATTGTATTGAATTTTATTACGACCAAAATAATATTGTCCGGTTGCTTTATGGACAATCAATATCAATACACATAAAATAATAATTCGTTTCAAATCAAAAACCTCGAATCAAAATCATTGAAAAAATATGTTACCTTAACTCATAATTTAGCAGCTATCAAAATTTAAATCAAGTTAAATTTTTAAAATAAGAGACATGATTTTTTATCAAAATATATTCCATCTAAATTTCTAAAATAAATTAAAATAATGAAAAAATATTTTTATTGCCCATGAAACACACGAAATAGTGCTTAATTCAAAATAAAAAAAATTCATGTATTTTTTTGTGTGTTTAATGGGCTACAATTGTATAATAATTTTCTTTTTAGAATTTTAGATTCCATTCATCACTATATTAAAATTTTATAGAAATGCACTGTTCCAGAGAATTTATCATTCTTCGGATAAATAGAATTGCAGCCAACAAAAGGGATTAAAAAATCAAATTGTATCACTTCTCCGCTTCTGAAATCACCCGAAAAACCGGATAGTTATCGAGGTTCCACAGGTGTTTGAATTCAGGATAATGCGAAATTCCATAAAAGCTTCGTGGTTCAAAAATCTGGACAATTTGAGTCGCACAAATTGACGTGGTGGGAATAAAAATATCTCCTTTTTGAAAGGAATAATTTTTTTCGAAAAAAGAACCAGCAGGTATTATCGTATTTCGTCCTTCGTAGCGCAGCGTGTCTTCACCGGTTACTTGAAATTCCTCAACTTTGTATTCTACCGAAGTTTTTAAAATCTTATAATCGATTTCCTTGTAATTTAGTAGAGAAATGAGCAGCGAGTCCGGCTGTTTGATGATGTAAGCTGGAAATCTTTTCACTTTTAATACTGCCTGTGGCGTCGGACGATAATCGGGGAGCGTAATGAGCGTATCCTTCAGATCGGATGTGCGCTGTAAATTGATCTCAAGTGGGCGGGAATTGTCGGCTGTGTAATCTGCATGTATCATTACAGAATCAGGAAAATTATTCTCATAGCTATTTCGTACATTTTTGATGAGCGTGACGATTTGTGCTGAATGACTATTACATATTCTTAAAAATTCCTCAATCAGTGTGAGTTGATATTGGCTACGCTGCCAGATACGATCCGATTTTGATAATCCATTCAAACCTTCAAGAATGAAGGACAATGTATAACGAATGCCAAAACTGTTTCTGCCATCGTTAATATCGGTGGTGCTGTGACGAACGAAATAATCCATATCCGAGCGAGTGATTAGATAGCGATTTGCACGAATACCCCGATCGTATGTCGCGTTCAGCACCGGATCAAGTATCTGTTTAACGGAAAATGTCTTTATCGTTTCCGGAATTGCCGGGTTAGACACCACATCAAGTTGCTCTCCAAGATTTTTAATGTAGCCATGTTTAAGCCATGTTTTCATGCCATATTCATGAATATCCAGCGTTACGTCAGGATTATATCTGTTGAAAATTTTGTGCAAAACCTGAGTTTCCGGTTCGGTTAAAATTACGTGATTCCTGTTCAGATCGACGCCGCTTGCATTTCTGCGTTGGTCGAGCTCGTTTCCGTCCGGATTTACCATCGGAATCAGGATGAGATTGAGATCTGTCAACGGGTAGGCCGGATTTCCCTGTGTAAGCTGCGTGACCAGCATTATCAACGCTTCTTTGCCGGATGGCTCATTTCCGTGTTGCTGGGCAAACAACATTATTTTGGAGTGGTTGTTATTCCATTCTGATCGCTGCGGATAAAATATTACAGGAATCTCCCGTGCCTCGACGCTTTTCCCGGCGATTTCCATTTCCACGGATGTATTATCAACAATCTTCTCAAAATAATTCATCATTGCCGCGTGCGATGTTCCCACCGGAGGAGTTTGGTGGGACAGGGGAATATCTTGCGAAAAGCTGATGACCGGAAAAACCAAGAATATTAAAAACACTTTTTTCATTGTCAGCGTTCTCTCTAAATTTATATAATTGATCAAATCAAGCTGGCATTGATTTAATTTTTACGACAACTAAAGTTAAATCGTCGTGTGGTTTAGCGACTCCTTCAAATGCCTGAACTTGTTTTACAAGCCTCTTGCGGATGTCCTGCGTGCTTAATTGTGCAATGGATGAGGTTTCTTCCAAAAGATGCAGTTCTCCGAATTCCTCCTGATATTTGTTGCGGGCTTCCACAATACCGTCCGTATAAAAAAGGAACAAATCGTTTGGCTTCAATTGTATCGTTATTTCTTCAATTATTTGGGAAAATATTTTACCTTGTTCCAGGCCAAGTCCCAGTCCCGGCGGTTCAACAAACCTGGCTTTATTTTCTTCATTGGTGAAAAAAATAAGGGGACAATGACCTGCCCGGCTGTAAGTCAGCGTTTTCGCTTTGGTATCAATGATGCAAAAAATCATCGTAATAAAAGTCCCGCGGTCCCAATTTTCATAAAGCGTTTCGTTTGTTTTAATGAGAATTTCTTTTGGCGAGTGGGATATTTTACACAACGATTCGATGATACCCTTAATTTCCGCCATATAGAACGCGGCTTCTGCGCCTTTGCCCGAAACATCTCCCACCACAATGCCCAATTGATGGTCATTGAATTTGAAAAAGTCATGATAATCTCCGCCGACTTCGTTGGCAGTCACACATATCGCATCAATTTCCAGACCTTTTATGCGAGGCATGGATTTGGGCAGAAGTTTCATCTGCGCATCATGGGCAATTTTTAGTTCCTGCTCCAGTCGTTCTTTAATAATCGATTCTTTAACCAGTCGGGCATTTTCCAGTGCAAGTGCCACCTGGTCTGCAAACGCCTGGAGCATGTTTAGGTCTTCAACTCCGAACGAGTACTCCTCAAGGCTGACGGCATATAAAATTCCCATAAATTTTTCATACGAAATCAATGGGACTCCCAACAAGGAGCCGATGCTGGTATTGATGCGCTCTAAAAATTGAGTTCGTTCATCCCGTGACGCTTCATTTATATTAACCGGGTCTCGATTTTCCAGTATCCACCGGCTCATTTTTTTCTCTGAAAAGGTTTTGAGAACTCTCTGTTCAATTTCGTTCATATTGGCTGTAGAAGCAACATGAAAATGTTTTGTTGCCGGATCATAGACTTCCAGCCATGCGCCATCTGCTTCGATAACTTCCATCGATCGATTCGTAATCATCACAACGAGTTTATCCGGATCAAATTCCAGCGTGATCGCCCGGCTCAGGTTATGCAAGGATTCGATTTCCCGCTTGCGCCGGTCATATAGTCCGGCTGTTGGCAAATGAAACAGAATGCTCAAAATCGCCAGACTCCAGTAAATTGAAAGGAATAGCGCCACCTGCCGGATGAAAATCCCGAGTGAAACGCTGTAAAACATGATTAGCCGGTGATAAGACAGTCCAATTAAAACATAGGCTGCCGGAAGTAACATGATCCCCCAACCCAGACACGCCAGTTTTTGTTGCTTATTCAGATAATTGACCCAGGTGTTGCGGAATGAGTTGGCGACCATTACCACAATCAACAATAGTAAAATGATGGCGCCCCACGTGCCACCGCTGTTCAGACTTATTTCTGTTGCGTCGGCAGGTTTGTAAATACTGAGAAAGATGATCTGAATACTGATGATATAAATTAAAAACCGAAAATTTCGGTCTGTGCTGCGTCTGCGTTTCGAATAAATAAGCTCACGCAATAATAGCAAAATAAAGATACCGAAAATGGTTACAATAATGGAAGAGAGCGTTGCAAACAGAAGCGTATTTACAGATGCATAGATATTAATTGTGCCCTGCTTTTCCAACGAGATATTTGGAAACAGAACCAGTTTTAGCAGGAAAAAAGCGAGATAAATTCCGGCGACAGAAAAAAACAGTGCTTTAATTTTCTCGGCAATATTTTTTTCCTTGAGCCAGCGTGAATTGCTGATATTTGGGATCAACAGGACAATGGCAACAAGAATGGCAAGATTACGAAAATAGTAAATATTTTTAAAAACAGCGCTGCTCAAAATTGTTAGCAGATCACCAATAAAAATACCTGCTAAAATACTGGTCGGGATAACAGGAAAATATTTAAAAATATTTTTTTTATTCATCAAATGTGATCAAAATGCATTTTAAAAGATACACAATAATGTAAATATACTTTATTCAAAAGTGAATGTCAATCAAAAAAAATTAACCAGCTCTTAACATGTTCAATTTATCTCGATAGTTTTCTTTGAAATACTCGTGAATTTTGGAATTTTTCCGGAGAAGCAATTGCGGGTCTTCGCTCACCAATTTGAACGCTTCTCGTCTCGCGTTACAAAGAATATTGACATCAGTCACAGGGTTGGCGATTCGCAGTTCAGGCAAACCGTGCTGTTTTGTTCCAAAGAATTCTCCGGGGCCTCGTAATTTGAGATCGACTTCGGCTATTTTAAATCCATCGTTTGTTTTGGTCATGGTATTTAATCGTTGGAGCGCGTCTGCTGAAAAGGGTTGCTGTGCAACCAGTATGCAATGAGATTGATGCTGCCCGCGCCCGACGCGTCCCCGCAATTGATGCATTTGAGGCAGACCGAACCGTTCGGCATGTTCGATTACCATTACAGTTGCATTCGCGACATCAACGCCCACTTCGATAACAGTTGTGCTAACCAGTATTTGTTTTTCGCCGGCTTTGAACGCATTCATTACGTTGTCTTTTTCCTCGCTTTTCATGCGGCCGTGCAACAGTGCGATTTTCTGGTCTGCGAATATTCCGGTTGCCATGCGTTCATAACTTTCAGTGGCAGCTTCCAAATCGAGCTTTTCTGATTCCTCGACCAGCGGAAAAACAATATATGCTTGCTGGCCCTGTTTTACCTGTTCTTTTACAAATTTATAAATCTGTTCCCGTTTCTCAGATGTGCGCCAATAGGTTGTAACAGGTTTTCGCCCCGGGGGCATTTCGTCGATAATCGAAACATCTAAATCTCCATAGACAGTGAGAGCAAGTGTTCTGGGGATCGGCGTGGCCGTCATTACCAGAACATCTGGAGTGAGGCCTTTTTCCAATAGATTTGCTCGTTGCATTACGCCAAAACGATGTTGTTCATCAATCACAATAAATCCGAGATTTTGAAACTCAACTCCTTCCTGAATTAGCGCATGAGTTCCGATCACAATATCGCATTTACCCGATTGGATCGATTCCCGAATATTTCGTCGCTCGGTAGTTTTTTGAGCGCCAATTAACAGCGAAACGTTTACGCCTAAATCAGATACAAATTTACGAACATTAAAAAAATGCTGTTCCGCGAGAATTTCGGTGGGCGCCATCAGAGCAGCCTGAAATCCGTTTTCTACAGCGATTAGCATTGAAATCAACGCGACCACAGTTTTTCCTGATCCGACATCTCCCTGAACGAGCCGGTGCATCGGATGGGATTTTTTCATATCCGCGCGGATTTCCCGCATGACTTTTTTTTGAGCGTCCGTTAATTCGAAAGGTAGTTTTTCAATCAGTGCGCTGGTGCGTTCGCCAACATGCTTAAATTCGATTCCTTTTTTCATTAAGCCGATGTGGCGTTTACGATATGCTAACAAAAGTTCAATATAAAAAAGTTCATCGAATTTCAGCCGGTGTTGCGCTGCTTTCAGTTCATCAAAACTGGCAGGATAATGAATTTGTGCAATCGCTTTTTGTAATGAAATGAGCTTTTGGCGTTCAATAATGGCAGGGGAGAGCGTCTCATTCATTTTGTCGATATGGTTTTGAATCGCAGTGTGAAGGATGCGCCGAAAACCGCGACTATCCAGACCAACGTTTTTTAGCGCTTCGGATGAGGGATAGAGTGGAATGATGCTGCCGGTGTGCAGTAACTGTTCTCCTGTTTCATCGGAATCTTCGGTATCTGCGAGGCGGTCGAATTCCGGATGAATGAGCTGATACCCGCCAAAATAACCGATTTTACCACTTAGCGCCAGTGTTTCCCCGACCGTGAACATCCGATTCCACATATTGACCTGATTAAACCAGACACAGGCCAGGTAGCCGGTATTGTCGGTTAAAACCATTATGAACCGTTTTTTTCGCCCAGGCTGGATCCCTTTGTTAACTACCTTTCCGACGACCGTTACTTCCTGATCACGGCGCAAGTCCTTCATTTGTGTTATATTACTCCGATCGAGATAGCGCCGCGGAAAATAGTAAAAAAGGTCATATAATGTGTGCACACCGATCTTGCTGAGAGCGTCGGCGCGCTTTTCGCCAATTCCCTTAATAAAAAGAATCTGGGGCATATCCGCTTTTGGTATTGCGTGCTCTGAATTGATGACGTTATCCCTAAATTGATTAAATTAAAACGAACCGAAATCTACCATTTATATAATACTGTATATTGAACAACTGTCTCTGCATCTTTTTTGACCGGAACCGTAAATTCTATTGTATTTGCATCTTTCTTTTTATAGGGATGCGATTGATTTCGTATTTCCCAGTCACCCCAGACGTTTTCTTCGATGATCACTTTTATGTCGGTTTCTTTATGATTACGGATTTTAATTTCGATGGTTTCTTCTCGTGCTTTGTCAGAAATCTTTCGCTGCGATTTCTTCGCGCGTTCACCTTTTATATCAAACGCATTGCCCACGTAAATTCTGACCTTTTCATCTTTTGGCGTATGATCGATAAAATCCTCGCCAATAAATTCAAGAGACTGATCTGCATTGTCTTCTTTGTAAACCCGAATTTTTCCCATGGGTAGCGGAATTCCCAGCCCATATTCATTGCTGTTTTTAAATTCAAGGTTTACCCGGACATCCTTACCATATCGGGAACCATTATAGAGATAAATTTTATCGATTTTCGTTGTCGTGGTTGGAAACAACGAAATTTGTTTAATTTGATTATTTTTGATAGTCGTTCTGCGTTGCAGCGTGTACAAATGATATTCAAAGAAAGATTTTTCTTCAAATTGCGGTGCCGGCGCTGCTAATGCATTGGCCATTGCTTGTTTTCTGATTCGGGGTTGAGCTGGACGTTTCGCCAGGTTGACATCTCCGGCAACGACTTTTAATCTGGCATTTTCATAATTAGTCCCGGATTGATTATCAATAGAAACCCAACTGTTCAGTTCCAGTTCTGTGTCATCTTTTTTCGAAACCGCAACGTATTCCGCATGCCAGTCGATATTGCCTGCAATATAGCTCACTTCGGTCTTATGAGAACCGCTTTTGCCAGCATTATTAAGGTACCACACTAAAGTCGGGCGGGTTATGAGCCCCTCCGGTAAATTCGGGAAATCGATATTGATTACCGAACTTGTCGAAACCGCTTTCAAATTACCGGCATCCATTTGTAAGAGTATGCTGCCACCGCGGTGGCTCAGCAATTTGCCCTTAAATGGACCATCCTGTTTTGTGAACACAGTAATTTTCTGATCAATATATTTTTCGAGTACCTTATCCTGATTGACGAGATCATATTCATAGTTTTGCTCAAGAATTGAGACGTCTTTGGGAGCAGTGAGAGATTTGAAATGGACAGATGTCGGATCAATGGTTGCGGCAACGTCCCGGAATTTCACATCAATGTTTCCCTTGTTAAGGTCAATCTCCCGAATATCTTTTACCAGTGCCATCCGATTATTATAAATCGTGATGGCAATATCTTTTTCCGCACCGAAGAGCATCGATGCCCAGATTATAAAAATCAACAGAATTGATAATTTTTTCATGATAACTCCTCTTTTAATTTATTGTGCTTTGTTTTGTATCGTTATTTTTAGAACCACAGAGCATACAAAGCACACAGAGATTATTTTTATATGTGTTATGGAGTGTATTGACTGTGTAAATACAAGCGACAAAGGAACCATGGTACCTAAAAAAATCTACTACTTGCAGCCAAAAGACGGTTGCAATGCAGCGACAGAGTTGCCGCACTCCGTAATAAATTCCTCTGTGTCACTGTGTTTTATTTCTCCCTTAAAAAAGAAAAGAAGAATCTGAGGGATAATCATCAAAATTCTTCTTTTCATCAATCAAATATTTTCTCCTGAAATGAATTTAATCGCTATTGGTAAGACTTTCCAGATTGGTTTTTAGTTTTTCCAGGTTTTGTTGCCAATCCTGACTTTTACGCCGCTCCCGTTCGATTACATCATGCGGAGCTTTATTGAGAAAGTCTTTGTTCATTAATTTCTTTTCATTGCTTTCGATCTGCTTTTCTAATCGGGCAATTTCTTTTTCCAAACGATTTCGTTCAACGTCAATATCAATTAAACCTTCCAGTGGAATGAAAATTTCCATGTTTTTAACGATTGCGCTGGCAGCGTATTTTGGTTTTTCAATATCGTTGCTCATTTCAATCTCATCTACCAGAGAAAGGCTTTTTATATAAATATCATTTTGCTCGATTAATTCATTTACATCACTTTTTATTAGCAAGTTAGCTTTCTTATTTGGTGGAACATTCATTTCACCCCGAATGTTCCTGACTGACCCGATAACTTGTTGTAAAATGGAAAGTTTTTCTTCGGCTTTGTTATTGAAAAGCGATTCATCATGCGTCGGCCATTCTGTTACGATCAGCTCCGCTTCATCAACTGTTTTAATATGATGCCAGATTTCTTCGGTAATAAACGGGATAAACGGATGAAGCAATTTCATCAGCCCCCGCTGAATAAACAGACAAATTTCCAACGCTGTTTTCTTTGCTTGCGGATCGTCGCCGTATAAGCGGGGCTTTATCAATTCAAGATACCAGTCACAGTATTCACGCCAGAAGAAACTGTATAAATTGGAAACAGCATCGTTCAATTTGTTATTTTCAATGTTTTGAGTAATATTTTTGATGAGTTTATTATATCGACTTAATATCCATTCATCACTCAGTTCAAAGCGATCCTGATGTTGCATAAATTTATCAGATGCTGCATTCGTAATCGTATCATCTTGCAAATTAATACCAATGAAACGAAAGGAATTCCACAATTTATTAGCGAAGTTACGGCCGATTTCAAAACTTGATTCCGCCAAATTAATATCCTGACCTTCGGACGTGAGCAATAACAGTGAAAAACGAACGGCATCTGCGCTATATTGTTCAACCATTTCCAGTGGGTCTATCCCGTTGCCCAGCGATTTACTCATTTTTCGGCCTCGAATATCCCGAATGAGGCCGTTGAAATATACAGTTCGGAACGGTATATCTTTCATAAACTCAAGTCCTGCCATAATCATACGAGCGACCCAGAAGAATATAATATCCGGCGCAGTAACCAGCGTTGACGTCGGATAAAAATATTTCAATTCCGGAGTTTCGTTTGGCCAGTCCATTGTTGAAAAAGGCCATAACCATGAAGAAAACCAGGTATCCAGAACGTCTTCATCCTGTTTAATATTCGTGCTGTTACATTTATCGCAGAGCTCCGGTTGCGCGCGGCAAACCATCATATTGTCGCAATCCTGGCAATAATAAACAGGAATACGATGCCCCCACCACAATTGTCGGGAGATGCACCAGTCTCGAATATTTTCCATCCAGTTCGTGTATACTTTAATCCACTTTTCCGGATGAAATTTAATTTTGCCTTCCTGAACAGCCTTTAATGCCGGCTCTGATAGCGGTTTAATTTTAACAAACCATTGTCTTGACAGATACGGCTCAACCGTGGTGTCACAACGTTGACAATGAGAGACCGAATGCGTGTGTTTTTCGATTTTTATTAATAATCCCTGTGCGGTCAATTGTTTGATGAGAGCTTCTCGGCATTTATAACGATCATATCCATTATAATGTCCTGCATTTTCATTCATCGTTCCATCGCCATCCATCACATTAATACAGGGCAGATTATGCCGATTTCCGATCTCAAAGTCATTAGGATCATGCGCTGGCGTGACCTTAACAGCGCCGGTTCCGAATTTGGGGTCTACCATTTCATCGGCAATAATCGGTATTTCCCGTTGAAGAATCGGGAGGATAACGGTTTTCCCGATCAGTTTCTTGAATCTGGGGTCTTCTGGATTTACTGCAATCGCGGTATCGCCGAGCATTGTTTCCGGTCGGGTTGTGGCGACGGTAACAAACTTTTTACTATCTTTAATCGGGTATTTAATATACCAGAGATTTCCTTCATGTTCTTCATGAATTGCTTCTTCATCAGAGAGCGCAGTGGTACATCTCGGGCACCAGTTTATTATGTACTCACCTCGGTAAATCAATCCCTTTTCATAAAGCTGGCAAAAGACTTCAACAACAGCTTTGGATAATCCTTCATCCATGGTGAATCGTTCCCGATCCCAATCGCAAGAACTACCCATTTTTTTTAATTGTTCGATTATTATGTTTCCATGCTTATCTTTCCATTCCCACACACGTTCGATGAAACGCTCCCGTCCCAGATCATGTCGCGTCTGTTTTTCTGCCCGTTTTAAAAATTTCTCCACAACATTTTGCGTGGCTATCCCCGCATGATCCGTTCCCGGTAACCATAGTGTTTCATAGCCTTTCATTCTGTAAAAACGAATGAAGATATCCTGAATCGTATTGTTATACGCATGACCCATGTGCAACTTGTCAGTCACATTCGGCGGCGGAATAACAATCGAATACGGTTTCTTATTTTCATTCACCTCTGCATGAAAATAGTTATGATCCAGCCAGTACTGATACCATTTCTTCTCAACTCTGTCCGGAGAATATACCTTGGGTATTTCTTGCATACTCATTGAAATCAATAACTCCTTTTGATTCAACTATCCTATCTTCTTAAAGTTGAAAATATAAGAAAAAAATTATTAAAATGAAAGTTATTTTTAAAAAAAGAACAATTGTTTTTGCTTGCATTTTTGATAAAACTCTTTTATATTTTTTTTTATTACGACTTCTTAATTGAATAATATGTAGTTTCAGGTTAAAGAGTTTCCAAAACCAGGAAATTGTCTTGCCGAAAATTTTTGACCAAAATCAGTTAAATGAATGAATGAGTAAAGTTTTCGGGAATGACACTGAACTATAACTCGGATTAACTTATCGGCAATAAAATCAGGATGTAAATATTTGTTTATCAAATCAGGATATTTTTGGGGAGACTGCAAATGAAAATGAGGATGATGATCATTCTCGTCTTTTGCCTGCTAATGAGTCATTGTCAAAAAGAAATTTTATTAAAGCAGGGATTCAATGAACTTAAAACTTTTTATTGGGACGTAAATGAAGAAGAAAATCGACTGAATTTCCGAATCTGGTTAGTTGATGCAGAAATTGATTCAATTTCTGATATTATTGTGAAAGCAGATATCGATGGCATAAAATTAGACCGTTCCTTTTCAAATCTGACTGTCATGCTGGACACCGATACCAGCTCTGTCAAATACGGGCTAAAATGCATCGAGGATTTCTGGATCCCGGCGATTGAAACGACGAATGAGAATATAAATAAGATACAAATTTATGTGAAATGAGTCGCATTAAATGCATAGAAAATTATAAATTGACAGGATAATAATAAACAGAGGAAAAAATAATCAAAGAAACATAGATATCTTTTGACCTAAATTCATCGTTGGAATATTTTTTTAATCAATGTTAATATGTAAATATCGATACGTTGTATACATGGCATTTGACTTACGCAAAAATTGATTCAGTAGAATATGGCACAAAGACGAGCATAAAAAATGGTCAGGATCATTCGATTCGTTCATTTACGCTATCTCAAAATTATCCGAATCCCTTCAATATGAGCACAGAAATAACTTACGAGCTAAATCAAACAACAAATGTGACATTGAATATCTATAACGAATTGGGAAAGAAAGTGCTATCCTCTTTTCTTAAAAAACAGGGACCTGGAATTTACCAAAAAGAAATTACTTTTAAAAATATGAGTTCGGGATTATATTTCATTGAAATTATAACGAATCGAGCTTCAAAAAAAATTAAATGTTTGCTCATTAAATAGTTGGCACATAATGTCTGTTTTTTATGGTTTAGCGGTACGAGATTCTTAATGCGCCAAAAAGACGGCGCAATTCATAATGACATTTTCTCTGGTTTGGTTAGGGCACTAAATAATTAATATTAAGGAGACCATCGTGAAAAAAATAATCATTATCACTGTTTTATGTACCATCCTTTTTCAAACCACTATCTACTCTCAACAAACCATCCGCTTTGATAAATATTTTCTGGATAAAACCATGCGCATGGATTTTTATCATACCGGGATCAAAGATCAGGAAATCATCAGTCTGGATGTGGTTTATGAAGAACCTGCCTCGCTTGTTCACGATAAAAAATTATGGGGTGGAAGCAAAGTTAACCTCATCGACACGCTGAATTTCGGGAAATATATGGTAAAAGTATTTGACCTGAAAACAAATCAGCTCATTTATTCCCGTGGATTTTCCAGTCTGTTTGGCGAATGGCAGACCACAGACGAAGCGGCAAATGGCATTTATCGCACATTTCATGAATCGGTGCTTTTTCCATACCCTAAAAATAAAGTACAGGTGATTATTTCTGCCCGTGACAAGAAAAATGTATTTCAAAATGTGTTTTCAACTGTGATCGATCCTGAATCCAGATTCGTCAACCGGGAGCGACATGTGGCTGATCTGAAGATCAATCGCATCATGGATAATGGCGATCCATCGAGAAAAGTGGATATTCTTATTTTGGGGGATGGATATACTAATAATGATATGAAACAATTCCGGGAGGAAGTCAGGCACTTTACTGATTTGCTATTCAATGAACAGCCGTTCAAGGACAGAAAAAAGGACTTCAATGTGTGGGCAATCGAAGTGCCGTCGCTGGATTCCGGGATTGATGAGCCACGCAAAAACATCTGGAAGAAGACGGCTTTCGGGTGTTCGTTCAATTCGTTCGATTCGCCGCGATATGTGTTGAGCAGCGATAACAAAAGCATTCGCAATACCGCGGCAGCGGTTCCGTATGACCAGATTTATCTGCTGTTCAATTCCGATCGCTATGGCGGCGGCGGAATTTATAATCTCTATTCGACCTGTTATTCGCACGATACCAAAGAGTACAGCGCCTGGTGGCCCGATTATGTCTTTGTCCATGAGTTTGGGCATTCTTTTGGCGGGCTCGGAGATGAATATTACTCGTCATCCGTAGCGTACAACGAGTTCTATCCGCGGGACGTCGATCCGTGGGAGCCAAATGTGGGTATCATCGTTGACGGACATATCAAATGGGAACATTTGATGGACGACGATACTCCTATTCCCACACCATGGGATAAAGCAAAATATGATTCATTATCGTTTGCACGTTATCAAATCGACAGAGAAGATACCAATTATGTAGAGAACCGGAATCGTATTGAGCAGCAAATAAAAGAGCTAATCGAAAATCAGCAATATACAAAAAAAATAGGCGCGTTCGAAGGTTCGGGATATTCGTCTGAAGGATTGTATCGACCATATCTGGATTGCAAAATGTTTTCGAAAAGCCCTGTCCCTTTTTGCCCGGTGTGCAGGAAAAATATTGATAAAGTTATTGATTTTTATACGGAATAAGTAAATATCAGAGCGGTTATGCATTTTGTTCAGAATTTTTAAATCTTGTATTTCGTTCGATATAACGGTGGTCTCTTTCAAAGGATGACAAAAGCATGTTACCAATTATCAATTACTTATGCCAATATGCATTGAAATCACCCTTCAATAAGTAGCTTTAAATTCGATATTAGCGCATCCGATGTACAATACCCGGAGAGCATCTGAGTTATTCCCGGAAAATATTGTTCAGATACAAAAAAGCGTGAACTTTAACCAAAGGAAGGGTGTAAAATAAGTGTATCTTAAACTGATTAAGAGCAGGAGGAGTTGCCGATGTCGTATAAAAATAGTGTAACAATTTTGAGTGTCTTGTTAGTATTAATCACCATTGCGGGGTGCTCACTTCATCCAAAAATAAAGCCTGAAGAATCTTATATGCGCATTAAACCGGTTGCCCCGCTTTCGGAGTATGAGCAGTCGCAAATGCCCAATAATTTTGAGGTCGTTATCGAAAATGTTGCGGACATGGCGGATAGTTATAAAAACAGAATTGAATTATATGTGAATAAATATCGGATTGAGCCTGAGGAAATTTATAATTATAAAAGCTCCTACAAATATAGTTTAAAATTGCAGCCCGGCCAGTATCAGGTTAAGGCCAAATATTATGCGCATAGTGGTTGGACAGAACAATCGTTCACCATTAAAACACGGGAAAATGTAAAAGCATATCTCGATAAAAAGGCTGTATTGTCGATAACTCTCCAAAAAAATCATTGGGGTGGTTTAAAAGACAAAGAAACCTATTTTAAAATTGATTACCAGGCACTAACTAATTAATATTGTAAAATTAAGCATAATCAATTTGCAAAATAGAATGCATTCACTTCTAAGCTAATGAGAAAACAATACAGAATTAACGTTTTTTTATCGATATTTTCTGGCTGAGAGTTTTAGCGATAATAATTGATAAAAAATCCTGGTTTACAAAAATAAAAACGCACATGGTAACGGATTTTTGCCAGTGTAAACAAAAAACAAGTCACCGGTAGTTCGTTGTTTTACTACCGGTTTTTTTTTAAATATAGAAAAAGTATACCGACCGCATGGAGTTAAAAGTAAATAAAATATCCACTTTTTCAATTTTTTATTTGTTATTTTAAAAATAATTCTTATATTAAGAACTTGATTGTTCGTGAAAGAAAAATAAAGACTAACAACAATTCTGAGATTTTGAAACAAGTCAGTTGATTTTATATGAAGGTTGATCTGTTTTTTAAAAATGCCCGGCAGTTAATTTCGCCAATCGCACATTCCGGAGATATGGGGGAACTTCAAATTATTGACAATGCGGCGATTGGTTGTTTTCAAGGAAAAATTACTGCGGTAGGTCCTACAGAAAAATTAAAACGGGAAATAGAACTAATTCCTGACGCGAATGTTATTGATGTATCCAATAAATTAATTTCACCTGCTTTTGTTGACCCGCACACGCATCCGATATTTTGGGGGACTCGCGAAAATGAATTTGTTATGCGTATTCAGGGAAAAAGTTATCGCGAAATTGCGAAAGCCGGGGGTGGCATTCGCTACAGTGTGCGTCATCTCCGGGAAGCTTCGGAGGAGCAACTCATCGAAGCAGCGTTGCCACATCTCAACTACTTTTTAAAAAACGGTACGACTACAATCGAAGCAAAAAGTGGTTATGGACTTAGCTATAAAGATGAACTAAAATCATTACGCGCACTGAAAAAACTGAATCAAATGCATCCGATTGAAATTATCCCGACATTTTTAGGAGCCCACGAAATTCCGGATGAATACCGACTAAACCGACAGGCATATATCGAATTATTGATCAATGAAATGATACCACAGGTCGCTGAGAAGGGTTTGGCAGAATTTTGTGATATTTTTTGCGAGGAACATGTTTTTACTATTGAAGAATCCCGGAGCATATTGAACGCGGCCAAAAAAGCTGGATTAAAACTAAAAATCCATGCGGATCAATTAACAGGTGGAGGAGGCAGCGAACTTGCCGCAGAGCTGGAGGCAATTTCGGCAGATCATCTTGATTATATCTCCCACAGTGCAATGGAACTATTAAAACAACATGGCGTTATACCTGTATTGTTACCGGGAGCAGTATTTTATCTTGGTTTAAACCGTTATGCGCCGGCACGGGAAATGATCGAACATGGATTGCCAGTTGCCCTCGCAACAGATTTTAATCCCGGAAGTTGTATGACGCAATCTATGCCCATAATTTTAACAATTGCATGCATATACATGAAAATGCTACCGCACGAGGCTCTCATTGCCGCAACCTTAAATGCCGCCCGGGCGATTAACAGAGATCAATCAATTGGTAGCCTGGAGATCGGTAAAGATGCTGATTTTATCATTTTAAATATTCCAAATATTAGTTATTTACCATATCATTTTGGGGTGAATCACGTCGATAAGGTCGTGAAAAAAGGTGCTCTCGTTATTGGATAGTAATTTTGAAAAGTTAAGATGCACAATGAAATTTGAGGAAATGTTCATGAAAAGATTATCCGTTTTACTTTTTTCTTTTTTAATGATAATTAATTGCACAAAAGAGAAATATCATCCATTGGATAGTAACCTGGGAAATAATGTAAAAGAAATTTCCATATATCAAAAACATGGCGTCGATCGATATACTAAAATGACGATGAATACGGGATCGAGTACTCGACTACTGTTGGGAAAATATAAAGATGAGTATACGTCGCGTATCCTGTTAAAATTTTCGAGTCTGCCTTATTCCGGTGTTGGTGAAATAAAAGCTGCAAAATTAATACTGACCGGGCAACGTGTTCTTGGCGATACGCTTGCTCCGTCGTTTGAAGCTGAAATATACGAATATAATCTCTTTTGGGAAGAAGAAGATACGGTTACCTGGGAAGATGCACGAGTCGATCCATCAATTGTTTTGGCTTCTGCAATGGTAACCACAGATGTTGGTGATTCAACGGTTTTTGAGCTTGATACACAGCTCATCTCAAACTGGATTGATACATCACGTATGGATGAAAACAATGGTGTTTGGATCGATTGTAAAAACGCTGAGTTTATAAAGGATTTTTATTCAAATGAAACATCTCAAAGCAGTAATGCTCCGGTGTTAGTAATTGAATACAGCCCTGAAAGCGATCCGGATACACTTTTAACGTATTCGGCTTATCCGGGCGATGATATGTTCATTCTGGAAGATTTTACCAATTCAAAAATAGATACAAGTTTACTATACATTGGCGCTGGTATTGGATTTCAAAGCAGGCTTTTTTTTGATATTGATAGTTTAATTCAAGCAAAGGTTACCATTAATAAAGCAGATCTGGAACTATTAGCGAATCCGGAATTTTCAATGTTTGAAGCGAATGGATTTGTTAGTCTTCAGGCAAGTGATTCAGCCGGAGTTTTTACAGCTATTCCTACTGTTTCGGCAGATACAGCGCGAATTAATGTAACGGAAATTGTGCGTTGGTGGACTTATAAGAACGACTCGTTCCCTAATTACAACATTTTGCTTAAATCCTCTCTTGAAAAAAGTACATTGGACAGAGTCGCTATTTATTCTTCAACGGCAGACTCAACGCGAGCGCCGCGAATGAAAATAGTTTATTCAACTCCTCCAGTTCTGGACTTAGAATAAAATGTTACGTGAGGTAATATGATGCAACTTTTACGAATGAAAATATTTTTAGTAATTATTTCATGTTTATTTATTGGTAATAATCTGGTTTTTGGTGGTTCCGCATATTATATTAAGGGATTGGGAACACAAACATATTTCAATCAGGCCGATGCATTCGGAAGAGGGGGAACAATTATCGCAGTGCCGGATTTTAATTCGATTAATACGTTTAATCCCGCGGGTTTGATTTTCCGAGATATTACCCAAATCTCTGCTGATTTTTATCATGAGACTATTGAATCGAAATACCAATCGTTTGAAGGGTTATCACGTTATTCCAATGTTCATGGCGTTCGTCTGGCCATCCCTTTAGCAGTGAATAAATTTGTAATATCTATCGGTTTGAATCCTCTAATAAAAAATGATTACAAAGCAGTAGCCGAGGGCGAACTTTCGACAGGAAATCAATATACCAAAAAGATAATTAATAACGGCGGATTAAGTCGAATTAACTTGGGGCTCGCAACCGCAATCAAAAACAGGGTATATCTAGGAGCGTATTTTAACTATAATTTTGGTAGAATTGAAGAAAACTGGCGTGTTGATTTTGTTTCTGATTTGATCAAAGATACATCAGACCGGATCGTATCAAAAGTCTGGGCTCCAAATTTTACGGCTGGAATGATGGTAAGGGTACTAAACGGTTTGCATCTTGGATTAGTATACTCACATCCTTTTGAGTTAAACGGTAATAAGCGTGTTGAATATATTTTCGATAAAACGTCGGATATAGTAAATAATCACATGAAAATGCCTGCTGGTTGGGGTTTTGGGGCTTCTTATAATATGAATCAGAAAATTCGCTATTCATTCGATTATTTTTCACAGCGCTGGTCTAATTTTGAAACAGGAACAGAAAATATTCAAATATACGAAAATAATCACCATCTTTCTGCCGGAATTGAATTACTACCTGCAAAGAAAGCATTTACATATTTTTATAAAAAATTGAATTATCGAATCGGATTTCACTACGCCCGTCTTGGAATAAGGGATAATGGGAATAACATTTCCGAGTATATTGGGACAACCGGAATGGGCATTCCGTTCTATGGCGGTTATGGCCAAATCGATTTTGGAATCGGATATGGGAAAAGAGGTGATCTTGAGTCTCACAGTGCGGAGGAAACCTTTATACAATTTTTCTTGACAATTACTGGTGGTGAAAAATGGTTTGTCCGTCCCAGATAATGTTAACTTTTATAAATTTTTACTTGATTTTTAGTTAATTTTTTTTTAAACTCATTATTCTTTAAATATATTTTCAATCATTGTTACGAACCTTTTAAGGAGAGGGAGAATGAGTACTAAAACTAAGCACTTGCTGTTATGGAAAACGTTTCCTGTTGTGGTTCTGTTGTTGATTGCGGTAGGTCTTATTTATCTCACAGGCTGCGCTCCAACAGTACAACAAACCGAAATCAGTCCTGAACGACAGAAAGCCATTCAGGATTCACTACAAAAGGCCTATATTTACGAACTTAACAAAGCATGGAGCACGGGCTACGAATATTATAAACCTAAAATTTTCGAACGAGCTATCAAACCATTTTGGAGAGTTGTCAAATTAGATACTATCAACCGTTTTAAAGATGTTTTTGGGTATTTATCAACATCCTATTTCGAGCTGGGTAAGCCGGATTCTGCACAATTAGTGCTGGAAATGGGCATCGAAAGATATCCGGATAATGCAGGTTTGCGAAGGAATCTTGCATACATTTTGGAAAAAAAGGAATTAATCGATGAAGCAATTGTGCAATATGAACAGGTTGTGAACTTAGAAGGCGAGGATGCGAATGATTGGAAACGGTTGGCAAATTTATATTTACGGAATGATCAAATAAATGATGCAATTGACGCGTATCAGAAAATAATTGCAATCGATCCTGCTGATCAGGATGCCCAGCAGACGCTCGGACAGTTGTTAAAAGGAACCGGTGACTCAGAAGCAGCCATACAGGCGCTTGAAAAGGCGCTTGAACTTGACCCTGAAAATACTCAATTAATGTTTGATATCGGAAAATCATATTTTGATCAGAGTGAATATGCATCATCAATCCAAAAGTTAACTCTCTACTTGCAGAAAAAGCCCGAAGATATGATAGCGAAAGAAATGCTGGGTGAAGCCTATTTTAATAAAGGCGATTATAGAAAGGCATTGTCAACGTTTAAAGAAGTTGTTGAGGCGCGACCAAATAATAAAAAAGTTTTGATAGATATCGCGAATTGCTACAAAGAGCTTGGCGATTATCCAACAGCACGCAATTACGTCTATCGTGCGATAAAAATTGACAACATTTATGGACGCTCTTATTTAGTTTTGGGCGAAATTTATGAAGCTGCTGTAGATGATTGTATGAAAAAGACTGGTAAAAAATCTCCCAAATTTGATGATAAATTGGTATTTAAAGAAGCAACGCGACAGTACGATCTTGCCGCACGTGACTTGCAATTTGCGGATAAAGCCGAACGGAAAAAAAGTTATTTAAGAGATTTCTTGCCGAAAAACGAAGATAAGTTTTTTAATAAAGATCGCAGAACTTCTAACGGTAAATACAGAATCATTGAAGATTGTTACAAGTGGATCGCTGATGCACTTTAATTTTCCACATTAATTTTCTTAAAATGAAATTAAAAAATTAATAAATCTAACTGGTATATAAAAGTGGAAAATTTAAAACAATTTGATCCGGAAGTTTATCAATCGGTTGCAGATGAAATATCGCGACAGAGCGATAAACTTGAATTGATTGCTTCTGAAAATTTTGTGAGTCTGGCTGTGCTCGAAGCAATGGGCCAGGTAATGACAAATAAGTATGCTGAAGGGTACCCCGGGAAGCGGTATTATGGCGGTTGTGTTTTTGTCGATGTTGCTGAAGATTTGGCCCGGGAGCGAGCAAAACAGTTATTTGGCGCTGATCACGCAAATGTTCAGCCCCATTCGGGTTCGCAGGCAAATATTGCAGCGTATTTTAGCTTTGCTCATTTTGGCGATACTGTTATGGGGATGAACCTGGATCACGGCGGACATCTAACTCATGGGAGTCCTGTTAATTTCTCAGGACGATTTTTTAATATCGTATCCTATGGCGTCGATCGAGCGACAGGTTATATCGATATGAATGAAGTGGAGCGCCTGGCTCTGAAAGAGAAACCACGGATTATTATGACTGGCGCCAGCGCGTATGGTCGCGAGATCGACTATCAGTCTTTTCGTGAAATCGCTGATAAAATAGGCGCGATATTGCTCGCCGATATCGCACATCCTGCCGGATTAATTGCTGCCGGATTGATTAAATCCCCGATTCCGTGGTGCCATGCAGTTACTACAACAACCCATAAAACATTGCGCGGTCCAAGAGGAGGTATGATTCTCGTCGGAAATGACATGGCCAACGATATGGGTATTAAAACTCCAAAAGGAAAAATTAAAAAGATATCCCAGATTATTGATTCAAGCGTTTTTCCTGGATTCCAGGGTGGTCCGTTAATGCATGTGATTGCAGCGAAAGCTGTTGCGTTCAAAGAAGCGCTCGAACCAGATTTTAAAGTGTATTCACAAAATGTGATAAACAATGCGAAATGCCTTGCAGCGGAATTGATAGCTAAAGATTTTAATATTGTTTCAGGCGGCACCGATACACATGTAATGTTGGTCGATTTGCGAAATAAAGGATTGACCGGTAAAAAAGCAGAAAAAATTTTAGAACTAGCCGGAATTACTGTAAATAAAAACATGGTTCCGTTTGACGATCAAAGCCCGTTTATCACTAGTGGTATTCGCATTGGAACCCCTGCACTAACAACGCGGGAAATGGGCGAAAATCAGATGAAGGATATCGCAGGATTTATTAACAAGGTGTTAAATGATCCGGATAATGAAACGATAATTGAGCAAGTACGTTCTGATGTTTACGATCTTTGTCAGCAGTTTCCACTATACCCAAAATTAACGTAATTTGTTTAAATTTAGAAAGAGGGATCGTTATGAGATGTCCATATTGCCGTTATGAAGACAGCAAGGTTATCGATTCAAGATCAAAAAACAACGGAAGGGCCATCCGGAGGCGAAGAGAATGTATTTCCTGTAAAAGAAGATTCACGACAAGGGAATTTGTGGAAGAAGCGCCATTAATTGTTGTTAAGGCAGACCAGCGAAGAGAACCTTTTAATCGCGAAAAATTAAAACAGGGAATTCAATTGGCGTGCTGTAAAAGACCGATCAGTACACAAAAGATTGAAGATATTGCTTCGAAAGTCGAATATGAATTACGTGAAAAGGTTGCTGATGAAGTAAACTCACAGGAAATAGGCCGGTTGGTTATGTATCATCTTAAAAAACTGGATCAAGTAGCTTATGTTCGTTTTGCATCTGTTTATCGAAAGTTTCAGGATAAGGAAGAATTTATTTCTGAATTACAAGAATTATAGTTTATCATATTATGCGTAAATCCCCGGCTAAATATTTTGGGAATGACTCTAAATTTCGAATCTGGCAAAGTGATATTAATTTTCAGAAAGAAAAGGTGCATTACGTAAATTGAATAAAATGTTTATAAATAAAATTGCAGGTAAGTTACTTTCTTGGGCTTGATTCTTGAGTAATTGCCTGCTTTTTTTTTAAACAAAATTAGCGAGGTAAGATGGTGTTCAAAAAATTATCTTTTAAAGGAGGAGTTCATCCGCCTGAAAAAAAAGAACTGGCAGAGAACAGGTCAATAGAAAAAATGCCTCCTCCTGCGATGGTGACAATTCCGGTTCAACAGCATATCGGAGCACCCGCGGAGCCGTGCATTGAAGTTGGTGAATCGGTTAAAGTCGGCCAGAAAATAGCGGAAGCGAAATCGTTTGTCTCAGCACCTGGTCATTCATCGATTTCCGGCAAAGTAAAGTCAATCGAAAAACGACTGCATCCGGTCGGCGGCAAAATTCTGTCAATTATAATTGAGAGCGACGGAAATGATCAATTGCAACCTGAGATAAATCAAATACCGGATTATATGGAACAGTCGGCAGAAGAAATGAAGGAAAAAATTAAATCGGCAGGAATTGCAGGTATGGGAGGCGCAGCATTTCCAACACATGTTAAATTGTCTCCGCCGGCAGGAAAACCCATTGATAAGCTAATTTTGAACGGAGCGGAATGTGAACCATATCTAACGTCTGATGCCAGAATTATGCTTGAGCATCCGAATGAAATTATTGAGGGAATGAAAATATTTATGAAAATACTTCGTTGCAAGGATGCTTATATCGGAATTGAGAATAACAAACCAGAAGCAATTCGCATTTTTCAAAAATTAGCAAAAGAGGCTGGTAACAATTTTCATGTGGTTGGCCTCAATGTAAAATACCCACAGGGCGCTGAAAAACAATTAATTAAGGCCATAACAAATCGCGATGTCCCGGCAGGTGGTTTGCCAATGGATGTCGGATGTCTGGTTCAAAACGTTGGTACTGCAAAAGCTGTTTATGAGGCTGTGTCTTCAAATAAGCCCCTTTATGAGAGAGTTGTTACAGTCACTGGTGAAGGAATTGGCGAAACGAAAAATGTACTGACGAGAATAGGAACAACATTTGGTAATTTGATTGAATTTTGCGGCGGCTTAAAAAATGATGCTGCAAAAATATTAAATGGCGGCCCAATGATGGGAATCGCTCAATTTACGATGGAAGTTCCGGTAATAAAAGGAACCTCCGGTATTGTTATCATAAATAAAAAACAGGCAAAATTATCAGCCCCACAACCGTGTATTGGTTGTGCACGGTGTGTAGATTCGTGCCCGATGAATCTTATGCCGAATTATCTGGCAGCTCTGATAGAACACAAACGATTTGATGATGCACATAAAAATGGCATACTCGACTGCATCGAATGTGGTTGCTGTTCTTATGTCTGTCCGTCTAAAATTCGCCATGTTCATCTTTTCAAATTTGGTAAAATGGAAGTAAGTAAAAAATTGAAATCAGCCGCATAGAAAATAATGAATTCAGTTTCACTAATGAAATAAAATCCTTGAGGACTATGATCAATGGAAAATAAATATTTTGTATCCTCTTCTCCTCATATAACGGACAATGAATCGATTCCGAAAATAATGTATGGTGTTGTTTTATCGTTAATTCCTGCAATGATCGGAGCGATTTACTTTTTTGGGATACGATCTCTCTGGGTAGTACTCGTAGCTGTTGTTGCAGCAGTAGCAACAGAGAGTATTATTCAAAAACTAATGAAAAAACCTGTTACAGTAACTGATGGCAGTGCGATCCTAACGGGAATATTGTTGGCATTTAATGTCCCTGCCGAAGTTCCGCTATGGATACCAGCGATCGGTTCGGTCTTTGCTATTGCTGTCGGTAAAATTCCCTTCGGTGGTCTGGGATATAATCCCATGAATCCGGCGTTGTTGGGAAGAGCCTTTTTGCTTGCTTCGTGGCCAACACATCTAACGATTTTCAAAACAAATCCGACCGGGGGGACACTATCGGGAATCGATGCGATAACCAATGCGACGCCATTAAATGTTTTTCGTCAGGCGAAAGATACAATCGCTAATCAAACAGTATTGCCAACTGAAGTTGTGCAGGAAGCATCTAACACAATCACTCAATTATCTGATTCGTACTGGAACCTTTTCTCGGGTAAAGTTGGCGGTTGTCTCGGAGAAACTTCTGCACTGCTTTTGTTAGTCGGTGCAATTTATTTGATTTATAAACGTTATATAAGCCTGAAAATTCCTCTCAGTTATATCGGAACAGTCGCACTACTGACCTGGATTTTTGGTGGTACCGAAGGCCTCTTTTCCGGTGATCCGATTTTTCATGTGTTATCCGGCGGACTTATGCTCGGCGCTTTTTATATGGCGACAGACATGGTTACATCTCCGGTGACATACAAAGGCCGTATATATTTTGGGATTGGTTGTGGCGTTTTGACGGTTGTAATTCGTCTTGTCGGAGGCTATCCGGAAGGAGTTTCCTATTCAATTTTATTGATGAATTTAACGGTTCCTTTAATTGATCGATATACAAAACCGAAAGTTTTCGGAGAGGTGAAGACGAAATGAAAGAAATTATTAAATTAGGCGCAATATTGATGCTCATTACTTCAATTGCCGGCGGCGCGCTTTCAATGGTAAATTCAATTACAAAACCGAAAATTGAACTACAAAAAAGGCTGGCACTGGAAAGAGCTCTGTTAAAAGCGTTGCCAACGGCTGACAGGAATGCGATTGTTCCTGTTCAACAGAATGGCCAAAAATATTTTAAAGGTTATAAATCACCAGATACTACAGGCCTTGTTGGATTTGCCTTTGTCGCGACAGGAAAAGGTTATTCCAGCGATATCGAAACAATGGTGGGCGTGGATACAAGTGGAACAATAACCGGAACGTCTGTGTTACATCAGGTTGAAACTCCGGGACTGGGTACAAAAATTGAAGAAGTAAAATATGGCGAAGAAAAACCCTGGTTCCAGCGACAATTCTTAAATAAAACATGGGAAGGTCTTACGCTCGATAAAGATGGTGGCGATATCGGATCCATCACAGGAGCGACTATTTCATCACGGGCTGTCACAAACTCAATTCGGGAAGGTTTAAAAAATTTGGAAACTGAATTGGGTGGATTTAATAATAAATAGTGAACAAAGAGGTGAAGATACATGTCTATAGGCAAAGAATTTTTCAAAGGATTTTATAACGAAAATCCCGTATTTCGATTAGCTCTGGGATTATGTCCCGCGCTCGCTGTATCGAATTCCGTTAAAAACGCAGTTGGGATGGGGGTTGCAGCCACATTCGTGCTCCTTTGTTCTAATGTAATTGTTTCTCTTATCCGAAAAGGCGTTCCGAAAAAAATACGAATTCCTATTTATATCGTAGTCATCGCAACATTTGTTACTATTGTTGATTTGGCTATGGCTGGGTTTGCACCAGAACTTCACAAGGCGCTTGGTATCTTCGTGCCGTTGATCGTTGTTAATTGCGTAATTTTAGGACGTGCTGAAGCATTTGCCGGGAAAAACAATGTGCTCTATTCTTTCTTCGATGGATTAGGAATGGGGATTGGTTTTACACTCGCCCTGACTGTCGTTGGTGTTGCAAGAGAATTATTAGGCGATGGCAAATTGTGGGGGATTCCGATTATGGGAGCCAATTTTGAACCTGTGCTTTTATTTATTTTGCCGCCAGGAGCCTTTTTAACACTGGGATTATTTCTTGGTTTATTTAACTGGATAGACTCCAAAACAAACAAATAGGAATTCTAATTTCCAGAAATCAATTGAGATATATCAATTTTTTTGCACAGGCAGTTTCACGATTTGGAGGATAAGATGGAATTTCAAAGTTTAATGATTATAGCAATCTCGGCAATATTTATAAATAATTTTGTGTTGACCCGTTTCCTTGGTATTTGTCCTTATATTGGTGTATCGAAAAATCTGGACTCTGCAATCGGAATGGGATTCGCTGTTGTATTTGTCATGACTTTAGCTTCGATGGCAACATGGCTCATTGATACATTTTTGTTACGCCCAACGCCATCAAATATTTTTTATATCATTTTTAATGCAAAAGAACCACCGGATTTGTTATATTTAAAAACAATTGCTTTTATTCTTGTTATCGCCTCTTTAGTGCAATTTGTGGAAATGGTTATACAGAAAGTCAGTCCGGCGTTGTATCGTTCACTAGGAATTTATCTGCCGCTGATTACAACGAATTGTGCAATTCTGGGCGTAACACTGCTAAACCTTGATAACAGATACAGCTTTATCGAAAGTATTGTACATGGATTTTCTGCTGGAATTGGTTTTACGTTAGCCTTATTATTAATGGCAGGAATTCGTGAACGATTGGAATTAGCACCTATTCCAAAGGCGATGCGCGGCGTTCCGATCGCATTTATTATGGCCGGGCTTATGTCGATAGCATTCCTGGGATTTTCAGGATTAAAAATTGGATAAATATGTCTGAAGATAAAAAACAGCATCAGGAAGAACCAGAAGAAGAAAGAAAACAACAGTCTTCGGGTGAATCAGAAAAAAAACAAACAGAACAGTCCTCGGATGATGGTCATGAGGCGGAAAATCAGTCGCAACAAGAACAGGAAGAGAGCAAAGGTGAAAAAGTGATGCCCTTCCTGGATCATCTCGAAGAGTTGAGATCGCGGTTAATAAAAAGTATTGTCGCTATTTTTGTCGCAACAATAGGATGTTACTTTTTTTCTAAAGATATCATGGCGATTCTTACGCGTCCTTTTCCATCTCAACAAAAATTGATATTCTTGGCGCCAACCGAAGCCTTTGTTGTCCATTTAAAATTAGCATTATTCGCAGGTATTTTTGTCGCATTACCGTATCTGTTTTATCAATTGTGGCAATTTGTCGTCCCCGGACTCTTTGAAAAAGAGCGTAAGTATGTTCCATTAGTTGTATTTTTCTCGACATTCTTTTTCGTTTCAGGAGCTGCGTTCTGTTATTTTGTAATCATTCCGTTTGGACTTAATTTCCTGTTGGGATGGGGAGGCGATAGCCTGGACGCAAGTATCACCATCCGCGAATATTTGAAATTTGTCACCATGCTTGTAATGGTCTTTGGGATTGTGTTTGAACTTCCCTTATTATCATTCTTTTTAACTAAAATGGGAATGTTGACTCCCGAATTTATGCGTAAAAACAGACGATATGGGATTGTGTTGACATTCATATTGGCGGCAATTCTTACTCCGCCTGATATTGTTACGCAATTATTTTTAGCAGGTCCGTTACTGATTTTATATGAAATAAGTATAATGGTTTCTAAATTTACACTCAAAAAATCTGATGAAGAACAAGAACATGAATCCGATTCTGCCTGATAAATATCGAATGCTCGATAATGAGGAATTAAAAAACAAAATCCTCGAAAAAAAAGAACAATACGGTCCGCAATTGGTTATTTTGGGGCATCATTATCAGCGAGACGCTGTGATTGAATTTGCCGATTTAATAGGGGATTCACTCGAATTGTGCCAAAAGGCAGCGAAACAACAAGAAGCGACTTATATCGTGTTTTGCGGTGTACGTTTTATGGCCGAAAGCGCGGATATTTTGTCAACAGATAATCAGGTTGTACAAATTCCCGATCCCACTGCCGGCTGTCCGTTGGCAGATTTTGCAAATATTGAGCAAGTCGAATTTGCATGGGAAAAGATACAGACCATCTGCAAGGGGGAACAAGTCATCCCGGTCACATATATTAACTCTGATGCTGAATTAAAGGCATTTTGCGGCCAACATGATGGAATTACCTGCACTTCTTCAAATGCGAAAAAGGTAATACAATGGGCTTTGGAAAAATATGATAAAATATTCTTTTTCCCTGACCAACATTTGGGAAGAAACACAGCATCAAGCATGGGACTTTCTCCGAACCAGATCATCGTTTGGGATGAGGCTAATCTCTCGGATGAAGCGACTAAAAAAGCTAAAGTAATTTTATGGAACGGATATTGTCATGTCCACACAGCATTTACGGTCGAACATGTACAGCGAGTTCGTTCCAAATATCCGGGTGTTAAAATAATCGTGCATCCGGAAAGCAGCAAAGAAGTGGTTGACGCTAGCGATGCCAGCGGCTCTACCGGTCAAATTATAAAATTTGTCGAAAATGCAGCATCTGGCAGCCCGATCGCTATCGGCACGGAAACGAATCTCGTAAACAGGCTTGCGCAAATTCATTCTGATAAAAAAATCATCCCACTTGCCCGTTCAATCTGTCCAAATATGTTTAAAATTAATTTAAACAATTTATGTTGGACGTTGGATAATTTAGGGACATTAAATGCTATTTGTGTTCCGAATGCGATTAAAAATGACGCCAAAATAGCTTTAAATCGCATGCTCGCTTTTTAATTCCATTTAAATACTCACCGTCAATTTTAAGGGTTTATGCATAAATATAACATTAAAAACCTTAGAAAAGATGTTAGTGAATGCAAGGCCGATCTTCATATTCATTCCATCTATTCTGACGGTGCAGACTCTCCGCTGGAGATAATTGATAAAGCAAAAAAGCATCAGTTAAAGGCCATTAGCATTACGGATCACGATAATATTAATGCCTTTCCGGTGGGTAAAAATTATGCGATTGAAGCTGGAATCGAGTTGATACAAGGAGTTGAAATAAGCACAATATTTAAGGGGATCGACCTGCACTTGCTTGGTTATTATTTTGATATGGATAACCGGGCATTGATCGAATATATGAATTTTTTGCAGGAAGAACGCAAAATAAGAGCGCAGAAAATCATTGATAAATTAGCGCTCCAGGGAATAGAGCTTGATCTGAATAAAGTGTTTAAAAAAGCGAATCCCGGTTCAGTAGGGCGTCCACATATCGCTGATGTATTGGTAGCGGATGGACATGTAAGATCATATCAAAATGCCTTTAATTGTTATATCGGTGATAATTGTAACTGTTTTGTGCCAAAATATCGAATAACACCAAAAGAAGCAATTCAATTAATTAAAAATGCTGGCGGAATGTGTTTTGTGGCACATCCTGGAATTGATGTTGATGATTTTGGGATGCATGAATTGATACAACTTGGCATCGACGGAATTGAAACAATCCACCCGCGTCATACGGCGCAGCAAATTTTACATTTTCAGAAGATTATTAAAAAGTACAGATTGCTAGAATCTGGTGGATCAGACTGCCACGGTAATCGCAAAAAAGAGCCGTTGCTTGGTAAGTTAACAATTCCATGCGCGGTGGTAGATAAAATTAGAAAACGAAAAGAATACCAAAAACTTCAAACATTAAATCTAAAGTAAATCAGATCACCGTCTTCTACAATATAATCTTTCCCATGAACTTCAATCAGTCCCTTTTCCCGTAATTTACTTTCAGAACCATAATTTACAAGATTTACAAATTTAATAACTTCAGCTCGTATAAATCCTGTTTCAAAATCACTATGAATTTTACCGGCTGCTTTTAAAACAATAGTCCTGTTTGGAATTGTCCATGCATGAGCCTCATTTTTATTAGCAGTGAAAAAGGTAATTAAATTTAATGTTTTATACCCGGCGTCAATAATTTTATTTAGCCCGAGTTCGTCGAGTCCCCATTCTTTTAAAAATTCAATTTTACTCTCTGTATCGTCGAGTTGGGAAATTTCTGCCTGAGCCTTTCCGCAAAAAGGGATACATAGTTCTCCCAGTTTAGCAGCATATTTAGAAAGTTCAGTTACGTATTGATTGTTGTCAAGATGATCTTCATCGATATTCGCGATAAACATCATTGGTTTCAGGGTCAGTAAATTCAAAACACGAATCATCTCAATTTCTGCGGAAGATAAATTTATGAATTTGGCCTGAATATTCTGGGAAAATTGGTTCTGAATTTTTATTAATAGTTCGAGCTCTGCTGCTAATTTCTTGTCCCCGGTTCTGGCGCCCTTCTGAAGTTTTTCGATTCGACGTTCCACGACCTCCATATCATGTATAATAAGTTCCAGAATAATCGTTTCTACATCAGAAATCGGATCCAGTTTGTCAGCGGAATGAGCAACGTTAGGGTCATCAAAACAACGAACAACATGAGCAATCGCATCCACGCTTTGAATATGACTGAGAAATTGATTACCAAGCCCCTCTCCCTGACTGGCGCCTTTTACTAATCCGGCAATGTCGACAAATTCCAGAGTTGTTGGCGTTACTTTTAGTGAACCAACAATTTCAGCGATTTTGTTTAAACGAAGGTCTGCCAGTGGTACAATTCCAACATTGGGTTCAATCGTACAAAACGGATAATTGCTGGCATCAACGGTGTTAGAGGTGAGGGCATTAAAAATTGTTGATTTACCAACGTTCGGAAGTCCCACAATTCCGCACTTGAAACCCATCTCAAAATCCCTTCTTTGTTAGTATTATAAAGAGAAATTAATGTTTGCTATTTCGAAGAATCAAGATAAAAAATGACATTTTGTGTGTTAATTCAGGTGCTAAATACCAACTAATTCATGAATTCGCCTCACGATTTTAAGCGCGTCGTGATTTTCGATAATCCACTTTCGACCGGCAGAACCGATTTGATATCGTATGTTTTCATCCTGAATTAATTCGATTATTTTTTTTGTGAGATTGTATTTATCGACAACGATAAACGGATGATCCGGGTATTTTTCGGCGAAGCCCGGCGCGAGGCAGGAGCAGACCGGAATTTCCATAGCCAGCGCTTCAAGAGAATTGATACCATAGCCTAAATTGCCGATTTGATCAATAAAAATATCGCACTGTGATTTCTGTTTAAGTGCTTGATCATAACTCATTTTTTCAATGAGCAACAATTGAACGGGAAATTCATTCTCTAATTTTTTGACAATAGGAATGATAATGTCACTTCCTTTTGCTTTTCGATTTGTCGGAGCATGACCGATAATGATTTTATCACGATAATTTTGCTTTGGTACTGGTTCAAATTTTCGACAGTCAAACGGAAAGAATATGTGATGAATGTCCGGATGAAGCTGCAGGTGGTCAAATTCATCGGTGATATTTAAATCCGAAATAGCGTCTATTTTTGGTATTACCCCGCGTAATCGCAAATCACTGCCAAGATAGCAACAGATAATTTTTTTGCCTTTTTCTTTAAGCTGCTTGATAAGCCGGCCATCCCGATAAAATTCCAGCCCACCATCTAATTGGATGATATCATGCGATTCAAGGGAGTATTTATCAATAACCTGTTGAATCCTTGGTTTCCAGATCATTTCACGGGCAGAAAAAAACGTATGTTCAAGACGATTTACATGCCATTTTAATGGAATCTCATTTGGTTTTTGAACGACATTGCGAACCATTGATTGTTGACGAGGACGAAGCATCCGTTTGATGAAGTCTAAACCAGGAAATGTGAGCAGCGGCAAATTAAGGCAAATATCCTCTTCATAACCTGACGGGTGTCGGCCCATTGTAATCAGGCGACTGTCATATCCAAGTTCTTGCTCTGCTTTAACAAATGTGATTGGCACGCCGGCCGTATTAAAAGGCGCCAGATGGAGAATTTTTAATTGCTTTTTTGTCATTTAATCCAGATATTTTAGAAAGGTATCACGGAATACACCCTGGGCGCCGAAGCTTTCTTTAAACCGACCCAATCCCCAGTTGGGGTCCATATCAACGGTAAATATTCCAAAATCAAAATAAGCATAATTGTTCCGAATTGCCCTTGTAATAATCTGGTAAAATAGATTGTTCACGCCGCGAAATTTTTGGTATTCTTCATCATGACTGATATAAAATGCAAGTGTAACACGCTCGTTACATTCGAACATAACAACGCCAGCGATCATTCGGCCGTTTGTCGTTGCAGAGAAAAGTTTAATCCTGTCAGGAAACAACGATTTTAATAAATACAATTCTTCTAATGTGTGCGTTGGCTGAACATTGTGGCGCATTTTTAAGTTTTTTTTCAGAATTTGATAAAAAGATTCATAATCATCTGATTCCTGAACCGTGACATTTAACTTTAGCGAGCGCCTGACTGCACGCCTCGATTCCGAACTAAACGTGCTTAGCACATCATCTTCAGAATAGGTGAGCGGTATAATGCTTGAAACTTCCCGCTTTTTGTAGCCGAAACCGTTTTTAATGAGCGCGAAGTCGAGATAATTACTGGGTCTTAAATAGTAAATTTGAGGAGCTGGCGTTAATTCAACACCTTTAAAGCCAGCATTTATTGCGTATTCCAGAAGTACCTCAATGATACGAAATGCATCGCGGATGCTTAAATTAAATTTTGTAACCAATCCGCCATAAGATGAGCCGCGATGAGATGTCAGTATTTTTCGGTGCCCTTCGTACCGAACGGTTGCCGGAAACAGGGCGATAATTCGCTTGTTTTTCCGGAAGACAAGCGAATTATCTTCAAATCGATCGGGTGGATGGTAGCTCAGGAATTTTCGTGAATGAAAAATAGTGCCATTATTTGATTGCCAGACAAACGAATCCCATTGTTCTTCAAAGGAAGGTTGATACTCTTCGATTGAAATGTGCATAAATAACCTTTGCGTTTACATTAATTTAACCATGATTGCTTTTTGAATATGCATACGATTTTCCGCCTCATCAAATACGATTGAGTTCGGCCCTTCGATAACACTATCAGTAATTTCAAGACCCCGATGTGCAGGCAGGCAATGCATAACCAAAACGTTTGGTTTCGCTTGTTCGACGAGGGCATCGTTTATCTGGTAATTTGCAAGGGCTTTTTCTCTGATGGCCGATTCGTGCTCCTGTCCCATGCTTGCCCATACATCAGTATACAAAACATCAGCATCTTTTGCAGCGTCTGCCGGATTTCGATAAATTGTAATTTCATTCTCTGCCTCTTTTCTGGCATTATTTAAAATATCAGGATCAGGATCGTATCCTTCAGGGCAGGTAATATTGAGTTTAATTGGATAGCGGGCAGCAAAATTGATCCAGGAATTTGCAACATTATTGCCATCACCAATAAAGGCTACCTGGATGTCTGTTAATGTTTTCCGATGTTCTAATATTGTAAATGCATCTGCCATAATCTGGCAGGGATGCGTTAAATCTGTTAATCCGTTAATAACTGGAACCGAGGAAAATTTCGCAAGTTCTTCAATATCTTTATGACCGAAAAGCCGAGCCATAATTCCGTCGTTATATCGTGAAAGAACGCGGGCAATATCGGCAACTGGTTCTCGTTTTCCGATTCCGATATCAGTCGGAGCCAAATATAATGCATGACCGCCTAATTGAAAGATGCCGGTTTCAAAAGAAATTCTTGTTCTGGCAGAAGGTTTTTGAAAGATCATGGCAAGTGTTTTTCCTTTTAAAGGCTGGTATAACTCACCATTTTTCAGTTTTGTTTTCAGTTCTGCTGTTAAATCGAAAATATCATCGATCTCTTCTTTTGTCAGATCAGTTATCGACAGGAAATCTTTTTTCATTTACCCTCCCAAAAAAATAAGCTGGTGTTTATATCTGATTTATATAGGAACTATAAGATGTATCGGCTTAAATCTTCGTCCTCTACAATTTCTTTTAATCGCTCTCGGACAATCTGTTGAGTGATCTTAATTTCATCAATTTTAGACTCCGGAACATCGAACAAGAAATCTTCCAGAAGCGTTGTCATAATTGTGTGCAACCGGCGAGCTCCGATATTTTCGGCTTTTTCGTTTACTTCGCTTGCTGTTCTGGCTATTTCCCATATTGAATCTTCTGTGAAATCGATAACTACTCCTTCGGTATCCAGTAAAGCTTTATATTGTTTGATTAATGCGTTTTCCGGTTCTGTTAAAATGCGGACAAAATCTTCGGTCGTCAGGCTATTTAATTCAACACGAATTGGGAATCGGCCCTGAAGTTCCGGGATTAAATCAGATGGCTTGGAAACATGGAATGCGCCTGATGCAATGAACAATACATGATCTGTTTTTACCATCCCATATTTTGTCAAGACATTTGTGCCTTCAACGACAGGAAGCAGATCACGCTGAACACCGGAGCGAGAGACGTCTGGGCCATGTCCGCTATTTTCTCCGGATATTTTATCAATTTCATCCAGAAAGACAATTCCGGAATTTTCAACACGTTCGATGGCTTCTTTAATAACAGCTTCCATATCAATCAATTTTTGAGATTCTTCCTGGATTAAATGCTGTTTTGCTTCCGGAATCGTCATTTTACGTCTTTTCGTTTTTTGTGGGAGCATTGGTCCAAATAATTCCTGAATATTCAATCCCATTTCCTCGATGCCGATGGGAGAAATGACCTGCATCAGCGGGAAATTTTCCGATGGGACTTCCAGTTCGACTGTTCGGTCGTCCAGTTTCCCATCTTCCAATTGTTTCTTTAATTTTTCACGCGTCCGCTGCATTTTTTGATGCAATTCCTCGTTTTCCGATTCTTCTTCACCGGATTTATTTTTCGGCGGCTTTATCGGCGGCAGCAATACATCGAGAAGCCGTTCCACAGCCAGCTCTTGCGCTTTTTTTAGGACTTCGGCAGTTTTTTCGGCGCGTACCATTGAAACACCGAGATCGACAAGATCTCTGATAATCGATTCGACATCGCGGCCGACATATCCGACTTCGGTAAATTTTGATGCTTCGATTTTAATAAACGGAGCTCCTGCTAATTTAGCGAGTCTTCTGGCAATTTCAGTTTTGCCAACACCTGTTGGGCCAATCATAATGATGTTGTTGGGCAAAATTTCTTCACGTAATTCAGTTTTGACATGCTGGCGCCGCCATCGATTTCGCAATGCGATGGCAACTGATTTTTTTGCTCGATCCTGGCCGATGATGTATTTATCCAATTCGGTAACGATTTGTTTAGGAGTCAATTCTTTCATTTCAATCCTCATAAGGTTTCGACAGTGATATTAGTATTCGTATAGATGCAAATTGAACCTGCGATTTCCATTGATTTTTGTACAACCTCTTGTGCATCAAGTTCCGTATTTTGCATGAGTGCCCTCGCTGCCGCTAATGCATAGCCCCCGCCGGAGCCAAGCGCTATTACATTATCATCTGGTTCCACAACATCTCCGTTGCCGGAAATCAAAAAAATATGTTCGTTATTGGCAACCGTAAGTTGTGCTTCGAGACGGCGCAAATATTTATCAGTGCGCCATTCTTTCGCCAGCTCCACAACCGAGCGGTACAAATTGCCATGGTATTGTTCCAGTTTACTTTCAAATTTTTCAAAGAGCGTAAATGCATCAGCCGATGTCCCTGCAAATCCGGCGAGGATCGAATTTTGATATAACTTCCGTATTTTCTTTGCATTCGCTTTTAAAACAGTGTCACCAAAAGTTACCTGACCATCACCACCCATTGCAATTTTATTGTTAAACCTGACGGTCAAAATAGTCGTTGCTTTATACATTCACTTCCTTTCGTATCTTGTTATTCTATTTCCCACTGATTGATTCCAGATATTTCAGATAGTCATTATCCGTTGTTAATAATATTGTACTGTTTTCATCGATAGTTTTTTTGTAACTTTCCAGAGTGTTCAGAAAAGAGTAGAATTCCGGATCACGATCATAGGCCCGGGCGTAGATACGAATTGCCTGGGCGTCCGCTTTTCCCTTAATTTCCTGCGCTGTTCTATAGGCTTCGGAAGTTATCTTCTGAAGCTCTTTTTCCATATCGCCTTCGATCTCGGCTTTTTCTCCTTGTCCCTGTGACCGGTATTTTTCAGCAATTCTCAAGCGCTCTGCGATCATGCGGTCAAAAACTTTTTGTCGCACAGATTGAATATAGTTTATCCGTTTTATTCTTACATCTACTAATTCGATCCCATATTCCAAAACTTTAGTTTTAGAAGCTTCCATGATACCTTTCGAGATTTGGCTTCTTCCAATAGTAATAGAATCAATTCTTGTTCTGGTCTCAACATCCAATTCTGTTTCTATAATCTCCATTTTTCGATTTGTACTACGAACAACCTCGATCAGTACATGGCTGGTAACAAAATCACGAGTTGCGGCGTCGATGATATTATCTAACCGCGATTGAGCGCCTGTTTCATTTCTCACGGAACGGAAGAGTTTGAGCGGATCGATAATTTTCCAGCGAGCATACGTATCAATTTCAATAAACACTTTGTCCTGTGCTGAAATTTCGGTGGGGGTTCCGTCCCACTCCAGCAAGCGCTTTTCGAAAGAATTTACCTCTTGCACAAAAGGAAGTTTTATATGCAACCCGGCTTCGGTGATCGGTTCTCCAACAGGGCGACCGAATTGCGTGATAACCACTTGTTTTGTTTCATCAACAATGTACACCGAGCTTACCAGTAAAAATAATACTAAAAGTACAGCAAATCCTGTTATATAATTAATAATTTTCTGATTTTTCATTTGGCGCCTCCCTTCTCATTCATTTGCAACAACGGAAGCAAATTTTTCAAATTTTTATCGACAACATATTTTTTTTCAATCTTAGGTAAAATCAGAGAAAGCGCCTCAATATACATGCGGCGCCTGGTAACGTCTTTCGAGAGCCGGTACTGTTCATAAATACTGATAAATTTCTTGGCGTCTCCCTCGGCTCTGTTGATGCGATTAAGAGCATACCCTTCGGATTGTTTGATCGTTTTTTCAGCTTCCCCCTTTGCCTTGGGAATAACTTTATTATAGGCTTCATAAGCCTGATTAATCACTTTCTCCATTTCCTGACGAGAAGCATTCACTTCATTAAATGAAGGTCGGACTGGTTCGGGTGGATTCACATCCTGTAATTCTACTGTTTCAATGGTAACGCCAATTTTATAAAGATCTAAAATTTCCTGAATCTCCTGGCGTACTTGTAATGCAATGGATCGTCGCTCGATAATAATAACTTCGTCCACGCTGTGGTCACCAACAATTTTGCGCGTCACCGCTTCAGACACATCCCGGATCGTCTTGATGGGACCCTGTTGCGCAGTTCCGATCACATTGAATAAATAATCCCGGGGATTCGTAATCCGATATTGAACAACCCATGAGACCTCGGCAATATTTAAATCTCCTGTCAACATTTGTGATTCGAATTCGTATTGTTTCCCTTTAATAAATTGCGTTTCAACTCCTGCTTTCATTGTGCGATACCCAAATTCCACCGGGAAGATATAGTTGCTCCCTTTCACTTTTGTGACTGTATCGATGTTAAAAGGCAATTTGAAATGTAAGCCTGAATCGGTGGTTTTTAAATATTTTCCCAATCTTTTAATCACTCCCACTTCATCCGTTTTTACGGTATAAAAAGAAGAAAAAATAAAAATGAGAATTAGAATAATTCCCGCAATTATAAAAATCATTCTTTTATTAAGCTGCGGGAGTTTTATTTCATCATCCCCAAAACGTATATTTCCGTCACTGCCAACGCGCATAAATGATTACCTCCTTCGTTATTATTAAATAATTTGTCTCCGTAATCGAGATACAGGGATCATCATTTGTTCTCGATATTTAGCGACCGTTCTTCTGGCCACATTGAAACCCTCGCCTTTCAAAATATCAGCAATTTTTTGGTCATTATATGGCTTATGAGGGTCTTCTTTGGAGATTATTTCTTTTATTTTATTTCGAATTTTTTTATTGGATACATCTTCTCCGTTATCTCGTTTAATTTTTTCACTAAAGAAATATTTCAATTCAAAAACACCGTAATCTGTTTGAACATATTTCCCATTTGTGACCCGGCTGACCGTTGAAATATCCATGCCGATTTCATCGGCAATATCTTTCAGGATCATTGGTTTGATAAAATTTTTACCTTTATCAAAAAAATCATGCTGTCGCTCTAAAATTGCCTCCATAACTTTCAAAATAGTCAACCGGCGCTGATGAATTGAATTAATTAACCATCGGGCAGATTCAAGCCGCTGCTTAATATAATCCTTGGTTTCTTTTGAGGTGTTTTTTTTGTCTAAAAGTAGTTTTTTATAAGAATGATTAATTCGCAAATGCGGAACATTCCAGTCATTTAGAAGGATTTTGTATTCACCATCGTCTTTTTCAACGGTAATATCCGGAATGATGTAATTTTGATTGATTTCGATATAACCTTCGCCTGGCTTTGGATTGAGTTTTGTAATTTCATCCAGTGCGATTTTAAAATCGTCCAGAGTAATTCCTAATTTTTTTGTAATTTTTTCAAACCGTTTGTTTTTAAAATCATCAAAATGGTCTCTCAAAATAGCGATCGCCAGCTCGTTTAGATCGTCCATTTCCAGTAATTGGATGAGCAAGCATTCTTGCAGGTTTCGGGAGCCAATGCCCACGGGATCAAATCGCTGAACAGTCGTTAATACTTTCTCTACTGTATCTGTTGAAACGGAGTAGTTTTCAGAAATATCTTCGATGTCGACTCTTAAATAGCCATCCTCGCCAATATTCCATATAATCTCTTCTCCGATCGCGATTTCGATATCAGATAGCTTTGTCATGTGTAGCTGACTCAGCAAGTGATCGGGCAAAGATGTTTCAACCGCGTCAGTTTTTTCAAAAACTTCGGCGCTATCGTCTTTCGGCGCCCGATAATCGTAATTGTTTTCATCGTTTAAAATTGTATCCCAGTCGACTTCTCTGTCGTCATCTCCTGTTTCGCCATCGGCAATATCGCCGTCATATTCATCTTCGTCATCAGAGCTATCATTTTCTTCTTTTTCAGCCTTTTCTTTCATTTCCATTTCTTGTTCGAGATTTTCTTCCATTTCCAGTTCTTCTTCCAGAAAGGGATTTTGTTCTAACTCGATCTGAATTCTCTGTTCAAGGCTGACTAATGGAAGTTGGAGAAGTGATGATAGCAGTACTTGTTGGGGCGATTGCTTCATTTGAAGCCCCAATCTCTGGGATAGACCTAAATTCATCATAAGTTAGCTACTCCATCTTTCAACTAATTATGCGTTAACGATTTAGTTTGAACTTTTCCCCTAAATAGAGTTTCCGTGTTTCCGGATCATTTGCAAGAAATTCTGACGTCCCGTACTTTAAAACCACACCTTCATATAAAAGATATGCGCGATCAGTAATTGAAAGCGTCTCATGAACATTATGGTCTGTTATTAGCACTCCAATTCCTTTTTCTTTTAAGCTATGTACGATATTCTGAATATCCTCTACTGCAATCGGATCGATTCCTGCAAATGGTTCATCCAGTAAAATAAATTTTGGATTTGTAACGAGCGCCCGGCTAATTTCGGCACGCCGTCGTTCGCCTCCTGATAATGTATATGCTTTGCTCCGGGATAAATGGGAAATATTTAAATCCGAAAGCATTTTTTTTAAGCGTTCTTTTTTTCCTTCGCGTGACAGATTCAGGGTTTCGATAATTGCCATCACATTATCTTCTACAGTCAAGTTACGAAAAATTGATGGCTCCTGCGCCAGATAACCGATTCCCAATTGCGCCCGTTTGTACATCGGCAGTTTTGTAATATCTCTTTCATCAAGATAAATATGCCCCCGATTGGGGCGAATCATCCCGGTTATCATGTAAAATGATGTTGTTTTTCCCGCTCCGTTCGGTCCTAATAGCCCGACGATTTCTCCCTGTTTTACCTGAAGACTTACATCATTAACAACTGTTCGTTTGCGATAGATTTTAACAAGTTTTTCTGCTTTTAATGTTAATGCCATAAAATTTATCTGCTCAAATAGATCAGGAATCCGATTTTTCATGACCCGGCGGGTAGTAAATCCCGGAAGAAGATTGCGGATCACTGTCAATAATTATCCGATGAATTTTTCCTTCGTCCAGCGACATAATTATCTGGTCGCCTATTATTTTGTTCAATCCTTTATATTCTTCATTTTCAATAATGTAATAATAACAAGTTGCCTGACCTTGCACAAAAACTTCTTTCAACCGGCTTTTTTGAATGCTCAGGCGTATCGTATTACCTGAAAGTTTGTGCCTCCGACTATCGTCAAATGTTGTGTCAACCTGAGAAGCAACCCTGGCGTCTCCTGTTATGATAACCTGATCAAGATTTTGTTTCTTAAAATATAATTCGATCTCTTTGCCGGACAAGTTATCATATTTTTGCTGAACAACCGGATCTTCGGAAAGAACAATCCGGTTCTCAGTTCGGAAATATTCTGCTTTGTTACACGTTGCTGTACTCTGCTTATGAGTGATAACAACATTATCTTTCACAATAGCACGATCACCGCCGTCAAACAATTCCATAAAGTCTCCGGTTACCTCAATTTCCTCGCTGCCTGTGCTATCTAATCGTGTGAGCACCGGATTACCCGTCGCTATTGCATGGTCATCTTTGCTAAAATATTCTGCATGTTGGCCCGTTAAAATAACGGAATTTTCATCATCAGTAATTGTAACATTATCGTTAGCGGTTATTTTCTCGTCAAGTTCATCATATATGGCATTATCTGAAGTGACCGTGTAAACAGAATCAATGATAACGACATGGCCCATTGCATGAGCCATCTGTTTTTTGTTGTAGTAAATAATTTCATCTGCCTGTAATGTTCTCGGCCCATCAATAAATGTCACATTTTGTTTCAAAATCGTTTTATCTAATTCCACATACCAGGTAACTTGTTCACAAAAAAGCTCTGCTGTTCCCTGGCGTAAATGAATATTTCCTTCAAGATGCCTAACAATCCCGTTATCTGTCTTTTCTCCACGCCCGCGATCTGCATTAAGAATTTCCAGCTTTTCCTGCGCAAAACAGGGGAGAGCAGTAAATGAAAAAAGGAACATTATAATGTAAAAATACTGAATTCTCATTCTGTTTCCAGTGAATCATTTTCCGTGGAATCATTTTCAGTGGAATCATTTTTAGTAATTACACGATTTTTTAAATTCAGATCAAGTGTTTTACTTGTTTTGCCGTGCAATTCGTTTATCATCCAGTTTGATAATGTTTGATCAGACTCGAATCCCACGCCATGCAGTGTATCCTTTTCAGTGGTGGTAATTGTTACAAATTGGTCAGAAATAATTTTTTTACGGGCATTATCCCACCACAGTTTTTCCGTCATCAGATTGATACCACTATCAGAAACCACAACCACGTTTTCATAAGCTTCAATAATATCGTCTTTCTCATTCATTTTGCCTTTGTTTGATGCTAATTTTGACGTATGGTTACCTTGATCATCAAAAAAATCGGCCTCAATGTTTTGATCAAAGAAGATCAATTGCTTCTCATTGTAACGCTCCATGTGTCCAAATTCAATGATTGCAGAGGTTGTACCATTACTCGTGGCGATCATCGTCGAATTCCAGGTTTCCTGATCCGGTAATTCACTTTCGCTAAAGGTAATGACGTCATTTTCAACATCAGTTTGACAACCCCATATAAATAGCAAGACGATTAAAAATGATATTGATGTTTTTTGTAATATAAATGTTATCGACATTATTTCTATTTTGCTTTATTATAATAGATCGGTTTTTTTTGTGTGCGCCATCGTTTATGCATCCAAACCCATTGTGTCGGATGTTTCAGAATGAAATGTTCAATTGCCCTGGAACAACGCAGCGTGTTATTTATCCGATCCTGTTCATGATCATCTGTCCATTGTAAAATAATTTCTTCACCCACTTCAACAAAATGAGTATTATCTTTTTTAATATGAATCGAAATTGGCAACAACGGGCATTTGAATTTATGTGCGATTTCTACCGGTCCGACAGGTGTATATGCTTTATGTCCTAAAAAATCCACAAGTTCACCATCAACTTTTTTTGTGTCCTGATCAATCAGGATGCCGATTAATTCATTATTTTTTAATGCACGAATAATTTGCCTCGTTGCAGAACCACGAGCGATATATTGGGCACCGGATGCCTTTCGATTATTTACCACCATTTCATCCAGCCTCGGATCGTAAATAGGAGCGCCAATGACATGCAAGGGGTAACCCTTTAACGAAACAAACGCACCGAGCAATTCCCAGTTACCAACATGACCGGTTAGCAGTAAACATCCTTTTCCTCTTTGCAGCGCGTCATTAATTTTTTCAAGCCCCTGGTATTGCACCAGTTGATCGATATTTTTGGGTGTTAATTGGGAAATACGAAACGCATCCACCATATTTCGGCTCAGATTGAGAAAAACCTCTTTTGCCATATCCCGGATTTTATCCGGTGAATACTGATTGCCAAAGACCTTTGTTAAATGAGCAATCGTTTTTTTGCGCTCGGACGAAACAACATAATATCCGATCGGTGCTAACGTACTAAAAAGCTTGAATGCGGTAACTCTCTTTGTCCCATTTAAAAATGTGTAGCCAAATTTTACGACAACATAAATAAACCAATTTTTAATCCGTTTCTTAACTCGCTTCAATTGAGGCATCCGGCCTGTCCTTCCTCCGCTCGTTTCCTGAACTGGAATCTATTTATTGAATTTTAACGTTGCTTTTACAAAATCCCGAAACAATGGATGAACATTTAACACTCTGGATTTTAATTCGGGATGAAACTGACTGGCAACGAAAAACGGGTGATCCGGAAGTTCAATTATTTCAACCAAATCTAAATCCGGATTCATTCCACACATTATCAAGCCGTTATTTTCGAGTGTTTCGATATAATTATTATTAACTTCGTAACGGTGGCGGTGCCGTTCCATAATCATCTCTGCTCCATAAATTTTATGTGCATGTGATCCTTTTTTGATTTGACATACGCTGGCGCCTAACCGCATGGTTCCGCCCTTAGATTTGACGCGTTTCTGTTCTTCCATTAAATCAATCACCGGATATTTTGTTTCAGGATCAAATTCCATGCTGTTGGCGTCGGATAACTGACAGACATTGCGGGCAAATTCAATTACCGCACATTGCAATCCAAGACAAATTCCGAAAAACGGCATTTTGTGTTCCCGTGCATATTGAACTGCTCTGACTTTACCTTCAATGCCGCGTTCTCCAAAACCGCCGGGTATCAACAAACCGGAAACGTCGGAAAGAAAAGATTCGGCACCTTTCTTTTCCAAATCTTCCGAAGCAATCCATTTCAACTCGACTTTGGCGTCATTTTCAACGCCTGCATGGACAAAGGACTCAATGATACTTTTATAAGAATCATGCAACTCTATATATTTTCCGCATATAGCGATCTTTAAAATATGCTTTGGATTTTTAAATTTTTCAACAAACTTTTTCCATTCTTTTAATTTTGGTGTGCTTTGATCCAGGTTGAGCTTTTCAATTACCTGCTCATCCAATTTTTCCCGATGCAACATCAATGGGACTTCGTAAATTGATTCCACGTCCTTAGCCGGGATGACTGATTCCGAGGGCACATTACAAAAAAGTGCTATTTTGGATTTCATTTCATCAGGAAGATCTTGCTCGGTGCGACAGAGCAAGATATCCGGCTGAATACCAATTTCCCGCAATCGCATTACAGAATGCTGAGTTGGCTTGGTTTTCAGTTCACCCGATGCTTTGATATAGGGTATTAATGTTAAATGAACGTTTAATACATTATCTTTGCCGATATCTAACCTGAGCTGTCGGATGGCTTCTAAAAAGGGCAGACTTTCGATGTCACCCACTGTTCCGCCGATTTCGGTAATAACGACATCGAATGCGGGTTCGTTTTTAGAGACGCCACGAATGCGTCGTTTTATTTCATCGGTGATATGTGGTATAACCTGCACAGTTTTTCCCAGATAATCTCCTTTTCGTTCCCGATTGATTACTTCATAATAAATTTGGCCGGTTGTTGTATTATTTTTTTGAGACATGCTAATATTCAGAAACCGCTCGTAATGCCCCAGATCAAGGTCTGTTTCAGAACCATCGTCAGTCACATAAACCTCACCATGTTGAAACGGACTTAGCGTGCCCGGATCGACATTGATATATGGATCGCATTTTAGAATCGTTACTCGTATACCACGGGATTGAAGCAATGTGCCCAGTGAGGCAGAAGCTATTCCTTTTCCGAGAGATGATACAACGCCGCCAGTAACAAATATATATTTTGTTTCATGCTGTTTACCCAACCTAAAGCTCCTTCAGATACGTTTTCAATTCTTCTAGATCTTTTGGTGTGTCAACACCCCGCGGGGCATAGTCCACAACGGCCACTTTAATTTTATAACCGTTTTCAAGAACTCTTAATTGTTCCAGTTTCTCTGCCTTTTCCAGATTTGATTCCGGCATCCGGATATATTTTTGTAAAAAATCGTTCTGATACACATACAAACCAATATGCCGGAAATACGTGTGTACATTTAACCATTTATCCCTGTCATGCTCATCCCGGCAAAAGGGGATAATTGACCGTGTAAAATAGAGCGCGAAATTCTGATGATCCAGCGCGACCCGCACCATGTTTGTGTCGTTCAGTTCTGTCATGGTTTCGACTTTTTTTACCAGCGTTCCCATAACCACGCTATCGTCGTGCAACAACAGCCGTATCGCGTCATCAATCGCGTCGGGTTGAATTAGTGGTTCATCTCCCTGAATATTCACGATAATCGGATAATCATAGTTTCGGGCGATAACTGCCGTCCGTTCTGTCCCGTTCCGAATATCCCGGGATGTGATTTCTGCACGACCGCCAAAATTTTGTACTGCCTTCAAAATTCGATCGTCATCTGTTGCCACAACCACTTCGGATAATAGACGCGCCTGCCGTGCCCGTTCATAGACCCACTGGATCATTGGTTTGCCAGCGATGTCGGCCAGTGGTTTTCCCGGAAATCGACTGGATTGATAACGTGCCGGTATAACACCAAGTACTTTTCTATGATTCATGTGTAATTACCTTTGGCACACTGAAAAATCCCATCTTCTGTTGCGGAGCATTTTTCAGAGCTTCTTCTTGTGTTAACCAGGATTCAACTTTATCTTCACGGAGTTCGTTCTGAATTCCCAAAACATGAGACGTCGGTTCGATCTTATTGGTATCGAGCTCGTTTAGCTTTTCGATATAGGTTAAAATATCGGATAACTGATGCGTAAAATCCTCTTTTTCGTCCTCAGTAAAATCCAATTTAGCGAGTTTGGCGACCCGCTCCACGTCTGTTTTGGTAATTGCCATTTTTTCTTCCTGTTTAAAATTAACGGTGCTGAAAAATTAATAACACTAATATAAAATATAATTATGACATTGTCAAGATTAAACTTGATTTATTTGGCATAATTTTTGAACGAAATTCAGATCGGAAATTTAGTTAACTATTTTAAAAATTAATAACAAACCCCTGTCCGATGAGATTATCGGACAGGGGTTTGTTTTGGTAGTGTGAATACTAAAAAGCCCCGTAAACATTTTCTGTTCTACGGGGCTTTTACTAAAAAACATTATCCTATCATAAAAACATTATCTCAAATAAAGCATTTTACGCGCCATCACAAAATCACCGGCGTGTAATTTGTAAATGTAAATACCGCTACTTACCGCAGCGTTGGCGTCGTTGGTACCGTTCCAGTAAAGCGAAAAGCTGCCGGTATTTTGTTCTTCATTTACCAGCGTTTTAATTAACTGTCCTACATTATTGTAAACTGCCAACCGAACATGGCATGTTTGGGGTAATTGATAGCGAATTCTGGTTTCCGGATTAAACGGATTGGGATGATTTTGATACAGTGCGAATTCTTTGGGTGTTTGAGAATTCGGATCATCCGTAACACCGATATCAAAATTAAAACTAAATAGATTTACATTATTAGATGGCGTGCTGAAACCAGTTGGATCGAATGCAATCACCTTCCAGTAATAGAGACCCGGTTCTAAATGTTGTGGTAACGTATAAGTGTAAGTCGTATCGGGAATATTGTTGTACTGTGCAATGATATGAGTAAAATCGATTTCCTTACTCAGGTTCCAGCTATAGGTCACCGGTTCATCATCCGGATCAATAGAGCGTCGCCATGAAAATTCAAGGGTCTCGGGACGAATGACAATGGCGCTATTATTAAACGGTATCAGTAAATCAAATGGCATTGGCGGATCCGGCATTGGTTTAACACTAATGGTAATTGGCTGTGATGTTTTTGCGTACAGTAAATCGGTTACGCTAAATAAAACATTCTCAATACCAAACCAGTTTTCTTGCGCAGATAAAATGAAGTTACCTGTTGATTCTTCTTGTTCTAATTTTGTAAACCGAGCGTTATCCAGTGAGAAAGTTAATTCTTCAAATGAATTATCCGGGTCGGTTACCATTAGTTTTAGTTCTGTGGACGTAATAATATACGTTGTATCTTCATAGAATGTGAAATTGGTCATGTTACTGATTTTTGGCGGATCATTGACAGGGATTACGGTAAAAGATGCATACGTGCTATCGCTCAAATCACCGGGATCTGTGACTTGAAACAGGATGGTTTCTGTTCCGGCCCATTCCGAATCTGGCACTGCAATTTGAAAAATACGGTCGCCAATCTCCTGAACCAGTAATTCTTCGTATCCTGAAAGTGTCCATACTAATTCATTATCTGCATGATCAGGATCGTCTGCTTTGTCATCCAAATAGAGTGTTTCAAACGTACCGTTTTCATTGATCGTTTGAGAAAAGATATTGCTGATTTTTGGTGGATCGTTGTGATAGATGACCATGAAAGTCGCGGTATAACTATCTGAAAGCTGTCCGTCATTCGCAGTAAAAGTGACCGCCTCCATGCCGGTCCAATCCGGATCGATTCGGGTTATTGTCATGCTGCGATTCGTAATGTTAATCGCAAGATGATTATTTCCTCTAAACGACCATTGGATTTGGTCGGGAGTATTGTCAATGTCTTGAACACAGGTATCCAGATTCACTGTAGCGAATTCCTGATTATAACGAATTGTCTGGCCGAGTACCGGTAAAATCACAGGTGGATCGTTAACATTGTGCACAGTGAATACAGCGATTTTACTATCAGACGCGTCCTCAGGATCTGTCGCCGTAAAAGTGACTTGTTCGTTGCCATACCAGTTGGTATCCGGGATGGTTACCGATGCTGTGGGATTCGCTCCCTGCTGAATATTGATAATAAGCTGTTGTTGACCGGTAGCAGTCCATTGAATTTCATGAGGCTCATTATCCGGATCAGTGGCAATAAGAGCGATTGGCGGAAATTGTTCACCTTCGCTAATCGGATTAACGGTAATAGGCTGAATTACTGGCGGATCATTCACTGGAATAACAGTGAAGCTTACGTCTGCAGTGTCAAATTTTCCACCCGGATCTGTTGCGGTAAGGGTTATTGTTTCAGTGCCGTTCCATTCAGGGTCTTTTACCGTGACGTTTAAAATACCGGGAGCTATAGAAAGATTTAAATGAGTCGCTGGTGAATGCGTCCATGTGATTTCGGCATCCGTATTATCCGGATCAGTTACCGCATCATTAAGATTAATCGGTGTGAAACTGCCTCCTTCATCAATCGTCTGGTTCGGAATATTGCCGATTTGTGGTGGATAGTTATGGATTGAAACCTGTGCAACATCTGTTGAGAAGCCGCCATCATCATCTGTTGCTTTCAAGGTTACCTGATAAGTTCCGCCACTGGGATAAGATTTTTGCGCAGTTTGTCCTGTCGTTTCAAATGTCCCGTTATCATCCAAATCCCATGAGTAAAACAGTTCATCATTGCCGGGATCTGTGCCAGTACCAGTAAATTGAATGACTTCGTCAATTTCGCCACTATACGGACCGCCTGCATTTGCAGTGGGTGCAACATTATTAACAGTTACCTGAGCCACATCTGTACTGACGTCGCCATCGTTGTCTGTTATGCGTAGTTTTAGCTGACCATCGAAATCATCTGTATAAGTATATGAAGAATACGGACCTGCTGTTGTTGCGTCATACGTTCCGTCATTTTGATAATCCCATTCATATTGCGTGATGGAACCATCCGAATCGCTTGATCCTGATGCGTCAAAATTGATGGCGCTTCCTTCACTTCCGGAATAAGGGCCGCCTGCATCAGCGACCGGAGGATCATTGATGGTAAATTTTTTGTAGCGTAATTTAACGCCGTCCGGGGATGGATACAAAAGAAAGAAGTGATCTTTGATGGCGCGAATTACCTGGCGGTTCCGGCCTAAAGCAGCGCAACTCCTGTTCGTAATTTCAAGTGGGTCTCCCCATGAATTTCCGCCGTCATGAGACTCTCTGACAAATAATCTTTTACCAAAATCTTCAGAATAAGCAATAATTACAATTTCCCCGTCTGCACTGGCAGCCACCGAGCCAATGCCGTATGGAGTATCAAAACGATGTAAAATTTCACCCGGATCGGTAACTGTAACATCAAACATGTGGTTATCGTTTTCAAAACGGGTATACCTGACAGATGCTTTGTTATTTACGTCCATATCCAATTCGGAACCGTAGACGATGTGAACATTGCCGGATGCATCAACGAATAAGTCCGGGCTGCCATTGCCACCGCGTGCACGGGGATCATGAATTTCTGATTTTGTCCAGGTTTCGCCATTATCAAAGGATCGCCAGTACCAAACAGGCCCACCCTGCGGAGGATAATCCGGACATCCAAGCACGATATGTACTTGATTTTCGTAAGAAGCATCGAGTTCAACTCGGTCGTCGGCCCGATACCGATACATATTATCTGTTACCGATTCGCGAGATCCATTATTGAATCTGAAATACTTAACCGGTCCCACTAATTCTTCTCCGGCAGCGTTTGCCATCGAGCCACGAGCGATGTGCACTTTTTCGTTGTCACTGATGTCCATTCGAAGCATCCAGCCACGCATCACTCGTTCAGAAAGTATCGTCGGCGAAATCCAGGTTGAGCCGTTGTAATATGTATAATACGATGAAAATTTTGGTGGATTTCCACTGAAGTATTCGCGATAACTTACATGTGGTCTGCTTTGAGAATCCACTGCGATCGTTGCACCAAAATTATTTCCATTGCCATGCCTGTCATTTACTGCATGTGGAATTGGGTGCTGCTGCAAAATATTCCCATCGGCATCCATTTCAGTATATAAAACTCCTTTCGGACTTATCATGGTGACGATATGCAGGTGACCTGTGGTTGGATCAATATCAAAATCAGGGATAATTGTCATTTCCCGTCCCGGTTGTTCTAATTTAATCTCATCAGACCATTCCTGAGCAAATACGAGACTTTTAATTAGAATAATTGAAAACAATAGCTGTACGAATAATATCCCTTTAACTCTCATAATATAAAACCTCTCTGATTTTTATTTAAACGATCATTTTTTTGTCTTAATTTGATACAGCTTGTATCAAGTATGTTCAAAACTGCGTCACTCAATTCATGTGATAATTAGCTGATTATTCGAGATTTTTAAAGAAAACTTCAAAGCGAATTACTGTAATTACTATTGGTACACCAAATTGCAATTGAAAGAATTCGGCTAATTTCAATGGTTTTGTAAAGATAATGAGACAGTACATGAAAATATAATCAAATTAATTACAAGATGTTAGACACCGGCTGAATAAGCTGGTGTGCTCAGCCAAAAAGTATTTATTTTAACATTCTGATTCTAAAAGAATCATAAGGGATTGCAAAAAATATGCCTTTAAAATTCAATAAATTATGAATAAATTTATATATTTCTGTCAATGAACAAGAAAATCAACATCTTCAATATAATAAAATAAAATTGTAACAATTGTTAAGATTATGTTAAAATAATAAAAAAAAGTGTTGTATTAATCCCCAAAAATTGCTAAAATAGTAAGTAATATGTTAAAAAAATTATTCAAATATTCTTTAATTCTAATTCTGCCAATTATATTTCTTTTCATTAAATCAAAGCTTAATAATAAAATATTTCTATATACTGTTCACAGAAGTAATTTCTGCGATAGAATTATTTTGACAGGAGAAGCGACTTCAAAAAATGTATCAACTGTTTGCTGTCCCGACGTTTGGCCTGCACCGATCATCAAATATATTGTTCATGAAGGAGCGCATGTGGACAGTGGCAATATAGTATGTAAACTGGATTGTCCTCAGCTTGTAAAAAATTATAATGAATCGCACATGAATTTGAAAATTACAGAATCAGAATTAGCAAAGCAACAAGCTGATATTTTGTTGGAAGCTATGTTATTAAAAACACGCCTCGAGGCTGTTAATTCTTTGAAGCATACATCGGAAATAAAACGAAACCAAATGGAATTTAATTCAGTGCATCAACAAAAATTGCTGGATCTGGAATTAAAGAAGTATACTATTGAAATCGAAAAGTTAACAAAAAGAGGCGTACTGCAGCAAAAAATAAATCAATATAAGTTAGAAAAGATTAAGAATAAAATACTAAAAAATAAAAACCAGGTACAACGAGCGACATTATTTATGGATCGATTGACGCTTGTATCTCCTGCTAATGGTATTGTTCTGCACGAAATGAATCCTGCAAACGAAGCAAAATTAAACGAAGGAGACAAAGTCTGGCAACGGTTACCAATTCTGAAAATTTATGATATGGAGCACTTGCATGTAATCGCGGAGGCAAATGAAACATCGATTCGACGCATTTGCCCGGATCAATCTGTAGACATATATTTTAACGCAGTTCCCGGAAAATGCTTCCAGGGGCATGTTAAAGATGTTGCTAACGTTGGGACTGTGAAGAATCAAAAAACACGGTTAAAAAAATTCGAAATAAAAATAGAGTTTGATGAAATGAATGAACGGATAATGCCCGGATTTTCCGCAGAGTGTCATATTTATTCACTAACAATTCAGGATACAATTGCTATTCCGTTAGAATGTGTGTTTTATCTAGATAGTGTAACAGTGGTTTATATTGAAGAAAATAAAACATATCGGGAGCACTACATAAATGTAGCCCGACGAAATGATAATTTTGCATTAATCCGAAAAGGCCTAAATGGTGGAGAAAGACTGTCATTAGAAAAACCTCCAATTCATTTAATTATGTCAGATTTAAAGTAGAACAGAGATGAGAACCTTATTTATCCTAATACTATTAATGATTTTAGAATGTCATTCGTCCTCACAAAATGAGGTACCTGTTTATACAGTAAAAAAAGATAACTTTGTTATAAGCGTAATTGAAACCGGTGAATTAAAAGCAATTAAATCGATCGAAATTCTCGCTCCCTCTATTTCGTGGCGTTTTGGCGAGTTGAAAATTACCTGGCTTATTGCTGACGGGGCAGAAGTCGTGCAAGGAGATACATTAATCCAATTTGACGAAACAGAGGTACATAAAGGTATTATTGATGCAAAAGCAGAATTGGAAATGGCCAAAACTGAATATGAAAAGCTAAAACTTGAGCAACGTGCTGTGTTGGAAGATTTGAAAGCAGATTTAAAGCTGGCAGATATTTCGTATCAGATTACTCAAATTGAATTAGAGAAATCTACTTATGAAGCAGATATCCGGAAAAGAGAAATGCAGCTTCGTTTGAATCAGACGAAAATGGATCTTAAGAAAGCTGAGGAGGAAATTTCCAACCGGGCTCAAATAAATAAAGAGGAATTGCGAAAACAGCAAATAAAAATAGAGCAACTTACAGAACAATTGAATGATGCAAAAAACACATTAAAAAAGATGACTGTAACAGCGCCTAGCCCCGGAGTGGTGGTTGTCGAGAAAAATGCATCTACAGAAAATAAATGGCAGGTCGGTGATCAACCCTGGAATGGGCAAACAATTATGATTCTGCCGGATTTAAATGAAATGAAAGCCATCACGGAAATAAATGAATTGGATATCTCTAAAATACAATTATCGCAATCCGCGTTAATTTGGCTCGATGTATTGCCGGATTCGGTTTTCCACGGCGCCATCTCCAAAATTGCTCTGCTTGCAAAGGATAAAACTGAAGAGTCGAATGTAAAAATATTTCCCATTGAAATTATAATCAAAGGAAAACATGATTATCTTTTACCAGGCATGACCGTGCGGTGTGAGATTGTTGTCGATCCAATTGATTCGGTGATTAGTATTCCGCTGGATGCATTGTTTAGAAAAGAAGAACAGAATATTGTTTATATGTTTCGGGAAGGTCGTTTTGTGGAAAAAGAAGTTGTGGTGGGTAAAGAAAATTCAGATTTTATCATTATTAAAAAAGGACTAAAAGCTGGTGATCGTATTGCGCTCGTTGATCCGACGATATTGAATTGAGAATAATCCATGAATTGGGAGATATATCCGCATTAACGATACTTATTTTTATGCCAAGATAAAATGATAAAAAAAATACCTGTATTTATTATCGCTGTTTTAATTCTGACGACATGTCATTCCGGAAAATATATCCAATTTGATCCGATTATGCAAGGGCATTTTAAGGATTCAATTGTGGAGACAGGGGAATTACAAGCGGTAAAATCGCGGACTATTGTCATGCCATGGCTTGGCTGGAAATATGGGCGTTTCAAAATTACACGTCTTGTTGATGAAGGGACGGAAGTGAATGTGAATGATTTTTTATTTGAACTTGATAATTCAGAGATTATTAAAGATATCCGGGAAAAAGAAAATGAAATAATGCTTGCGAAGGTTGAATATGAACGATTAAAGACAAATTATGAAAATACAATTCTGCAGCTTGAATCGCACATTGCTACAGCAAAAGCATCGTACACGCTTCAACAAATTCAGGCTGAAAAATCGAAATTCGAATCGCAAACGCAACAACGGATTAGCCAATTACAGTTAGAGAAGGCGAAGATTGACTATAACCGGGAGAAGAGAAACGGAGATTTTAAAAAACGCTGCCTGGAATTTGAAATAAAAATACATAAGCTAAAAATAAAACAGTTGCAGCATGAAATCGAAGATGCAAAAAAAGCACTCGATAAAACCTTTGTACGTTCTCCGACAAAGGGAATTGTTGAATATAAACGACCTTATCGAGGACGCCGTAAAATCAGAGTTGGTGATGAATTTTGGGCAGGTAGGCCGTTAGTCGGAATCCCGGATTTAAATCAGATGAAGGTTATCACAACTGTAAATGAGAGGGATATTTCAAAAATATACAATGGCCAGGCTGTATTTGTGAGATTAGATGCTTTTCCTAAAATTCAATTAAAGGGTACAATTGTGAATATCTCCAAATTGTGCCATCCGAAAGATAATTCACTTATTAATGTTTTTGACGTAACGATTCTTCTGCACGAAAATAGAGAATTTCTGAAACCTGGCATGACCGTGAGTTGTGAAATTATACTCGCAGAATATGAAAAGGTGCTGTACGTTCGTAATGAATGCATTTATAAAAAGAATTCAAAATTCTATGTTCAAGTTCTCGAAGGCTCGGAGTTTAAAAGTTATGAAGTGACGCCTGGACCTCGAAATCATGAATTCACTGTGATCTCCGGCAGGGTTCAGGTAGGGCAAATGTGTTTAGTTAACATTGGAAAGAAATATTCAGATGCAGTTCGAAGAGAATTTGAAAGTATCAGTTGAAGGATTGCTAAGTCATCGATTGCGATCGCTGCTAACGATGTCGGGAATAATTTTCGGTGTTGCCGCAGTTATTGCCATGCTTTCTATAGGAGAAGGAGCAAAATTCGAAGCAATTCGAAAATATCAGGAGCTCGGTATTTCTAATATTATCGTCCGGGAAAAAGATCTGACAGAAAAGGAGTTATTGGCGGTGCGTGCCCGATTTTCTAGCGGTCTTTCGATTCAGGATGCAAAAGCAATTGAGGCAGTTATTCCCGGGGTGAAGTCTGTTTGCCCGCAGGCTGAAAAAAAAATCCTGGCCAGATCCGGCGATAATTCAACAAAAGCCACCTTGGTTGGGATCACACCAAATTTTGAAAATATTTTAAATTATTCACTACAGGCAGGGCATTTTATTCGAGAAGAACAGTGCCAGCGTTCTTTAAAAGTATGCATTTTAGGCGCACAAATTGCCCGAACGCTGTTCCCGACTGGCGATGTGTTGAATCAACTTGTCAAATTAGATGATCAGTGGTTTGCAGTTATTGGCGTAATGTCAAATAAAATGTTGTTTACAGAAACCATCGGTGAGCTGGCAGCGCGGGATTTAAATTATGATGTTTATATTCCGCTCACAACTTTTTTAAACCGTTTTCCTCCGGAAAATGAATTTTCAAGCCAAATCAGGCAGATAACAATTCAGACGAATGAACTAACGCACCTGCTGAATACTGCAAATGTGGTACGCAGAATACTTCATCGCAGGCATTATCAAAATAGTGATTACAGCATTATCATTCCGTATGAATTATTAAAACAAGAAGCAAAAGAACGTCAAACTTATAATGTATTGTTGGGATGCATTGCCGCTATTTCCTTATTGGTGGGTGGAATTGGAATTATGAATATTATGCTGGCAACTGTTTCGGAACGTATTCGAGAAATTGGTATTCGCAGAGCGATTGGAGCATCACGCTCAGAAATATTGTATCAATTTCTGACCGAAGCGGTTACCATGGCGATCGTCGGCGGCACGATCGGAGTAATCGTTGGAATTTCCATGTCTTTGATTATCGGTTGGGTTACTAACTATCGAACTGTTGTCACATTGTATTCGATTTTTCTGGCATTTTTTGTGTCAGGCATTATTGGAGTTGTTTTTGGATTTTTGCCAGCAAAAAAAGCAGCGTCATTAAATCCCATCGATTCATTAAGATTTGAATGACAGGCGCCCCATACCTTTAACGAATTCAAAAAAATTATGTTATCCTGAAATTCTAAACGAAAATGAACAATTCAATTGTACCGATCGATTTTTTTGATAAAAGGTTTAGAAGCTGTACAATATATACAGGCCATTCCTTTTTGAAAACCTTTGCACGGGTGTTTCATGGGCAGCTTGCAAAAGCGATCCACTCCGGAATGTTCAATCAATTTAGGTAATCATTTTATTTTCATTTTAAAATTTTAGGTTGTATTGTTTAAAATAGGATTTTTTCAATGAAAGAAAAGTTTATCTTTCTAATTTGGATATTTATATTGCTTATATGTTTTAAAGTACATTCTCAAAGCCAGGAGATTGTAACTTTAACTTTAACTGATGCTATTGAAATTGCGTTAGAAAAGAGCTACACCATGAAGAATCTGAGATTGTCAGTCATTCGCGCCCGGGAGAATTTAATTTCTGCAAAAGGACAATTTCGTACTCGGGCGTTAATGGATTTTGATTTACCAAATTTTTATGAAAGTTTAGCCGGGATCGACCAGGCAGGGGGATTTAAAATTTACAGCACCCGTGGAACTTATAATTTTAGCGGAAACCTGTCTGTCGTTCAGCCGCTTCCGACAAACGGGGAAATTCGACTAACATCTTCCTTTAATCATTTAACAGAAACCTACTGGCGTCCTTCTTTTAGCGACACGACAACAAGACGATTTTTATCATCCCTGAACATTAGTTTTCATCAACCCCTGTTTACAATTAATAATCTCCGGTATGGACTAAAAAAGGCAACCTTAAACTATGAACAAGCCAATCGTTCGATAGACATCACAAAGCTTGATTTGGTTTACAATGTGAAAAGTCGATTTTTTTCAGTTTATAAAATGCAGCGGGCAACAGAAATCGTACAAGAACAGTTAAAATTACTGGAGCAATCGTATCAATTGGCACAGCAAAAATTCAAGGCCGGTTTGATTCCGGAAGTGGAAGTTTTGCAAATGGAAGTGGATTATGCCGAATGTCAGAATGCGCATTATGAGGCACAGGGGAGTTTAAAGCGGCAACTGGATGCGTTCAAACAATTTATCGGCTTAAAGCTTACCGATAATATTTTAATCCAAAATGAGTTATCATTTAAAATGATTGAAATCGATTCTCAAAAAGCGATTGAAGAGGGCTTGCGGAACCGAATTGAAATACGTGATAAGACGATTGTGATTGAACTTGCCAAAATGCAACTCAAAGAAATTGAGAGTCAATGGCAAATACGAGGAGATTTGTACGCATTTTACGATTTGTCCGGGATTAGCCTGGATAATTTACAGGATAGCGGATTTCGTCGTCTGGTAAATTCGAGTATTTCAGATATGCAGGAACGTCCCCAAAACAGAGGCTTTCGGTTGAGTTTAACAATTCCGCTATGGGACTGGGGAGTTAATCAGGCGGAAGTAAATGCGGCGCAAACCCATTTACAGGCTGCGAAATATGATATGGAAGAACAGCGAGTATCTATATTACGCGAAATTCGCGGCGCGCTTGATGATATTCAGGAGACGAAAAACAGGTTGCACATTTCTAAAAGAAGAACAGAAATTGCCCAAAGAAGTTACAATATAAGTCTTCATCGCTTTGAAAATGGCGATATTACAAGCCAGGAGTTAGCGCTGGATCAACAACGGTTAGCAGCCGCAAAACGAGATTTTCTGGATGTGTTGATCGATTATAAACTGGCGCTTTCCGATTTAACGCGTAAAACAATGTATGATTTCGAACACGGTGAACGGGTAATTAAGCAATGAATTGATGCGACTTTTGCTTGCTTTTTAAATTGAATTGGTTTATCTTAGTTACAATTTGGATATATTAATTTATGAATGATGAAATTCAGCTTCAAAAAATATTTGGATTGATCGGATTGGCAATGCGCGCCGGAAAACTTGATGCGGGCAGATTTGCCGTGATAAAGTCATTGAAGCAGTCAAAAACAAGGCTGATCATTTTTAGTACCGATGCTTCGAGAAAGTTAGAAAAAGAAATCAGATCATTAGCAGGGAACATAAAAATAATTCACCTGTCAGAAAAAAACAGGCTGGGCGCATTATTAGGACGAAATGAACTCGCAGTGCTTGCTGTCAGTGACAAGAACTTCGCGGACGAGATCGAAAAGTTAATCAAAAGTCAAGGCGATCGGTAAATTGAACATCTGACAAGCGAGACGCCGGGTATGAGATATGAGACAGTTGATTCCGGATATTCTTATCATCTGATGTTTGACTTGTGATATCCCATTAAATATGTAAAAATTTCGCACGAATACTTCACGGAAAATGAGACCGGATGGACGATCGGCAGAAAGTTATCGAAATTATACCATTATTGGAAGATGAGTTCGGAGTGCCTTACTGGCAGGGACGAGGAGATCCGTTAGCCAGTTTAATTAAAACTATATTATCTCAAAGTACAAACGATTTGAATCGGGACAGGGCATACAATAAATTAATCGAACGCTTTTCGACCTGGCACAATGTAATGAACGCTCCGCCTGAAAGAATTACCGCTGCCATTCGGGTGGCCGGTTTGGCGAATCAGAAAAGCGTTCGCATAAAGGAAATTTTACAGTGGATAAATAAAACGTACGGTTCATTAAACATTGATTTTATCTGCAAAATGAACCCGGACGAGGTGACCAAAACATTTATGCAATTGAAAGGAATTGGCATTAAAACCATAAGTGTGGTTTTGATGTTCTCCTGTGGGGTGGATGTTTTTCCGGTAGATACACACGTTCACCGAATTTGCAGACGAATTGGATTTTTGGCGGAAAATGCAAGTGCTGAAAAAACGCATTGGCACATGCAAGCGCTTGTTCCGGATGGAAAATCCTATTCATTTCACATGAATTTATTAAACCTGGGCCGAACAATTTGCAAAGCTCGTAATCCAAAATGTACACAATGTCCGATTCAAGTGCATTGTCAATTTGGGAAACGATTTTTGAATGAAAAAGAATTTTTTTCAATGAAAGGAAAGTAAATGAGTGAGCAGGTGATATTGGTTGATCAGGATGATAATGAAATTGGTGTTGAAGAAAAAATGCAGGCGCACAAAGATGGAAAGTTGCATCGGGCTTTTTCGATATTTATTTTTAATTCGAAGGGTGAAATGTTATTACAACAGCGCGCACGAAAAAAATACCATTCCGGTGGCTTGTGGACAAATACATGTTGCAGCCATCCCAGAAAAGGCGAATCTGTTGAGAGCGCTGCGCACCGCCGGCTGCAAGAAGAAATGGGCTTTGATTGTGATTTGAACCACGCGTTTCAATTTCTTTATAAAGCAACACTAGATCACAACCTCACTGAAAATGAACTTGACCACGTTTTTATCGGCTTTTATGATGGCGAAATACACACTGATGGTAATGAAGTGGAGTCTTTTAAATGGCTGAATTTAGATGAATTAAAAACAGATTTGAAACAGAACCCTGAGAATTATACCGTTTGGTTTAAAAAAGCGGTTGCCAAAGTATTAAAAAAATAAAAACTGTTGTGATATTCTTTTTGTAACTATTCAGACGTCACTCCTGCATCCGCAGGAATGACAGCTCTATGCTGAAAAGTAACTTCTTTTTTTTAAAATCGTTCTATTCAAGAATTAATTTAAGAAAGGAATCATTATGAATAACGCATTAAAAAGAAATTTTATACTCTTATTAATTGTTTCCGGCCTCATTTTAGTAAATTGTGCGGCTATTCAGGAATTGGCCAAAGCAAGCAAACCGGATGTTAAATTACAAAATATTCGTTTTGTGAATTTAACTTTCGAGGAGGTGGATTTTGCATTTGATTTGAATATAACGAATCCAAATGCGTTTGCCGTTAGTATGGCTGGTTTTGATTATGATTTTCAGATTGACGGCGCATCTTTTATTAAAGGCCAAAAAGGAGACGAGTTAGTTGTAGATGCAGCCGGAGAAAGCCAGATCGAAATTCCGCTTTCGCTTAATTTTTCGGATTTGTATAAAACATTTACATCAATGCAAAACCAGGATAGTTCAAAATACTCATTCAAATCCACTTTATATTTCAACTTGCCGGTAGTTGGGCGCACTCCGATTCCTGTAAGTAAATCCGGACAAATTCCGTTGGTACAGCTCCCAAAATTAAAAATATCTTCCCTTAAATTGAAAAAAATTAATTTTACTGGCGCTGATCTTGAATTGAATCTCGCGATTGATAATCCAAATGCATTTTCATTATTCCTGAAAAATTTGAACTATGATTTTGCTGTAAACGGAATGAAATGGGCCAGCGGTGTTAAACAAAATTTAATGACTGTGAATGAAAATGGCGAATCGACAGTATCAATTCCCATGTCATTGGATTTTTTAAAAATGGGACAAACGGCTTACAATTTAATTAAAGGTGATTCCAATTTAAATTATGAATTAACCAGTAATATTGATTTAAATACATCTGCCCCTCTTTTAAAAAACGTTAATTTACCTTTTAATAAGACCGGACAGATACAATTAACCAAATAATAATTATACGTCGAGGCAACTGATGATTAAACGAATAGCAATGTTACTTTTTGCATCTTTTTTTGTATACGGGATTCATGCCCAGGAAAAAATCACAATTTTGCACACAAATGATATTCATGGTAATTATTTACATAGCGTTTCAAACAAGAAAAAATCTGGTGGCAAACCGCTGGAATACGGTGGATTTTTAGCATTAAAATACTATGTAAAAAAAATCGACGAAGAAACATCGGGAAATTATCTATTGTTCGATGCAGGTGATTTTATGACCGGAAATCCGATTTGCGATATCGAAGTGAATGGCGCAAAAGGCGGCGCGTTGATTTCTTTCATGAATCTTGTCGGTTATCATGGCGCGACGATTGGTAATCATGAACTTGATATTTCTGTGGATAACTGCAACAAGCTGATAGAGATGTGCAATTATCCGGTCTTTTCAAGTAATTTATTCAAAGCTGATGGTGAATTATTTACTGCCCAGCCTTATCATATTTATGAAAAAGGAAATATGAAAATTGGCGTGATTGGCGTTATGGTTCACGAACTGGCCGGTTATCTGAACGCAGAACAGCAGCAGCAGGTATACACCAAATCACAGGTTGATATTGTTCAATCCATTGCCGAGAAAATCGACGCTGAAACAGATTTGATTATTGTACTCTCTCATGCCGGAATTGAACAGGACATGTATCTTGCCAAACAAATCGATGATCGGGTGGATATTATTATTGGCGGGCACAGCCACACAAAATTATCTGAACCAAGAATTATTAATGGGAAATTAATTCTTCAGGCGTCTTCAAAATTGATCTATTTAGGCCGTTTAGATGTGACTGTTGCCGCGGATACAGTTCAGGATTATAAGAGTGATTTGGAGTTTTTAAATGCAACTCATATCAAAAAAAATGAAACGCTTGAAAATGAAATAAATAAATATACCCAAATAATTGATGAAAGATACGGCAGAACCATCGGCTATTTAGCCACTCCCTGGAAGAGAAGCAGCAGGGGAGAGAGTAATATCGGAAATTTTCTGACTGATTGTGTCCGAAAATTTACTGACGCCGATTTTGCAGTCCTGAACAGCGGCGGTATTCGTGCCGGATTGCAAAAAGGCGATATTCGTGCCATTGATATTAAAGAAATATTGCCATTTACCAATCCGATCTGCCATTTTGAAATTAGCGGCCAAAAGTTGTTAAAAATTCTCGAGACAAATGCCGTGGCCACGGTTGATAATAGTTTCGGAATTTTACAAATTTCAGGAGTGAAATATCGCTGGTCAATAAACGACAATGGGAACGTATCTATTGTTGAAGCAATGGTTGGCGGACAAAAGCTCGATCCTGATAAAACTTATAAAGTCGCCACCGTGGATTATGTGTTGGCGAACGATAAAAAATATCTTGGAATGAAAATTGACGAATTCACCAACATGGGCATACCCATCGCGGATGTGGTGATTAAAGCCATTGAAAAGAAAGGAAAAATCAATTCGCAGGTCGAAGGGCGTATCGTCAAAGAATAGTTATGGATAAAGATTTCCGAAGTCTTGGAGACTTCGGAAATCTGTTTTGTCTCATTGTTTTCCTCGAGTTCTGGTGTGATAAAAAGACTTTTCACATTTGTCGACTTCGGAAATCTAAACTATCTGCGTAATTTCCACAATTTTCCGAATGTTTCTTCAAGTGCGTTGCCTAATTGTTCGCCCGGATGTGTGGTTAAATCTTTTTCATTATCAAAAACCGCGTACGGAACTTTAATTCCATTTACGTCAATATAATTCGGATCATCTTTTGTTAATTTTTCCCAATCATTGATTTTATAGTAAAAATCCATTTTTTCATCCGGGAGAGAATGGAATAAAATAGAGTCTTCCTGCCCTTTTCGGGCACGCAATCGATTTTTCCGAACTGATTCTTTATAAGAGACTTTTATATAAAAAATGCCTGCTTTTTGTAAGATATTCTTATCCACATAAGAGAGCGCTTCTCCGATACCATCTTCACCCCCGCGGGCAAATTCAAAAATTGTGGTATATTTATCGTGGTATTCAGGATTATAAGCGAGTTTGCGTGCATAAGCAACATTCATTTTTTCAATGAACAAATTCCAAACGAAATGATCTTTAAAATAATAGTTCTTATCTGTAAGCAGGCGTTCTTTGCCATGTTTTGAGAGAATGTCATCCACAACAAATGAATCCCATACATACGGAAAATCATCGATTTCTTCAAACTCGCCAATATGAAAACGCTTTTTTCGGGTTTCAAGATCAGTGTTTTTAAGAAAGTTGATGACTTCCGATTTTCCCGACGCCGGCCGGGCTGTCAAAATAATAACATCAAATGTATTTTTTTTCATATTTTAATGTCCTTTACGTTTTGCTTGCGGAAAAGCGTACCAAATTTTAACTGCTAAAATAAAACCGAGGATTGCAAAAGGCAGCAGAAATGGCGCCCAATAGCCCCAGCTTTTTGATAGCAAGAAGCCAAGTGAAATGGACTGCAAACCTGTCCCCAGATAAACGAATCCATCAATAAGTCCCACTGCGGTTGCAGCGCCTTTGCGACCGCCAAAATCCATTGTCGCGGTACCTGATAACATGCCATGCGTCCCAATGACGGCTAACGACATAAATGATACAATTGCACCCAGAATGAACGGATTGAGATGTAAAACAAATCCCATCACAAGTGTTAGCAAAACCATAAGTCCGTAAAACAGCGCAGCCACCGGACCGCGACGCGAGCCAAATATTTTATCAGAAACAAAACCAGCGAATATTCCTCCGAATGAGCCGGCTAACATCAGGATTAAGCCCCAGTGTGCGCGCATAAAATGATCGGGACTGAGGTTTATCTCATTTGTAAAAATTAAATACCAGTGCATAATCCCGTTTCTTAATACGCCGGTACAAAATTCAATTAGCGCAATAGTAATGATAATTTTATTGGTGAGAATTTTTTTTAGAAGCTGGCGTAAATGAAATGGTTCGTCTGCTTCGCCGGAAGAAGCATCTGCTGTATCAAAATCTTCAAATCCGGCCTCACTGGGTGTATCTTTTAGTAAAAATAGTTCAATCACAAAAAACATCCCCAGTAATATTGCCGGAATAAAAAATACCCACCAGGTTTGATCGACTGCAACTGTACTAATCCCGAGTAAATTTCTTAAACCAACCTGAAGAAAACTCAAGTCAGTGATGACAATCGCTCTGGTGGCTTCAACAATTGCGACGCCCCAATCGAACGCAAAATAAATACCCATTGAAATTAAGATGCCGAAGATACCGCCAAAAATTCCCCGCTCCCGCACATGAAACCATGAGGAATTGACTTTTACAATGGCTACTGCGCCAAAACTTTGAAAATACATATTCAAAGAATAGACAATTGAAAATATCAGTGCGATATTCAGAGCCATTTGTTTTGCAACGACCATGTACGTAATAATTCCCAGAAGAATATTCATTAATGCGCTTCCGAAAGCACCGATCAATATTGCTTTTTTACCGCCAATTTTATCTGTCAACGGCCCGTTAATCAGAAACGCGAACGCATAAGTAATTGTACCCGCTCCGAAAATTATTCCGAAATCTGCTTTTGTCATCAGATCTCCGAGTGCATTTTTTGAAACTGTGAGATTATAGCGCGCCATGTAAAGAAAGGCATACGTAAGCCCCATCGGAAACCAGTTTAAAAATCGCCTTAAACGAAACGCACGTGAATGAACCGGTTTGTCCAAAACAATCGAATTTGCCATGTATTGCTCCGGGATTGGTTAAAGGTTGATTTTTAGGTGAGAATTACATTTCGGTGAAGTAATAATAATCATTCTGAAATAAAAAATCAAGAAAAATAAAAAAAAGATGTAACCAGAGATCATGAACGAAATGGGGGGCATGTGGTTTAAATTTTTTATGATCTCCAATTACATCTGCATATAAAATAACAAATTCTTAAAATAGAAATGTGATGAACAGCACTTTTGTAAAAAAAATCTTGACTTTTTAGAATATTTTTAGTATCATGTTGCACGATAAAAAGGGGCTATAGCTCAGTTGGGAGAGCGCTTGACTGGCAGTCAAGAGGTCAGGGGTTCGAATCCCCTTAGCTCCACGAACCGTAAAAGCCGTAATTTCCCTGAAAATACAGGAGATTGCGGCTTTTTTGTTTGCTTCCGGCGGGTTGGATTGTTTGGTGTGTTTTGGTATTATCTTAGACAGGATTTGGGCAGTCGGAAAATATAGCAACATTTTATCAGATGCATAATGCCCGGCTATTATTTTTGTACTTTTCAAACTCATCTTCCGTTATTTTCTTTGTGTTTGTCTGGCAAGGCGCGTGAGATTTTTGATAATTTCGGTTTTGAAGAGCACATTGTAAAAATCGACACGGCGGACCGGCTTTTTTTCTCGTTTCAAGGTTTTGTGATATAGACCTTCATCCCAATGAGATTGATAATCATGGTATGGGTGATATTTTCGAGGAGCTTGTCAGGCGATTCAATGAGGCGAGCAATGAAGAGGCAGGAAAAATTCATAAGACGGGAGTTTAATGAGCAGGGATTTGGCGGCAGGTTTGGCGTAGGGCTTCCGAGGATTAGCAACGGCTCGATTCTGTTCCTTCAGCACATAATCAGCAAAATGAAGGCAAAGAGCGAAGGCGGAACGCGGCTGGCAATTGTTTTCCGCAAAATATAATTTCACATTAATATTGATTTTAACGAAAAAAATTATTAGAATATATTTACTTACGTTTTCGTAACATCAGATTATATCGAGAAAGTCGAAGCGTTTTTTAAAATCGTAATCAGCTAATAGAAAAGGAGGAAGCAAATGAAATTAATTAGCCGAATTTTTGCCATCGCAGCACTTTTAACAATTTTCGGTTGCTCATCCAGAGATTCTGAAGATCGAACTATCAAAAGAACATATCCCGAATATTTATCACTTACTGTTTTTAATGAAACTGACTTAATGCGACCGAATGAAGCGGTTTTTCTCAGCGTCGAAAATATCAAACAAAGAACTCCTGATTTTAATCCCAATGCATTTGTCATCTTTTGTAATAATGAGGAAATTGCCAGTCAGGCAAACGACCTGAACGGCGACGGCGGCGCTGATGAAATTTTAGCTGTCATGGATTTTAATCCTGGTGAAAAGAAAACGCTTTTGTTGCGCTATGCCACCACTGAGGAAGAACCACGAGAATACTCGAAAAGAACCCAGGCAGAATTGTCGGTGAAAGTTGGCGGCACATTCATCGATCGGAAATATGAAGGTGGCACATTTCAAAATGTACAATTTCTCCGCGTCCCGCCAGAACATACAGATCATTCCAATTATATCCGTTATGAAGGACCTGGTTGGGAATCAGATAAAGTTGGCTACAGATTTTATCTGGACTGGCGAAATGCGACAGACATTTTCGGGAAAAAGATAACTGAAATGGTGCTGCAAAATGTGGGACAGGATGGTTTTGAATCGTACCATGAAATGTCTGATTGGGGTATGGATATTTTGAAGGTTGGCGGATCCCTGGGTATCGGTTCTGTCGGAATATGGCATGATAACAAAGCCAATCGAGTGAGCCAAACAGATAGTATATCCTGCGAAATTGTTCTGAATGGCGCTGTTGAATCACTCATCCGTACAAAATATTTTGGCTGGAAAATTGGGGATGGAGTTTACGACCTCAATTCGGAGTTATCTATCTGTGCTGGCAGCCGCATAACAAAACATGACCTTTTTATTACCGGAAGTCCGGAAAACTTGTGCACCGGTATCGTCAAACATCCTGATGCAGCGTTGATTCAATCAGATAAAAAACAGGGCTGGGCATATCTTGCTAATTACGGCAAACAGAGCCTGGCCGAGGATCAGTTGGGCATGGCGGTTCTTTATAGACAACAGGATTTGATTAAAATTACAGAAGACGAATATAGCCATGTCCTGGTCTTGAAACCAGAAACCGGAAAAATGACGTATTATTTTCTGGCGGCATGGGAAAAGGAACCTGATGGAATTAAAACTGAAAATGAGTTTATTGATTATCTAAATGAAACTGTTCAAAAACTGGATTACCCGGTAAAGGTTCAATAATGTATTCACAAGGAAAATAAAAGGGGCGAGCAGTGTTTACATTTTTATTTCATACGAAACGAATCGCGGTGTTGTTGTTAGTTGCGTTCGTTATTAGCATCAATTGTGGTGGCGCTCAAAAAAAAGTGCGCGTTGCAGATGATGATGTAAAAGCGATAACTCGTTCTGCACCCATGCTCTGGTTAAATGAATCGCCAGATAAATGGGAGCGCGATTTTTCTGGTTCTGAACTGGATACTTCGCTATCTCTTCCTGAAGCGAATCTTGAAGATGAAAATATCGGGCAAAAACAACGAGTATTTGACCTGTTTGATCGCTGGCAATTAACCGAAGAAATACGAGCTGACCGGGGAACTCAATTTGTGGATATCACCAATGAATGCAAGGGGAAAATTGAACTTGATTTCGCTTTGACTCCAGAAGAATGGGAGAACCCGGAAATACGAACAAATTACTATCAACGTGTTGAAAAACTCATTGAGAAAATCGGACAATAATTGATCACTGATTTTGGAGATGTGTTGAGTGGCACAGAAAAAGCGTTGTTCATTTGCGCATTAAAGACATTAGCGTGGCAGGAAAGCAAGTGGCAACATTATTTGCGCTATAAAAACTGGTTTTTCGCGCTTGTCAGCGGCGGTTCTTACAACAAACTGGATGACTGGGGAATCACGCAATTAGCCCGTTCCTCGTTCGATCCTGATGTGCCGCTCCGAAAGGAACAGAAATTTACGCAGCAGATGCAGGGACTGTTATAAAAGTGAAACACGATTATGTTGAAAATAATGGCGCCGGCAAATTCGTACTTATTGAACATACGAATGGTTTTAAAACACGATATACGCATCTCGGTGAAATTTTGGTTAGCGAAAATGATATTATTGAAAAGGGTTCATTGATCGCAAAAGTGGGATCCACTGGTTTATCCACAGGGCCATATCTTCATTTTGAAATCAGATTGAATAACATACCGATTGATCCTGAAAAATATATTGATATATCGAATCTTTAAAATTATGTTGAACATAATACCATCAATAACAATGTGATCGCAAGTTAGACATCCTTGACCTACGAACACTTCTGAAACTCAATAGCTTCGGAAGTGTTCGTTTGCTTCAATTATCCATTGAAAAAAACGCTTGCTTGCAAATTTTATTTTGCTAAATTAATTAAAAATTTGAATTACAAATTTTAGTGAAAGCAATTTTATGAAGACGCTCCAATTTGTTACATTTTTCTCGATCGTTTTAATAGTATATAGCCTGGTTAATTATTATATATTTATTCGTGGCTGGCAGGCGCTTCCGCAAAATTTAAAGGCACGCATTCCTTACATAATTATATTTTGCATTCTTAGTATTTCTTTTATTGCTGGCAGAGTGATTGAGAGATTCTGGCTGTGCCCTTTTAGCAAAACAATTGTCTATATCGGGTCGTTTTGGCTGGGCGCCATGCTTTATTTCTTCCTGATAATTTTATTGTTAGATTTAGCCCGGCTAATTAATCACTATGCGCCATTTATCCATCATCTTTCGGCGGATTATGCCAAAGCGAAACTAAGCGCGTTTTATGTAGCAATTAGCGCTGTAACCGTTATTTTAATCGCCGGTCATTTTAATGCACTGCATCCGCGTATCAGGCGTTTTGAAATTACCATTCCAAAACAAACTGCTGTAAAGCAGTTAAAGGTTGTCGCGGCATCAGATATACATCTCGGAACAATCATCGGACGACAGCGATTTTGTAGCATTGTCAATAAAATAAACGAACTGGAACCGGATATTGTTTTGTTGGCAGGAGATATTGTTGATGAAGATCTGGCTCCGGTTATTAAAGAAAATTTGGGAGATGCGTTAACTCAGATCAAAACGAAGTATGGCATTTATGCGATTACCGGAAATCATGAATATATTGGTGGGGTAGAGGCCGCGGTCAAATACATGGAGAAGCACAATATTCGGGTTTTGCGGGATGATGTGTTCGCATTGAATGAATCGATTTATGTGGTTGGACGGGAAGATTACAGTATAAATCGTTTTTCAAATGCAGATCGAAAGCCACTGCGGACGGTTTTGCAGGATGTAGATAAAACCAAACCAATTTTAATGATGGATCATCAGCCGTATAATTTAGAGCAGGCGATTGAAAATGGCGTCGATTTTCAGCTTTCTGGTCATACGCACCATGGTCAACTATGGCCATTAAATTACATAACGAAAGCGATCTATGAAATTAGCTGGGGCTACAGAAAGATACAAAACACGCACTTCTATGTATCATGTGGCGTTGGGACATGGGGACCTCCGCTGCGAATCGGAAATCGACCTGAGATTGTTGTATTTAATTTTTATTTTGGAAAATGAAAGGTCTTTTAGAATTGATTTTTCAGATTGTAATTTCATATATCAATTTGCGGTCTTTAATTTAACTTCCCGCATATACTTAAAAACTTTAGCTTCCAAACCATAAAGATTGCTTCTCTGATTATTTTTTTATTCATTTTTGAGGTGCCGGCAATTCTGTCAGTAAAGACAATCGGTATTTCGTGAATTTTGAATCCCAATTTCCAGGCTTTAAAATTCATTTCAATCTGGAACGAGTAGCCATCCGAATCAATTTTATCAAAGTTGATTTTTTCCAAAACCTCACGACGGAAGCATTTATAACCGCCTGTGCAGTCTTTAATAGGGAGTCCCGTAATAATTTCGGTGTATCTATTTGCTCCCAGACTTAATATCAGGCGGGTCAAAGGCCAATTAATAACATTCACACCAACAATATACCGTGATCCGATCACAAGATCATATTGTTCGATATTTTTCAGGAAATTGGGAATTTCATCCGGATCGTGTGAGAAATCTGCATCCATTTCAAAAATATAGTCATAACCGTGTTGAATCGCATATTTAAAGCCGGTTACATAAGCGGTTCCAAGGCCCTGTTTGTTACTCCTTTTTAATAAATATACATTCGGCTCATGTTTTGCAACTCCTTCAACAATGGTAGAAGTACCATCTGGTGAATTGTCGTCAACAATCAAAATATCAAGATTTTTAATTCCTTGAAAAAGGATACGGTCGATTAATTTTTCTATATTTTCCGATTCGTTATACGTCGGAATGACGATAAGACTTCTTTTCAAAATCGATTCCTTTAGTTATTTTTCCGACATTAAAATTTTTTAAGTTGCTTTTTAAAAGCTTTTAAGCTTTGTTCAATGCGAGGCATTTCAAGACCAAGTTCTTCATTAAGTTTATCAAGGATGAAGCCTGAATTAAGGGGTCTGGGCGCCTGTTGTTTCAGGTCGGTTGTTTTAATCGCGGTAATCAAATTTTTATCGAATTTAAATATTTCAGCTATTTTTAAAGCAAATGTATATCGATCAACTAAATCACCGCCGCTGACATGAAAAAGATCCCATTTCTCATGTTGTATAATTTGTTTGATCGCATTCGCCAAATCGTCAACAAGTGTTGGATTACCAAACTGGTCATCAACAATTGTGAGCTTTTCTTTGTTACGTAATTTTTCGATAAGCCAGGTAACGAAATTGGGGCGTGCATTATTTGTGACTCCGTACAAAACCATTGTTCGGGCGATAGCAAATTCAAGATCACATTTAATGAGCGCGTTTTCGCTGGCAAGCTTCGATTTTCCATAATATCCAAGTGGCCTGGGAGTATCTGTTTCTTTATACGGCCCGTTTTTTCCGTCAAAAACATAATCGGTTGAAATATGGATAATTTTCGCATTAATTTTTCCAGCGACATAAATGAGATTTTTTACGCCGTCGACATTAATTTTCCAACAGACTTCTTTATTTGTTTCGCTGTCATCAACATTTGTATACGCCGCTGTATTGATTATATATTTCGGGAAAAACGGTAGCACATCTTTTTTTAAGACAGTGCGTTGAGTTATATCCGATTTTTGATAAACATAATTTTTGTTGTTAATATATGAATTATCTTGAATATCAATACCTAAAACTTCATAATCCGGAGAAAATATCTGAACGCATTTTTGACCTAAAAGGCCATTGGCTCCGGTTATCAAGACTTTATCCATGGCTGTACCTCATCGATGTAATATTTTTGATAAATTTTTAATTTCTTCTCTCCAATATATGCTGATATTAAACCCTGCACTTAACTGTACATAATTTTAAGCATTAAGCGTGTTTTTATGAATTTAAAAATTAACGAACATTCTTAGTTCCAGGCAAAGCAATCTTCAAAAAAAAACAGCTTACGAATGATACGGATAAAATATGTAGAACAACAGCGAAAAAACAGCAAGGATCCACATTCCGAAATGAATTGTTTTAATTTGTCCGGTTACGATTTTAAACAATACATAAAGAATAAAGCCGGCAGTCATTCCGATTCCGGGATTGCGGTTGCTAACCAGGATCTAATTCGAAAAATGGTGAGCAGTGTAAATAAAACCCCGCCAATAAAAATTGCACCAATAGCAGTTTGCCAGGAATAACCAAGTCCTTTTACAACTGTAAACGCGATAAAAGCGTTTTCGCCCATATACGGAGCAATGGCAAACGGTCGGTTGGCATAAAGACCCATAATGATTGTACCAAAAAACGCAGAGATGATTGTGGCGACCATTGATGGCCCCCTGGGTATTCCGGCAGCTTCTAATATTGCCGGATTCACTATGATGATGTACGACATTGTCGCAAATGTAGTAATTCCGGCGATTATTTCCTGCTTATAGCTGGTGTTAAATAAATCGAATTTGAAATAATTTCCCACTGTTTATTCCTCAACTTTCTGAATTTGTCGGAGTTTTGTATTCGTGTCAAGTTCAGTTTTAAACGTATGGAGAATAATTTCTGCCTGTCGTAAATACATCCGTTTTGATCGTTTCAGTCGCGGGGAAAAAATAGCGAAATCAAGCATATATATTCGTTTTGACGGTTCATCATAAAATGTATAATTTCTAAATGGCCCGCCGGCCTGTTTAATATCATTTCGCCATAAGCCTTCAATTTTAAAGGCATGACGACCCAGGAAATCAACTTCTTCGATATCGGGTTTGAGATACTTTTGCTCGATCTGGTCTCCATCGTAAAACTTTTTTCCAAGTAAATCGCGGGTGTTAATAACCCACTCCTCACTAAGAATTGACGGGGCTTCATTTTCAATCCAATAAACAAATAACCATCGTTCGGGAAGCATTCGACGCAACATCACAAAATTGCTATCAGGTTTTTCAATGAAAATCTGGTAGTCGTGGGGCACATCAAAAGTCCAGTCATAATTTTTCAATAAATACGCTTCAAGTTCTTCTTCACGTCCGCTTCGGTACATTTGTTCCTTTTTTGCCTCATTCCAATAGTTATCGAATAAGTTAAAAATATAATCCTTGTTCTCTGTTATTTTTTCTTTTAATGATGAAGAATCAGATGATACCAGAAACATAATTAATTGATCGGACGCCCATTTTTCTTTTTGTAAAAAGACGTAATGTCCCGCTTTTACTTTTTGTTGCGCCTGCGGAGAAAGGTTATTTTTTACTAATTGCGACACATCGCCTTCACCATCCAGTGTTGCCAAAAACAGCAAATTTTTATATCGCTGAAATTTATTCAAATTTGCTTTATTGATGGTAAAAATTGTTTCATCTTGTGGCGTAATAAGTGGTTTTTCAAATATATCGCGTATCACTGTTTCGGCGCTTTGCCAGATTACAGAATCTGCTAAAACATACACATCTGCATCATCTCCCCAGCCGGTTAATTTGCGTTCACAATTTGTTAAAACGGAGATAACGAGAAGGCTGGTTAGCAATATGATCAAAAGACGTTTCATTTTACCAATTCTCCTTTTGTTATTGGTTGAGTTACTTCCTTCCGAAGCATAAAGATAATTCCTCCGGGAATGGTAGAAATAATGCCGATCAGGAAAGCACAAAATTCAAATGCAACAATATCAGCCTGAACCGGCCAAATCTGTGTAAATAATGCGACGCCACTGCTTTCCCGGATTCCGATCCCCCCGATAGATATAGGCAAGCTTGCTAACAATGCTATAATGGGGATAAAAATGATAAAATAAATCGGAGCGATATTCACCCCGAAGGAACGTGCGGCAGCATAGTGGACTAATATTCTCAGGCTCTGAATAACAGCAGAAATGGCCAGCACTTTTGCTAAAATTGTTTTATGATGCTTGAATTGATTTATGCCAAGATAAATTTTTCTGATTTTATTGCTTAATGTCTCAGGTAGCATCCATTTGAATAACCAGCTTATCTTATCAAGGAATCGCTTATTGAACAAAATGACGATTAAAATGACCCAAAATAAAAAGAGGGATAGAATAATGACGATGATATTGCTTGTTATTAATGTTTTTACAAGGTATAACGAAGCACATAAAGCCATAATTGTTAACATCGCAAATCCAATAAGTCGGTCAAAAAATACCGAAGAGATTGCTTCGGAATTCGCGCCGGTCGTTTTGGTAATGTCGTAAACACGAATCGCATCTCCACCAATATAACCGACTAAAAAGTTATTAAAAAAGAGTCCTGTATAATAGTAAGAAATTACGCGTGTCAATGGTAAATGGATGCCCACGGCTTTTAATAAAAACGCCCATTGTATAGAACCGAATAAATTGCTCAATGAAAAAAGAACGATTCCCAGCAAAAACCAATATATATTGATTGATGCAAATTGTGACGTTACATTTTTAAAGCCTAACTTATGAAATAAAAAGAAAACCAGTCCGACGCTTACCAAAATTTTAAGTACAGGTATTGTTATTTTTTTTGCCAAAAATATCCCTCAACAAAATTTACTCAAAACTGTTTTTAAGTTGTGATAGACTGAAAACGTCTGGTTTTTCATCCTGAGCAGCGGAATTACCAAGAAACGTATAGCACTAAATTCCTGGCGTTATTAAATGTTATGGTTCTTTTTCGGCAAAGCCGGATTCAGAATGATATTTTATGTTTTCGTTCAGCAACTAAGGACAACTAATATTTCCAAAAATTTATTATCTTTAACCTGAAAAAGTCATAGCCACAGAGCGTTTTTATTTTCAAAACGTTGCGCAAACAATAGCAACTCGAATTTTTCGTAACTCAGTTTGAAAAGTAATCTGCACACATGTTGCTGTTTCTCTGTGACCTCTGTGCTTCTGTGGCACGTTTTGTGAATAATGCAGGTTAAATCTTAAAATGTGAATTTATTTCAATTTTAATTTGAATCATTGACTGCAGGTATCATCTTTTTGAAATGCTTAAGTCTGACCTGTGCCTGCATATCTTTCGGATTTATTGCTAAAAGCTGATTTGCCAGTTCAATCCCTTTTTGGAATTCTTTTGTTTCTGTATATAAATTAAACAACCAATAATATACATACTGATAACTTGGTTTCGACTCCAGAATTTCCAGGGCAATTTTTTCAGCTTTTTCATTATCGTCTAATAATTGATGATAAATTTGTGCGAATTCAAGTTTTTCTTCGGTGCTTATTTCTGGTCGATTCAGGTAATAATCAATCCGTTTTTCAAATTCTTGCGGTTTGCCAGCATCCTGGTACATACGGCCAATCGTTAGGCTAATTCGACGGTCAAACGGCGGAATAACGCTTTCCGGAATGACTTCTTCCATTTTATCCAGCACGGTTATCATATCATGGTAGAGCTTTTCCTGATGATAAAAATTTGCCAGACGAAGGAACGCAGCCCGGTAATTAGACAAAAGTCCCTGAATATTTTGGTTAAAATAGACATCCGGATTGTCCAGATTACGATAGCTGAATCTGTCAAAAATGTTTTTATGTAAACGGACCGGTGATATAAGCTCTCCCGGATAAGTGACTAATTTAAAGCACAGTCCATCCATTCTTAGATAATCATCGAGATTAAGCATATTTTCCGGGGATACTGTTACTGCAAAATAAATAGGACGCCGGAACTGATTTGATGCAATAATGTTGAGAATCATCCAATCCTGCACCCGAATTGCTTTGCCATAAAAGGTCGGTTCAAGCTCAAATGAGATTTCCGGGGCTTCATCTTTGGGAATAATCAAACTTTTTTGTTCGCCGAGGTCTTTAATATCCTGCTGATACGTGTCTCGTGGAACCGGTACTTTGATGGTTTTTTTCTCTGGCCAGAGTTTAATTGTCAATTTATCGATTTCAGCATCTGATAATGTAATGGGAACCGGCGGATTTGATTTCTTAAGTTGTTTAATATACCAGTTTGTGTTTAACAGGCTTAAATTGACCACCTGGACATCGGTTCGAATACCTTCTACGTTTTGTAAAAACCACAGAGGAAATGTATCGTTATCACCGTTGGTAAATATAATTGCGTTTTCTTCGCACGATTCCAAAATATTATATGAATAATCATACGCAACATAATTTCCGGTTCGATCGTGAGTGTGGTAATTAAAAGCAAGCATATTTACCGGCACAATGAGAAGTGTAATTATGAGAACAGTAATCAGTGCGATTTTCTGAAACAGAGAATTTTTCCCTTGAAACCCTTCAAGAATCGATTCCATGATGCCAGCGACGCCAATTCCGATCCACAGGGCAAAAGCAAAAAATGACCCCACATAGACGTAATCTCGCTCACGAGGTTGCGGGTCTGGTTGATTCAGATAGAAAACAATGGCCAGACCGGTCATAAAAAATAACAGTAGCAAGGTAAGCGCTCGTTTATGATCCTTGAAAAAGTGGTGAACCATTCCGAAAATACCAAGGAGAAACGGTATACCAAACAATCCGTTGAAATTAATTATGTCGGCAAGAAAACCATCGCTGCCATGAGCATCGCCTTTTCCGATAAATTGCCATCCGAGATAGCGAATATACATTTTCTTTATCTGATACTCCCAGAGAGGTGCGCGGCGCTCAATATAACTCCAGTCGCCGTATTGCTCACGATTCAAATAACTGACAAATTTCTCAAGGTCTTCCGGATCATTTTCATCGATAGCAGGATCGAGGTTTGATCGGATATAAATCATTCCATAAGTTGATGTCCCCAGCAAAACCAGGAAAAAGGAAATGATGATTATTGCAACAGTACGATTTTTCGTTTTAATGAAATAATAAATAGCAGTTAGCAGTGCGAGCACAATTAACAGGAAGAGCCAACCAGAAAGTTTTAGCGCCAGGTTTGGAATCCATTTAACAACACCCGGATAAATAGCGATCAAAATCAGGATTGATGCGAGACTAAATAACAGAAAAGATCCGATATCAAATCGATATTTACGGAAGTAAATTATTAAAAAAACTGCCGGTAACGCTAAAATATTCAAAAGATGGACGCCAATTGCCAACCCCACACAATAGGCAATTAAAAGGAGATATTTATCACTTTGTGGATTATCCGCTTTTTCATTCCACACAAGAATGAGCCAGACGACAATTGTGGTGAAAAATAAACTGATCGCATACACTTCAGCTTCCACTGCATTAAACCAGACTGAGTCTGAAAAGGCGAGTGCAAGCGCACCGATAATTCCGCCGGAAAACATCAAAATATAGTCTTCAATCTTTTTGGGAACACCTCGCCATAACTTAATTAATTGGACAATGATTAAATAAGTAAACATTATGGAGAAGGCAGTTGTAATCGCGGAAATTACATTCACACGCAAACCAATATCCGCGGCCCAGGGAATTAATGCGAAAACTCGGCCTAATAAAAGGAATAAAGGCGCTCCTGGTGGATGTGGGATGCCGAGAATATAAGAACACGCGATAAACTCACCGCAGTCCCAAAAGGACGTCGTGGGTGCAATTGTTCTCAAATAAAGATATAATGATATCAAGAAAATAACGGCTGCGAAAATACGATTGATTTTTTTTGTTGTCATCATACAGTCATTTTCCTAACTTTGATTATTCATAACGTATACAAGCGGTCCAATTCATCTTTGGTTTTAGTTATTCACTGTGCTATCAACTGCTGCAGTATCTGATTCCGTTTTACCGGCAGCCATTTGGATAAACTGATCCAGTTGTTGTTGTGCTGTTTTATCATCCGGATGGCGATCAATCCATCTATTTAATAGTGTGATACCTTCATCAAATTTTTGCTGAGAATAATAATGGCTCAATAACCAGTAATACGCCTGAGCAAAATCGGGATTTACAGATAATACATTATTGACAATGGATTCGGCTTTTTCATTATCTTTAAACAATTGAGAAAAAATGGTGGCATATCGCACTTGCTCTTCCAATGGCATCTCGCTGGTTTTGAGGTTATTTTCCAAGCGGCGTTTGAACTCTTCTTCCTTTCCGGCCTGATAATACATGTACCCAATTTGATAATTCAGATCATCGCGTATCGGAATGATAGACGTTGGCATAACTTCGTCGAGTTTATCAAATGTTTCGATCATTTTATCATATTGTTTTTCACGAGCATAGTATTGAGCCAGGCTGAAAAATGATCCCTGATAATTTCTCAATAAACCTTTGATATTTTCATTAAAATAGACAGTGCTATCTGCTAAACCACGATATTGAAATTTTTCAAATAAATTTTTCTGTAAATTGACAGCAGAAACCTGTTCTTCAGGATAGGTCACCAATTTGAAAACCAGACCATCCATGCGAAGATATTTGAACATATTTAGTTGATTTTGCCTTGATACAGTGAGCGCAAAATATACGGGATGCTTAAATCGATTTGCTTGAATAATATTCAAGATCATCAGGTCCTGCACGCGAAGCGCCTGTCCCATAAGTGTAGGTTTCAATTCAAACGATATTTCCGGCGGATCTTCCAGTTTTGCGCCCATATCTTTGCGCTCGACGAGCGCTTCTTCCATGTGTTGTTGAAAAACTTCTCTGGAAACAGGAATCCGAACAAGACGTCGATCCTCTGGCAATAACCGGGGCGTCAACGTTTCAATCGTTTCATCGGATAGCGAAATCGGAACCTTTGGTTCCTGATGTTTTAACTGAAGAATATACCATGATGTATTGAGCAAACTTAAATTAACGACGCGAACATCCTGCCTGATATTATACACATTTTGCAAAAACCAGAGCGGAAATGTGTCATTGTCTCCGTTTGTAAATAATATTGCGTTTGGTTCGCAGCTCTGCAAAATATTATATGAATAATCATACGCAACATAATTTCCGGTTCGATCGTGGGAATCATAATTCAACGCAATCGTGTTTACCGGAAGCGCCAAAATAAGAGTGCAGATCATTGCCAGTAACGCGAGTTTTTGAACAGAGGGAAATTTTTGGGTTATGTTACGTGTCCATTCGAGGATAGCAGAAACACCAATTCCGATCCACACGGCAAAGGCCATATAGGAACCCACATACACATAATCCCGCTCGCGCGGTTGCGGATCCTCCTGGTTCAGGTACAATACGATGGTAATGCCAGTCATAAAAAATAGCGTAAGTAGCACAGAGGCATGATACCGATCTTTCCGGAAATGATAAAACATTCCGATTAAGCCGACGAGAAAGGGCAGCCCTAACAATCCGTTCAAACTAAAATTTTCAACGACTCGTCTATCTTCTCCAAGAGTTGTTCCGGTGCCGATAAATTGCCATCCGAAATATCGAAGATACATTTTTTTTATTTGATATTCCCAGAGCGGGGCACGACGCTCAACATATCCCCAATCTCCATATTGTTCGCGATTGAGGTATTTTACCATTTTATCAAGTGTCTCGGGATCATTTTCATCAATAGCCGGATTGAGATTTGAACGAATATAAATTGCAGTATAAGTTGAATTTGCAACTAAAATTAAAAGAAAGGCCATGCATGCCAGTGCAGCAATTCGTTTCTTATTTTGTAATGCATAATATGCACCAAATAAAAGCGCTAATGGAACAAGAATGAGAATAATCGGATGGAATTTCAGGGCAAGATTTGGCAGCCATTTCACGATGCCGGGATAAATTGTAATAAATGCCAGTGAAAAAATAAGTCCAAAAATCAGAAATGTGCCAATATCAAATTTTTGTTTTCGAAAATAGATGATTAAACCAACTGCCGGAAGCGCCAGGATAGTCAACAAATGAACGCTGATTGCCAGTCCGATAAGATAGGCAATCATAAGTATATATTTATCAGAATTTGGTTCATCAGCTTTTTCATGCCACAACAAGATTAGCCAAAAGACAAGGGCAGTAAACAGAATACTAATCGAATAGACCTCTGCTTCCACAGCATTAAACCAAAATGTGTCTGTAAAAGCGAAAAAGAGGGCGCCAATAACGCCTGAGGAATAAAGGATGATCCGATCAATTGTATCTTTGGCCAAACCACGGAACATAGTAATCAATTGAATGATAATTAAATAGACAAACATAATCGTGAAACTACTGGCCAGAGATGAAAGGACATTCACCCGGAGTCCGATATCTGCAGCAAAGGGAATCATTGAAAATAAGCGACCGACAAGGATATAAAGAGGCGCTCCTGGTGGATGGGGCACACCGAGAATGTATGAACATGCGATAAACTCACCGCAATCCCAAAAAGAGGTTGTTGGCGCCACGGTTCGTAAATAAATAATTGTTGAAAAGATAAAAACAAAAAGTGCAAAAATTCTGTTTATTTGTTTATGGGTTAACATCAAATTCCCTCCGTATAATCTAACGTATTGTTTTCTCTAATAAATGTAACATTTTATCAGCCGAGCGATCCCAGCTAAATTGTTTTGCCCATTCCAGGCTGTTCTGGCTTAATTTCTCTCTTAATACCTGATTTTCGATCAATAAAACCATTAGGTTTGCTAATTGTTCAATATTCCCATAATCATATAGAAGGCCGGTCTTTTTATCGACCACTGAATCCCGGAGACCGGGAGAATTTGCTGCAATCACAGGTAAGGCGCATGCATTTGATTCGATAACTGTTAAACCCCAGCCTTCTTTTGGGGATGGATTGACAGTGAACCAGGCTTTGTTGAGATAATTTAATTTTTCATCGTTTTTTAATGGTCCGGTAAAAGTAACTTTCGATGCAATCTGCAACTTTTTGGCAAGTTGTTTGATTTCTGTTAAATTGTCTCCGTCTCCCATGATGAGTAACTGCGCGTTTGCATATTTTTCCTGAACAATTTTAAACGCTTGTAATAGATGATCTACGCTTTTATACTTTTTAATCCTGCCAAAATATCCAATTGTTGGTGTGCTTTCGCGATATTTTTTTTCAGCACGAAAGCGCGACATGTCGACTCCGTTGTGAATAATGTGCAAATTTTCACTTTTCAATCCTTTATTTAATAATTCTTCCTGTGTGCTTTCAGAAACGATTGCCATTGGAATATTCTTATAAACCGGTACGATTAGTTTCTCAGAAAGATTTACATACAGTGCGCCAGGTAGCCCTGCTTCGCGAAAAATGCTGTCTCCAAAAAGATGATGTATAATCCCGATCAATGGCTTTTTTACAAAAATCGGCGTGTAAAACGGAATTTTATTTATATCATCAACAACGACATCAAAATTATATTTTTTATTAAGACGAAAATAATTGCCCGGAACAACATAATTAAATAAGTTACGATGCCCCCGACGGATAATCTGGATTCCATCGATATTTTCTTTGGGTTCAGAATTTTCATAATTGCAACACAGCAATGTAACATTATGTCCCATTTTCACAATTCGTTTGAATATTTCATGCAAATGAACTTCAGCGCCGCCGCTGAGGGGATTTTTAATGTCCTGCCAATTTATCACTAAAATATTCAATTTCATTTCCCGTTAGAATTATCCTTCTTCGCGATGATACCAATATCCAAAAATGTATAAAGCGCCCAATTTGAGTGAATAAATCGATTTCTCAAGAAATTCCGAATATTTCTGAATAGCGGTAGTCCGCGAGGGTACAGAGGCAATTTTATTTTAATTTTCAATAAAACTTCCCGTAATATCCGATAGAATAAACTGGGCCGCATCCAGCTTCCATATCGATATACAACTTTAACTCCGGCATGTTTAGCAAGGTTTTCTAATTCATTTATGGAAAATTCGGTTTCCCATCCCGCGAACCATTTATTAAAAAAGATAAGAATGTGTTTTATGATTGTATAAATATGATAACGCTGTGGGACGTCGACAAGTAAATAGCCTCCTTCTTTTAGTACCCGCACATTTTCCTGAAGTAGCGGGCGCGGGTCTCGAAAATGTTCCAATAATCCCTGGTGGAAGACGATGTCATACGTATTGTCGGGAGACGGAATACTGAATGCATCCGCACGAATGGGTTGAATTTTTGTATTATTTTCCTGATTCAAATGATTGACAATATCCATCGCAACAGGAGAATAATCCAGTACAAAAACGTTCGCACCCTGGTTCACTAATTTAAAACTATCGCGGGCAGTTCCAGCACCAACCTCAAGTATTCGCTTTCCATTAAGAGCGGTGACACGTCTTAGATTGGTAATAATTCGTTCAACATTGGAATAGACTTCTTCTACGTGTTGCTTTCGATTCCAGAATTCGTCCCAATTCTTTTGCGTTGAGTCTCTTTGCATATAAACCTTATGAAATTTAAAAACGTTAAGATAATGAAAAAAAAACTTTAAATCAAGTCAATTTTGGCCATTTAAATAAAAAAGCCAGATTTGTTATCCGGCTTCAAATCTAAAAATCAGATTATCTTGCTTAATTATTCATGATTAACCATTTTCAATTTTTGGTGGAGTTCATTAATTTCTGATTTCAATTGCAAAATGTGTGGTATATATTTTTTTAATAATTTTATATTTATTAATTCGGTTTCACTTAATGGTGTAAGTTCATGCCGGATATATTCAACGGATTCATTGAGAATTCGGATTTGTTGAGTTATCAAATGTTGATTTTGGAGCTTGGAACATGTTTTTTCTTGTTCTTGTAAATCTTTTAAAGTATTTTGATATGCTTTAATCGTTGCGATCGACAATGAGTCTGCCCACTGCGCTCTCATTGTCGCGAAAATCGTATTTTTAACCCATTCATATTCTTTGCTATTGTATCCCAATTTTTTCGCAGATGTAATATACGTTGAAAGATGTTCTCTACTCTCGCTAAGTGTGCGAAACGCCTTGATATAATCCTGGATCGAGATATTATTTTCTTCCTTTCCTGTTTTCTTACCACTATCTGATTTTTGAGTATAAGTACTCAGATAATCATGAAGTGTATTTCGCTGTTGAATTCGAATAAGAATATAATTTTTTATTTGTTCGTCAGTTAACTGATTGTTTTCCGGTGGTGTATATTGATCATTTTTAATTGCCTGAGATATTTCTTTTGAAAGGTTCTCATCATCATTTGTATTACATGCAGACAGAAAGGCGATTATTATAATTACACAAAATTTTATCATTATCAGAATTCCTTCAAGTAAACCTAAAATCCTAAATTAAATATGTAATTTAATAAGAGCGAATTATTTTAGTATTAGCCGGAGTGCAATGCCGTTACAGGTTGTTCAGGAAATCAAGAATCATTGGAAAAATTCTTGCAAAATTTCAATCAAACGAATATATCGATAATTGTTTGAATTTACAGCAATATAAAGGCTGTTTCATTTTCAAAAACCTTCGCAAGAGTAGTTCGTGAACAACCTGTTTATGCATTGCAGTGAATCGCATAAATTCACCCGAGACGTACATGAGCGATTGACTCCGGAATGTACTTACATTTTTGATTTTTAGGGTAAACATCAATCAATATCTGCCAATACATATCGCGGTGTGGCGCCTGCAAATTGCGTGACATAAGCGGCAATTTTGTTGCTAAATGCAGCAATATCCGGCAAACTCGATTTCCGTAGTATTCGGTGAATAATTGCTGCTGCAAATGCATCTCCTGCGCCTGTTGTATCTGTGGGTCGGCTGGATTTAACTGCTGGTGTTTCGATCCGGTTGCTTTTATCAAAAAACAAACTGCCGTTATAACCACGGGTGATCGCAATAAATGTCAGGCCATAGTCAATAAGCAACTTTTGAACGAAATTTTCCAAATCATAACGATCATCATAGTCCCATGCAGATTTTAGCTGCATAATTTCATTTACATTCGCTTTCATTGCATTGGCGATACCTATCGATTTTGTAATTTGATCGTCGATTTGATCCGACCAACGGCGAATATTTAGATCTAAAAATTTAAATGCAAATGGCGATGCCTCTAAAAATTCATAAATTGTATATCGGGCACATTTATTCCGTTGTGACAACAGATCAAAATACACGGCATCCACTTTATCACTGATGATTTTCAGAGATTGTGAATAGACAATATAATCAAAAGCAACGTCTGTCGTGCAGCCGTAGCGCGGAACACCGTTCGAATCGACTGTGATATTCACGGCTCCGGTGGGATGGCCGTTTACCTTTTGTACATAGTTAGTGTTCACGTTCCTTTTTTTTAGTGTGTCTATTAATTCCCTCCCAGCGGGATCGTTACCAACGCCACTGATCAGGATGGTTTCATCACCCAATTGTCGGCAGTGAATGGCCACATTGGCTGCTGTACCACCGACGTATTTTTTATGTTGATAAAGATCCCACACAAGTTGTCCGATGCTGGCAACTGTATATAAATGTTTTTTATTCGATTTCACTTTTTTAAAATGAAGCCATTTCTTTTTTTGGTAAACGAGTTCCGGCTTTAAGCGCTACCTGCTGCGCATTTTCATAGTATTGAGACACGATTTTACCGCTGCGAGGATCCACATATTCAAAAGTAATTCCAGCCGGAATGGTAAAATCCAGATAACGCTCGTTTTTCAGCGCTTCTTTCATGAAATATGTCCATATCGGAGTTGCGGCCGGTCCGCTGGTAATTTCGTGATTATTTTTATCGAGCAATGGTTTCGGTTGATCGAATCCCACCCAAACTGCTGTCACCAATTGCGGAGTAAAACCGATGAACCATGCATCCCGGGCATCGTTTGTTGTTCCTGTTTTACCCGCGCATGGTCGGTCAAAACCAAGGCTGCGGACGCGACGCGCAGTCCCTTCGTTTACAACATTTTTCATCATATCCACGAGCAGATAAATGGATTGCTCATCAACCGCCCGATTGGCAGAACTATTGACTTCCATCAGCCTTTCACGTTGTGAATTTTCTATCAATTTTAAAAATTGAGCTTCTCTGGAAATACCGCCGTTGGCAAATGAACAATATGCAGCGGCTATTTCCAATGGTGAAACTTCCTGCGAACCCAGGGCTAATGATAACAATGGTTTTAATTTCGTATGTATGCCTAATCGATGTGCATAGTTAACAACGTTTTCAGGACCAATGTCATAAATTATTCGGGCCGCGACCACATTAATTGATTTCGTTAGTGCTGTTTTCAAAGTCATCGGACCGTGGTATCGATTATCAAAATTTTCCGGTGACCAGGTCTGGTTGTCATATTCAAAAGTTATCGGTGAATCCACAACAACTGTTGCTGGCGTGTAATTGAATTTATCAATCGCGGTAATGTATGTAAACGGTTTAAAAGCAGATCCGACCTGTCGGTTGCCTTCAATTGCCCTGTTATAAGGACTGATGGCAAAATTACGTCCTCCGACCATGGCTTTCACTTTACCGTTTCTGGGATCGATTGCAACTAACGCGGCTTGCACATATTTTTTTTTGTCTTCTGTAGATGCCAGATCGTACTCCTGAAGACCCATCCGTTGATCCAGTTCGTTAAGCCCTTTTTTTACGGCCTCAAAAGCCGCACTTTGCAATCGCGTGTCAAGAGTCGTGTGGATTTTTAATCCGCCGTAATAAAGAATCTGTCGTGAATATGTATCTTCAGCCAGCCTCTTGATGTGATCGACATAATAGCTCGTTTTTCCGAAATATTGATTCAGCCGATCCAGATTCAGCGAATCAGCGTAGGCTTGTTCCATTTTTTCCGGAGTGATAAATCCTTCTTCCAACATCCGATTCAGCACGATTTGTTGACGTTTTTTAGCGAGATTGTAATTTTTGTATGGATTATACTGTGTTGGCCAGTTTGGTAAATTTGCCAGGAAAGCGGATTCGGCAAGCGTTAGTTCGTCGGCATGTTTCGCGAAATATGTTTGTGCGGCCAACTCGATTCCGTACGCATTTGATCCGAAATAAATTTGATTGCAATAACTTTCTAAAATGTCGTCCTTTGTATAGCGTCGTTCCATTTGCATCGCGACGAGCATTTCCTTTAGTTTGCGCCCCCAAACGCGATCAAAGCTAAAAAATAAGTTCTTGGCAAGTTGCTGTGTAATACTGCTGCCGCCAGTTATTATTCGCAGATGTCGCACATTTGAAAGCATAGCTCGAACGATGCCCTTTTTGTTAAGCCCGTGATGGCTGCGGAATTCACCATCTTCCATGGCCATAATCGCGTTCTTGAAATCGTCGGAAATCTGATCGAGCGCAACAATCTGACGGTTTGAAAGAACGGAGATCAATTCGCCTGAATCTGAAAAAATTTCAGTTGGATTGCTTAGCGCAATTTGATTTAAATTATCAGGAAGCCTGGGCAATGAAAAAATAATTTTCAGAAACATAATAACAAATACAAAAAGGAGAATTATAAAAGTGTAAACAGATATTTTCTTTAAATTGAACTCTCGAATATTCATTCGTTAAAACTCCGGCATTTTCAATTTTAAATCAGGGTAAAGCGAATTAAGTTGATTGATGAAATGATTTGCAGCAATCGTACTTGCCTGAAACGTGTAAATTTTTGTAGTGAGCTGGTCTGCAACTTCAAATCCGATTTGAATCGTATATTCATGAATCTGGTTGGCAATGCCAACTCTGCTGATATGTTGATGCCATTTAAGAAGTTGATACGGATTGTTAATCAGTTGAAGTTTTGTTGGCCGGGGAAGTTTGTTAAATGCCTGGAAGAATTGTTGCGCAGAAAAGGTTCGGCCCATAAATTCCGGTATTGAATCAAGGGACTTTTTGGCGCTTTCCCCGGAAATTGATCGTTCATATAAAACAGAGATATCAGGATAGCTGTCGATCAATATTTCGTTATCACCTCTTAAGAAGAAAATACTTAAACGACTATCGTTCTTGCTCACTTTTGTCCAAGCCCATGTTTGCTCATACGAAAATTTCAGCAGATCAAACGGTGAAATGATTTGACCGGCAGCAGCAGAGGGTAGCATATTATAAATTTTCAGGAATTGATCAGCAGAGATTAGAACGATCTCATTTTTTTCTAAAGCGACTTTAAGTTTATAGACTGTATCTACCTCTGGCGCGCTTTTTTCAGTATCTGTTTCAATAGAAATTTGCGAAAGATTTTCCGCAGCTCCCAGGTTTTTTTCACTCAATTCCCAGATCGTACCGGATTTCGGCCGAAGAGGGTTAGTTGCTTCCAATAGCTCGCCCAGAATAATTTCGATGGGATCAAACGTAAATTCAATAATGATAGATAAAAGAACAATAAAAAAAGTAATTAAAACCTTTTTTTTAAAGAAAAAATCTTTAATAGCCATATTATTCCCAGATTATATTTAAGAACCTGCTAACTTAAATGGAACCGGTGTAAATGAAATAAGAAAAATTATAAAAATGATATAACCAATCAACCGACGTTTTTTATCTAATTTGGTGTAATCGTCAATCGGTGGCGGATGACGAAAGCCGAACCATATTAATAAAAGAATTAACAGCAGCCAGCCCTGGTACCAGATGGCACAGATAAAAACAAAACCAAATAAGGATAATTTATAAATGTTTTTACTGTTACGACCAAATATTGCATATAAAATGTGGCCGCCGTCGAGTTGGCCAATAGGCAGTAAATTCAGTGCGGTGACGAATAATCCGGCCCAGCCGGCAAATGCAACCGGATGGAGTACAACATCATAGCCATCTTCGAGGTTTCCGATGATTAAATTGGATAACTGGGAGAAAAGAAACGATTCTCCCAAATAGATGCTAAATTCCGGAGTTTGCTCAACTTTGATCACAGTCGATAATTTTAATCCAATGATAAGTGCGGGTATTGTTAAAATGAGTCCTGCGATCGGGCCGGCTGCTCCCACATCAAACAGTGCTTTACGATTGGGAATTCTGCCTTCCATTTTTATGACCGCGCCCATTGTTCCAAATGGATTTAACCCGGGAAATGGAAATGGCAGGAAATAGGGGAGTGTCGCCGGGATATTGTATCTGCGACACATCAAATAATGACCCATTTCGTGCGCCAGTAAAATGCTGATAATGGCAAGCGCATACCAGATACCATGCGCCAACCATGTAGATCCAATCGTTAGCACAAAAAGCACAGAATGAATCAATAATTTATTGCTTCTAATTTTCTGAGTAAACGCATGCCCGGTTTTTTGATATTCCTGATAGTTAAAATAAGTCATGTCAGATTCATAATTTTGCATAATTAATCACCATATTCGTTGAAAAAAATAGTTATTCGGTCTCCGATAGTGACGTTTAAAAGCTGTTTTGCGCTTTGTTGATTGACGGCAATTTCCAGATAACCTGAACTTCCAATGATAGCGAGCGGCTGCGAATGTGATCCCTGAGAATAGGCTTCCGTCAGATTATGGATCGTATATCCGGAGAATGAAATTAAAATAGATCGATTATAAATTAAATCTGCTGGAATATTGGAAATCAGATTGCCAAAATGATCAATATAAATGAAAGTACCGATGATTTTTTCAGAATGAATCTCTGGTGATGCGATGTTCCCTTTATCGAAATCTGATATTCGCGGGCCCAGATCACTTATTGACAAACCTTTAGATAAATAAGCTGCTACTGGCGCAAAAATATCCCGGCCATGAAATGTTTTGCTAATATTTGAGAACATGTAGTTTTGATTTTGAATATCAATCGCATTCAGGATTTTTTCATTCTGAAAAATAAATTGCAAAATACCATTATCTGGTGCGATGAAAAAATATTTTTTGGTTTCAACAGCAATTGCCCGCCGTAAGCTTCCCACTCCGGGATCGACAATTGCCAAATGCACAGTACCAGCCGGAAAATAGTGATAGCTATAATGTAACATAAACGCGGCTGAGCGAATATCATATTTGCTTACGTGATTCGAAATATCAACCAAACGCGCAGTCGGATGAATTGACATAATAACTGCCTTCATGATGCCAGCATAGCCGTCAGAATCACCAAAATCAGTTAGAAAAGATATTATTCCACTTGGTTTCATTTTAGACCGTAATCAATGCTCACCGCTCTATAATAATAAAATTCATAAAAACAAGCAAGGGATATTTTATTTGTACCAGGAAAGTCTGGAAATTTTTTGTATCGATATTTTCAATGATGCCAGTAGATTATTTAAACGAAAAGAATGCAGAGCGATGCAAAGATTTTGCAGAAAGGCAAAGAAACATCCTGATGGTTGACCCTGAATTTTGTCAGGGATTTAACACATGTCTGTATTAAGAATTCCTGTTTGATCACGTTGATAACTTGTGCTTATTTTTTATTCGCATGGAGATAAGATATTTCGCTTTGATGTGGTAATTATATTCTTGACTTTTAATGGAAATTTTAATATCTTATTTTTTATGGTAAAAAGCAAAAAAGCGCGAGTCTTATTTATCTGTCAATCATGCGGATTCGAGTCACCGAAATGGATGGGTAAGTGCAACGAATGCGGCGCATGGAACAGTATGGTTGAGGAGAAGGTGCACCAAAAGAAATCAGCACGCTCAACATCTCTAAAAGATGCTGCTCAAACGTATCCGCTGGCAGAAATAGAATTTAAACAATTTGCCCGAAAACGGAGTGAGTGCGAAGAATTTAATCGAGTGCTTGGCGGAGGAATTGTTCCGGGTTCTGTCATTTTAGTTGGCGGTGATCCTGGAATCGGAAAATCGACACTGATGTTACAAGAAGGTACGCGGATTGCAAGCGAGGATTTCAGAGTTCTTTACATTACTGGTGAAGAATCGGCCTCTCAGATAAAAATGCGAGCAAACCGCTTGGGGCTTGATTCCAAAGATATGCTTGTCCTGGCGGAAACAGATATGGATGCCATCATGAATCAGGTTGAAAGACTTCAACCCAATATGTTGATTGTTGATTCCATCCAGACCATACATACGCCACTGTTGGAAAGTGCCCCCGGAAGCATTAGTCAAATCAGAGAATGTGCTTATCAATTCACTACTTTAGCGAAATCGAAACATACTCCGGTATTTTTGATCGGGCATGTTACAAAAGAAGGATATATTGCCGGACCCAAAGTGCTTGAGCACATCGTGGATACGCTTCTTTATTTTGAGGGAGACCGCGATCATTTTTACCGGATTTTAAGGGCTGTTAAAAACCGTTTCGGTTCGACCAATGAAATCGGTGTGTTTGAGATGAGCTCCAAAGGGTTAATTGAAGTGAGGAATCCATCTCAAATATTTATTTCTGAGCGTCGTGAAGATACGTCCGGGTCGGCTATTATTTGTGCCCTCGAAGGCACGCGACCGATATTGCTCGAAATTCAGGCGCTCGTTAGTCCCACCAGTTACGGTTTGCCGCAGCGAACAGCAACCGGAGTTGATGCGAAGCGATTATCGTTGTTGCTTGCTGTTTTAGAAAAACGGGTCGGGCTGCGTGTTGGCACACACGATGTGTTTGTAAATGCAGTCAGCGGCGTACGAATCGATGAAACAGCCGCTGATCTCGGGATTGCAGTGGCAATTGCATCCAGTTTAAAAAATCAATTGGTTCAGCCAGAGACTGTGATTATCGGCGAAATCGGATTGGGAGGAGAAATTCGGGCTGTTTCCCAAATCGACAAAAGGATTCGTGAAGCAGAAAAACTCGGTTTTAAACACGCGATTATACCGGCATCGAATAAAAAATCGATTATAGATTCCAATAAAATTAAACTAATTACTGTCGAAAAATTAGTACAGGCGATTGATTTGCTATTTTGAAATTTACGATTAATAATACAGATATTGATTCCGCGGCACGAGCGGGAACATTAGAGTTAGCTCATGGTAAAATACACACACCTATTTTTATGCCTGTTGGAACGCAGGCAACGGTAAAGACATTAACTCCGCATGAATTAGATGATATCCGCGCCCAGATTATTTTGGGAAATAATTATCACCTGTATTTGCGCCCAGGTCCCGATTTGGTGGAAAAAGCGGGTGGCTTGCATAAATTTTCAAACTGGAATAAGCCTATTTTAACGGATAGTGGCGGATATCAAGTGTTTAGCCTGGCGGAACTGAATAAGATTAAGCAGGAAGGCGTCTACTTTCAATCACATATTGACGGCTCCTATCACCTGTTTACACCGGAAAAAGTGATTCAGTTGCAGCGAATTTTAGGATCGGATATAATGATGGTATTGGATGAATGTCTGCCATATCCGACGACAATTGAGAATGCACAAAAATCAAATAAATTAACAGTAAATTGGGCTGAACGGAGTTTACAGGAATTTTTTAATACGAGTCCACTTTATGGGTTTGATCAGACTGTTTTTGCCATTGTACAGGGAAGCATATTTCCAGAAGTGCGGAGGCAAAGTGCCAGAGAATTAGTGTATCTGGATTTTCCGGGGTACGCTATTGGCGGGCTTTCTGTGGGAGAACCCAAAAAGGCAATGTACGAAATGACAGAACTTAGCGCCAGCCTGCTTCCGAAAGAAAAACCACGCTACTTAATGGGCGTGGGCAAACCGGAAGACATAATTACTGCGATTTCGTTTGGCATTGATATGTTTGATTGCGTGTTGCCCACCAGAAATGGCCGAAAAGGGACGGTTTTTACATGGGATGGTCAAATGATTCTCAAAAATGCCGCGTTTAAAGATGACTTTTTGCCAATTGACGAAAGGTGCGGTTGTTATACCTGCCAGAATTTTACACGCGCATATCTTCGACATCTTTTTAAAGCTGAAGAGATTTTGGGAATGCGATTGGCAAGTCTGCATAATTTGTATTTTTATCTTGCATTGGTAAAAGAAGCGCGATTGGCTATTGTTGAAAACAGGTTTAAACAATGGTCAAAAATATTTTATGAAAATTATAAAATCAATAATAACCGAATAAATATGGAGGAATAATCAGTGAATTTTCTATTTGTAATGCTTATGACCGGAGCCGCTGGTGGCGGACAGGGACAAGGTAGTACTATTGGTTTCTTTTTTCCGATTATCTTAATCTTTCTTATTATGTATTTTCTCATTTTTCGGCCACAGATGAAAAAACAGAAAGAGCAGAAACAGATGATCGAATCTTTAAAAAAAGGCGATAAAGTTATCACAGTCGGCGGCATATTCGCAACCATTGCAGGAATTAAAGAGAAAGAAGGAACGTTAATTTTAAAAATAGCAGATAATACCAAAATTGAACTTGCAAAAACATCGATTGCAAAAGTATTAGGATCTGAATAAAAATGATGAAAATTATCAAATATGGAAATCCGATTCTTCGGATGAAATCAAAGGCTGTCACAAAAATTGACGATGAACTTCGGAATACCATTAATGATATGATTATAGTCATGCAAGAAGGAGAAGGAATTGGGCTTGCAGCGCCGCAGGTTGCTGTTTCAAAATCGTTTTTTGTTATTGATAATAGCCTGATTGAAGAAAATGGCGAACCGGAAGCAATTATTAATCCTGAAATTTTAAGCTCGAGTGGAGAATCGGTTGTTGAAGAAGGTTGCTTGAGTGTTCCTGATATTCGGGAAGAAGTAAAACGGCCGGAATTTATTCGGGTAAAATATCAGGATGTTCAGGGAAATATTCATGAAAAAGATCTGGATGGATTAAAAGCTCGCGTTTTTCAACATGAAATTGATCATTTGCACGGTATTTTTTTTGTAGATAGAATCGGAGCGATGAAACGGAAATTACTGCAAAAACAATTGCGCCAGATTGCAGAAGAAGAAATGGTAGAAAATGCTGCTGTATGATTTGTTATAATTGATTATTTCAATTTAAAGAGTTCGCATTATGAAATTGATTTTCATGGGAACACCGGAGTTTGCCATTCCCAGCCTAAAAGAACTAATTAAAAGTAAGCATCAGGTGGTTGCTGTTGTCACTGGAGTGGACAAGCCGGTTGGCAGAGGGCAGAGGGTGAGCCCAACTCCGATTAAAAAATGTGCTCTGGAGCAAGGTCTCCCTGTGCTCACTCCCTTAAAACTGACAGATGTGAATTTTATATCCGAATTAAAACAATTTGGCGCAGATATTTTTGTTGTCGTGGCGTTTAGAATTTTACCGGTATCTGTTTTTACACTTCCACCAAAAGGAACAATCAACTTACATGGATCACTGCTTCCGAAATATCGTGGCGCAGCTCCTATTAATTGGGCAATTATTAACGGAGAAGAAAAAACAGGACTAACAACTTTCTTTATTGAAAAAAGAGTTGACCGGGGCGCTATTATTCAAATGCGTGATATCTTCATCGACCCGGAAGAAACAGCCGGCGAGTTGCATGACCGTATGTGTTTGGCAGGCGCCCAAATGTTAGTAGAATCTCTGGATTTAATTGAGCAGGGAAATATGCATCCCCAAAAACAGAAAGGCACACCAACCCTGGCTCCCAAGGTTACAAAAGAGTTGTGCCGGATAGACTGGACAAAAGATGCACGATCAATTTTTAATTTGATTCGCGGGCTTTCGCCATATCCGCGGGCCTACACTATGTATGAAGGCAGTGAAATGAAAATATGCTATGCGCATATTGAGTCTTTTGATTGCGAACCGAACGTTAAACCGGGTACTATCATTAAAGCCGATAAAACAGGAAAATTACATATTGCCACCGGCCAGGGCGTTATTTCGATTGTTGAGTTACAACCTGAATGCAAACGACGAATGACGAGCGCCGAATTTTTAAGAGGCCATCAGGTGCAGCCTGGTCAATTTTTCGAGTAATGAAAATATTAATTTATCCTGAAAAAGTCATAGCCACAGAGGCTCAGAGTACACAGAGTTTTTATTTTCAAAACGTTACGCAAACAATAGTAACTCGAATTTTTCTTAACTCAGTTTGAAAAGTAATTTCACACAAGTTATTATTTCTCTGTGACCGCTGTGCTTCTGTGGTACGATTGTGAATAATGTAGTTATAACTAAATCCGATGGATGAGAATGATCCGAAAAAATATCCTTTTTTGTGTCATTTTTTTATCTCTAATGCTGAATCAGCTTTTTTCAATGGAGTCACAAAATCATATTGAATTAAATAAACCGGCTCCGATTTTCGTGCTGCGCGATTTGAATGGTCAGGATGTTTTCCTGCGGGATTATTGTGGGAATCTTCGTCAACCCTGGAAAAATAAAATAAAACATGTTGTCGTCCTCAGTTTTTTTGCAAGTTACTGTAAGCCCTGTCTCAAAGAAATTCCGATTCTCGAAAAATTAGCAACGAAATTTGCCGATACTGACTTAATAACATTTCTGATAAATTATGGTGAATCCGAAGACGAAGTGAAACGTTATTTGCAAGAAAAAGGATTCTCCTTACCAGTATTGCTTGATCGCTATGCGGTTGTCGCTAAAAAATACGGGGTCACTTCGGTGCCGCGAATATTTGTGATTAATCAGGATGGCGATTTAATCTGGATGACAACAGGGTATGATTCGGATTTAGCTAAAAAATTAGAAAAAATGCTAGAACAGCAATTGAAGAAAAGGGAGTGAATGCAGGCTCGATACCTGGCGGTACAGATTTTAAATCGCATTGAAAATACCAGTGCTTATGCTGATATTACTTTAGCGCATGAATTATCCGACACAAACATGTCTGTCCTGGATCGTCATTTTGTGACTGAATTGGTGAACGGGACGATACGATGGCTGTCGCGGCTTGATTGGATTATTCGCATTTATTTTCAAGGGGATTATGAAAAATGCCCGCTCAAAATCAAAAATGTGCTGAGAACTGCATTATACCAGATGATTTTCCTGGATAAAGTCCCGCATTATGCAGCTATTTCTGAAGCAGTCGCGTTAACAAAGAAATTAAAAGGTGCGTTTTGGGGCCGGAAGGTGAATGCAATCCTGCGCTCAATTGCCCGAAATCTGAATGAAATCGAGTACCCGGATGTTAAAACAAAACCAGTCGAATATTTGGCCATTCGATATTCACATCCGGCGTGGCTTGTAAAGAAATGGTTCGAGCGATTGGGATTTGAAGAGACAAAAAATTTGCTTCAAATTAATAATATTCCGCCGAAACATTCTTTGCGTGTCAATACACGAAAAATATCGGTACAGGATTTACAAATCAGATTACAAAAATTTGATATTGAAACGACGAACAGCGCTTATGTGAACGAATGTTTAATTACTGAAAGATTACCAAACTTAGATAACTTTCCTTTGTTTCAGGATGGCCTATTTTCAATTCAGGATGAAAGCGCTGCCCTGATTGCCAGGCTCGTTGATCCGCAGCCCGGCGAATTGGTACTTGATTTATGCGCAGCGCCAGGTGGTAAAACAATGCATCTCGCTGAATTATCTAATAATTCAGGTCGTATTATTGCTGTTGATATTCATTTAAATCGATTGCAGCTTGTCCGGCATGCCACGCAAAGACTGGGGCACGATACGATTTTTCTGGTGAATGCAGACGCGTCACAAATATCCGGGATCAAATCTGACAAAGTTCTTATCGATGCGCCATGCTCTGGTTTGGGAGTGCTTGCCAAAAGGAGTGACGCCAGATGGAAAAAAACGCCGGAACAATTGTTTGAGCTTGGAATTGTTCAAAGAGCTATTTTGAATAATGCAGCCGGGCTTGTTAAAACAGGGGGGCACTTAATTTACAGCACATGCACAATTGAACCGGAAGAAAACGAGCGACAAGTACAACGATTTATGAAAGATCATCCGGAATTTAAAATCGATTTTCCGGCAGATCGATTTCATCAAAAATTATTAAAAGAAAATAAATATATTTTTACAATTCCACACATTCATCACATCGATGGATCTTTTGCAACAAGGCTTATTAACACAGGTTGAGGTAAAACGATGAATTTAGCAGACAGGATATTAGTGCAAATTAAATGGGAAAAATCAAAATATTTTATAATCCCGTTTTTATCAATCCTGATCTTATATATTTTAATAAATGATTTTATCATGCCAGCATATACACGCCATGGGCAGGAAGTTGAAGTACCAAATATTGTGGAAATGACTTATGAAGGCGCCAGAACTTTGCTCAAACAGAATGATCTGAAAATTGTGGAACAGGCAAAAAAATTTGACGCCAGCTTTCGAAGCGGTATTGTTATTTCTCAAAATCCGCGGCCCTATTACAAAGTTAAAAAAGGGAGACGAATTTACGTCATTGTCAGTAAGGGCGAACCGACTCTGGAGATGCCGCGTCTGATTGGGAATTCGGAAAAGAATGCTATTTTTGAAATTAAGGGATCTGGGTTGAATGTTCGTTATGTTACCTACGAACACTCAGAACATTTCCCGGCTGGTGTGGTAATGCACCAGTCGATACAGATTGGCGAGGAAGTAAAAATAGGCAGAACAATTGATCTCGTCGTTAGTCTGGGGCAATTCCCGGATAAATTTATCGTTCCACACTTGATTGGCAGAAGCTTAAAAGACGCTCGAAAAATAATTTATCAATCTGGATTAACATTTGGCAATGTAAGTTATCAAGTTAATGATGATTTATTACCGGAAACAATTATTGATCAGTCCCTGGAACCAAACACAGAAGTTACACAAGGAGATACTCTGAATTTATTAGTTAGCAAACTTGCCACAGAAATGGAGGATTAAATTTGATGATCAAAATAGCACCTTCGATTTTATCGGCAGACTTTAGTCGCTTGCAGGAACAATTAAAACTTGTTGAAGATAATGGCGCAGACTGGATACATGTGGATGTTATGGATGGGCAATTTGTTCCGAATATGACATTTGGTCCAAAAATCGTGAATTGGGTAAAACAACTTACAACGTTGCCACTGGATGTTCATCTCATGGTTGATGAACCCGATGTGTTGATTCCAGGTTTCGTAGAGGCCGGAGCAGATCGATTGACTGTTCACATCGAGGCGATAACGCATATACACCGAACTCTGAATATGATTAAAGAACATGGCATAAGCGCTGGTATCACTTTAAATCCCGGGACATCTGCGGCGTCTATTGAAGCAGTAATTTCAGAAGTCGATCTTGTTCTTGTCATGAGTGTAAACCCGGGTTTTGGTGGGCAGGCTTTTATTGAAGGATCTCTGTCCAAAATCAAAAAAATTGCTGAAATGATTGAGTCAATAAATCCTGGCGTCTATTTGGAAGTCGATGGCGGCATTGATCCTGAAACCGCTCCGCTTGTTGTTGAGGCTGGTGCGAATGTATTGGTCGCCGGATCGGCAATTTTTAGTTCAAAAAATGTTAAAAAATCAATTCAATTATTAAAAAAATCAGTATAATAGAAATGATGGAATTTATTACTGCCGATCATATCATTCACCGATACCAGGGAAATCCGATCCTTTCGGCAGAAAATGTCCCGTATCATTCAACACTCGTTTTCAATGCCGGAGTAACAAAATACGCTGGTAAATACATTATGATGTTTCGAAATGATTATGGGGATAAAACCAGCCGCCAACTGCAAGGAACAAATTTAGGTCTTGCTTTTAGTGATAACGGCATTGACTGGCAGGTGCAACCAAAATCATGTATGGATATTCATAATGAAAATATAATTTGTGTAAATGATCCGCGCTTAACTGTTCTTGATGGAAAAGTTTATGTAACAGTCGCAGCGATTACGCTATATGGCGTAAGAGGGGCAATTTTCGTGACAGAGGATTTCGAGCATTTTGAGCTGCTATCAATGTCGGTTCCTGACAATCGAAATATGACCCTGTTTCCTCAAAAATTCGATGACAAGTATCTTCGGCTGGAACGACCGTTTTCATGGTACAAAGGAGGAGATGAGCGATTTGATATTTGGATGTCGGATTCACCGGATTTAAAGTACTGGGGAAATTCACATCTTTTTTTATCATCAACAGAAGTGCCGTTTGCAAATAATCGTATCGGTGCGGGCGCTCCGCCAGTTAAAACGCCAAAAGGATGGTTAGTTGTTTTCCATGCAGTTTATCGATACAAAGATCGGGTATTTAAAGGATGGGAAGAAAACTGGAATAAACAGTACATGGCCGGTGTTTTGTTGCTTGATTTGGATAATCCAGATAAAATACTGGGATTTAGCAGAGAGCCGTTGCTTGTTCCTGAGAAAAAATATGATTATGAGGTTAACGGCTTTCGGGGAAATGTTATCTTTCCCGGAGGAGTAGTATCAGAGGACAACGGAGAAGTAAAAATATATTATGGTGCTGCCGATACAGTGCAGGCATTGGCAGTTGCCCAGATCGATGATCTGATAAATTTTTGTCTGTCTGTTTGAGTTTAATCCTTTGATGATCATGATTTATTCTTAAAAAATCTCTCCTGAAAATTAATACTCACATGTATCGTTTGAATTTTAAAAATGGATTTATCCATTTTGATCGGATTGATGGTAATTGTTAGTACAACGTTTCAATGTTAATCTGGAGGAACCATAGATGGAATTAATCAATCAGTTTATCGAGCAGGCACAGACCAACGCACAACGCATTGTATTTCCGGAATCAAAGGACGAACGAATTGTCATTGCTGCTTCTAAAACCAAAGAATTAGGAATTGCCCTCCCGGTGATCATTGGCTCTCCTGAGGAGGTGCAAAAAATAGCCGATGCCAATCGTGTTTCTGTGGAAGGAATAAAAATTGTTTCACCGTTGAGTGATGAATCGGTTCTGGAAAAATATGCCGAACTGTATGTAAAATCACGGGATGTGAAAATTGCAATTGCCAGAAAATTAGTAAAGAAACCGCTCTCTTTTGCGGGGATGATGGTAAAAGCAGGGGATGCTGACGGAATGGTTGCCGGCGTGGCAACGGCAACGGCTTCTGTTATTCAAATCGCTTCATTGACAATTGGTTTTCAACCGGGAATTTCAACACCATCCAGTTTTTTCATGATGGTCTTAGACCAGTTCCAAAATGAAAAAGATAAAGTGTTTATTTTTGCCGATTGTGCTGTCAATATTCAACCAGATTCCCGGCAACTGGCTGAGATTGGAATTTCGTCTGGTTTAAATGCAAATGCGCTGCTTGGCATGGAACCCAAAATTGCATTTCTCTCGTTCTCATCAAGGGGTTCTGCGAGTCATGCAGATGTGGACAAGGTAAAAGATGCGGTAAAAATCGCAAAAGAAAAACGGCCAGATTTTGATATCGAGGGAGAAATTCAGGCTGATGCCGCGATTATTCAACGGGTTGCTGAAAAGAAAATCGGCGCCAGTAATGTGGCCGGACGTGCAAACGTGCTTATTTTCCCTGATCTTGACTCCGGTAATATCTGTTATAAGCTTGTGCAATATATGGCCAATGCCATAGCTCTGGGGCCAATTTTACAGGGATTTGCAAAACCGGTAAATGATATGTCTCGCGGAGCATCTGTCGATGATTTGGTTGGTGTTACCGCGATTACTGTAGTTCAGGCTCAAAATCGACTAACTGAATAACGGAATGAATTCAATCAGGCAGAAATATGAAAATAATCATTTTTAACTGTGGCAGTTCATCTATTAAATATAAGCTGTTTAAAATGCCCGAATCATACGTCATTGCGAGTGGAATTGTGGAGCGAATCGGTTCTGAATCGTCCTCTGCATCGCAACAAGCCAATGACAAAAACATCAAGATTGAGGAGCATGTTGATAATCATGAACAGGGTATTTCAGTGATAAAAAAAATGTTGATTGATCCTCAAAATGGCGCGATTCAATCTCTGTCGGAAATTAAAGCGTGCGGACATCGAGTGGTGCATGGGGGAGAGGCGTTTACAAATTCAGTACTGATCACAGAAGATTTAGAAAAAGTTATTGAAGAGTTCGCCGATCTGGCGCCGTTGCATAATCCACCGAATTTGCTCGGTATCCGGGCTGTAAAAAAGATGTTAGGTAATATCCCGCAAGTTGCTTGTTTTGACACCGCTTTTCATCAAACGTTACCTGAAGTTGCTTATTTATATGCTCTGCCGTATGAATTTTATGAAAAATACAAAATTCGAAAGTATGGCTTCCACGGCACATCCCATCGCTTTATCGCGCGAAGAGCCGCCGAATTAATGAAACGAGGGAAATATGACGTGGATTTAATTACCTGTCACCTCGGAAACGGAAGTTCGATTGCCGCGGTAAAAAACGGGAAATCTATTGATACAAGCATGGGACTCACGCCATTAGAAGGGCTGGTGATGGGGACACGCGCCGGAGACCTGGACGCGGCGATTGTTTTTCATCTTGTGCGCAAAGGGTACTCCATCGAGCAATTGGATGCTATTTTAAATAAAAAATCAGGTTTACTTGGAATTTCCGGTGTTTCTAATGATGTACGTGACCTGGAGCAACACGCAAAAAACGGACATAAAAAAGCGCAGCTTGCATTGGATATTTTTACCTATAAAATAAAAAAATATATCGGGTTATATTTTGCTGTTATGAATGGATGCAATGGAATTGTTTTTACCGGCGGAATTGGCGAAAACGCAGTTCAAATTCGTGAGTCAATTTTAACCGGATTGGATAGTTTGGGGATAATATTAGATCCGGATAAAAATAAAAAATTTGTTAATGGGAAAGAGGGTGAAATTCAAAAAATGGATTCAAGGGTAAAAATATTTGTTATTCCAACAGATGAAGAACAGGCTATTGCCAAAGATACGTTTGCAATTGTTACTGAAATAACGCAATAACTGTAAAATAATTATGTAAATCTATTTCCGAACATAAAATGGAGGAAAATATGGCCGATACATTAAATAGAATTAAAAAGGTAACAGCCGACCTACTAAATGTAAATATCGAATCAGTTAAAGAAGAATCACGTTTTGTTGAAGATTTAGGCGCAGAGTCGATTCAATCGATTGAATTGGTTGCCGCGTTTGAGGAAGAATTTGACATTGAAATGGATGAAGATGAAGCGCTTGCTGTAAAAACTGTCGGCGATGCTGCAAAATTTATTGGTGATGTGTTAAATAAGATATAAAAATCATTCATCCATTTTGCAACAATTAAATGGGCAATAGAGGAGAACATCATGGATGGAATAAAATATAATCCGATCAAGGAAAAGAATATTAGAATGTTGGAGCAAAACGGATGCCGGGCCAACGATTGGTCCCGGGTTTTAATTATTGAAGGATTTAATCCCTCTGCCGTGCATCAGGTTCATTTTAGCGGAGACGTTAAGCTGGGAATGCTCGGTGGTACGCTTACCCTGGCTGATGGTTCCGAAAGAATATCGTGCATTCGTAATTCAATGCTTCATAATGTTACGATAAAAGACAACTGTTATATTGCAAACGTGCATAATGGATTATTTAATATTGATATTGAATCCAATGTTGTTATCGAAAATGTCGGTAAGATTCTGTGTTCCGGAGAAACGACTTTTGGAAACGGACACCAGGTTTCCGTATTGTCAGAAGCTGGGGGACGCGAATTTTCAATAACCGCGAAAACAGGTGCACAAACTGCATATTTAAATGTTTTGTATCGGCATGATCCGAATTTGATTGACAAACTGGAAAAAATAGCTGATAGATATACGAATTCATTAAAGAGAAATAGATGTTATATTGGAAATAATGCATGCATCCAAAATTGCTCGGAACTGGTTGATGTTTACATTGGCGATTATGCAACTCTAAACGGAGTCTCGAAATTAAAAAATGGAACCATTGATTCTTCAGAAGAGGCGCCCGCGCTGGTGGGCAATGATGTTATTGCCGATAACTTTATTTTTCAGAAAGGAAGTTGTGTTGAAGACGGATCGATGATTTCATCTGGTTTGATCGGGGAAGGTACGAAAATCGGGAAGCAGTTTTCAGCAGAAAATTCCGTGCTATTTGCAAATTCAGAAGGATTTCATTCTGAAATAACATCAGTATTTGGCGGGCCGTATACTGTAACGCACCATCGTTCCACGCTCCTGATTGCAGGATTATTTTCCTTTTACAATGCAGGCAGTGGCACAAATCAATCCAATCACATGTATAAATTAGGACCAGTGCATCAGGGGATATTGGAACGCGGATGCAAAACAGGCTCTTTTTCTTATCTTTTGTGGCCATGTCGGGTGGGAGCATTTACTGCCATTATCGGGAAACATTATGCGAATTTCAATACGGCTGATTTGCCATTTTCTTACATTAGTGAGGACAACGGGAAATCCATGCTTATACCAGGAATGAATTTATTTACAACCGGAACTTTGCGTGATGGTTTGAAATGGCCAACCCGAGACCGGCGCAGATCAAAAGAGAAGTTGGATTTTATTATTTTCGATGTGCTTTCGCCGTACACTATGCAGAAGGTGATTCGCGGATTTAACGAGTTGACAACTCTTTATGAGAACGCTGATAAATCACAGGAATTTATTTCTTATAATGGTATTCGAATTAAGCGATTGCTTTTAAAAACGAGCAGACGTTACTATCGAATGGCGATCGATAAATATTTCGGAGATATGATTATAAACCGTTTTAATAAAGAAAAACCCGCAAACCTTCGTGATATCCTGAAATATGATGAACAGGGCGATTCTGGTGAGCAGGAGTGGCTGGATATGCTCGGACTTCTATGCGCCAAAAATAGAGTCGATCATTTAATCGAAAAGATTAAGAATAACACGATTGATTCTTTTGAGTCGGTTCACGCTGAATTAAAAAATATTTACAATAGCTACGAAGCAGACGCCTGGAATTGGTTTTTAACACATTATAAAAAATTGAACGGTGTGGAACTATCCGATGAAACCGATGAAAATCTGACCAAATTTATCACAACCTGGAAACAGACGTCAATTAAATTCTATCATCTGATTCAGCAGGATTCACAAAAAGAGTTTGAAGGGAGTGTAAACCTGAGTTACGGAATCGACGGCCATCGGGGTGCTGATTTTGAAAATGTTCGGGGTCGGTTTGAGGATAATAAATTTGTGACATTTTTAAAAGATGAAATCGATATCATTCATCAAAAATATGATGAGATCTCTCAGGCATTGAATTGATCAATTGGTATATGTTTCAATATGCAACAAACTAAAAAAGGAACGGAGTCGGCGAATAGTAAATCGTGACTCCGTTTTTTATTGATAATTTGTATAATCGAATTTGAAAGAATGGATTAAATTTTAATCGGATTCAGGTTGAATCGTTCCACATCTTTAAAATATCGAAACGTGGCGACTTTTAATTCCATACAGGCATCTTCGTCGGCTACCACCATTCCTTTTGGGTGCAATTGAAGCATTGAAATGGTATACATGTGATTAACGCCTTCTTCCACACCTTTTTGCAATGCATGGGCTTTGGAGTAACCACTGACAACAATGACGACTTCCCTGGCGTCCATTACCGTACCAACGCCGACTGTTAATGCGGTATTCGGCACTTGATTAATATCGTTATCAAAAAATCTGGCATTTGCCTGAATTGTGTCAAAAGTAAGTGTTTTAACACGGGTTCGAGACGTTAGTGAAGAACCGGGTTCGTTAAACGCAATGTGGCCGTCGGGTCCGATTCCGCCCAGGAACAGATCAATTCCGCCAACAGATTTTATTTTATCCTCATATCGTTTACACTCTGCTTCAAGGTTTTTGGTATTGCCGTCTAAAATATTAATATTTTCTTTTTTAATATCAACATGATTGAAAAGATGGTGATACATAAAATAATGATAACTTTCAGGATGATCTTTTGGTATTTCAATATATTCATCCATATTGAACGTAATAACATTTTTAAACGAAATTTTTCCCTGCTTATGAAGGTCTACCAGTTTTTTGTAGGTACCGATGGGTGATGAACCGGTAGGCAGTCCTAATACAAAGGGATTATCCGGTGTTGGATTGTACTTGATAATTTTATGAGCAATATAATGTGCGGCCCATTTACTCATGTCATCATAATCATTTTGAATAATCATTCGCATAAATAATTCTCCCTGTAATTTGATGTATTAAATATTTTCCATTCGTTTTTGTAATTCTGTTGAATGGGAATAAAACTCATTCAAGTTCATCGTTTTCAAGAGCACCAGTCCGTGAGCTGCTCTCATGCGCGGACTGGCATGGGCTCCAAAAAATTCACGACCTAAACATGTTTTTATCATCTGATATTGTTCAACCATAATATTTTGTGCTAACAAATAGAAAGGACCATCATACTCATAGCTTGGAAAAGACGCATTCTTTTGGGAACCGAAACAGTTCATGAACGCATTTTCGAGAATGGCCATTGAGTTTAACGAGACCGGAACAAACATGCTTGCTTCAGACGGATGAAAACGATACCAGACGTTTCGATACCCAATGACTTTCACATTTGATTTGACTTTTTCGTGTAATTTTAATGCTTCAGTTGTTGCCTGAAGAACTTTGTAATGCGTGTCCGGGCCGCTCCCTTCCGGATCCAAGGCAACGGATACATAATCGGGGCGTTGTTTTTTCATAAGCTTATAAATTGGCTGGACATCTCGATCCATTTCCGGCTGCTCTGTAAAAATTTCACCTTTATAAAATCCCATTCGAATATGATTTACAGAACCAGTGCTAAATCCGAAATAGCCCCAGAGCAAATCCGCTTCCCATTCTCGTATCATTCCTTTAAAGCGTTGAATATGTGGTAAATCTTTTTTACCCGGATACTGTGTTTTAAAATAATTAATGAGTTCTTCAATCCGATGGAGTAATTGAGGGATGCTATGTTCCTCGAATAGAAAAATAAGATTGCGCAGCATTCGCCTGGATTCACCCTCGGTTTTCATCGTGCGGCTATGAGAGGCAATTCCATCTAAATATTGGTAGACGTCTCGGCTACGGCCTGTTTCATAATTTGGATTGAAATATTCTCCTTCCATAAGTTCAGTACATTCATAACTGTTAATAAATGCTTTCAAATTTCGCAATAAATTGAGAACGTAGGAATTTGTCACTGCGTTAAAACCGCTGGTAGCATAATTAAAGGAATGATTATTGGAAGCGGGACGAACCATGTGAATGATATACGGCAGATAGCCCAGCATGATGTCGTCATGATGCGGGCCCATGTGCATAAAAGATTTATTCTCGAGAGGCGCGGTTCCTTTCTTAATTTTAGAAATAAGACTTTGCTCGACGTCGGCTGTAATTTCCGAAACTGTTCTGGATGTTTTTTTTAATAGCTCGGCAGTAGAACGAATTGTATCAAAATCCTCTTTCTGTAAGTCCTTTATTTTTATCTTCCTGTCTAATGCCAAATCGATAACCAAACGTTCAATTGTCTCTTGTTTCAGTGTTTCGGAATCTTTTATATCCATATAAACGCGCTCGGTCAATAATTTAGCAGCGCCTTTTGTAAGAAAAAAACGTGTGTTCGGAAGTCCATGCAAAGCAGTCGCGGGATATAAATTATTTCTCGGCATTTGAATCGCGTTATAAACGATTTTTGCCTTTGCCTCGCCGGCGGCAATGATAATTGCGACAACATCCTTGCGATACGTAATAGTAGCCAATCCGATTGTGATTACATGACGATTTCTGGCAACTTCAATCCCGCCGAGATCAGAGGCTGCGGCTGCCTGTGTTTCGTAGTTCGTGGGCGTCAGGCGGGTGGTCGAAAATAGATCGGACCCCATAACGTTAAAACCGATGTGACCGTCCGGCCCGATTCCTCCCAGAAAAAAACCGATTCCGCCAAGGTTACGTATTTTTTCTTCGTATTCTGAACACCACTCATCAATTTTGTGTATAAAATCCTTTTGTTTCCTCTCGATCCGCGTTCCCGGTTGGCGCGTACGTAATGATAAATCGACAATATTTTCAGGGAATATGTCCTGAATTTTTTCGCCATTGGAAAGTCCTATTTCTGTCGCATCGATGAACATTGCCTGCTTTCTATCTAATCCAAAGCCATTTATATAGTACTTATTCACATAGTGATAGAAGCTATTTGTCTGATCCGGATCAATCGGATAAAATTCATCAATCTGGACGAAGCGAAGATTTTTCATATCTGGTTTGGTGTGAGGGTTAACTCCCCCTTGTTCCAAATCTTGCCGGACTTTTTTCTTGTCCCAGTCAGACAAATAATGGGTCACCCATTTGATGAAATGTTCTGGCGTTTTCCCGGTCGGCAAAGAAACGACTCCTTCCTTATTTTGCTGAACCCATTCAAGAAAACGAAGCGCTGCAAATTTTCCCAATGCTGGAAAATTTGCGACCTCTATTACGCCGATTTGTTCATGTTGCGGATATCTCAATTCACGGCCGGAACGCTCCAACCAAACTCGCTCAACGTTTGATTTCATGATATAGTAAAATCTCCTCGATAAAATCACATTAAATATTTTGTTAAAATAAATTATAGAAATTATAATATAAGGCTATGTTGTTCCTTTTGCAAGAAATATTTTTAAATGTTATGTTACATTAGTTTAGATAATGACTTGTTTGTAATTGTAATAACACATAAATTTCTAAAATGAATTATAATTAATGAAAAAATAGATTTAATTGACCACGAAATACACGAAATAGTGCTTAATTCAAAATAGAAAAATAACATTTCGTGTAGTTTTGTGTGTTTAGTGGGCTAAAATTGTATAATAATATTCTTTTTAGAATATTAGATAAAATATAATAAAACAGATAATTACAAGCTGTCCGGGAACCTGTTGCAGGTTTGGTAAATACACAACATTTTTACATTTTGAATATGCGGAAATTTTTCCTGGATGCATTGTTTCGTCCATTCATAAAAAAAGCTTGCTTAATGCAACCAAAACGCTTATCTTGGATTTAATTTAATACCTAAATTTCATGAATTATAATAATGAAAAAATAGATTTATTGACCACGAAACACACGAAATAGTGCATAATTCAAAATAAAAAAATAACATTTTGTGTAGTTTTGTGTGTTTACCGGGCTAAAATTGTATAATAATATTCTTTTTAGAATTTTAGATAATATATCTTCTTTCTCAAACAGGATTTTTTATGAATATTGGTAAAAATGTTACTGCTACTATTTTATTATTAATCGGAACTGCTTTCTGGGGAATCACTTTTGTTTATGTAAAAGAAGGTATTTCAATAATTGATTTATATGCGTTTCTCTCCATCCGATTTATGATCGGTGCTGCAATTTTGTCGCTGATTTTTATCAGCAGGATGAGAAATTTTAATACCAGGATTTTAAAATACGGTATCTTTTTGGGATTAGTGCTTTCTGTTTCGTATATCGCACAAACAGTGGGATTGCAGTATACCAGCGCGTCTAAAGCAGCGTTTATTACAGGGCTTTCCGTTGTTTTCGTTCCGCTTTTCCTGAGCTTTTTTCAAAAAAAAGCGCCAACAATGAACAATATTATCGCTGTTTTTGTTGCAACAATTGGCCTGGCTATTCTTACAGTAAATTCCGGGTTTACTTTAAATACCGGTGATATGTGGGTTTTTTTATGTGCAATTCTTTTTGCAATTTACATTATACTGGTGGGGAAGTACACACCAATATTTGAATCTATAAAATTTACCGTCATTCAATTAGCAACAGTTGCAATTTTTACCGGTATTATCGCTGCAATTACAAAAAATATTGAACTTCCCAGGGGATATGTTGTATGGCACGCGATATTATTCTGCGCTGTATTCGCAACTGCGTTTATGTATGCCATTCAAAATCAATTCCAAAAATTTATTTCTGAAGTAAAAGCTGCGATCATTTTTTCATTTGAACCATTGTTTGCTGCTGTGGCAGCATATTATTATTTGAATGAACAAATTACCGCAAAAATAGTGATCGGCGGATTGCTCATTTTTGCAGGAATGATTATTTCTGAAATTAAATTGAAACATTTGTATTTCAAAAAAGCTGTCGTTAATAAAGATGCGTAATGATTAAATAATTTTCCCACCCCCCTTTTTTTAAGTGCATAATTACACACCTATTAAACAAACACGATGTTTACCATTTTTTTGCAGCGCCTACCATAAATAGCCTTGCTGAGCATATATAGTGATTAAAGCGGATAATTACAAAGCGACTCGAAAAATGACTCTGCTAAAATAAGCAGGTTCTAAATGTTTGTGACGCATAGTGCCGGAGTAGATGATTACAATCTGCTCCGGCTTTTTTTTTGTCAAAATAGCGGGTCGCTTATATCACATTTCAATTTCATACTTAGAAATCTTTGATAACAAAGTTGTGCGATGAACGCCAAGTTTTCGGGATGCCTGGCTCTTATTGTTATTGCATTGTTTTAAAGTATTAATGATAAATTGTTTTTCAAGGCTGTCCATAACCTCTGGTAATGATTTATGGTCGAGCATATTTAGTGAGGAACCAGAAGATGATGTTTTTTGAAGCGGCTGCAATTTCGATTTATCGATGTATTTATTTTTTGAAAGGACAACAGCTCTTTCAATAATATTTTCCAGCTCTCGTACATTTCCGGGCCATTCGTAATTCATCAATAGAGATAATGCATTCTGAGTAAAGCCTTCAATGTGTTTACCGGTTTCAGAGTTGTATTTTTCAATAAAATGTCGCGCTAGTAAAGGGATGTCTTCAACGCGTTCTCGCAATGGCGGCACTTCAATAGGAATTACGTTTAAGCGATAATACAAATCTTCTCGGAACTCTCCGTTAGTAATTGCCTGTTCCAGATTTTTATTGGTCGCGGTAATAATCCGCACATCAACCTTGATTGTTTTTGATCCGCCGACTCGCTCAAACTCACTTTCCTGTAAAACACGTAATAATTTTACTTGCACATTCGGAGAGATATCGCCTATTTCATCCAGAAAAATTGTGCCTTCATCTGCCATTTCAAATCTGCCGATGCGATCACGATATGCACCAGTAAACGCTCCTTTTACATGACCAAATAATTCTGTTTCGAGTAAATTTTCAGAAAGAACCGCACAATTCACACGAATCATCTTTTTGGTTTTGCGAATACTATTAAAATGAATCGCGTTTGCAATCAGTTCTTTCCCGGTACCGCTTTCGCCCCGGATTAAGATGGTGGATTGAGTTTGGCTAACATCTTGAATCAGTTGAAAGATACTTTGCATTTGATGGCTTTTGCCGATAATTTGGCTAAAACGATAACGTTGTCCCAATTGATTCTGTAAATAAATGTTTTGCGCTTCAAGATGACGCAACTTTATAATCTTATCGATCAGCAAAAATAAATAATCAGGATTGATTGGTTTCTCGATGTAGTTAAATGCTCCTTTTTTTATAGCGTCAACAGCAGACTCAATTGTTCCGTGTCCGGTAAGCACAATAACACCAGTCTCAGGATAGTGCGATTTAATTTCACAAAGCAAGTCGATTCCGCTTTTACCGGGCATTATCAGGTCAGTAATAACCACATCGTAGTCATTTGTTTTTAAATGTTGAGTCGCTTGTTTTGCATTTTCAGCGGTTTTAACAAAAAATTTTTTTCGTTTTAAAAGTCCTTTAAGGAGTTCTAAAATATCGACTTCATTATCAACAACAAGAATTTTTCCGTTTGTTTTTTCCATTCAAAAGGCTTTCATGATTTTTGTGGTAACATTAAGATAAAAGTTGATCCGGCGCCTTCTTTGCTTTCAACATCAATTTTTCCACCTTCGCGGCTCATGATTGAATGAACAATATAAAGCCCTAAGCCGGAACCGTCTCCAACATCTTTTGTCGTGAAAAATGGGTCAAAAATATGGTTTATATGTTCTGTGGATATTCCGCATCCGGAATCGCGAATTCTTATCTGCACCTCGTTTTGGTTACTTAACTCAGTCCGAATAATGAGATCACCGCCGCCGGGCATTGCCTGAACCGCGTTCACGATAATGTTCAATAACACCTGAGTTAGAGATTCGAAGCTAAAGGCAACTTTTGGAATTTCCTGATAATCACGAATGACATTGACATCTCTGGAAATTAATTGTTTTCCAATCAATGATAATATTTTATCGATTGTTTTGTTAATTTCAATCAATCGGTTACTGTTTCTTGATTTGTGGGAAAATTCAAGTAAGTCGTTAATGATGGTCGACGCCCTGGCAACATTTTTTTTAATCATTGCCAGTTTATCCTGCAGTTCAGGATTTTCTGAACCATATATATCAGAAATAAAATATCGGGCGGTTTCAATAATGTTCAGAGGATTCCGAAGTTCATGAGCAACTCCTGCGGACAACAAGCCAATGGTCGCCAGTTTTTCCGAACGGATTAATTGATTCTCAAATTTTCGCTGCTCTGTTACGATATGCCCGATTTCAATAACATTCATTAGCTCGTTATTTCTGTCGAAAATCGGATGGCTGCGAATATTGTAAATTTCATCTTTATGCGTGATTTCTAAAAAGGCGGGTTGCCTGGTGTTATAAGTTTCCAACACCGGACAATTTTCGCATGGTGCATTTCGCTGGAAATATTTTTTATAGCATTTTTGATCTATCAAATTCTCAACTGTATCCCCACTTAAATCGGCCGCAACTTTATTTGCCAGTGTAATAGTCAGGTTCCTGTCCTGTACAGAAATAAGATCCCGGATGCTGTTAAAAAGCGATTGATACTTTCGTTCCGATTCAGATAATTTAATCTCCAATTCATGCTTTTCAATTGCTTTCTGGATTACTTTGGGAAGGATGTACATATAACCTTTATCTTTGATAATATAATCGTATGCGCCGTGTTTCATGGCGTTCACTGCGACCAACTCATCTCCTTTTCCGGTGACGAAAACAACTGGCGCCTGAATATTTAATTTGTTAATTTCGATAAGCGTGTCCAGGCCCGACATCATCGGAAGTTCATAATCAAGAATAATTAGATGAAATGAATTTTTTTTCACCAGTTCCAGGCATTCTGCACCAGAACTGGCAATCATTATATGTACGTTGGGAAGATATTTTTTCAACATGATGGTCATTAACCGGGCGTGATCGATATTATCTTCTACCAGTAGAATTTGTAACTCGTTAATAAAATATTCGTTAAAGCACATATTCATTTCTCGGTAAAGTGAAATAAAAAACAGTTCCTTTTCCTTTTGCAGATTCTACCCAAATTTCGCCGCCATGTTGGTTGATAATTCGTTTTGTGATAGCTAATCCCAAACCACTGCCAGCGATTTTTGAGTCAGAATGGACTCTGCTAAATAATTTAAATAATTGATCTTGTTTCATCCTGGGAATGCCAATCCCATTATCCTTGATATAAAATTTATGAAAAATCTCGTCATTCTTGTAGCCAATGTCTATATGTTTTTCTCCGTTCTTCCGCGAATATTTAATCGCATTGCTAAGAAGATTGGTAAAAACACGCAACATTAACTTTTCATTGCACTGCACCGTCGGAAAGTCATTTTGCAGGTGAATTTGGATTCCGTTTTCATCAGACAGGTAGCGAAGATCAATTAACGCATTATCAATGATTTTTTTGATATTTATGGTTTCAAAATCATCAGATTTCAGATTGATTTTCGCGAAATCAAGAAGTTCTTCAATTAAATTTTCCACCCGATCGATATTCACTGAAATTCGGTCCAAATATTCCACTATCTCCTCATTCAGGGAGTTTTTATGGAAATTCTCAAGCAGCATCGAATAACCGCGAATTGAGACAATAGGTGTTTTTAATTCGTGTGTTACAGTGTATAGATAATTTTGCAGTTCGTCATTTTTTTCTTGTAACAGTTTCTCCTTTTGTTTTAAATCTCGCTTAAGTTTCTCGATTTCTTTTTTTAATTGTTGTGCTTCCCCTTTACCTTTCGTTGAAATATCATCGTTGCTTAAATCCATCGGTAATCATCAAATAGTTAACAAAATAATTATTAAACCTGAATTGAACGTATGTGCTTTCTAATATAGTTCATTTCAGATCAGAGTTAGTTTTCATTTTTTTTGGGAATTGTAAAATAGAACGTCGATCCTTTTCGGGGCTCCGAATCAAACCAAATTTTTCCGCCGTGATTGTCAATTATTCGTTTGACAATAGCCAGTCCTACTCCTGAAGAAATTTCATCTAATTCTTCCTGATTCACTTGTCGGAAAAGTCCAAAAATTTGATGATGATATTCTTTCGGAATACCAATTCCATTATCTTTTATATAAAAAAGATAATCATCATTTTCATCTTTCCAACCGATTTCGATTGTTGGACAAGGATTTTCTTTGCCAATGTATTTAATCGCATTTTCAATTAAATTTGAGAACACCTGGGAAATCCGCTTTTTATCACAAAAAACAACCGCCATTTTATCAGGAAGATTTGTTTTGATCCCCCGGCGCTCAATTTGATAAACCAATTCCCCCAAAACTTGTGTGATAATCTCGCGTATGGCAACCTCCTCAAACGGGCTTACAACTCGCCCAATCCGTGATAACTCAAGTAAATCCGTAACCAAAGTTTCCATCTGGTTTGCATTTGCCTGAATGCGCTTTAAATAATGTTGGCTATCTTCATCTAACTGAGAATGGAAATCATTTAGCAAAATTGAAGCAAAGCCCTGGATTGAAACTATTGGTGATTTTAAATCGTGTGAAACTGTATAAACAAAATTTTCAAGTTCTTCGTTCGTGCTTTTCAAATTATCCGTGTTTTGGGACGTTGCATTTAAAAGGCGAATATTCTCAATCTTGGTGCTGGTCAGCAGGGAAATCGTCGACACAAGATTCAGAAGCGATCCTTCAATTTTCTGCTCATGTCGCCAATAAACGGAAAGAACGCCGAATATAGTATTTCGATAATTGATTGGCACTCCCAAATACGAGCGGAAACCCTTTGGAAAATTTAAGTTTGTGAATTTTTCGCCGGAGTATGTTTCCATATTTTCAATAGATAATATTTTATTTGTGCTGATAATATGAGGTGCAAATTCATGGTTCTCTTTTTGCAAGAGATCTTGTTGCTCAGCATCTGGCAGTGTTGGATAAACAAGGGGCCGAACGTTATCTTTCTCAACAAAGCGAAACGTGCACATTTGACTTTTAAGTGATTTACAAACGAATTGCAGTACTGTTGAGATTAATTCCCCGCGATCAGAAATATGTTGTAAATCATCACTCAATTCCGCCAAAACGGTAAAATCATTTTGCTTTTGCTGAGTTATTGTATATAACTGGAAATTCTCAATTGCAAAAGAGATGTGTGATGAAATATCTGTCAAAAAATCTTCATGTTCTTTTGTGTATTTATTTGGCTCAAGACAACCAATTGTTATCGCTCCCAGATATTTATCTTTTACCAATAGCAGTGTATCAATTTTCGATTTAAGTTTGTTGAACCAATCAGTGAACGGTGTGATTTTCCCGTTTTGCTGACGATCTTCCTGCGGAACATACAACCAGCCCAAATTTGTCTTTTCAATCGGAGCATACGTTTTTGGTGAAAAAAGTTTATGATATGTTTCAGAAACAATCGCATATATTTGATAATTTTCCGTGTTACTGTCGAACAATGTTATAAAAAAATGATCAAATTCAACCATTCGTTTTATTTGGATAGCAGTTGTCTGGATAATCTCTTTTAAATCAAGTCGTGAGTTTATTGAATGCAAAATGTCCTGAATAACCGAAAGCTGTTGTTGTGATTTTTTTAATTGCCGGTGCAGTTTATGATTATTTATCAGCAATGCCAGATAATTTGAAATATTTTTCAAAGTGGAAACAGTTTGATTACTGAAATTTTGTTCATGCTCATAAAAGAGTGTTACGACGCCAATTTTCTGATTGCCAATATTTAATGGCATACTAATTAGCGCATTGTAGCCTAATTTTTGTGCAATCGGTAGCCATTTGTAAAATTGATTGTCAGTATAAATATTATTGCATTTAATAAAGCGGTCTTTCTCGAGAACCTCTGAATATGGTCCTTGTTTCAGGCCAATGAGCCACGGATGTACAATGCTCATTCCATTGTCAAACGGATATTTACGTGCACAATACAAATTCAATTTTTTTTGACTATCATCATACAAATGAAGCGTTACGTACCTTGCATTTTGACATAATCCCAATTCATCTAACAAGGAAATCGAAATCAATTCAAGGTTGGTTGTTGCAAGTAATTCATTGCCAACATGAATGAACGAACGAATTTGTGTTTCTTGATCCCGGACTCTTATCGTTTTTTCTGCTGCATCTTCGTAAACAACAAAAAGTTTCGGTTCCTCGTTTTCCGGGGAAGTAAAAAATTGCACATTGACAGGTTTGTGTTCACCATTATTTTTGAGCAATTCAATGTGCTTTAATTCTGCTGTTTTTCCGTGAGCAGCATCTTGAACTGCTTTTGTTAAAATATGCGCCTGGATTTTTGGGTGCAATGCGGTGAATCGCATTCCGTTCAATTGTTGGGAACGATAGCCGGTAAGCAATTCAAATGCGCTATTGGTTTCATAAATAGAAGCAAGGTCACTATTGATAACGATAATCGGTTGTTTTGAATTTTCGAGCAGTGTTTTGTATTTATTTCGCCATTGATTTGCATTCAATTTTAAAGACCGAACTTCTTCGGCTAAATCAATGCGATACAGTGAAATAGAAAGTATTAACCCCACTTCCTCTAAAATTGATTCATGAACCGACGTAAAACGATTGCTTTTGTAGCTGCTAAAATTAAGCACCGCACGAACATGATTATTGGTGATAATTGGTATTGAAATATCTGAACGAATTCCAGGAGCAAGAAATTTCAGATCACCGGGAGTCATGTTTCCTCGCTCATCAAGATCATCCCGCCTGATTGTTGATTTTGAACGTAATATTTCGGTGATAGATGTTTCGTGATACGGAATTGTTACTTCGCTGTCAATAGCATATTTTGAAATGTTCAGCGCGGGCGCCACATAAAAATAGCGTGCTCTTTCATTATTGAAAAGAACAGTGATGAAATCACACGGAATAATTGAATACAAATAGTCTTTGATTTCTTTAAAGATATCGATAATGTTGTCTTTTGAAGCAATCACTTCGATGATTGCGTTTAGAATAGAGACTTTTTCTTGTTCTTGTTTAATTGACTCGCGCACTTTTTTGTCCATTAAAAAGTAAAAGATTCGCTTGTTACATCTGGAATTGTGAAGTAAATCGTGGTGCCGTTACCAGGAGCAGAATCAACACGAATCTCGCCATTATTTCTTTGAATAATATTTTCAACCACTGCCAGACCGATGCCTGTGCCCTTAACCGCATTTTGATCATTGACGCGAAAAAACAAATCAAAAATGTGTTTATGGTATTTTTCAGCAATTCCAATACCATTATCTTTAACGTAAAAATGAAAACAACTGTTCTCGTTTTTTCCACCAATTTCAATTTGTGGTTGTGACGGATGTCCGATATATTTTACAGCATTTTCAATCAGGTTTGTGAAAATGGTCTGTAAATCAAGCCGATCAAAAAATAAATCTGGTAGATTATCGTTTATCTGAAACCGGACATTTTCTGCTCCCATTACATCGCTGATGATAACATCAAGCAACTGGCGCGTATTAATGTGCTCGTTTTTGGATGATTTCTGTTGGTGTTTACGATAGTCAAATAAATCGTTTATAACTGTACACATATAGTCATTATTTTCACGCAATCGTTTCAAGTAGTGCTTTCCATCATCAGTAAGCCGATCCAGAGACTCATTTTCGATTAATGAGATATAGCCATCATGAGAGATAAGCGGAGTTTTAAGTCGATGAGAAATTTTATAAATCAAATCTTCCAGGTCTTTGCATTGTTGTTGTATTTGCATTTCATTTTTCAAACGATCGCGAATATCTTTTCCAATTCCCATGTAATATGTTCCCTTATTTTGAGTTTCCTTTAACCGACAGAAAGACCAGTCTATCGGGACAAACGATTCATCTTTACAGCAAACATCAGAATCAATCATCAGGATGGAGTGGTTTTCGTGCAGTTGCGAACGTATCTGATTGAAAATATCACTCCCATTGAGCAGAAACGTTTCCATGTTTCGATTAAAAATTTCCGCAGAATTATATCCGGTTACTATTAAAAAGCGATCATTGCAATAAGTTATTTTCCCGTCATTGTTCAGGCAGACAATCGGATCGGCTGCCCGTTTCAGCATGTTTTCAAACCATATTTTTTCTTCGTTTATTTGATTGTACCGAATTGCTTCCATTAAAATTGTCACAGTACGATGAAAAAAGAGGTGGGCAATTTCAGCATCCTGTTCTGATAGGCGATAGGTTTTATTAAAAAAAAGATATACAGCGGCAATGCACTTTTGTTCTGACTCTATCGGTAAAATACAAAACGAGCGCAATTTACTTTTTACTTTGTCAGTACGATTTTTTTTAATATGTGCATAAACATTATCGATATTCACAACATGCAATTGATCGATTGCCTTGTCCCGATATGATGGGAAATGTGTTTTTACAAAATCTATATCGCGATTATATTCATCAATGTTCAATAGTTCAATTTCACATTGATCGGCATTGAAAATCTTTTTACATTTAAGCGCGATTAAACTACGAATGTCATTCATGTTTTTCAATTGATTCAACTCATGGCACGCTCTGTTAATTGTTTCCAGATTCCGGATGGACTGTGACAACTCCTCAAATATCGATATCTTTGTAACAGTACATGCTAACGGGTGGGCAATACCGGTCAGGATATCGGTATGAAATTGTGAATAGGCTTTATCCAGAACGCTGCCAAAACAAAACACTCCGAAATTATCCGGCGATTGCAATTTCATTCCTAATTGCGAAGTCAACTTTTTTTTCACCATTCGATTGATAATGGTAAATAAATCAGGCATCATCTGTTCGCTGGTTTCAATTCTATTCAGTGTGTCAAAAAATTGCAGAAAATGATCGCATATTTTGGAACTGGTGAAACTTAACCGATTGTACTTGTTCCCAGAAAATAAATGAACTTGTAGCCTCGAAGCTGATTTGGTATATACAGCGATCGCGGCATAGTCAAATTCAAAATATTTTTTCAGTTGAAAATGAACATTGTCTAAAAGATCATCTAATTTTGATTTTGTAAAGATGTTGTTGAGAATTGTGTTAATCGTTTTAAATTTGTCACGCCATTCAATCTCATCAATAGATTCCTCTTTTGGGGGGTGCGCCTCAAGAATGTGGATGATGATGTGTTCCTTGCCCGGCAGGTGACTGATTTTTAAATCAACAATAGATTCGGTTCCGTTCCTGGAATGGAAAATCGCATTGTTAAGTGAATTTTCCAATGTTCGGCTATCGGAATTGCTGAGTATTGTACTAAACGATTGTTCCGGAATAAAATTTTGTAATGTCTTCTGTTTGATTAACTGGTTGTTTTTTAAACCGCAAATTGTTTCAAACGCCGAATTAGCATATTGAATTACGCCAATAGAATTGCATAGTATGGTGGGAATTGCAGAATAGTGAAATACTTTTTGATAGAGATCATTCGCCGCGTCTTGCTTATGCAGTTCTTTTTGGGGATCATTTAACTGTTTTGAATATTTTGCGACTAAATCATCGGTTCTAATATTTTTAAAATATTTTTTTGCGGTTAATAATCGTGTTGAAAAACTGCTTATTAATAACGCCCCGTTACCAATTTGTGAATGGTTGATCGCGATAACAACACTTGAAAGAATTGGGTTTTTCTGGTGCTCCAGGATTTTGTCGCTAAAGGTGATGTCATTTATTCCGACCTGAACCGTCTCAATGAACAGTTCACCATTTAATATCTTGAATGTTTTAAACCATGATCCCGGAATAATTTTTGATTCGATATGATCAGAATGTGAATCGACGAGGATTACAAGATCATCGGAATCCGGTGAGTTAAGCGCAAGAATGGATAATTCGAATTCAATGTGCTTTCGGTAATCATCGGAAATTTTCTGTAACAGAGTTTCCAGATATTTAATTTCCATCTTTTGCCTCTGATTTAGATGATATTATTTTGACTCATAATTCCAGCGATCCATAACCTGAAAAATTCATAGCCACAGAGGCTTAGAGTACGCCGAGTTTTTATTTTCAAAACGTTACGCAAACAATAGCAACTCGATTTTTTCTTAACTCAGTTTAAAAAGTAATATGCACACACGTTGCTGTTTCTCTGTGCTTCTGTGGCACGTTTTGTGAAAATAATGCAGGATAAATAATTTTTGTAAATTTATCCCTTTAAATATTAACGTATTTCATAAATAAAATCAAGCAAAAAACACATATTACCTTTTTTTAATATCCTGTTAACATGCGCGGCTTGTTTTAATGACTTAAAAAGTCATAGTAAAAAATTATTTTGCATTTCTTGGAAAAATTTCATTTATTAACAATTGAAAATATAAGAGGTGTAGAATGGATTCATTTCTGTTTATAACATTATTATTTATTTTTTTTAGTGCGGCGCTTAGCGTATATATCCGAACAAAAATAAGGGATCGCTGTCTGAGCGATTTTGAAGATTATCGGGTTTGTCTCCAGGAAAAAGGCGCCGGCATGATTAATGGCTACTTCCGGGTGTATGCTGCCGGGATTGAACTGGAATATCCGGAACCAAAGCCAAATCGCAACGGTTTTTTGGAAACCAGTTACATCATGTATAAAGCACAATTTATCGATATTGAGGTGATTTATCGATATCATGAATTCTTGAGCAAAGAAAATCAACGTCGCCGAAAAAAAAGCATTCGCAAAAGCTATCAACCGCAATTCTTTCGAAAACGAATTCGCACAATCCGTAATACATTGAATAACTTTAAAGACGCTATTTTGCAATCTATCGGCGCGGTAATGGGGCAGGTTCAAAAAACAAGTTCACGCGCGACTTTGCTTACATCGCAGAACAAGCGTATTACGGATATTAGTGACGGTTTGATTTCTGTGACAGCAAATGCGTATGAGCCATTACTTGAAAAATATATCGGAAACCATGTTATACTGGAAATGATTTTGGACGGCCAGGAAATTGAGTATTTCGGAATTCTGAAAGAATATTCCGGTGAGTTCATTGAACTACTGGATATTCATCATTATACGCAAATATCCATTGATGTAAAAGAAAATACAGAACACTCTCTGGATAATTTTATGCTGAATATAACCAGAAAAGGAAAGATAATTCGAATTGATAACAATGGTCCGGTTCATTGCGTGCTTAAAAGTTTTCGATCTCGCGAACAAGAAATAACGATTAATAAAGATGTTGTACCGTATTCATTTTATCAGTTTCATGTGGATGCGCATTTTGTTGATAATACATATTTAGATATCGAGGTCATCCAGCAGATGGATATCATTGTCCCTCGAAAACATGCACTGGTTCGGCATAGCGGAGAAGTAAAAAATGAATAGAGTCGGGGTTATGGGTTATCCATACATAAAAGTTGTGAGTTAAAAAATCGATCCCGGTACTTGACTATTGTCAAATACCGGGATATCGGTATTAGGAAGTAGGTAGTTAGGTTTGGAAACATTTTAAAATAAAATGCTGTTAATCAAAATTGATATCTCAGTCCCAGATTTGCGTTTCTGCCGTAATCCTCTTTGTACCTTGTGTAACTGTTATGATTGATAACATCTCTTTCAAGTTCATTTGTCAGGTTATTGATATTCATGAAAAATTCCAATCCTTCAAGTAACAGTTTTTGCCTGATTTGAAGGTCATAGCGAAAAAAATCAGTAGAATATCCGCGCAGTTTTTCGTACCAGTTCGTTGACTTGAATATATGGGATTTGTATCGCATTGCCCATCGGATGGAAAATCCTTTGTAATCATATCCCACTGTTAGATTTAACAAATGATCTGGTTGAGAAATCATCGGACTTTTATAAGTGGTATCATTGGGAACAAGGTACGTTACTACATTCCAATTTTCATCAAACTCTGCCTTTGTTTCAATGCGTGTTTTCAAATATTCTGCTTCGGATTTATTGCGGGTATAATTCACATTCACGACCAGGCCTCTTAACAAGCCCGGCAAATACCAGAAGTTGGACTGCCATTCAAGTTCATACCCGTAATTAATAACCTTGTTCTGATTATTTGCTGCATAAGCAGCTCTTTGACGATGCATAAGTGTCGGTAATTCAAAATAAGCAGTATCCAGAATAACGGTCTGACCAGTCCAGAAAATCATATCTGAAATATTTTTGTGAAACACTCCAAAAGAAAATAATCCGATTTTATTGGAATGGATCGATATCTGAATATCCCAGTTTCTGGATAATTCCGGTTTCAGCCTGAAATTACTCAAATTATCAATTTGTCCCTGATTAGTAATCATCCAACCGGGCATAATATTATCGTAATTCGGTCGTTGCAGGGTATGCGTATATCCTGCTTTCAAAGTCAACCAGTCGGTGGGTTTGTAAAAAGTTTGAATCATGGGCAGAAAGAATTCATTTTTACGTACCTTAGCAACTGTATCGACTGGCGTCGGTCTCCAGTCCCGTAAAATACCCAACCTGTTACCGCGGTAGCCTGTGTACTCAGTCCGGTTTGATTCATAGCGAACGCCGGGTACGAGCATTAAACTAGAGCCAATATTGATTTCTGGCATCAGATAAAAAGCATAATAGTTTTCTGTACCATTATAATCTTTAAAATTGGATTCGATAAAATTTTCAGCGACCATATCCCATAAAGAGATGCTTGTATTTGTAGGATCATAATTTGCCATGACAATATCGTCAATCCGGCGAAAATTTTGTTTATTAAAGATATGACCAAAATCATATCTTCCGTTCAAAAATTCACCACCCTCATAATCCGTGTTCAGAAAATCGATTAATAATAATCTCTGATCATCCGCGGCCCACGCTGCCTTGCTTCGCTCACTAAGCTCTTCTTCAAATGACTCATAAACTAAATCTAAGTAATACTGTCCGCTTATGTTGTAGGTTTGGTTATCATACTCTTTCGATTTGTGTTTATATTTACCACCCATGCTTAGTTTCACACTGAGTTGATTTGAAATATTAAAGTTATAAGCCAGATTGAACTCACCTGCCAGATCCCGCTCTCTGGTTTCACTCTCATCATGATTCATTTCTCCCAGGTGCATAAAGTAAACTGCTTCATCCATTGAAATAATCAACGAATCAGGAATTGTTTCAGGATTAAGATTCACATTGAATTTGGAATCCCTGTCAGTGGGAAATGGGTTCTTCGGAGAATTACTGTTACGAGAACGTATTCTTTCAGGCATGATATTTTCTGAATACGAATGGCTGAACAATGAATTAATTTCCCAGTTTTTCCATCGGTGGTCAATTTGTAAAGAGTTGGTTATTACCGTAAGCCAGTTCTTGGGAGTGTCTTCATAATTTATATGAAATCCCTGTTGTGTAAAATCATAAATGTTCGTATATCTTGTTTCTTCACGATTAATGCGGCTGATAAAATTTGATGATTTTATTTCTGTTAATGGCAATGTATAATCCAGAACCAATGCACCGCCCACTCGCTGAACATCTCTGAAAATATCCATTAACTGCAGGCTATTCGTTCTGACCGGTGTTGTTTCATTTTCCTGGGTGAAGTTAACAGATCCTAATTGCTGGGAGCCAGCATCCTTTTCTTCATAATCCACCTGGGCATAAATTCCTAACAAGTTTGCATAAAAACGACTACTGCCGCCCACAGAAATTTTAAAATCCTTATAAGTCTCCCGAAGACTATTATAGCCACCCTGGGTAATTACATTGAAGGATGGTCTGTCTGGTGCTTTTCTGATCTTAAAGTTGATGATTCCACCGGTGGCAGTTGCTTCCTGGTTTGCCATTACCGACTTTGTCAGTTCAATTCCCTCCAACATATATGGAGAGATCATACTAAGATCTGTACTGCGGTCGTCGCTACCGGTTGCAGTCATATTCACACCGTCAATTTGCACCAGCGCATATTTTGGTCCCATTCCTCTGATCACCACCTTATTTCCTTCACCCCCGCTTCGTTCCAAAGAAACGCCGGGAAGGCGCCCAACTGCTTCTGCCGCATTTGCCTCTGGTAATTCCTGGATCTGTTTTTTGGAGACAATATTCTTGATTGTTTTGGCTGATAACTGCTGGTTAATCGCCTGCATCTGACCCTCAGCCTGGGCCGTAACAGTAACTTCCTGTCCTTTTACTACATCTGCTTTCATATTTATATCACGCTCAATTTTTTCATTGGGTAAGATTTGAAGCTCAAAGCTTTTTTTCTCGTAACCAATATACATCGCGTTGATGGTGTACGTTCCTGGCGGCACGTTAGAGATAAGGTAAAAACCACTAACATCCGACGCTGATCCAAGGCTGGTTCCTTCAATGTAAATGTTCGCACCGGGTAAAGCATTTTCCGTTTCCTCATCAACCACATATCCGGCAATTTTGCCTGTCTGTGCGCCTGCTTCAACATGAAGGAAAAATAATGCCGTAACTAATACGAGAAAAGTGGCGAGGTGTGTTTGATATTTCATTTTGTTTCCTCCTGATAACTCTTTTAAATTTTATGAGCCACGTTTCTGTCAATTATATTGAAATTGAAATCCGTATGCCCGCATTTTTTTCGGACTCTTTCAACAGCAAAATATCTTCAAATGCTTCCTTCAAACTAACAATATCTGAGCGAAGATGTCCATCGGTTTTAACAGCGCCTGCCATTGCATCGTAGGGAGTCACATCTGACTTGGTAACAGTCCAGGTTTGAATCTCTCCGTTGCGCGATGCTTTAATAATTGGCGTATCATCTTTCCACTCAACAGTTATGTGCCAACCCTGATCCGTGATCATATACCAGATGTCGATATGTTCGCGATCATTTCCCTTTGTGCTGAAGACCTCGAGATCAGCAGCCCAGGTAATGAAAAGATGAGCCGAGCCGCTGTCCTCGAAATCGATTTTCATAAATTCCGTATCATTGCATTTCAAATTCTGACTGTGATTATCTGAAAAAAGTGTTACTGCCGTTGTTTTACGGCCCATAAAATAGCGAGCGATATTCAGGTTATGGACCATCGCATCCATAAACGGACCGCCATTTTTCTCAGGATCGGTTGCCCAGTCATTCCACTGCGGATAATGATGCAGCCAGTCCTGTTTGTACAGCGCCAGCTTTCCGATTTTTCCGCTATCAAAAATCTGCTTTAATGTCTCCATTAATGCATCACCGCTTCGGCGGTAGAATATGCCAGATTTCACCTTATCATTGATCCCGTTCACTATTGCTTCACAGTCCGCAATATTGGCAGCCAGGGGTTTTGTTGCAATAATGTGTTTTCCGTGATTGGCAGCCCGGATCATTAAATCTTTTCGAACCCATGGCGGCACAAAAATACAAACAATACTTATTTCAGAATCATTGAAAATATCTTCTGCTGAATTCACAATCTCGCCGCCAATTTTCTGTTTCAATGTGTTGGCTTTTGCTGAATCGAGATCAAACAAGCTTTTTATCAGAATTTGATTACTGTTTACAATGGGCGTCGATTCCCATCGGATCACGTAATCTCCACAGCCAATGATTCCGACCTTTAATTTATTCATCGAATTTCTTTTCATAGCTATCAATTATTTTATCCATTAAGTTGTTATTCTCTGGAACAATCTTCATCCGGGATGGCTCAGCTTCAAACCATTTGACCGTGCGCTTAATGCCTTCTTTAAATGGAATCGTTGCCACGAAATCCGGCACAAATCTCTTGATTTTTGTGTTATCAAAGATCACACTTACTGCTTTGTCTCCGAGCAAATTTCCCCGCATCCATGCCTGTTCCTCTTTTACAGCGATTCTGCATATAAAATCCGACGGAATATGAACCATATTTGCGTTTGCACCTGCGGCTTCAGCAACGGCTTCGTAAATCTGGTTCCAGTTCAGAATTTCATCTGATGTGATATGAAAAGCATGACCGATTGCCTGCTGGCGCCCCATCAATCCGATAAATCCCTTTGCAAAATCTTCGGAATGCGTTATAGTCCACAATGATGAGCCATCGCCATGAACAATAATCTTTTTCCCATTTTTAATACGGTCAATAATGGTATAATCTTCCCAGCTCCCGATTGCAACCGGAATTACGGCGTCATACGTCAGAGAGGGCCGCACGATTGTCATCGGAAACTGCTCGTCACGGTAAACCTGATTCAATCGTTCCTCGCACGCGATTTTATCGCGCGAATACTCCCAGTAGGGATTTGCGAGCGGCGTCGATTCCGTGACAATGGGATGCGCCATTGGTTTCTGATACACTGACGCGGAACTGATGAAAATATACTGGCGTGTTTTCCCGCGAAACAATTCAATATCCCGCTCGATTTCATCTGGTGTAAACGCAATCCAGTTCACAACAACATCCCAGCTATGATCGTCTAGTGCAGCTTGTGCTTCTGCCGGTTTCGATATATCTGCCTTGATAATTTTAACGCCATCAATTCCGGTATTTCGATTGCCGCGATTTAGTAGGGTCAAGTCAATACCGCGTGAAACTGCCAACCTGCTTACTGAAGCACTGATATTACCGCTTCCACCAATAAATAGAACCTGCATTTTCTTTCCTCCATTGGATTTATTTAATTTTAATGAATAACTATTTTACCAGCTCCCGCACATTTCCATTGACACGATAAAGCGACGGGCTGATACGAGCGATTTCCGGCGCAATCGATGCCCGTGCCGACTTTTCGATGATCATTTGTGCCGCAGTTTTGCCGATTGTTTCCCAATCGATGCAGACAAGTATGGTTTCCATCTCAGGATAGAATAATTTTTTGGAAACAATGTCATGAACAGGCTGTAATGCCCAGTCCTCACATTGAACGATTTCGAAGTTTTTCAGCGTATCCGGCAATCTGCCACTATCAGATGGAATCGGATATAGCAGTGATATCCCGATGAAACTGTTTTCAACAACAAGTGCAGTCGGTGGATCAGGTAATTGAAGCAAACCCGCAACAAATTCACGGGCAGGACGCCATTCAGGATCCTCTTGCAGAGCGTTTGTATTAATAACATAATCGTTTTGAAACTGAATTGCGGCATCGGATAGAGCAGTTCGATAGCCCGCAAATTTTTTATTACTGTTGATCCCAGCCTGTCCGGCCAGCCAGCGTAAAATAGCAATCCGTTGATGACCATTATCAATTAAATACTTCGTAGCCATGTACGCACTGGTAAAGCTGTCTGAGACAACCGCATTGTATTTGGGATTTTCTGTGTCATAACCGATTTGCACAAGTGGAATTTTGTTTGAATGAAACAGAACACAGGCGTCCTTTAAAAAAGAAAAATCAGTACCAATCAACACGCCGCTCGGTTTTCGTTCGATAATGGCTTTTAGCTGCTCGATCAAATCTATTGTATTTGAGCCATCTGTTGTTGATAAAAACTCAATGCGCAGTTCCAAATCGTAGGTATTAAAAACCCGCTGCATCCCGCTTAACTCTTCAAACACATTCTGTGTTTTTCCTGCAGCTTCAATTTCGGGTAAATCAACGATGAAATAAAAGGGGTGACGTGCATATTTGGGACGATACCCGGCGTCTTCGAGAAGTGTGATCACCTTTTTACGGACCCGATCCGAAGCTCTGCCTTTTCCATTCAAAATGAGAGAAACCAGGGATTGAGAAACATTCGCCTGATCTGCGATATCCTTTAACGTTTTAAGAGGCTTTTCATTAATCATGGTCAAATTCAGTTATAAAATATATCAAAATATATAAGAAATTAAATATAATACTGATAAAGCTATGGTAATATATTGATAATTAATTTATCATGCAAGTACTTTTTTAAAAAAATTAACAGAAATTTAAAATGATTCATTCACCCATTCGAGGCATTGTTGTTAAGTTTAATAAATTAGGTTTATCAATAATCGGGGCTGAGTTTTCGGAATTATACATTAAAGGAATTATGTATAGGGATGTGAAAAAGATGAATTGAATATACTACAACTATAGATATCTGAATATTTTCTATAGAGTTGATTAAATTCGGTAATTCTTTACAGAATTATGTATTGCCTCGAACGAGTGACTCAGTGTCTAATTTCAATGTATCGGAGAAGATTGTTGATATGTCAATTATCAAATTAGAATTTTATAAAGCCATCATTCGTTTCCATAACAAAATACAAAATTATCCCACATCATCAAAAAAAATATTTTGTTCGCTATGATTTTGTTCTTAAGAGCGATTTTTAAAATCCAGACTTTGATTACAAAAAAAACATCAAAATTTTTCTTGCTTATTTATCCTTAATTTTATATACTTAAAACTAACTTAAAGTATCCATTCAATAATTGATGGTGTGCATCAAAGCTTTCGGATTCTCTTTAA
>CAZCJL010000003.1:0-139382 GCA_964498785.1 uncultured Cytophagia bacterium | reverse complement strand
TTAACTAATTATTTTATAATTAATTGAACGTTTTCGTTCAGACACTAATTAAAATATTTTTCGATTGACAATTCATCTTTTTAGTGTTACATTTTTTATATGATACATCTGTTTTGGAGTAAATTCTATCATGATATCACGTTTTTTTCTATTCATTATACTTATTCTATATACCATAGGAAATTCTATGGATTTGAAAATCAAGCACATCCTCCCTGATGAAAATGACATCCAGGGGTGGACAATTGACGGATCAGATAAAATCTATGGGCCGGACAATTTGTATGAATACATTAACGGTGGTGCAGAATTATTTTTATCTTATGGCTTGAGGGAGATGGTTACCCGACTTTACACATGTCCAGATCAGCCCGAAATCATTGTGGATGTATTTGATATGGGAACATCACAAAATGCGTATGGTGTATTTTCTTATTCCCGGGAGACCGAAGACACAACATTTGGACAAGGTTCACAATACGCACCGGGACTGCTGCTTTTTTGGAAAAATCACTACTATGTGTCTATTCTTTTTACCCCGCAAACAGAAGCAGCAAAGGAGACAGCGTTTTGGATTGCACGTCATATTGAATCGGCGATTCCCGAGGAGGGACAGTTACCGGAAATTATCAAGCTGCTGCCGCAACAAAATCTCCTATGGGAAACGATCCGTTATTTTCGTCATCATGTATGGCTTAATTCATATCATTTCGTTTCTAATGAAAATATTCTTTTAATAGATGAAAATACAGAAACTGTATTGGCAAAATATCAGAAAGATGAACATCGTTTATTGCTCCTGCTTATAGAATACCCGAATGCGGTTATCGCGACAGATGCCAGGAAAAATTTTACGGCGAATTATTCCACAGAATTGATTATTTCTCCTGTCTTTCAATTGGATGATCAATGGTATGGCTATCAACAGCTAAAGAATTTTTTATTCATTGTTTTTAATTCCAGGAATCAGGAACAGGTAGAATTTTATATCAATGACGTTATAAAAAATATTGAAAAGCATCATAATTTTTAAAGAGGTTTCTCTATGAAAGAACAGCTTAAGAACCGGCGTGATTTTTTAAAAAATTCTGCAGCAGCCACAACCGCAAGCCTTTTATATTTAACCCTTGGCGACAGAATTTTTGGCGCTGTTGAGAAAAAAACTCGGGTAATCCTGATCAGGAACGAAAACGCAATTGATGATCTAAACAAACCGAATCCAGATATTGTTCAGAAAATGCTTGATGATGCTATCACTGCACTGCTGGATGTCTCTGACCCTGTAGAAGCCTGGAAAAAAATCATTCAACCGACAGATACTGTTGGCATTAAAACCAATGTTTGGAGATATTTACCAACAACATCCGCTGTGGAAAATGCGCTCAAAAAAAGAGTGATGGATGCCGGCGTCTCCGAAGATGCGATTGGAATTCGTGACCGCGGCGTCTTACATGATCCCATTTTCAAAAATGCAACGGCATTGATAAATGCCCGCCCAATGCGCACACACTACTGGTCTGGTGTTGGTACGCTACTTAAAAATTACATTATGTTTACAAATAATCCACCTTCCTATCATCCGGATACTTGCGCTGATCTGGCAAAGTTATGGTTTTTGCCGAATGTTAAAGGTAAAACGCGATTGAATGTGCTGGTCATGTTTACACCGCTATTTCATGGTTCTGGTCCTCATCATTTCAATCCACAATATATCTGGGCATATAAAGGCCTGATTGTCGGAACCGATCCGGTCGCTGTGGATTCTGTGGGAGTGCGAATTCTGCAGGCAAAACGACGACTCTTTTTCAAAGAAGATCGTCCGTTGAATCCGTTGCCAAAGCATGTATTTTTGGCAGATACCAGACATCATCTAGGAACAGCGGATCCGGAGAAAATCGATCTGCAGATTCTTGGATGGAAAAAGGATCTGCTCATTTAAAAGCGCTCGAATTTTATGATTTATTCAAATTCGATGATGAAAAGTTAATATACCTAAGAGTCCGATGTAAGAAATTAATTAGCTAGTTATTTTCCATGAATAACACGACAAAATATTTATTTGCCACTGATCCCCATAGATCGATCTCGGTTTTTGCCGGAAATCAAACGGAATCTGTGCTTATAAATGTCAATACGTGGCTAAAATTGTTTTAGATTGCTTAGTACTAACTCACGTTAACTTAAATACACACGTTCCGGCTTAAATTGCCCCACCTGCCAGACGAATATAAAAATGCTGGCAGATCGGTCGCTCTCCCGAATTTAATAGAAAGATTTGCTAAAATCTTTTTCAGAGTTAGAAGAACGCAACCGGTAATAAAACATATTTTCATCACAGCTCATCGGTTCAGGTGGTTCTATTTTGAATACTTCAATTGGATTTTTTCTAAATCGATTTTTCAAATTGAATGGTTTGCGAATGAAGGAATTTTCCTTATCTATTACTATTGCTGTTATTCTTTGTTCAGTGCTCTTCGCGGATAGTCCATCATTTATCCGTATCTCCGATTCTATGGAATTTAGTTCTTCTAATCTTCCTATAATCATTATTGATACCGCTGGAAAAGAAATACCTGACGCTCCGAGAATTGCCGCACACATGGGAATCATTTTTAACGGAACCGGATACCGAAATCGTATAACAGATTCTTTCAATGACTATGATGGTCCCATTACGATTGAATTGCGCGGCAGTTCCAGTTTGCATTTTCCCAAACAACAATATCGCTTTGAGACCAAAGATAGTGAAGGAAGTGATAAAAATGTGTCTTTATTAGGATTGCCACGGGAAAATGATTGGGTTTTCCACGGCCCGTATGACGATCAATCCCAAATGCGCAATGTACTGGCGTTTAAATTGTCCAATCAAATCGGACGTTACGCTCCCCGAACTCGCTTTTGCGAGCTTGTGTTAAATGGAAATTATCGCGGAATATACGTTTTAATGGAGAAAATTAAACGAGATAAAAACCGTGTTGATATCGATAAAATGACCGAGACTGACATCTCTGGAAGTGCATTAACTGGTGGCTATATTATCAAAATCGATAAATTTTCAGGTGAAAATATTGGATACTGGCACTCCAAACTAGGAACGGTATATCAATATCATTATCCAAAAGCCGATGATCTCTTAATAGAACAAGCAAGATATATTCAAAATCACATCAATGAATTCGAATCCCTGGTATGCAGTGACGATGTGAATTTAAACCATCTTCCAGCGATTGAAAAATATCTTGACACGGATGCACTGGTAGATCATTTTTTAATAAATGAATTTTGCAAGAATGTAGACGCATATCGCATTAGTACATATATGTATAAAGACCGCGACTATAAAGGAGGGAAACTTACGTTGGGGCCAATATGGGATTTTAATTTGAGTTTTGGTAAAACGTGGTGGTCGTGGGATATGTACCGTACTGACGGTTGGCAATTAAATTATAATGAAGAATATCCGGATGATACTTTTCAAGTGCCTTTTTGGTGGAACAAACTGGTCAATTCGCCAGAAATTTCCAATAAAATATATAATCGCTGGAATGAACTGAAGGAGAATATTTTTAATGTCAGCCATATACATTCATTAATTGATACATACACGGATACACTTTCAGACGCATTGGTCAGAAATTTTGAACGTTGGCCGGAAACTGCTAAAACCCATAGTTATGAAACTGAAATTCAGTATATGAAACAATGGGCGACAGACCGTTTCGATTGGATTGATAAGAATATAATCAAACTCATTTCCGTAAACATTACTGACACTAAATTACCGTCCAAATTCATGTTACATCAAAATTATCCTAATCCGTTTAATCTTTCAACTACGTTGAGATATTTTATTTCGAAACCAGGATTTATCTCTTTAAAAATTATTTCTATTCATGGTCGGGAAATTCTCACGATTGAAAATAAATACAAAACCGTTGGGAGTTATTCCGTTACATGGAATGGATTGGACAGCTATGGTCAACGCGTTAGTTCCGGTGTGTATCTCTGCCGTCTTGCTTTTCAAGAACAAATGATTACCCAAAAAATGGTTTTAGTTAAATAATATTTTCACAAAAAACCCGCAATACGTATTCACGATTCATTACGGGTTTTAAATTTCAGATTCAATCGATGCGATACGGCGCATTCCAGAAAAATTTTGTGATACCCTCGGGCGTGCCGAACCAGACATAGTCACCATCAACAACGATTGCATTGACTGTGTTACTGGGAAGACCATCTTCGATTGTAAAATGCACCCAGCGCTCACGTTCACGGTCGTATTTCAGGACGCCATGTTCTTCTGTCGCTGCCCACACAGCCTTTTTATCCGCTTTTAGAAAGGCAACGGTTTCGGGTTCATTGAAACGTTTTTGCGGACCTCCTAACCATTTTTCCGCATTCATATCATATACCTCGATTCCTCGCTCAAGCCCAAACCATATTTCATTTTCATAGGCAGATACCGCATAGACTCGTTGATTTCGTGGCCCGCTAACTTCTGCCTGAAAACCGCCATCGTTTTTATCAATATCGTACACATACACGCCAAATTGCGTTCCCATCCATAGAAGATTTTCCATAATTTCCACATCATACACTTCTACCTGGTTAAGTGCTTTTGGTTTAATGCGTTCAATAGTAAGACTATCACTTTTTAAATTCTGCTTGGTAATTCGAGTGACGCCACTTGCGGTCGCTATCCAAACATTGTTTTCATCAAGCGCAATATCATAAACAAAGTTGTCTGTCAATCGCTCGAAGATTGTATAAAATTTCCATTCATCTCTGTTTTGATTATAAAGGGCCAAACCGGCATCTGTTCCAAACCAGACGAAGGGATATTCATCCACAGCGATTGATGTTACCTGGTCACTCTGAAGTACGGTAATATATTCAGATCGATAATAATTCCATTGATTTCTATCAGCTTTCCATTTCGTAATCCCGCTCTCCTTTTCATATTCCCCCATGCCTCCTGTCCACATAATCTCATTTTCTTTATCATAATCCATTGCAGATACATTATTCAGGAAAAGACCATAAGTCAAAAGTTCCAGTTGGTCAATTCGAGCTTCAGCTTGACCGGCTCCCAATCCAAAAGTTGCAAGCCAGTAGTTTTCACGTTCATCTAAAATCCAGGCAGCGATATCATATTCATTCAGGTTGATATCAGTGATATATCCCTCTGGTTCAAAGAAATAGCCATCGCCCATAAAAAATCGAGGGAGTTCACCACTTTTCTGTCCTCGGAAACCAAACCATCGAATATTATTGTTGCTACCGGTACGGGAGTTATCATAACTAAATCTACCCCCACCTTGTTTATTGCCTCGCAGTAAGCGTCCGTTAATATTTTCGAGCCAAACGTAGTCATCGTCAAAGCCGATGGAAACAATTTTTTGATCCTGAGATAAACCCATATCATCAAAATAATAATTTTCCCAGCGACGAAATGTTGTAAAATAGCAGCTCACACTGTAAGGAGTTGTACACCATAGATAACCTGTATCAAAATCGAATCCAACCACAAGCACTTCATTATCTGCCAGTCCGTTACTAATGGTCCATGGAAAATCCCACTTTTTCGTATAATGATTTAAACGTGCAATTCCACCACTGGTACCAAAATAAATATAATCATAGCCTTTTGCCAGGGAATACATCCACCGTGTCATGGAGTAACTCACCCAGTCATCTATTTGATAGTTTTGATTTGTTTGAGGTATTCGGACAATTTCTTCTTGCCCGCGGCCAGATCCGATGAATAACAAAACTACTACCACAACAACAATCATTTTTTTCATTATATCGTTTCCCTCCGCTCATTTAATATGATATTTTTTTAATTTTCGGTGTAGATTTGGTCGGTCTGTTTTAAGCTTTACTGCCATTCTGGAAACATTGCCGTCAGCTTTCTCAAATTCCTGTAACAATAATTGTTTTTCAAAATTTTCAATTCGACTTTTAAGCGTCAGGTTTTCTGTTGTAGCAAACTTTTCCAGAGTTGTAATAGCAGTTGATGCATTTGGCAAAGAGGAGAGAACAGCCTCGTAATTAATTTCATCACTTTCCGTCATAATCACCAGTCGCTCAATCAGATTTTTTAATTCACGGACATTTCCAGGCCAATAATATTCTGCTAATAATGGGAAAGCCGTTTTAGAAATTACTTTTGGCTTTTTATTATTTTGCATCGAATATGATCTTATAAAATGACGTGCTAACAGTGGAATGTCTTCGCGGCGATTACGTAACGGTGCTACTTCAACGGGGATTACATTAATTCTGAAATAGAGATCTTCTCGAAAAGTACCTTTTTCGATTTCTTTTAAGAGATTTTTATTTGTCGCGGAAATGATCCTTACATTAAATTTAATCGGAGTTGTACCACCAACCCTTCGAAATTCATTTTCCTGGAGTACTCGTAATAATTTGGCCTGTGTTTCCAGCGACATATCTGCAATTTCATCTAAAAATAGTGTGCCGTCGTTTGCTTCTTCTATCATGCCAATTTTACGTTTATTGGCTCCGGTAAACGCACCTCGCTCATATCCGAATAACTCGCTTTCAATAAGTTCCCTGGGAATCGCTGCACAATTGACTTTTACAAAAGGCTTTTCTTTACGATCGCTTCGTTCATGAATTTCGCGAGCCACAAGTTCTTTTCCTGTCCCGTTTTCCCCGTAAATTAAAATTCGTCCGTCAGATGGAGCAGCTATTTTAATATCCCGTTTTAACTTCCGCATGATCTCGGAATCTCCAATCAACTTATATTGCTGATCAAGAAGCTTTTTAAGGGTAACGACTTCACTCCTCATTTTTTTGTTTTCAACAATATTGTTAAGTTCAAGCAAAACCTTTTCCGGATTTAGCGGTTTCTCTAAAAAATTATATGCGCCCAATTTGGTTGCCCGAACAGCGATACTTAAGTCAGCGTTGCCGGAAATCATAATTACAGTAATATCAGACACTGCCTGTTTTAATCTCTCCAATACCTGCAGTCCATCCAATCCAGGAAGCCGAACATCCAGAAAAACCAGATCAACGGAATCATTCTTAATCAAGTCCAGCGCTTGTTCCCCGCTTCCGCAAGAAACAGGTTGATAGCCCTGATCTTGAAGCAGCCCGGAAAGCGATGATCGAATATTTTGTTCATCATCAACAATGAGAATTTTAAAAGGCATTTTACTATTTACCAGGTTATGAAATATTTATTTAAAAAATTATGTGCCTCATAAATGGCGAAAGTTTTATGGCATGTTACTCAATCATACTTTGGATTTGGGATAATCGGGATTTATTTATCCTCACCCTTAAATTGACAAATCCATCGTCATATTTTTTATCCAAAATATTTGCCATGGAATGCAAGTTCGCTATTTCCTTCTGGCGCTGAATACTCAATTTTATTGTCAATTCGATAAAATTTTCTGTGGCAAATTTTACGATTTCGTGTTGTAATTTATCCAAAAAAATTCCCCTGTTAGCGGAAACAGTTACAGCCGGAGCATATTCATCTTTAACCAGCGTAATCAAATCGCGATCATTAACTCTATCAACCTTATTGAATACATTTAAAATCGGTTTACGATCAATATTCAAATCTTTCATTACATTTTGTACAGTATGCACTTGTTCCCGAAAATTTGTAGAACTAATATCTATGACATGCAATAATAAATCTGCTTCCTGAGTTTCTTCAAGTGTACTTTTAAACGATGCAACAAGATGATGCGGCAATTTTCGAATAAACCCGACGGTATCAATTAATAAAATATCAGTTCCGTTGGACACTTTCATTCTTCTTACTGTTGAATCAAGCGTAGCAAATAAGCGGTTTTCGACAAACACATCCGATTGCGTCATCGCATTCATTAACGTCGATTTACCAACATTCGTATATCCCATTAAAGCGACTTTAAAAGTATCCTCGCGTTGCCTTCTGCGAATATCCCGTTGGCGTTCAATTTTATCAAGTTCATCTTTGAGATGAGCAATTCGTTTTTGAATCAACCTTCGGTCGACTTCCAATTGTTTTTCACCAGGTCCGCGCAAACCAATTCCAGCGCCACCAGCTTGCCGAGAAAGGTGGGTCCACATTCGAGTTAAACGCGGTAACATATACTGAAGTTGCGCCAATTCCACTTGTGTTTTCGCTTCACGTGTTTTTGCCCGACTCGCGAAAATATCAAGAATTAGCGCATTGCGATCGATAATTTTTTCCTCACACCGATTTTCCAAATTTCGTGTCTGTGCCGGAGATAATTCATCGTCAAAAATAATTAATGTGGCTCCGATGTCTTTTGCTATCTTCCCCAACATATCAGCTTTTCCTTTACCAACGAAAAAAGCCGGATCAATTTCCTTTCGTTCCTGTATTTCTCTCGATAAAACATTTGCGCCGGCAGTATCTGCCAGCAACTCCAATTCTTCTAAATATTCTTCAACCTGTTCACAGGTTTGATTTTTGTGAGCTACTCCCACCAGGATTGCATTTTCACGTCTTTTCTGTTGAACAATATGCATTAATTTTGATATTACTCCCTTCTCAAAGTGATGCTATGAAGTAGGCACACTTTTGGACTCTCTTGCAATAAGCATCTCAATTATTAATAAAATTAAAGCTGCTAAAATAAAAAATTTCCAGAGTTCGCGACCAAAGCGCGACGTAAGGACTGAATTTATTATGCTATCTGTCCTGTCGACATAAGTAACATTTTCAGTCCCCACAATTTCGCGAAACTTTTTTCCAGAAATCATGCTTATATTTGATTCCCCTGGCCAAAAATTGACAGCCCATTGATCGATTTTATTTTTTTTTGAATATAATGTATAAATTCCGAGTTGGTTCGTATTTTTGTAATTTATTTGATAAACACCATTTCCGATGGTCGGCCGCACTCTTTCAAAAGAACCATCCGGTTTTTGGATTTCAAAATTCACAAATTCATCATCAGACTTTATCGTGCTTTTAATTTCAAGGTGCGTTAATAACTCTCGCTGTGTTTTATCGGACACTCCGGCTAAATAAACAATACTCCGATTAATTAATGGGACAAAAATACCCTTTGTATATAAATCTGTCCAATCGGGATCAATTGCTGTAAAAAAGTTTAATACCTTGCCTTTTCCTACCGTAGTTTCGGTAAGAAACGGATTACTGTTACTAAATTCAATAATGCTTTCATTCTTTGGGTTAATATTGGATTTTACAGCAAAGAAAAACCTGGGGGAATCCAGTTGCTCAGGATTTTTATCGAACATCCCGCGGAAAATCGGATGGCTGAAATCTATTTTTCCCAAAGTCAAATATGATGATTTTCTTGAAAGTGTTCCAACAGTTTCCGCATAATCTGGTAAATCATACTTCTGATTTAATGTTATATTATACGACTTCAAATCTACATTATTTCCCAGGAAAATAATCAACCCTCCGCCCTGTTCAATAAAATTTCCAAGTCGCGCCATTTCTGTCTGCTGCAAATATGGAATATTCGAGAACAAAAGGACATCGTAATTTTCCAGATCATTGTAATAAATCTGTTCCTGGATTTTATGTGTCACCTCAAAATTCGGAGATATGCCGGCCGCGATATTCAGAAATCGAATATCTTCTTCTTTATTACCAACAACAAGAACTTTGATATTATCCGGCACATAAAATGTAAAATATCGTCGGTTATCCAATATCAAACCATCGTCTTCCAACAATACCGAACCTGTTAATAATCCAGTTTGATCGGGGATGATTTTAAATGCTATCGTTTGGCTCTCTTTCGGTTTAAGGGAAACAGTCGCCTGGGCAGATCGTTTACCCTCAACGAACAACTGTATCAATTTATCCCTCACCTCTAAAGCTCCAAAATTTGTAATCGTCACCTTTAACTCGACGACTTTTCCTTTCTCAATGATCTGATTTGCTGTTTTAATATCAACGACTCCGAGATTATCGATATTTTCGTCGTTCATCGGTATTACGTATAATTTAATATTTTCTTCTGCCAGGATGGGTGTCACAAACTCCTCCACACCTTCAAATGCATTTTCCTGAAGATCAGATATGAGATATATTTCTTTATTTATATTTTGCCGCTTTTGTAAAATAGATTTAGATTCAAATATTGCTGATACAATATCTGTATGCCCGAATTCAATCTTCGTTTGTGAGATTAATTTAACGACACGATCAATATCATACTTAGCGCCGCTATAAACCCGCGGTGTACCCGGAGCAGTCGTAACAGCAAATAGCTCGTCACCGGTGTTAAACAGCTCGGTTAATTCGTTCAGTTTGTCTTTTGCCAGGTCGAACATCTTTCGTCCCTCAATTTCTCGTGCCATGCTCATACTATTATCCAATACAATGACAGCAGATGTCTTTGCCTGAGATTGGATTGCCTGTGCTAAATTTGATTTTAAAGTCGGACGGGCAAAAGCCAGAATTAGAAGCAGAATAATTAATGTTCTTATAATTAAAAGTAATATTTGTCGGATTTTAATACGACGGATTTTTTGAGTACGAAGCTCCCTTAAAAAATAAAGACTGCTAAAAAATACTTTCTTCACCTTCTGTCGAGTAATCAGATGAATAATAATTGGTATCGTTGCTGCTAACAATCCAAGTAAAATAGACGAATTTAAGAACGTGAACATAAATTAATTTTACCCTGGTTATATGTTTTTTGTAAATATAAATACACTAAATATCAATCAGTTAGTTTTTTTTACAAAGTCGCTGCAAATTAGCCTTATGCCGGAACATTCAATTGCTATACATTTATTTGCAATCGAACTAAAACATGATCTTTTTAATTTAATCATTTTTTTTTAGAATTCAAACAAAAAAGACTCAGAATTATAATTCCGAGTCTTTTGTTTTTTTTAGAAATTCAATGCATATCTATTTTAAAACACCAATTTTATGTGTGGTCTCCTCACCGTAGCCAGTTCTGATATAAGCCACATAAACGCCGTTAAGCACAATATTTCCTTTGTCATTTCGGGCGTCCCATACGATTTCGCCATCATGCATTCCTTGCTGACCTTGTGGTTCTGTTGCTTTAAAATCTCTTGACCAAACCAGTTCGCCGAGTAAAGTGAAAATTTTAATTTCGACATCTGTATTCTCGTTTAAATAATATGTGAGCTTTGTCGTTAATCGCTCTGAACTACCAAATGGGTTTGGATAATTACCGAATGAATCTTTCAAATTATCAGCTAAAATGATTACAAAGTCAGATTCTACGTGAAAAGCAATTCCCTGATTTCCGTCTGAATTTTTAATAATCGGTATTTTTGTAGAATGCGCTTCCTCAATATCAAAACTCGATGAAGAATCAACCACAACCTTAAAATGCTTCACCTCAACGTCTGGAGCAATATCCACCAGGACGTCAATCTTGTTCGGCTTTACAGGCCAGATTGTATCTGGTTGGGCGAAATGAACAAACATCGTCGAGCCGGAGCCAAATTCAGAAACAGAGCCATAAACGAGATCATAATCATCATATTTTACCACAGCGATCCTGGAAATAGCCTTCGCCGGATTCGTAACCAGATTTCCGTCTTTATCCTGCAATTTGAATCGAAGCCCCTTTAGAATGACTTCATTAGTCACAGTATCCATTTCGGTGTTTACCAACTCCAGTCCCAACATCGATACATTTTTATCGTTTTTTGCGACAACATTAGGCGTTCTATTCTCCAGTTTACTAACAGTCACATTTTTTTCGATCGTTATGATAACAATAGTTGCTATTCTCGACGTTGCATTAAAATACGCCGCGGTAGAAGTGTTTTCATCAATCGGTTCGCCGTTTTCAGCAATGCGGATTCTGATTTGATCGGCAGCCCGTGGAAAATTCGGCGCTTTAATTGTCCATTGGATTGGCTCGTATACCAACGTTGTTTTGCTTAAACTATCCCCTGTACTATAACCAGATGGGAGTTCAATTTCCAGGCGATAATTGCCGATAATTTCAGCGTCTCCGGTCTTTTCAAGGTATGCGGCAATTCTAAATTCCTGCCCAGTGGACACAATACGATCTGTTGCCTGTGGTGGATAGAAAACACGAGCGGCAACGCGTACATCTGCTCTGTTCACAACTTTCATCGATACCAGCGATGTATCGCTTGAAATATAATCATTACTATTCACGTCATAACCAGTTGTTAATACTTTGACCTGTGTTGAATTTACTGCTTCGGCTGCGGCAATGATTTTCCATGATACGATTTTGCCCTGTCCCGCCTCGACATTTTGTGTTTGTCTTACATTCGGAGCAAAACTAAAATTAGGGGGTAATAACAATTTCGATTGAATATTTTTTACACCCAGAGCAGTTATTTCTGCCTCCATTGTTATTTCCTGGTACGTGGAAACAACGGAATCCAGCGCTCCCTCTGGCGCCACAATGGACAGATCATTGGTAATCGTTCCTCCTTCACGAGTCTCAACAGCGATCTCTGAAATATTTGCACCAATCGGAAAATACGCCCGTTGATTTGTATTCTCATCATTCGGAACTTTATGAATTGTAACAGTAATCTTTCCAGCCGGCGTTGGATTTAGCGGCGCAAAAGCGTTCCACGTCACCGGCACTCCGCTCTCAAATGGTTTTATCAACGCTTCTATTGTATCCTGCGTATTTAACTCGCAGTTAGTATTGCCAAAGTTTAATTTCAACATCGCTTCACCAATAACATCCGCATCGCCGACATTATTAACGGTTGCTGAAATCGTAAATGGCTGCCCGGCAGATAAATCCACGTCTTTCAAACCATTGATCAATGCGTTCAATTCAAGTTGTGCACGACTAACCGTAATTAAGTTGAGCGTATCACTATATGTTTTCGTTTGCGGATTCCCTACTTCGTTTGCAATGATATGTATAATCGCTGATTTCATATCACCATCTCTGTTCGCCGGGGACTGGACGTTCCAGTAAATTGGCACATAATTTTCCACAACCTGGGTTGTATCCGACCCAGCCAAAATTTGATATTCTGATGGCAAAATCAAAGTCGCAGTAACATTTCTCAAATTTTGTGAATATTGAATCGTCGAACAGATTTTAAATGCCTGTTCGGTTGAGAGTGTATCATCTGTTGCCCCTTCTGGTTCGGAAATCATTGTCGTGCTAATTAACTCAGTTGATGATGTTTGAACCACAAGTGTATCAATACTACGAAACACCATTGCAGACTGCTGTGTATTCATGTCCTTTAATGGCGAAAGCAGGCGCACGAAAAAAGTATCATTTTCTGATGGACTTGCAGGACTCTTAACGCTCCATTTTAAAATATCACTGGTTTCAAAATTAACCTGATTCGTTGAATCAAATGTAGAGTCTGGAGCAGGTTGTAATGTATAATTATCAGGAATGGTTAATTCCAACGCTCCGTTATCATAAGTTTCTGCATCACCGATATTTAAAACCTGAGTCATCAACACAAAATTCTGATTCGTTGTAAAAATAACATCCCCGGTTCCGGTTCCTGCCTGAATATAGAGTTTCGCTGGTTCCTGAATTTTTACAATCGCAGTTGAATTTGCATTGTCAATAGAAACTGGCCTCCCGTTATCATGCTCAATTGCGTAAACTATCTCCGCTGTGAATGTTTCGATCACATAAGTATCATATTCTGTATCGTCAGCATTAATATTGAACGCGACACTTTTGTTCTGCCCATAAGCAATAGATTCAATAAAAATTTCATCTTGTAAAATTTCTGAATTTCCATTGGATGTTAAACGAATTCGGATTGAATCAATTTGCACCCGCCCTTTATTTTCAAGTACAGCTCTCACCTGAAACGATTGACCTCTGTTAACAAGCCCTCTGCCCAAACTTTCCGGGTCATAATTTAAACTAATAATTTGAGTTGAGAGCAATTTAATTGTCGCAGATGTACTAATTACCAATTGCTTGTTAAATTCAGATGTTTGTTGGTTTTGGCTGTTTCGATCAAATCCGGTGGCGCTTGCATACACACGAGCAGTTCCACTATTATTACCGGTTGCCATCACCCGATAAATTAACGTATCCGTCATGCCGCCACCCAATATAATGCCCCCATTTGCCAACGAATCCGGTAACAATATGCTGTAATCTGTCTGCTTGACACCGGCAACCTCAATATATGGTTTTGGCGAATTCAGGATGTCAACCTCCAGATCGGCCTGACCATTATTAGTAAGGACTACTTTCATATTCCACGGTTCTACTTGTCCTGCCCGAATACCTTCCGGTAAAATAATATCCGAAATTTCTAATTGAGCCGGAGTTTGAATTTTAAGTGTTTCTACAGAATCCACAGCACTCGAATAGATAACCCCTGCCGGTTCCATCGTATTTTCTGAAACAGCGCTATCAATTGTTGCATAAAATGTTTCACCCGGATTTGGAGTTCCTGCTGTATTGAAAATATATTGAAGACCTTGCGTGTTTCCGTCCCCCTTCACCATCTTCTTATTATTTTTAGTCAGCTTTTCCGGTAACGTTGCTCCATCCGACTGTAATCCAATATATACTATTTTAACAGAATCCTGGCCCGTGTTCTGCACAGTAACATTTATTGATATCTGTTGATTTGTATTTACAAAGTTACCATTTTTCGCATCGCTAATATCAACAGATAGGATGCGGATATTTGCCGGTTCTTCAACAACCACACTTGCCTGATGAATTTTCGTCGCTTGTACGGCAAGATCAGTGGTTTGTTCGATCCCTGTTACAATGGCGTCAATAAAAGAAACTCCGGTATTCCAGCCAGTGCCATCAACAATAAAGGTCAATGTATCTATCGAATTAGAGGCTAATCGTAATCCGCCAGATTCCAATGAATCGGGCTGGATTATTGTAAAGTCACTTCCTGTGCTAAATGAAATATAGGTACTATCTTTATTCGTTTTAATTTCAATATCTGATTCGCCTTTATTTTCAAGAACAACCTTGACAGTCCAGTCTTGACCCTGGTTTCTTGTTACACCTTTTTTAGCAGAAGGAATTATATTATTTATGACTAATTGTGCAGGTTTCAATACTGTAATTCCAGTACTTGTTTCATCCACGATTGGTTTTCCTGTGCCAATATCTGTTAAGTAAATATATCCGTTAACGGTTATATCACCTAAGGTTGATCCTGTTTTCAGGATGGTAATTTTTAGCGAATCTTCAGACCGCGCCAACAACCGATCATTTCCTCTGGCAATAAAAACAGAATCATAAACGATTTCATACTCACTCGTAAGATCACGGCCTCTTAGCACAAATTTGCTTCTTATACTATCCAATCGAACAGCGGTGCCACCATTATTTACAACTTTCATATTGATTGTCCATGGCACTTGTTGATTTTGCGAAACCTGGCCTTGTGAAGGCCGAAATGATTGAATACCAACCAATGGAGCTTCCTTAATAAACCAGGTATGTGTCGAATCGTCCGCGCTAGTATCACTTATAAGGGAGTCTGTATTAACATCTGCCACGGTAACTCTGCCGTCAATATTTACATTACCGAGGGTTGCTTGAGGAAAAACATGTACGTAAAAATTAAATGTCTTTACAGAATCTCCCTGAATAAATTCCGGATTCTGAGGCCAGGAAATAATGGTATATTCGGACGTGACGTTTTGTAACTGCGGCAGAAGTATTAAACTCAATGTATCTTTTACAACTCTGGCTGTTGCCTGCCCCGTATTCATCACATCCATCGACACAATAACATTTTCCTGTCCCTGGGAAACAGTATCCAACAGAGACGATACACTTTGTATCTGTACATTCGCCGGAGACTGAACGAGCCACGAATCATTAACAACTGCCTCCTGTCCTCTGACAACCGATCCTTGCATCATCCCGGTAATAATCCCATCTATGGTCACTGAATCCAGATGAGCAGAAATGCTCACATCAACATTAAACAGCAACGTTCTTGTGGCTCCTCCGGGAAAATTTGTAAATGTATCAATTCGCACGACAACCGGAAAATCATCTTTTCTGTTCTCGAATAACGGAGCCGGGCCTGTGAATGTCAATTCTGCATCCAGATCCGTGACCGTGCTTGTCCCGATATTCTCAACGGTCATTGTTACCGGTACAGCTTTTTGCCCCTGAGAGACTGTCATTTTAGTACTATTTACGGATAAGATATTTAAGCTGGAAATGATGACATTCGTATATCCCGTTGCGCTCCCCACCGGGCAACTCACCGAAATTTTTGCCATCCCACCAGTTAATGGCGCCTGCAACACAAACGATATTTTCCCGGAATCATCTGCCGCGACCTGCCGTCCTGGATATCTTGAACTAATATCCGGGCTTGTGATTGTACCAAGATCAGTTGCAACAGTAAATAATGAATTTTTGGCAACTGCGTTTGAATCTGCATCCAGAATTATATTGGATCGAATAACAGACACGCTCAATCCGTCCGCTGGTAACACTGGTGGATCGGGTGTTAAAGTAATGTCGGTAAACGGAGCTCCCGGAACTACGTTAATTGTCCCGGTTTCATCGTCAGTTGCGACAGGGTGAATAACTCTGATTGTTCCTGTTGTTGGGGCTAATGTCGGATTATAACGAATCCAGGCACTGCTATCATCGACCACGGGTTCTAAACTGCCAGTCGATTCCCATCGGACAAACACATCTCCGATATAATTTGATCCTGCATCATAGCCCGCACAATAAAGCGTAATTTCATCGTCAGCCGTGATTGTTGTGTCAGCTAATTCTACACCCTGTCCACCTGGTGCAGTTCTAATTTTTACAAATGAAATTGAACCGACAGTAATTGTCCCGGTAGTATCTGCCTGCAACGTCAGGCTATCAGCATAAATTTTCCCGCTTGTTCCCGGGCTTTGCGGGTCAAATTCTGTCCATTCACCAATAAGCGGAGAAGGAGCGTCTAATTCTCCGGTAACGCCCCAATTGGCAGTGACATCACGAACATAATTATTATAGTTATCAAATCCCGATGCATATAATTTCAATGTTTCATCTAATGACAGCGTCCGACTACCAATTTCCTGGCCATTTCCTCCTGCGGCATCGGTAATTTTCAAATAGTCCACAGAATTCGGCTTTACCCAAAAACTATTTGAAACACCTGTACTATTAAACCGTGACGCAGTTATAATAACATTAGGGTGGCTCTTTGTAATCTGAATATTTCCCGACCATTGTCCCGTCGTAAAGTTCCCCGACACCAAAGGTGAAATTGTATTTGTATTATCTGAAAGATTCACATAACTTGCAAAATTATTGACTGTATTATCCATTGAATCTTTGGCTGTAATTTTTAACAGAAACGGATTTCCGGCCACTTGAGGACTGGGAATCGATTCGATAACAAATCGATCTAAAAATCCATGAATAACAGTGAATTCGTTGGAAACACCGGCTTTGCCCAGAGCAGTAGCGGTGATTTTGTCATTCACTTTAGCCTTTGTGATTTTAACATTCCCTGTCCAGACACCGGCTGTAAAATTGGGCGTCGATGTCGGTTCCAGAGTCGCAGTGATATCCGTGATTGATACAGTGCCGGTAAAATTTGTGGCAGTGTTATTATCTCGATCCTGCGCGGTTATTGTTATTTGAAAAGGGACGCCGGCGGTTTTAGGGCTTGTAATATTACTGATGATAAAATGATCTACATCACTGGAAATCACATCAAACAAATTGGATTCTCCGTTTTTTGAAGAAGCCGGATCAATAACGGTAATTCTGTTATCTTCCCGAACCGAAGTCACCGAAAGATTACCAGTCCACAGCCCGGATGAAAAATTTTCGCTGGTCGTCGGCGAAATCGTTCCGGTTAAATCCGAAATATTAATGACACCGGAAAATGATGTTGCTACATTATTATATAGATCAAGTGCAGTTACTGATAACGGAAATGGTTCGCCTGCTGCCTGGGTGTTAATAGTTGCAATTCGGAAACGCTCCAGTGAATTTGCTCTGATATTAAAACTATTTGAACTACCTGTCTTTTGAGATCCGGTTGCCGTTATTTTCACGTCGTTTTGACTCTTTGTAATTCTGACTGTGCCAGACCATGAACCATTTGTAAAATTACCACTTACTGTCGGTGAAATTGTCGTCGTGTTGTCTGTTAATTGAACAGTACTAACAAAATTTTTGACCGTATTGTTGTATTGATCTTGAGCAGTGACAGAAATGCTAAAATTCTCTCCAGCGGTTTGCGGACTGGTAATTGAAGCGAATGAAAAATGATCTAAATCATTATGAATAACAGCGAACGAATTGGAATTTCCTGCTTTTCCACTGCTGGTTACTGTAATTATATTATCTTCAAAACTTTGTAAAATTGAAACGTTGCCAGTCCAGACACCACTTGAAAAATTTCCGGTAGTCGATGGTGAAATCGTGTTCGTAAAGTCACTTAATGTTGCTGTACCATTAAAACTATCAACGATATTGTTATCACCATCTTCGGCAGTGATTGTAATCGAAAACGTATCTCCTGCGGTTTTAGGACTTGAAATATTGTTGATCACAAAATGATCAACATCACTGGAAATGACATTGAAGAAGTTCGATTGTCCCAGTTGAGAACCACCTGTTCTTGTAACAGTTATTCTGTTGTTTGTCATTTTCTGAGTGATCATGACATTACCTGTCCATTTTCCTTCCGAAAAATTATCACTGATATCAGGAGTTACCGTCCCTGTCAAATCCAAGACATCAACTGTTCCCGTGAACGCCTTTGCGACGTTAGAATAGGCGTCTCTTGCTGTTAAGGAAATTGAGAAAGGTTCGCCTGTCGCCTGCGTACTAATCGAAGAAATATCAAAACTTTGTAATGAACCGGCAACAACATTAAAAATATTGGATTGGCCGCTTTTCGCTGAACTTGCAGCCGAAATTCTTAGATCACTTTGAGCCTTTGTGATTATCACTGTTTGAGACAATTGCCCATTTGAAAAATTATTGGTCGTACTGGGCGATATTGTGCCAGTCTGTTCGCTTAAGCTTACGTAACTATTAAAGGATGTTACAACATTATCATACCTATCTTGAGCAGTTATTCCGATTAAAAATGCAGAACCGGCAATTTGCGGACTATTAATCGTTGAAAATGCAAAATGGTCCAAATCCGTATGGATTACATTAAATTCATTCGAAGTTCCTGCCTTGCCACTGCTTGTTACCGTAATAGTATTATTTGAACGACTTTTCGTAATGGTAATATTACTCGTCCATACTCCGCTGTTAAAATTACCTGTCACTGTGGGTGTTATTGTTCCTGTCTGATCGCTAAGTACCGCAGTGCCATTGAAATCTGTAACTGTATTATTTTGTGCATCTTTAGCAGTAATGGTAATACTGAATTGTGCTCCTGCTTGCTGAGGCGAGCTTATTGTATTAACGACAAAATGATCAACAGAACTAGAGATAACATCAAACACCAACGATGTGCCACTTTCTGATCCACCGGAACGAGTGACTGTTATCTGATCATTTTGATATGAATTTGTTATTACTACATTCCCGGTCCATTGTCCCTGGCTAAAATTGCCACTGACTGTCGGAGTAATTGTTCCTGTCAAATCGCTCATATCCACTGTACTCGTAAACTGAGTTCTTACATTTTCATAGATATCACGAGCTGTTACTGATACTGTAAAAGGTTCTCCAGCAGCCTGGGTACTGATTGTTCCAAGCGTAAAATGATGAAGCGGAGCCGCTATCACATTAAACTGATTTGTTTCCCCGCTACTCCCGGATCGACTGGCTGTAATTACAAGATCGCTTGCACTTTTCGTTATTCTGACATTGCCATTCCAGGCGCCGGAAGAAAAATTACCTGTCACACCTGGACTGATCGTACCAGTACTTTCAATTAAATTTACATAATCAGTAAATGAAGTCACCCTGTTATTAAATTCATCTTCCGCATAAATCGACAAACTAAAGTTAGTGCCAGCTTCCTGTGGGCTTCCAACAGGGCCAAACCGAAAATGATCTAAACCAGCCGGAGTCACTGTAAAAGTATTCGAATTTCCAGCCTTCCCACTGCTGGTAATCGTAATTTTATTTCCGCTTCCACTTTCTGTGATTGTTAAACTTCCGCTCCAAACTCCACCGCTAAAGCTTCCTGTTTCCGTTGGTAACAGACTCCCTGTCTCATCTGTCAAAACACCAGTCCCGCTAAAATCAGTAACTGTATTATTTTGATTATCTTTGGCTGTAATAATCACATTAAAAGGAACACCGGCCGTCTGTGAGCTGCTAATAGTACTTATTTCAAAATAATCAACGGTACTCGAAATTACATCGAATTGCACCGAAGAACCGTTTTCCGTACCGCCCGTACGAACAACCGAAATTTGATTATCCTGTTGTGCCTGGCTAATTACCACATTTCCTGTCCATTGTCCCTGAATAAAACTTCCACTCACTGTTGGCGAAATTGTCCCTGTCAAATCACTGATATTCACAGTACCGGTAAATTGTACGCGAGTATTTCCAAACACATCCTGTGCAGTTACAGATATCGGAAACGGCTCTCCGGCAGCCTGGGTGGAAATTGAACCAATTGTAAAATGATCCAATAAAGCAGCAGAAACGTTAAATAAATTTGATTGGCCGCTACGACCCAGCCGACTCACCGTGATGTACACATCATTCGCACTTTTTGTAATACTAACCGAACCCGACCATGCTCCGTTACTGAAATTCCCGCTAACGGTCGGATTTATAGTGCTTGTGTTATCATTAATATTTACATAACTGGAAAAAGAAGTGACCCTGTTATTAAATTCATCTTCTGCATAAAGTGTAATATTAAATGGTGTTCCGGCTGTACGCGGACTACCAACTGTCGCGAATCTGAAATGATCCAAATCAGCATGGCTTACATTAAAATCATTCGACGTTCCAGCTTTCCCACTGCTCGTAATCGTAATTGAATTTCCGCTCCAACTCTTTGTAATCGTCACATCACCTGACCACACACCATTGGAAAAACTTCCGGTCGTCGACGGAGTCAATGTTCCGGATTCATCGCTTAAGGTTCCGGTACCAGTGAAACTGGTAACTGTGTTGTTCTGTCCATCTTTCGCGGTAATTGTAATTATAAAAGGGACTCCTGCAGTCTGTGGGCTGGAGATTGTAGCAATATCAAAATGATCCACAGCACTCGAAATCACATTGAAACTATTTGAAGTCCCGCTTTCCGAACCACCGCTGCGCTGGACAGTAATAACATTATTATCCTGTGCCTGGGTAATTATCACATTATCCGTCCATTGTCCGCTTGAAAAATTTGTGCTTACGGACGGTGAAATAGTGCCGGTATCATCAGTAATATCTACCGTGCCTTCGAATTGAGTTCGTAAATTATTGAATTCATCACGAGCAGTGATCGTCAAAGCGAACGGCACGCCAGCCTGCTGTGTGCTAATCGTCCCGATTGAAAAATGGTGCAACGCAGCAGCATCAACATTAAAAATATTTGAAGAACCAGAAGCGCCGTTATAATTTGCGCTAATATAAACATTGTTTTCCGCATCAGTTATTTGAACGCTTTGGGTCCGCACCCCATCAGCAAAATTGCCAGAGGTTGTCGGCGAAATCGTCCCGGTGAAGTCAGATAAATCAACAGTCTGATTAAACGATGTTACGGTGTTGTCGTGTACATCTTTTGCAGTCATTATTATACTAAAATTTTGACCTGCAGTCTGCGGACTCGCAATAGTATTGAAGGTAAAATGATGCACACTGGCTGCCTGAACATTAAAACTATTTGAATTCCCAGACCTTCCACTACCCGATACGGTAATTACATCACTACTCATGCTTTTCGTTATTGTAACATCACCTGACCATACTCCATTATTAAAATTACCAGTTGTTTGTGGAGTAATAGTGCCTGTATTATCTGTTAAGTTAACTGTTCCGGCAAAATCAGAGACTGTACTATTGTTGACATCTTCTGCGGTAATAGTAAGTTGAAAAGGCGTTCCTGCAGTTTTAGGACTTGTGATATTTGAAATCCGAAAATGATCAACCTGCCCGGCAACGACATCGAATAAATTGGAACTGCCAGATTCAGAACCACCGGATCGGGTCACGGAAATTCTATTATTGGAATATGTAGTGCTGATATTCACTGTTCCTGACCACATACCTTCAGTAAAATTTCCACTCGTTGTCGGCGAAATGGTACCGGATAAATCACTTATTGAAACAGTACCTGTAAAAGATTCGACTCGATTGTTGTAGGCGTCCCTTGCAGTTACGGAAATAACAAATGGTTCTCCGGCTGCTTGTGTACTAATTGAAGAAAGAATAAAATTATCTAAAACGCTATGATCAACGTTAAATTTATTTGATTGCCCGATTAAACCACCATAATCAGCATTAATCATCACATCTTTCTGGCTCTGTGTAATAGAGACAGAACCTGACCACTGGCCATCAGTAAAATTTCCGGTTGTTGACGGATTTAAAGTGCCTGTATTATCATCTAAATCAACACTTTGATTAAATGAGGTAACCTGGTTATTGTAGACATCTTCTGCTGTAATCGTTACTGTGAAAGCCTGGCCTGCTGTTTGTGGACTTGCAACTGTTGAAAATGTAAAATGATGCAGTGCTCCCGCATTTACATCAAATGAATTCGAAGTACCACTTTTCCCGCTGCTGATTGCTGTGATCGAATTCCCGCTTCTTGTTTCCGTTATCCGAACCGCTCCCGACCAAACACCATTAACAAACGCACCTGTCACAGATGGAGAAATTGTAGCCGTCTCGTCATTCAGGTTCGCCGTCTCTGTGAATGAAGTAATCGTATTATTGTTTGCATCTTTTGCTGTAATGGTAATGGTAAAATCAGTACCCGCTGTTTGAGGAGATGAAATGGTAGCAAAGTCAAAATGATCCAGAGCCGCCGCATTTACATTAAATCCATTTGAACTCCCGTTTTGAGAACCTCCGGATGACCGGGTAACAGTGATAATATTATTCGTAAATGATTGATTAATTGTTACATCACCGGACCAGACGCCATTTGAAAAACTCCCCGATGTTGTGGGAGAAACAACACCAGTTAAATCCGAAATATCTACTGTGCCTGTAAAATTATCCACGGTGTTATTATACGTATCCTGTGCCCGAACGGTAATTGTAAATGGCACACCTGCTGTTTGATGCGAAACATTCGATATCAGATAATGATCCAGCGCAGCAGCCTGAACGTTAAAATTATTTGACTGACCGCCGGATCCGTTATTCGTCGCAGTTATTGCCACATCTGTTAGTTTTTTAGTAATGGTTACATTCCCTGACCATTGACCAGAAGTAAATGATCCTGTTGTTGTTGGTTGAATAGTTCCAGTGTTATCATTTAAGGTAACCGGATCGGTAAAACTAGTAACAACATTATCGTTTGCATCATACGCGGTAATGACAATATTAAAAGCAGTGCCTGCAGTTTTGGGACTGGAAATTGAAGAAAACTCAAATCGATCGATAGCACCTGGAAGCACATTGAATGTATTCGATGTTCCGGCATCGCCACCAGACGTCGCAGTGATAGTGTTATTTGTATATGTTCTGGTAATTGTAACATTGCCTGTCCATTGTCCGGCAATAAAATTATTCGTCGAAGTCGGAGAAATCGTTCCTGTGCGATCGCCAAGTGTCGCTGAAGATGTAAAATTAGTAACCACATTATTGTAGGCATCTAACGCATGAATAGTAATTGTAAACGGTGTTCCGGCCGTTTTGTTTGAAATTGCATTAAAACTCAAATGATCAAGCACTGCGTGGGAAATGCTAAAAAACGCCGAAGTTCCTGAATCAATGATAGTATCGTCGTTTTTTCTTGTTTCAACTGATACAGTGTAATTGGAAGCTGTCTGGCTATTTTCAATGTTTGCTATCCTAACAGTCACCTCGGTGCTATCCCCGATATCACTTCCTGTGGAATCGCGTTCCAAAGTAATCGTATTTCCGGATGTACCAATAGAAGAGAAGCCCCCTGCAGTTCCTCCTGACAATGTTAAATTAGCAATTACAGCAATGGAAATATCGAAACCAGCCGGAAAGGTAAATGCGATTTTGCCATCCGCCGGAATACCGACGTCTGTTCCGTTGCCCGTATCTGACGTCGTAAAAGTAAAGTCATAAATACTTTCTTCTCCTGCCGCCGGATCGCGCGGAGTAACCGTTACAGATGATAAATTTCCTGCTTGAGACATATTACTCCAAAAGGCTATTAACAGCCCCCCGAATAAACCGATCATCTTTTTATTAAAATTCATAGTAATCCTCAAAAATAACAACTTCTTAACAAGTTTTCAAAAAAGTTAAATTTTGTTCAATCCATTAAGGATGGAACAAATAAATTGCAATTATTTTTATATTATTGCTGGATTGTATTGTCTAAAACTAAACCAAAGGAGAAAAGCAAGTGGAGTATTTTCGATCATTAGTTTCAACACTGTCGGATAATATTATTTATCAGTTACATATTTTCAAAAATCGTGCCGTAAAAATCATTTACTCCACCCCTGAATATAACCTTTAATACACTATTTTCAAAGGAATTTTAATAAATTTATTATGATTTAAGAGTAAGTGTTGTTTTATCTTGAAACACGTCGTTTGGAACGATTCAATGGTAGGTCTAACAGATAATTCCCTGTAGGCCCCAATTCACCCTTTATTGATTTTTTCATGACAATAGTCACAATATTACCAGTAAATTATTCGTCAATCTTAAACTAGCAATTTTTATTATTTTTATTTCGATGTGATCCAATCAGAGAATTTTAATCCACACGTTTCTATTTCGTGGGCCATCAAATTCACAAAAATAAATTCGTTGCCATGTACCTAATTTTAGCGTTCCGTTCTCAATAATAACCATCTCTGTTGCCCCAATTAAACTTGATTTGATATGGGCTGCAGAATTTCCTTCGGCATGTAAATAATTATCCTGAAACGGAATTATTTTATTCAACTCCTTTTCGATGTCTTCCATAACATCAGGATCAGCCCCTTCATTGATTGTTACCGCCGCTGTTGTATGTGGAATAAAAATGACACATACGCTATTTTTAACTCCGCGATCTGATACAATCTGTTGTACTTGAGAATCAATTTTAACAAAATCAATTGTAGAATGAGTCACCACTGTAAAGCTTTCTAATTTTGCCATCATGTTTTCCTTATCTTTTTCTTAGCAGCAGGGAATAAAACATTGTTTAAAATCAGGCGATAGCCAGGTGAATTTTTATGCAGCGATAATTGAGTCGGTGGATCGCCGACAAAATGTTGATAATCCTCGGGATCATGTCCTCCATAAAATGTAAACGTTCCTCTGCCTAAATTTCCATGCAGATATTTGACCTGTTCAGTTCCCTCTGCTTCACCCATTATTATAACAGATTTCTTAATTTTGCTTTTCTTGAAACCTGTTGTTTGCCCCATAAATCCCTTCACAACCGACACATGATTTTGATTCAACATTGTTGGAACAGGATCATATTTTGCAGAAAAATCAAACAATGTAAAATAATCGGATTCCGGATCGCGTAATCTTGGTGTCTCGCTTGATGGAATATCAATATCAGAGAATTCATAAATCATAGGATCAGTAATGACCTTGAAGTTTTCAAAAGCCAGGGTATTCGAAAAATCAAGTTTCTCCTGAAAATCAGGATCAGGAGGATCATTATCAAAAACTGTATCGACAATATCAGTTTTTTCGGCAGCCAAAGCGATATCCAACGCATCTGTTGCGGAACACATCGCAAACAGGAAACCGCCACGTAACACATAGTCCTTAATCATTTTGGCAACCTCTAATTTCAACCGAGCCACAGTGGGAAAGCCAAACTCGCTCGCTATTTTTTCATTCGTCATCACCATTTCGATGTACCAGGGGGCATTTCGAAAACTTCTAAAAAATTTCCCATATTGACCAGTGAAATCTTCATGATGAAGATGAAGCCAGTCATACTTGTGAAGCTCACCCGAAATCACCTCCTTGTCCCATAATTTTGTGTATGGTATTTCTGCATAACTTAATGCCAGGGCGACAGCGTCATCCCATTTTGTCTCCTTGGGCGGTTGATAAATTGCAATTTCCGGAGCTTTTTCAAGCAACACAACTTCCATATTTCTTTCTTCAATTGTCGCGTATATTTGGGCAGCTTCCGCATTACTAATTTTAGAAAAACTAACACCTCTCAACCTTAATTCTCGCTCAAAATTCTGGTGGTAATCCATCATAAAAGAACCACCTCTGTAATTCAACAGCCATTCCACGTTGATTCCTTTTTCAAGCGACCAATAGGCGACACCATACGCTTTCAAATGTTCATTTTGCTGCAAATCCATATAAACTAATAACTTTTGAGCATATAATACGTCGAAAACCAAAATATTAATATAACTGATGATTACAAAAAAAATGATTTTACGTTTCATAACAAAACCTTATTATCTTTTTTCTAATGTTCGAATAATGCTTCTAATATCCTCGAGTAATAAACTTTGCGGATAATTTATTAAAACAAGCTCATACTCTTCTATTGCCCTTTTTTTGTTGTTTAATTGCCAACAATAAATATCTCCGATTTGCTTTTGAGCAATATCTCGGTTTAATGCATCAGGATAATCTTTAATTATTTGTCGATATACATTTATAGCCTCTTCATACTGCCCTATTTTTTTTTGGATTTCACCAATTTTTAACAATACATTTTCAATCAGCGGCGCTTGTGGACTTGTATCTGCAATTTTGTTCAATATTTTAAGCGCTTCTTCGTACTTTTTTTGCTCAATCAGTAACATACTTTTCGCATAGCGATCTAACACATCTTTTTTATCTATATTTTCATTGATTAGCATACTTAATTCCAGAGCGTCGTTCACAAAGAATCCTTTACGATGATCGAAAATGATGGTCTCATTATTGATAATTTCATCCAGTTTAGCGAGCGACTCATCAAATTTTTGTTCCCAAAAGTTTAATAGTGACACTCGAAAAATCACCTTTTCGCTAACACTATCATTAACTCTTTTCATTTTAAGAATACTTTCATATCGATTTTTAGCGGCCTGCAAATTTCCATTACGAATATCACAATCCGCAATATAAAAATTGGCCTCGAAATGTTGATCACTAAACGGAAAACTTTTTAATACTTTTTTAAAAGCCTCTTTTGCAGTTTTGGGATCATTAAAAAATTCTAACTGAATCTGTCCAATCCGAATCAGAGAATTCTTTGCCTCAGTGGACTTGGGATAATTCATCGTTATTTGATAATATGCATCCAGGGCTTCTTGAAACTTCTCCTGTAAAAATGATGACTCTGCCAGCCCAAAATCTGAACGGGCGATATAATGGGAGTTTGGATATTTTGCAATAATCATTCGATAGGCTTTTTCTGAAAAATTGTATGCACCGTCCCGAAGTGCATTTTCGGCAAACTCGTACAACTCTCTTCCCCACTCTGATCGATCTTGAGATGCCATATCATTCATCAGATTATCAATGTCTTGATACACATTAATTGCTTCGCCATAATTCGAATCATGAATATATAATTGCGCTAATAATTTTTTTAATGTATAAATATTTTTCCCGTTTTTTATTCTTTCCTTTATTATTGATGCGATTGGCTCTGCTTCTTCAATATATTTTGCTAAACGAATTAGCTGGCTCTCAACATAAGAATATTGGCTTGGTAATCTGTCAAGGTATTCGATATACATTAATGTCGCATTCTGATAATCAATTCGAGCACTATATAAATTCGCCAATTCAATTAAGAAAATTGTATTCTCTGGAATGTTTTTTCGTCCCTGTTGATAAACTTCAATTGCTTCATCATACAATCGATTCGATAACATTGAATTTGCAACCGACTGATAGGCCGATGGATTTTTTTTGTTTTGAATGATAATATCATTCCAGATATTTTGCGCCTGCTCGTGTTGCCCCAATTTATAATGTATCTCTCCAATGTCTGCCTTTATGTAATAGCTATTTCGGATAGTCAGCATTTTTTCAGCAGCCAGGATTGCCTTGGCATACTGTTTTGTATTAAGCAAATTATTTTTTACACCTCTGTAATAGGACATGCTTGACGGATTCATATCCCATAATTGTTGATAAATTTGCAATGCCTCCAAATATTTCCCGGTATTTTCCAATTGTAGCGCCAACCTGTAGCGTTGATCATTTTTTTTTGCAAGCGTTGATCGATTACCTTGAGAAACACAAACCGATGTATAAATTAAAACAAATATAAATATAAAATTAATTGATTTCTTCATTCACTAATGCCTCAAAATACTTTTTAATCAGCTCCTGATAATCCCGAGAATATCCCTGTTTAAGAGCCTTTAATAAATCCTCTCTTATTTGAGAATCAATTTCTCCCATGTTTTCCGGTAAATCATCCGGGCTTTTAGCCAGATAATATTTTCCGGTTTCTGCCTGGCGTTTTTTACTAAACTCTCGTTTATGAACAGATTTTTGAGCATCTAAAAGCCGGGATAAAATTTGACGTTGTTTATTAATTGTTTTTTGATTTACATTTCTATTTTGTAGATCCTTAACAACATCTTCCATATCTTGAGCAACGTTATCTAATCGTCCTAATAAATCAGATCTGTCTCCGAATTCACGATTTAATTGTTCCATTGATTTTCGCAAGGCTCCTTGTTCTGCGGCCAGCCGAGCCATTGCCGCTTGTTGTTGTAAAGATAGTTTGCCATTCATCCCCATTTGCATCGTTTGCTGGTTAATTCCCTTTTGCTTTCCGGACATTTTTGATAGTTGGTTAAACATTTCCTGCATTCCAGTTGAAGATGACGAGGCTGCTAAACTTTGCATTGATTTCTGAACCTGAATCACCGCTTTATTTAACGAATTCATTGCTTTCGCCTGGTTACGAGTTGCACTGGAATTATTTCGCTCTTCAAGATTTTGTAAAGCCGTTTGCATTTCATGCATCGATTGTCCCAAGGTTTTCCCCATTTGAGAACTGACAAATAAAGTCTTTTTTGAGAGATTACCAGATCGCTCTGTTACGCGCCCAAGCCCGTTTATTAAATATTGCTGCTGTTCTGCAATATGTTCAACCTGGGGGCTACTTTTTGAAAGTTGTTTACCATCATTCAGCACATCTTCCTGAGATTTAGAAAGCGCTAACAAGTCATGCGATAAATGTTTTAACTCTGCCATCACTTGCTGTTTTTGACTTTGCAATAAATCCTTTCTCGCGTTGTTAAGCATCTCTGTTAATTCAGCTAACGAATTTTTCGCCTGTTGGCTAAAGTTTTTAGCGTTATCCATTTTGCCTTTCTGAAAATTTTCACTAGCCTGCTTCATATTCTGCGCAATTTTCTCCCGATCCATCAGCTCGCTTGCAGCATTTAATTGTTCCTGGGGCATGTCTTCAAATTCGCCCATATTTGCTTCTAAATTTTCGAGTTCTTTTTTTAGCTCCTCTGTTCGCTTCTGGGCATCCTGCTGTTGTTTTGCCAGTTCGTTACGATTCTCTAAATTATCATTCCTGGCCCGCTCTAAAATTTCATCCTGTCTTTCTAATAACTCTTCGGCCCTCTTTAGTACTTCATCCATCTTTTGTTCAATTTGCAGCCTTTTTAATAATTCGATTGATTTCTCCAAATTTTTTAAAAATTCTTCCTGATTTATATCCAAATTTTCTACTGCCTTTTTCAATTCCTCCGGATCTACATTTTCCATTGCCTTTTGTAATTTTTTCATGGCTTCTTTCATTTCTTCTGTCATAAGTTCCCGGAGAAGCTGTTGTAATTCCTGATACTTTTTAAGTGTTTCCAAACTCGCCAAATCATTTTTTTCCATTCGTTCGATCATTTCCTCAAGCGTTTTATCAATTTCCTCCAAATTCTGCTGCAATTGTTGCTGCGACGCAACAATATCTTCGAGTTTCTTTTTTTCTTCCCAATCTAAATTTGCATCTTTTTTCATCTCCTGAACAAGTTCAGATATATGCTCTTTTAGCTCTTTACTTTTTTGATACATACCCTCAAATGTTTCAAACGTCTCATTGTGTTCATTTTTCACTTCTGTATAAATCTCATAAATAGAAGGAAATCGAATAACATACGTTTGACTTTTGGTGCTTTTCGGGCCAGACACATCATCATTATCAAAAACTTCCGCAAAATAAGAGACCATATCCTCTGGCAGTAAAAACAATTCCTTTAAATTCCAGTCATAATTTAATCTAAATTTCTCTGAGTCATATTGCTTCAGCTTAAGCGGAATAAAATTGTAATTTTCTTTCGTTTCAGTCCCACCTCTTAAAATTTTATATACTAATTGCAGCCCTGAAAACCCAAAATCATCCTCTCCTTCAATCACCATTCGTAAAAGCATCTCTTCGGAAATATCGACATCCACTCCCGGAGTAACAATTTTTATCGTCGGGTAATTATCTTCAATAATGCTAATACGATATTTAATCGGATCTTTATTACTGCGCCCTGACATATCTGACAACGAAATATAATATTCATCGTCTCCTGAAATGACAAAATCGCCACGAGCGCGATTCGATGTGACCGCCAGTTTTTTCTGTTTATCGCTATCAAAATTTAATATGGCGCCATCTAACTTTTTATTTGCAGTGATGTTAATTTCAGCAACAGTTCCCTTTAAAGCTGAAATATCACCAACATTTTCATCCTGATATCTGTGCTCGATTTTGGAATATTTCGGGTAATTTAATTTAATTTGAAGATTTCGAACCAAAGGTAGTTCAATTACAGAAATTAAAAATGTCTCGCTCTTAAATTCGTTGGTTGTAATAAAATATTCTGCTGAATCTTTTATACTTTCAATTGTATGATGGTAATGATTGCTATCTTCCACGGTCATTTTTTTTTCATAGCTATAGCCATTGATAACATCGTGAATATTTAATGTTATCTGTTCAGGCAAAATTCCGTAACCAGTTACTTCGATTGGTACGTTGTCATTTTTTAAAACTTCTGTATCTCCCGGATTAATAGCAAAAGTATATAGAATTTTATTCTGGTATTTTTCAAACGGATTAAACAGATAATAGGCTGACTGTTTAATTGGTGCAGTAAATGTAGAAAAAATAATTATAACCAGCACTATCGAGATAACCGCGTATTTCAGTTTTCGAATGAGAGGTTCTTTAGATACAATAGATAGAAAATCTATATTCCCTGTTTCTCTGTTTGCTTTTTCCAGAGCTGCCTCTGTAAGTTGCAGAGAATACCCTTCTTTATGTTGATTAAAATAATAAAAAACCTGTAACGCATTTATCAATCTATCTTTAATATTTGGAAAATGGAAACCAATCCGTTGGGCAATGTCAAAATGACTCGGATTGTTTTTTCTGAAAAATACCGAAAACAACGGGCGAACAATCCAAAATCCAAAAGAAATTAAAGTCACGACAAATAATACACCACAAATAATTGCCCGTCCGGATGAATTTATTTGAAACATGCTATTTAAAATAAGTGCTAAAAACAACGCTGTTATAGTAATCGCGACAAAAAGAAAAACACCTGACAGCAATGAATGCAATTTTTCTTTTTTGCGAACAGCATGTATTCTTTTTAAAAATTGATGGTATATTAAAGATGTCGATTTCATATTAAATTCACCTTAAGCATAATTGCTAATGATCAATCTTCTATTGATACATTAGCGCGTAAACAAAAATATTCGTTCCCATTTTAAATGCCTGTGTTCTAATTTCTTCCGGATCATCATGTATCTGGGGATCTGGCCACCCATCCGAAATATTGGTATTGTATGAATAAAAGACAATTAATCTTCCTTCATAAAAAATACCAAAAGCCTGTGGCGGGCCGCCATCATGTTCATGGATTTTAGGTAATCCATTCGGAAATTTGTAATGGGAATAAAAAATCGGATGTGAAAACGGAATTTCCACCAATTCTTTATTGGGAAACACTTTTTTCATTTCAGCTCGAAAATACTTGTCCATGCCATAATCATCGTCGGCATAAAGGAAACCACCTTTTTCCAGGTAATTTCTAAGTCTTTTGGCCTCGTCCTCGGAAAATACAACTTTACCATGACCTGTCATAAATAACAGAGGATATGCATATAACTCTTCTGACATGATCGATATTTTTTTTTCATCATCCGCAGTTTTAATTTTTGTTTCATTCCGAATGAAAGTCAGTAGATTTGGTAACGCTGATGGATCATTATACCAGTCACCACCACCACGGTATTTTAAACGGGCGATAGTTAATTCACTTTGCCCATAGCTGTATGTAGCCAGGATAAAAAAAAGAACGAGAATCAATGTCAACCAATTAATTTTTTTATTCATAATACTTACATTTCGCGATTGCATTAAGCTTATTAATATAACATTATTCTATTAAACTTAATTTTAAATATATGTGTTCCTTTAGAATATGACGTTCTGATAACAAATGGCACGATATGTATAATAAAAAAAGCGACATGAATTAGTCGCTATTTTTTATAATGTTTATTTACTCCATTTTTATTATTTTATTTCAACATAAGTTTTCTTTTTAAGCTCTTTTAACCATTCATCCAATTCTTCTTGTTGTTTGATGCTCAAAGCCCACTGCTCAATTTGTTCCCAGTCTTTATTAATTGATAATTTTCGTGCGTCCTGCCAATCATTCAGCTTAAGAATATGCCAACCGAACCGAGTTCGAAAAGGCTCAGAAATTTCACCTTTTTCTAATGTTTTTACAACTCGCTTAAATTCCTTTTCCTGCAATTCTTCAACAGTAAATTGTCCGAGATGTCCGCCTTGTTCTTTGGTGGTTTCATCTGCAGAATATTTTTTAGCGATTTGAGCAAAATCGGCCTTGGGATCATCCAAAAGTTCTTTAATTTCTTTAATTAGAAGTTCCGTTCTTGTTGCATCTTCCTGGTTTGCTGCTAATCGCACCAAAATATGGCGCACATTAATTTTCTCACCTCTTCGTTCAATCATTTGAATAATATGATAGCCGTGTTCGGATTTCACAATATCAGAGATTTCACCGCCCTCAAGAGCAAAAGCAGCTTCCTCAAATTCACGGACAAATTCTCCGCGCTTAAAAAAGCCTAATTCGCCACCGCGAGTTTTTGAGCCAGGATCTTCTGAATGTTTTTTCGCTAATTCTACAAAATCTTCGCCATTGCGTAATCTCTCAGCAATATCGATAATCTTGTTCCTGGCAGCAATTTCTGCATCTTCCCCGGGAGCAATCGTTAACAGGATATGGCTGATATCAACGGTTTCTTTAAAGTCGGGCAAACTATCGCGCATTGTTTCATAGAAATGGTCCACTTCTTTTCTGGATATTTGAATTTTTTGCATCTTTTGTGCTTTAAGAGACTCTACTTTCAGATTATCTTCCACATCGCTGCGAAAATCCCGCCGAATTTTTCCAATTGTTGATCCCATGTATTCTTCCAGTTTTTCGACAGAACCTAATTGTTGAATCATTCGCTCAATTTGTGAATCCAATACATTTTCGACTTCCCGCTCATTTACCTGAATTGTATCTTCTACTGCTTTTGTCAACAAAATTTTTTGATTAATCATGTTATCTAAAACTTGACTTTGTAATTCTGAGAATTTTTCTGGATCCAGTCGAGGATCTATTTTATACTGAAATGCGAGATTCAAACTAAATTGCAACAATTCTGACTGTAAAATGATATTATCATCAACTATTGCAATAATTTTATCCACGACTTGCTGTGAATAGACATTAACAAAAACGATACAATTTAAAATTAAAATAATGCTTAAAATTTTTTTCATTAAATGCTCCATAAACTTAATTTAAAGAATCACTCGTAACTTGGATCTGGCTTCGAATGGAATCATTAAAAAATGCTTTTAAATAATCATAATTTGTTTTTATTTCTACTTTGCTTTTTAAACTGGTTATATAGTCTTTATACATTTCCTCTTTTCTTTTTGCAAGAAGTCGCTCGACAATTTCATCTTTTACTTCTTCATATTCTTTTAGCGTATTCGGTTCTCTTTTATCTTTTATTTTAAATATATGATACCCAAATTCAGATTTAATTGGCCGGGTAACTGAACCGACACGCCATTTAAATAGTGAAGATGCTATTGCCGGCACCACATCATCCGAGGAAAAATAGCCAAGATCAATGCGTTTTTTCCTTTTATAATCCAAAGACGCTTCTCTTGCTAATTCCTCAAAATCTTGTCCTCTCATAATTCTTGTCCTTAATTCGTTCGCCTCCGATATCTCAGATACAAGAATATGTAAGACATTGATTTCTGTTTTGCCGCGTATAAAATTATCTTTATTCATTTCATAATAATTAATAATTTCCTGTTCCTGAAAATCTATTTTTGCAGTCATCAATGAATCAAGCAACCTGTTTATCAAATATTCCTTTTCAGCCCTGCGCAATACCGAGGATAAATCAGCGCTTTTATTCATTCCTAATCTTAAGGCCTCCTGATAAATTAATTCATTATCAATCCATCGCTGAATATAATTCTGAATCTGTTCTTGTGTAACCAGCTCATCATGTTTTTGCGGAATAACATCTTCCAAGTCTTCGACTGATAATTCCTGACGCCCAACTTGAACAATCACTTTTTTTTCACTTTCAATTTCCTTCTCACACGATAAAATCGAAAATGTGATGAGAAGCAACATTAATACTGTTTTCCATCGCTGTTTCATTTTAATACCAGTTCTTTTAAATAGTTATATAATCACAAGCTTTCAAAACTGATTTCTCATATTTTAATGATTATATTTCTCCTATTACACTAAAATCTAACCATTTTAATCGCGGATCAGTAACTACGCTGATCCGCGATTTATAGCAAAAAAATTATTCAGAAGCTTCCAGATCCTTAAAGATGTTATTTATTCTGTTTTCAAATACAGTCACCTGGATATTATCCCGTAATTCTTTCTTCCATTCTTGTTCTCGTTTTTTTCTCAATTCTGATTGAAGGTTGATTTTTATTCTGCTTTCTGATTCTTCAAAAGTTCTATATGTTTCATCCTGTTCACTCAATACTTTAATGATTGAATAACTATTTCCAATCTTAATCGGACCAGCAACTTCGCCGATGTTCACTTCAAAAGCAGCTTTTCCGATATAATTTGGCGCTTTTGAAACAAATCCCAAATAACCATCTTTTTTCTTTGTAATTGTCTTCTCATTATATTTTCTCGTTAACTTAAGAAAGTTTTCTCCTGCCTTTGCTCTTTTCGCGATCTTCTCTGCCAGTTTTTCATCATTAATCGATATTTCTCGAACCTCTCTTTTTGCAGGAACCTTAAATTTATCTTTGTTTTTTTCATAATATTGTTTTAGAGAATCCTCGTGCAATTCAATTTTATCATCAATTTCCAGCTTTCGGATTAGATTAACCATAAAATTCTCGCGATATTTTTTAAGCTTTTCTTGCACCTCTTTCTCTTTTAATAACTTATTATCATTCATGTATTTTCTTAATAATGCCTGCGGTAAAAAGCTTTGTTTCAAAAACATCTTCAACGATTGAATTTCATCGAGCCTCGGAAGGCGCATTGGTGGTATTTTACTAATTTCATTAATAAAATAGCCAATTGAAACGCCACCGCCGTTGTAACTAATCAGTTCAATCTCCCTGTCCTCATCTGAAAAATTATTCAGTGAAGGGCGTCTCTCTGGCTTTTCAGTATTCACTGAATCAGAATCCTCTCCTTTATATATAGCGACAAATTTCTGTATATTCTCTGTTTCTAATTTACCGTTATACTTATCTTGTAAAGAATTGATGTATTCCTGTGCCCGTTTCTGTAATTCTTTGCTATGTTTCCTTGTCAATTCCCGTCGAATCCCCTCCTTTTCTGATTCATAAGGTTTCACGTTCATTTCGCGAACTTCTACTACTTTAACGACCGAGTATCCACTATTTATTTTAATCGGTTCAGAAATTTCGCCGAGCCTCATTGAAAATGCTTTCTTATGAATTGGATTATCCATTGTTGAGGCCGACCATTTTAGTATTCCTTTGCGTTTTGTATCATCAGAATATTTGCGCACGATATCTTCAAATTCAATTCCATTTTTTATATCTTCTTTGATGAAATTTATTTTCGTGTCAAATTCCTGCTGCTCTTCTTGTGATGGGTTGACGCTCAGATTAAGAAATACATCTTGTATTTTAACTTCCTTTTTAGAATTTTCATAAATATCTTTAATGGTTTGTTCATTTATCACATGATCTACAACTTTCACTTCGTACAGATGGCGAAACACCTCTGCTTCAACTCGCTGCTCTACCTGCTCCACGATACTCGAATCTTTATCCAAATTTTGATTATAAGCAGCAACAATCATTAACTCTCGTTCGATCATTGTATCAAGATGCTTCTGCTTATCTTCCAGCGTTGCTGACTTTAATTCATCAGTTTTTTTTCCTTGAGAATAACTGTTAATAAATTCGTTTTCTGTGATAACTCGTCCACCAACGCGGGCAACCGGCTGAGATACTTCTTCTCCGCAACTGATAAATAAGCTTACTAAAATAACAAGACTTAAGATGAGAATTACAGCTCTTTTTAGTATAACTAAATTCATTTTCTACCTCCTGAGATAATTATTTTTAATTAGCTTATAAATTTAAGTATTTATAACAAACTTTGCAAGAATTTTTTAGCATAATTCAGTTGATCGGTTACTTTTTTCGGAATTTTGATTTTCATTCCAAGACTTTTATCTCCATTCTGAACAAAAGTGAAAGAAGACCCTGCTTTTTCAACTATTGAAACCAATCGTTTTTGTAGAAGTTCCTTATTTTCCTGAATCACAACCTCATGGAATTGGACTATCATTTCATTTTGATTTATTTTGATTTTATTTAATAACAATTTTGTACCCAATAATTTGAATTCCACGAGGAAAATCAGATTTTTTACCTCAATTGGTAAAACACCGAATCGATCCCTCATCTCCTTTTCAATTTCACTTACTTCTTCCAAACGTGTCATATCAACAAGTCTTTTGTAAATTCCGACTCTTTCTTCTGGTTGCTCGATATATTTTTCTGATAAATAGGCATCCACATTCAATTCAACTTTTGGTTCTGAAAATGTCTCTGTATCACTTTTTTTTGCGTCGTCCTTCTCTGACTTTAATTCCGTGATTGCCTCATCCAAAATTTTCGTGTAGAGGTCAAATCCAAGCGAAACAATAAATCCACTTTGCTCACCACCTAATATATTACCGGCTCCGCGTATTCGCAAATCTCTCATCGCTATTTGAAATCCTGACCCCAATTCTGTAAATTCTTCAATTGTTCGAAGTCGTTTCATTGCATCTTGTGTCAAATTTTTTATCGGGGGAGCGATTAAATATGCATACGCTCTTTGATGGGAGCGCCCGACCCTGCCTCGAAGTTGATACAATTGAGATAAACCGAACCGATCTGCCCGATTGATAATTAATGTATTAACATTTGGAATATCCAAACCTGATTCAATAATCATTGTTGATATTAAACAATCATATTTTTTATTAGAAAATTCCCACATAACCTGTTCGAGTTTTTTTTCATCCATTTGACCATGTGCTACAACAAATAATACCTCAGGAACAAGTCTTTTTAATAAATCAGCGACTGTATAAATTGACTGAATTCGATTATGAACGAAAAAAACCTGTCCCCCGCGCTGCACTTCTTTCAAAATTGCCTCACGAATAATTTCCTTTTCAAAAGGAATAACCTGCGTATCAATAGGCAACCGCCCGCGCGGCGGGGTATTAATAAGAGACAGGTCACGCACCCCCATCAATGCCATATTTAAAGTTCTTGGAATAGGAGTTGCTGTCATTGTTATTACATCAGCATTGATTTTCAATTTTTTCAATTTTTCTTTATTCCGAACACCAAATCTTTGCTCTTCATCAATAACAATCAAGCCCAAATCTTTAAATACAACATCCCTCGACAATAGTCTATGTGTGCCCACAATAATATCAACCTTACCATTTTGTATCCATTCCACTATTTTCTTTTGTTCCGCTCTGGTCCGAAATCTTGACAACATTTCAATTTTTAATGGATAATCTTCTAACCGCTCCCTGAATGTATTATAATGTTGTAGTGCAAGAACTGTCGTCGGAACCAAAATAGCGACTTGTTTATTATCGTTAGCAGCTTTGAACGCAGCTCGAACAGCCACCTCTGTTTTGCCATATCCAACATCACCGCAGACAAGGCGGTCCATTGGGCTGGGACTTTCCATATCTTCTTTAATTGAACGTATTGCTTTTATTTGATCAGGAGTTTCTTCATAATCAAAAGAGGCTTCCAACTCCCGTTGCCATGGAAAATCACCAGAAAAAGAATAGCCTTTTTGCGATCTCCTGTGCGCATACAATTGAATGAGTTCATTCGCTATTTCTTTTACCTTCTTTTTTGTCTTTCTCTTTAGTTTTTCCCAATCAGATGAACCTAATTTGCTAATACGGGGCACAAGGCCTTCTTTTGCTGAATACTTTTGAACACGCTTCATTTTTTCAAGGGGAACGTAAACCAGGTCTCCATCTTTATATTCAATTGTTAAACAATCGCGTTCATTTCCATTTACGCTAATTTTTTTCAGTCCTAAATATTTCCCAATTCCCTGATCTATGTGTACTACATAATCGCCAATTTTTAGTGATTTCAATTGTCTGAACGATAATCCGCCGGAAAAACGCTTAATTTTTAGTCGACGACGAATGCGTCCATAAAATTGATTATCAGTAAATAAAGCAAGATTTACCTCAGGAAAAATAAAACCCTGATTTAACGGAAAAACTACAAATTGAATTCGCGAGATATTAATCCCAGCATCTGACATAATATCTTCAAATCGCTCGATTTGATCCTGGCTTTCACATAAAAAATAAATTGGATCATTATTTCCAAATCTATTTAAAATCCCATCAATCTGATCTTTTAATAAATTAAAATTTCCTTTCAAACTCGCTTGAGGAATAATTTCGAAATTTAATATTTCCTCTCTTTTGGTAGACTGTTGATTAAATAAAATTGTTTTAAAACAATTCATTTTATCATTCAAATGTTCCCATTTAATAAAAACCTTCTCTGGGGGAAGCACTTCTTTTTTTTGCATTTTATGAAGGTAAAGCTCTTCTGCTTCTTCAAAACTTACTTGTATCTGTTTTTGAATAAGCTTTTTTTCATCTATAATGAGAACATCTGTGTTACTGAAATAATCCAGGAGGGACACATAATCCGTTCGATTGGTCAAATCCTGATCTTCCGGATATTGAGGATAAATATCAACTTCTGAGATTGTCCGAACGGAGCGCTGGTTCGTAATATTGAATTCTCGGATTGATTCGATAACATCTCCGAAAAATTCTATTCGAATTGGATTATCGTTTGAAAACGGAAAAATATCGATTATGCCTCCGTGCACGCTCATTTCACCACAACTTTCCACAATCGGCTCGCGACTAAATCCAAGATCAATTAGCAATGATTTAAAAATTTCAAAATCGCTGGTTTCGCCGGTTTTTATAGCTAACTTTTGCTTCTTTAAATATTCGCCGGAGGGTAATTTTCTGTATAATACCTTACTAGTAGTAACTGTGATAACAGGGGTTGGAGCAATTATTTTTTCTAATCCCTCCTGAAACAAACTTTTTCGATATGTGTCTTTAAATACAACTTCATAAGGACGGTCTTTCTGATCAGGTAAAAAAGCCACCGATTTTTCACCCAAAATTGTTTCAAGATCATCCTTCATTATTTCTGCATCATCTTCGTTGTATGTAATATATAAAAAGTTTGAGTTCTTATCTTTAAATAGCAATGATAATACTAATGCTCTGCTGGTGCTACTCAAACCTTTTATAGAAATTAAACTTTGATCAGAAAATTCTTTTAATAATCTTTTAAATTTATCTGAACGAAATATTGCAGTGTTTATTTTTTCAACAACCATATTTTAGATAGATATTTTCATAGTTCCAATGCAATTCGTACAAATCCACCGCTTTTATTTAAGCGCGTAATCGCTTCATCTTTGCTACAATTTTTTAAAATCATAACAAGTGCGGTTTTTACGTGACCTCCCGCCTCGTTTAAAAACTTTTGAGCAGTATGATAGTCTACTCCTGTAATGATCATCACTGTTTTTTTTGATCGTTCTTCGAGTTTTTGAGAAGTCATTTGCAGATCAACCATCATATTGCCATACACTTTGCCAAGTCGTATCATCGCCGTTGTGGTTAACATATTGAGAACCATTTTCTCGGCAGTACCTGATTTCATACGCGTTGATCCCATAATAACTTCAGGGCCAACCACTGGACAAATTGCAATATCGACCTTAATATTCATTTGTTCTCGAGGCGTACAAGTTACATAAATCGTTTTAGCTCCGATTTCCCTGGCTTTTTCAATGGCTCCGACAACATACGGAGTACGGCGACTTGCCGCAATACCGCAGGCAACGTCCATTGCTGAAAAATTTTTATTCATTAAATCGATTGCACCATTTTCCGTACTATCTTCAGCACCTTCTTGAGCTCTGGTGAGCGCCCTGTAGCCGCCAGCAATGATTCCTTGTACCATTTCCGGATCCGCTCCAAATGTTGGAGGAATTTCTGATGAATCTAACACGCCTAACCGACCACTTGTACCTGCACCGACATAAATTAATCGTCCCCCTTTTTTAAAAGATTCAACTAAAATATCTACGGCTTTTGCAATGTATGGTATTTCTTTTTCGACAGCAAAAGAAACCGTTTTATCTTCTGTATTTATGATACGTACTATTTCTTCTGTGGATTTAGAATCAATATCGAGAGTTTCCGGATTACTTTTTTCAGTAATCAACCCTTCAAGTTCTTCAAATATCGTATTTGTCTTCAATTTTACCCTCCGGTATTAGATTCAAAAGAATATAAAACTTCTCATTTCATCTCTGACCTACTAATTGGATCAAACTAACTTGTCGCCCAAACTGTACCAGCGAAGATTTTAATGGATATTCCGAAACCTCCACATTTAATTTTCTTACTCGCTCAACTTCATTTTCAAATTGTCCGCCTTTAAATGTCAAAATCGAACCACCTGGTTTCAAAAATAGATGGGTCCACAAATATAACTTATCAAGCTGAGTCACTGCTCTGGCAGTAACAAAGTTGAATTTTTGTTTAAACTCCCTGATATTACATAGGGTCTCAGCTCGTTCTTTAATTACTTTAATACCATCCAGATTTAATATAGAAACAACTTCTTTTAAAAAGAGAACCCTGTAACGTTTAGAATCGAGCAATGTAATTTTTAAATCAGGCCTTATTATTTTAATCGGCAAACCAGGAAAACCTGCACCTGAGCCAACATCAATAATTGTATTATTATGGGGAATTGAAAACACCTCTAATAGGGCGATTGATTCAAAAAAATGGCGTAAAACCACCTGAGATTCATCATTTTTAGAAATTAGGTTCATCTTGCTATTCCATTTCAGCAATTGTATCAAATACAAACGAAACTTATCAACGATCTGGTCGTTGCACTCAAAATCAGACTTTTCTAATTTACTTTTAAAATAATTAATTTGATCGTCAATAAGCGACATAAGTTTTTTTAAAATAAATTTTAATAGTGTTCCACGTGAAACATTTTATTTTTTTAGATGAATCAGTAACACCATAATATCTGCGGGAGATATACCCGCAATTCTATACGCCTGCCCGATAGAACGTGGTCTTAATTTCTGCAATTTTTCTTTCGCTTCTGCGGATAATGATTTCACCTTTGAATAATCAATTGTATCTGGTATTAGATTATTTTCCATTTTTAAATATTTTTCGACCTGCTGATTTTGCCTGATCAGGTAGCCTTCGTATTTAATCTCTATTTCCAGTTGTTGACGAACTTGATCCATTAAAAATCCGGGTGCATTTTCTTCATTAATAAATAAAGGATGATCGACAACACCTTGTAACTTTTCTATCGTGATTTCTGGTCGTTTCAAAATCTTATATATACTTTCCTTTTCTTTTAAATCAGAAGATTTTTCTTTGATTAATATTGGATTTATTGCATCTAGGTCTGGCCTGATTTCTTTTAATTCCTGATAATATTTTATAATAAATTCTCGTTTTTTGCAAAACATGTGGTACGTCTTTTTATCTAATAATCCAAATTTTTTACCAAAATCCATAAGCCGCATATCCGCATTATCCTGTCTTAATAAAAGTCTGTATTCCGCCAGCGAAGTGAACATGCGATATGGTTCCTCAATTTCCTTGGTGATTAAATCATCAATTAACACTCCAATGTATGCCTGTGATCTATTAATAATAAACGGTTCCTTATTTCTTAATTTTAGAACAGCATTAATACCTGCCACTAATCCCTGAGATGCAGCTTCTTCATATCCTGAAGTACCATTTATTTGACCGGCAAAATACAAATTCTCGATATATCGTGTTTCAAGGGTGGACTTTATTTGCGATGGAGGGAAAAAATCATATTCAATAGCATAGCCCACTCTCGTTATTTCTGCATTTTCAAGACCAGGAATGGTGCGCATCGCTTTCCATTGAATATCTTCAGGTAAGCTTGTAGAATAACCATTTACATAATATTCATTGTTATGCAGGCTTTCGGGCTCCAGATACAATTGATGGCCCGATTTATCAGGAAATCGAACTAATTTAGTTTCAATTGATGGACAATATCGAGGACCGACTCCGACAATTTTGCCTGTATAAAGAGGAGAGCGATTTAATCCTGAAAACAATATTTCGTGTGTTTTTTCAGTTGTGCTCGTAAGATAACATGGTACTTGTTTTTGTATAATTTTTTCATTTTTAAAGGAGAATGGTTGAGGATTTTCATCGCCTGGCTGAATTTTCATTTTATCAAAATTTATGGTTTTCCCATCAACACGTGGAGGAGTCCCGGTTTTAAGCCTTGCTGCTTTGAATCCCATGGAAACAAGATTTTCTGTTAAACCTGTTGCAGCAAACTCGCCATCTCTTCCTGCGGCAAAACTAAAAAGACCAATATGTATTAATCCGTTTAAAAAAGTTCCTGCTGTGATAATAACAGACCGCCCCTTTACTTCAGTATCAGTATGCAAAGTAACTCCGGCCACACTATTGTTTTTCACCATGATCCCAACAACCATTGCTTGCTTTAATTCCAGATTTTCCTGGTTTTCCAAAATTTGAAGCATTTTCAGAGAATAGTCTATTTTATCAGCTTGTGCTCTTAGTGACCATACCGCGGGACCTTTTGATTTATTTAGAACACGAAACTGGATGCCTGTGTCATCAATGATTTCTCCCATAACGCCACCAAGCGCGTCAATTTCCCGAACAAGATGCCCTTTTGCAAGCCCCCCAATGGCCGGATTGCAGGGCATTTTTGCCACAGTGCTCAAATTAATGGTAAAAAGGACGGTTTTCATTCCCATCTTTGCTGCTGCTAACGCAGCTTCGCAACCAGCGTGACCTGCTCCTGCAACTATAACGTCATATATTTTATTTGAATCAATCATAATGTTTCACGTGGAACATGCTTATTTTCCAATACAAAATTTTTTAAAAATATTATTAAGGATATCCTCACTTGTTACTGCTCCGATGATCTCTCCTAAAAAATCGAGGGCTAACCGCAAATCAAGGGATATGAATTCTGAAGACATGTTTTTTTGCAAAGTTCCTAATGCATTATTAAGACTTTCGTTGCACTTTTTTAGTGCTTCTACGTGCCTCGTTTTTATAATAATTAATTCTTCAGAATGGTAAGATACATTCCGGTTTTCAAATGCCTGCTGATATAAAACGTCCTCAAGAACATCAATCCCGTTCATGTTCTTAGCAGAGGTATTTATAATTGGAATGTTTGAATCATTATATTCTAAATCTTCAACTTTAATCTTTTTCTTTAAATCAATTTTATTGAGTACTGTAATATTTCTTAAATGCTTCCTGCTTTTAGAAAGCGTCTTTATTTCTTCGATTATTTTTTTATCGCTTTTAGTAATTGGACTGGAACAATCTAAGACATGGATAACCACATCTGCTCGGTCTATCTGCTTACGTGTTCGATTAACTCCCTCTTTCTCAACCAGATCTGAAGTCTCTGTGATGCCGGCAGTATCAATCACTTTAAACAAAATTCCTTTAATATTAAGTTGCTCTTCAAGAACATCTCTGGTTGTTCCCGGAATTTCTGTAACAATTGCCCGATCTTCTTTTAGTAATGCATTTAATAAACTTGATTTTCCAACATTAGGTTTGCCAACGATAATTATATTTATTCCCTCTTTTATTATCTTTCCTTTTTCGTATGAATTAATAAGCACATCAATTTTCTTTATTATTAATGTCAGTTTTTCAACGAGATCATCACGATCAACAAATTCCAAATCTTCCTCAGAAAAATCAAGTTCGATTTCTAAAAGCGATAGAACGTTTATTAGTTCATCTTGTAGTGATTTAATTTTTGTATGTAATTTTCCTTCCAATTGCTTTAGCGAAACTTGCAAACTTAGTTCAGTTTTTGATTGAATTAATTCAGCAACAGCTTCTGCTTGGGATAAATCTATCTTTCCATTAAGAAATGCGCGCTTTGTAAATTCTCCTGCCCTGGCAAGTCGAGCGCCATTTCTCAAAATGACATCTAAAACCCTCTTAGCAATATAGACTCCACCATGGCAACTTATTTCAACCATATCTTCTGATGTGTATGATCGTGGACTTCTAAAAACAGTTATCATCACTTCATCTATTAAAACATCTTTATCGTAAAGGTTCCCTAAATATAAATGCCATGATTTTAATTCTTTCCGAACAGACTTTGGCTTAAATATTTTCGCTAATATATTTAATGTGTCTGAACCACTTATTCGTATTAAAGCGATTCCACCGCTACCCAAAGGGGTTGAAATTGCGGTGATTGTATCATCGTCATTAAAAATCACACCAAAAAGACTCCTACCTAAAAAAGCCCTATCTTTTTAATTGACAGGGCTTCAATGATCATTTTCTTGCATAAGAAATTTTTCACTTCATCATATTACTTGAAAGTAGCGCGATATTACTTAAATCATTTCTTAGACTTTTTATTGGCTGTTTTACTCATATTTGATTGAACGTCCTCTACATTATGTTTTTCAGGTGTTATCCTTTGTTGAAGCATCGAGAATAAATTAAATAAAGTATAGTACAAATTTAATCCTGACGGGAAGTTATAAAAAATGAAAGTCAAAAAGATGGGCATAAAATAAACCATTGCTTTTTGTTTTGGATCTTTCATTGTCATCTTTTGTTGAAAAAACATGGTTGCTCCCATCAACAACGGAATAATGTGGAGCGAATTTCCAATTAATGGTAATGAAAATGGAAGCAAAATAGTATCCGGTGAAGATAGATCATTGATCCACCAAATAAATTCTGCGTGGCGCAATTGAATCGTATTTCTGAAAACCAAAAATATAGACCACAATAACGGCATTTGTAATAATGTCGGTAAACATCCGCTTAACGGATTTACACCATGCTCTTTATAAAGCACCATCATTTCTTTGTTTAATCGCTGCGGTTCGTTTTTATATTTCTCCCGCATTTCAGTCATCAATGGCTGTAACTTTTGCATTTCTCTCATTGCAATATAGCTTTTCCGTGTTAGAGGATAAACAACGATTTTGACTAAAATTGAGAAAACAATTAAAACAACCCCATAATTAGGTATGAATCCGTGTAAAAATCTGAAGACCCGTATTGTTAACTTGGAAAATGGACGAATAATAGCAGGACCATAACCCATAATTTTATCGAATCCATCATCGTATTGCTTCACAATATGATAATCCAGAGGTCCTAAAAATACTTGAAAATCGCGCACCTCTGTGTTACGAGATGAATAAGGAATTCGCATTTCTAAAAATGCCTGATATGTTTTTGCGACTTTTTTTTCAGTCAGGGGTTCGGTGGTACCGGCAAGTCTCGCACTAATATCATCGTCTGTTTTCGGAAAAATAATGGATGCAAAATATTTGGTTCGTATTGCAACCCAGTCAATCTTCCCTTCAATCTTTTCAGTTGATTCACTGATATTTGGCTTCTCTGGTAATTTAAATTCTTCTTTTCCTCCGCCGGTATATATATAAGATTTGGAGTTTTGCGCATCTTCACCAATATTTTTTTCGGTATATTCTAATCCAGACAGCCATGTTAATGTATATTTTTGATTATCGATTACATTGCCCAGATTTATAAGTTCTATCTTTAAATCAAAAATATATTTATCATTATAGAATGTGTACGTTTTTTTAAGAACACGATTATCATCTATCGTTAGTTCAAATATTAGAATTGCTTCTGTTTTGCCAGTGGTTAAATCAACAGCGGTTTTATTTACATCAAACACAAAATCGTACGTTTTAATCGTATCCTGATTCACTGCAAACTGAATTCCGAGATTTCCGATCCCATCTTTTTTAATTAATTGAACCGGAAGATTTTCATCATAGTAATAGTCTTTTAATTTCCAGCTTGAGACAGTTGCTCCTTTAGTATTCAACACAGCCTCGTACTTACTGGTATGAATATATATTTCTTGTCCGGCAGAACTGACCGCTAAATTATTCATTGAAGATAGAGGCTTTTTATTCTCCGTTGATATTCGACTCATCTTATCTAAATCTTCACCCTTTATAGATTCAGAAATATCAACATGCTCCTGTTCGCCAACAGCTTCGCTTTTTGCTGCTGTATCGCTATCTTGTAAAGTATTCGCCTGGGGAGGAAGTTCCTTCAAGCCTAATATTTCTTTTTTATACCACGTTGTCTGAGTTAATACCAAAATTGCGCCTATTAAAAGAAACGCGATAATCGTTCGTTTATCCATTATAAACCTATCAAATTTTCTACATAATCCTATTTAAATGACAATGATAATTATTTTTCATGCCATATATTATTATTCAATTAATATTGAATTTTAGACAAAAAGACTCCTGGGGAAGAGTGGAAGAATTTAGTTTATATTTTTTATCTTTCTAAGAATTTCCTTTTTCAAATCATGAAAGTCATAATTCGCCTTTTTTGTCATAATAACGATATGCTTATTTGATGGAAATTCCTGCTTATTTGTTCGATAAATCTCTCTCAGATGACGTTTTAATTTATTTCGCTTCACATTTATTTTTATGGTTTTTGAAACAGTAAATGCTAGCTTAAATGAATCCGCCTTTTGATATATAACATTAATCAAATTTCCACTTAAAAACATGCCATGATAAAATAAATCATTAAATTGCTTTCTCCCTGTCAATATGTCCTTTTTTAATAGTAAATATCTTTTCATTTAACCACATCATACAATTATTCATCACTCACGGTTAATTTTTTTCTTCCTTTGGCTCGCCTTCTCTTTAAGATCAATCTTCCGCTATTTGTTTTCATTCTTTCTCTAAAACCGTGTTTATTTTTTCGCTTTCGATTACTGGGTTGAAATGTTCGTTTCATAACTTTAAATCCTCTTTAATAAATTTTTACAATTCTTTGAATTTTATCTTGTAAAATTATTAATTATTTAAATTAAAGTCAAGCATTTTTTGTTGAAATAGGAACAAACAATTTTTTTTTCTTTGAGTTTTTCATTTCTTTTTTGTAAATTTGATCACAATTAGAAATTGGTAATGTTGAATAAATTGTGGATAACTTATAGGAAATAACATTTCATTCAATCTTATCTTTTAACATTATAAAAATGTTTTCAACATCTTTTAAATACTATGAATATTTGTTAACATTCCATCTATTTAAATGTAATAAACTTAGTTGCATTTAAATAGTGTTGATAACTACGTTAATAACTTTTGTTTCAATTATTTAATTCCCCAGATTCATCTAATTTCATTTTTGCTAATTGAATTTAATCGTTGAAAAAATGTGAATAACCTATAAATGTAACAATAAGGAGTCCCCTAAAATGGCGCAAAAGTACGAAGAAGTATGGTCGGAATGTATTGGAAATATTAAAGAGCATATAACCTCCCAAACCTTTACAACATGGTTCAGACCTGTTGTGCCTCTTAAAATTGAAGATTCGGTTTTGACTGTTCAGTTGCCGAGCCAATTTTTCTACGAATTTTTAGAAAGTCATTATTCTGGCTTAATCAATCAATCATTAAAAAACATTTTAGGTGAAAATGCAAAGTTGAAATATTCAATCGTTGTTAGTGAAACAAACGAATTATTACAAATGCCTTCGCAGAAAAAGAAATTAAATGTTGAAGTTGATAATCAAAGCCAATTGAGTGAACGTTATTTATTTGATAATTTTGTAGAAGGTAGCAATAATCAATTTGCAAGAGCTGCTTCTTTGGCAGTTGCGCAAGCTCCGGGAAAGACGTCCTTTAATCCTCTTGTTATTTATGGAGGCGTTGGTTTGGGAAAAACTCATCTTATCCAGGCAATCGGAAATTATATTCGTTCCGAAAGGTTGGCCAAAAAGGTTTTATATGTATCCAGTGAAAGATTTACAATTGAATTTATAGAATCAATCCAACGAAACAAAACCACAGAATTCAGTAATCTATATCGAAATGTTGACATCCTGATTGTAGATGATATTCAATTTTTTATAAATAAAGAACGAACCCAGGAAGAATTTTTTCATACCTTTAATACACTCCACCAAAACGGAAAACAGATTGTGCTTTCGTCTGACCGCGCTCCGAAAGAATTAAGAGGTATGGAAGAACGTCTTATATCACGCTTTCAATGGGGACTTGTAGTTGATATTCAGCCACCAGATTTAGAAACCAGGATAGCAATTCTCCAAAAAAAATCTGAGGAAAACGGCATCCAACTCAATAATGAGATAATTGAATTATTTGCCACAAACATCATTTCAAATATAAGAGAGTTGGAAGGAGCGCTCATTAGATTATTAGCTCGATCTTCGCTGGACGGAAAAGATATTACTTTGGATCTGGCAAAAGGAGTTCTTAAAGACCTTCGGCTGGGTAATAAAAGAAATCTTAGTGTAGAATCAATTCAGAGGATTGTTTGTGAACATTATCAAATACCTGAAGATATGATTCGCGCAAAAACACGTAAAAAAGAAATTGCTCTTGCACGTCAGATATCTATGTACTTAGCAAAGAAATTTACTCCTCATTCATTAAAAACAATCGGATTGCATTTTGGAGGACGGGATCATAGTACTGTTATTCATGCAATTCAAACTGTGGAAGAATTATATAAGAATAACAAATCAATAAAAGAAAATATTGACCAATTGAAGAGAAAAATCGATATTGCGAGTATTTAAAATAGCGGCTGTTATCCACATGCTATTTTTTATAAAGCCCGTACACTCATTGATAATTTACTGATTTTTTAAAAGTAAGTATTAATTAAAAATAAAATAAATTATCAACATCAACACAAAATTTTTGTTGATTATAACGGGACAACATGTGAATAAGAAAAGGAAAATAACAGTAAAATTTTAAATTGTTCATAACCCCCAAACTTATTAACATTATTTTAACAATGCGGCAATAATATTATGAGTTATTTAGTCCTTAATTTTTAATCGAATATGTAGTTACTGAAAAGAGGTTATTAACATATCCACAGGCTCTTATACTATAAACTTTAAAGATATTTTATATTATTTATATTTTAAATAATAATCTTTAAAAAATATATTGATATATTTCCTTTTTTTTCTTATATTATACGATTATCAAATTTCTAATTTAAACTAATGTTTGGAGCCAAAAATGCATTTCACCGTTTCAAAAAGCATCTTTTACAAAAGCCTTCAAAAAGTTATTGGCGTAATACCTTCCAAAACAACAATTCCTATTTTGGAAAATATTTTGCTTGAATTAAAAGATAATACGTTACAGTTAACAGGTACTGATCTTGAAATATGCATTTCCACAGAACTAAAGGTAAATGGAATGGAAAACGGTGCTTGCACAGTACCTGCAAAATCGTTCAATGAAATACTTCGAGAATTGCCAGACGTGCCAATAGAGATTAGCCTTGATGAGGATAATAAATTTCATATAAAAACGGATAAGGGATTATACAAGCTCGTGAGTCAGGCAAAAGATGAATTTCCGAGTATTGTTGTTGAGGAAAGTGAAGGTCAATTAGATGTAAGCAGCGAAATTCTTTATGATATGGTTGCTAAAACCATCTTTGCAGTTTCGACAGATGAATTACGACCAACTTTAATGGGAGTTTTTTTTCAGATAACTGGTGATGAATTTAGATGTGTTGCGACCGATGGACATCGGTTAGTAAAAATCATTCGTCGAGATTATAAATCAGCGGATCTTCAGAAAAGTGTTATTGTCCCAACAAAGGCTTTGAGTCTTCTTTTAAAAAACCTTGATTCTCTCCCCAATATGGATAATAGTAGCGTGAATTTTTCAATTGGTGAAAACCATGTTATTTTTAGAACCGGAGAGACGTTCATCTATTCTAAAATTATAGAAGGTCAATATCCAAAATTTGAAAACGTTATTCCAATCAATAATGATAAAAAGCTTATTGTAAATCGTGAAGAAATTATTTCATCAGTGAGACGAGTTTCGATTTTTTCAAATCTGATAACCCATCAGATTAAATTTTTTGTTGAAGATAATAAGCTGACAGTATCATCAGAAGATATTGAATTTGGCGGTGAAGGTAATGAAGAAATACCTGTTAACTATAATTACGAAAGGATGGAAATCGGATATAACGGAGTTTATATTCTTGATATTTTTAGACACTTAAATACCGATGAGGTTGAAATTTTACTAAAAGATTCTGTGAGTGCAGCGATAGTCAATCCTTCTATTCAGAAACCGGATGAAGATTTGATGATGTTGATCATGCCAATTCGTATAGCAGAGGATTGATCAAACAGGTATTTTTTTCTATGATTTTATCGTCTTTGGAATTAACGAGTTTTAGAAACTATATCCAGGAACGGGTAGAATTTACCGATGGTCAAAATATTATTTATGGAAAAAATGCACAAGGTAAAACAAACCTTTTAGAAGCGATCTACCTGCTATGTATTACACGGTCGTTCCGAACACGCATCGAAAAAGAATTGTGCCTTTTCGATAGCAAAGAGTGTCTGTTAAAAGGAGAATTTAAACTTGATGGAGGGCTAAATAAAACAGTTATTTTTTACCAGACCATGAGCGAAGGTAAGCGGTTTTCTGTTAATAAAAAGAAAGTAGAAAAATTTTCTACCCATATCGGACAATTCCCAGTCGTTATCTCATCGCCTGAAGAATATAATTTGACAACCGGACCTCCTGCGGAGAGAAGGAAATTTATTGACATTCTTCTTTCACAGACAAATATTCGATATATGCAGCAACTTCAGGAATTTTACAGAGTATTGAAACAACGAAATTCTATTTTAAGCGATCGTCAATACTCATTAAAACAGGTAACTCGATTGCTTGAACCATGGGATATAACTATTGTTGAAAAAGGGAGTAACATTATTTGGGAAAGAAAATTATTTGTAAATGAATTTAAAGATATTTTAAGAAATATATATTCACAGATTTCAACAACAAATGAGGAGTTAGATTTAAATTATAATTCAAAAATTCAAGGAAAGAATCTTAAGGAAATTGCTGCTCATTATGAAGCAATGTTAAAATCATCAAAGAAAGCAGAAATGGAACAAGGGAAAACAACACTTGGTCCCCATAGAGACGATCTTGTATTTAAAGTGAATAGAAATGATTTAAGGAAATTTGGTTCCCGTGGACAGCATAAGACATTACTGTTATCTCTGATGATTTCAGAATATGAGTTAATTAAAGAAAAATTAAATGAAACCCCCATAATATTGGTGGATGATCTTTATTCAGAGATCGATCCGAATCGAGAAGAACGAATAATGGAATTTTTTCAACATTTAGGACAACTATTTATTACAACAACAAGTGAAATAAGCTTTCTAAAGCAAAAAGTTAAAAATCAAGCAGCAAAATATTTTAGAATCGAGAATGGCAAATTCGGGTATATCGAATGAAATTCCAATCAATGGATGATGTTCTAAAAAATTTAGTCAAGAATTTGGGTATCGAAGCTCAATTACTTGAAAATGAAGCATTAGTTTATTGGTCAACAGTTGTTGGGCCAAGAGTAGCAAAAAACACTAAAGCAGAGAAAATAAAGAATGGACGACTGTTTGTAAAAGTCAAAAATGATGTCTGGAAAAATGAATTAATGTTTTATAAGATAGACATTATCAGTAAGCTTAATTCAAAAATAGGAAAGACAGTTGTTCAGGATATAATTTTGCTATAGTAGTAATACTTCAGGATTTTTATCTTTCCTCTGGAAGCGTTCATTTCATCATTTATGCTCCTCAGTTTGTGTTAGAGTGATAACAGAAAGGCATATTAATGGATATAAAAGAACAAAAAAGCATTCCTAATATTTCTAATTATGATGCAAATCAAATTACTGTATTAAAGGGATTAGAAGCAGTTAGACGTCGCCCTGCAATGTATATAGGTGATATTTCAGTCCGTGGATTACATCATCTTGTTTATGAAATTGTTGATAATAGTATTGATGAGGCACTGGCTGGCACATGTACAGAAGTGAATGTTATTATCGAAAACGATAATTCAGTAACGGTTATTGACAATGGGAGAGGTATACCTGTTGATATCCATAGTACCATGAAAAAATCTGCTCTGGAAGTTGTTATGACAGTACTTCATGCCGGTGGTAAATTCGATAAAAAATCCTACAAAGTATCTGGTGGATTGCATGGTGTCGGCGTATCTGTTGTTAATGCTTTATCCGAGTGGTGTGAAGCAGAGGTCTATCGAGATGGACATATTTATTATCAAAAATATACTCGCGGTGTTCCGATAGAAAAAGTAAAAAAACTAGGTACTACAAATAAAAAAGGAACAAAGATAACCTTTAGACCAGACCCTGATATTTTCAAAAGAATACATTTTAACTTTGATATTCTTTGTGAAAGATTACGAGAGCTTGCGTTTCTTAATAAAGAATTGCTTATCAAAATTGAAGATAAACGCGATGGCAAAAAGGAAAAATTTCAATACAAAGGTGGACTGAAAGAGTTTGTTAATTATTTGGATCAAAATCGTGATTCAATTATAAAAAATCCAATCGTGATCGAAGGTGAACGAGAGGATGTTCCGGTAGAATTAGCGTTTCAATATAATAACGGATACACTGAGAATATTTTTTCTTACGTGAATAATATTCATACGATTGAGGGCGGTAGCCATTTGGTCGGATTTAAAGCAGCGCTAACCCGAACTCTTAATAACTATGCAACAAAGAACAAACTTATGAAAAATGAGAATTTTTCGTTAACCGGAGAAGATGTTCGGGAGGGATTAACAGCTATTCTCAGTATAAAACATACTGAACCCCAATTTGAAGGACAAACAAAAACGAAACTTGGCAATAGCGAAGTTAAAGGAATTGTTGAGTCAATTGTTGGGGATAATTTATCATTATTTTTAGAGAAAAATCCACCGATTGCTAAAAAAATTATTGAGAAATGTCTCGCTGCGGCTCGTTCAAGAGAAGCTGCCCGAAAGGCCAGAGAAATAACACGACGAAAAGGAATTCTGAATGGGGGTGGTTTACCAGGTAAATTATCGGATTGTTCTTTGCGAACTCCGGAGGATACAGAAATATATCTGGTAGAGGGCGACTCTGCAGGCGGTTCAGCGAAACAGGGGCGTGATCGTAAGTTCCAGGCAATATTGCCCTTAAAAGGTAAAATACTGAATGTTGAGAAGGCGAGAATTGACAAAATTCTCTCGAATGAGGAAATAAAAACGATCATTACAGCATTAGGGACCGGGATCGGTTCAAGTGAGTTCGATATAAGTAAAATTAGATATGGAAAAATTATTATAATGACAGATGCTGATGTAGATGGCGCGCATATTCGAACCTTGTTGCTTACGTTCTTTTTCAGATACATGAAAGAACTTATAGAGAAAAATCATATTTATATTGCTCAACCACCTTTATACAGGATTACAAAGAACAAAAAAGAATTTTATGCTTATGATGATGATGAACGAGACAAAATTTATGAACAGATCGGAAAAAACGGGGGCCATATCCAGCGTTATAAAGGTTTGGGAGAAATGAATCCCGATCAATTATGGAAAACAACAATGGATCCGGAAAATCGGACGTTGCTTCAGGTAACAATTGAGGAAGGATTTGAAGCAGATATTATATTTTCAACGCTAATGGGTGATAAGGTTGAACCGCGGCGAAAATTTATCGAAGAGAACGCGAAATACGTCAGAAATCTTGATGTTTAAATATTATTTTAGGAAGATTTGAGAATATGGAAATACAACGAGAAAGACTTCAACCGATTTATATTGAAGATGAGATGAAAAAATCTTACATCGATTATTCGATGTCGGTTATTGTATCACGAGCCCTTCCGGATGTGCGGGACGGAATGAAGCCAGTGCATAGACGAGTATTATATGGAATGCACGGACTTGCACTTCGACCAACTAGTTCTTACAAAAAAAGTGCAAGAATTGTCGGTGAAGTATTAGGTAAATACCATCCTCATGGAGATTCGGCAGTATACGACACGATGGTCCGTATGGTTCAAACGTTTTCACTTCGCTACCCGCTCGTCGATGGTCAGGGGAATTTTGGATCTGTGGATGGTGACTCTCCTGCGGCAATGAGGTATACGGAAGCACGCCTGTCCCGGATCGCTGAAGAACTTCTAAGAGACTTGGATAAGGATACAGTTGATTTTGCGCTGAATTTTGACGAGACATTAAAGGAACCTCTTGTTTTACCATCATTATTACCCAATCTTCTTGTGAATGGTTCTTCCGGAATAGCGGTCGGAATGGCAACCAATATTCCGCCGCATAATTTAGGTGAAGTGGTTGATGCATTAGTCAGTCTCATCGAAAAACCGGAATCCAGCGTCGAAGAATTGATGCAACATATTCATGGTCCTGATTTTCCCACAGGAGCTATTATTTATGGTTTTGAAGGGATTGATGAAGCATATCGATCCGGACGCGGACGCATTTTGATCAGAGCAAAAGCAAATGTCGAAAATCTAAAAGGGGGAAAACAAAATATTATCGTAACTGAAATTCCGTACCAGGTTAATAAAGCAAATTTGTTGTTAAAAATTGCTGATCTCGTTAATAGTAAGAAAATCGAAGGAATAACCGAAGTCCGAGATGAATCGGATAAAGATGGTTATCGAGTTGTAATCGAACTGAAACGCGATGTACACGCTGAAGTTATTCTGAATCAGCTTTATAAGCATACACAGATGCAAGTAACATTTGGCGTGATAATGCTGGCTTTGGTAGATGGTATTCCGCAAGTATTAAATCTTAAGCAAATCCTTAAGCATTTCGTTGATTTCAGGCACGAAATTATCGTTAGACGAACGAAACACGATCTTGAAAATGCAGAAAAACGCGCTCATATTCTGGAAGGATTGAAAATAGCGCTCGATAATATCGATGAAATTATTGAAATGATCAAGAAGTCCAGAAACACTGAAACGGCTCGTAATAATCTGATGAAGCGTTTTAAATTAAGCGAAGTGCAGGCTCAGGCTATTCTTGATATGCGTTTGCAACGACTCACTGGTCTCGAAAGAAAGAAAATAGAAGATGAATATCTTGAAATTATAAAGTTGATTGAAAAATTAAGATCTATTTTAGCCAGTGAAAAAAAACGGATGATTATTATTAAAGAAGAACTATTAGAATTAAAAGAAAAATACAACGATGAACGGCGCACAGAGATAATTGAAAATGTAGAAGAATTCTCAATTGAAGATATGATTGCCGAAGAAGATGTTGTGATAACAATTTCTCACGGCGGCTTTATCAAACGGTTCCCGGTATCGGGTTATCGCCGGCAAAATCGAGGCGGAACAGGGCACTCCGGAGCGCCTACCACTCATGAAGATTTTATCGAGCATTTGTTTATTGCCTCGACTCATAATTATCTGTTATTCTTCACAGACAGAGGACGATGTCACTGGCTGAAAGTGTATGTGCTTCCGCAGGCAGGAAAAGGAGCCAAAGGCCGCGCAATAGTTAATTTATTACAACTGGAGAAAAACGAGAAAATCCGGGCAATATTGAATGTAAAACAATTTGATGATGAACATTATATCATTATGGGAACACGGAAAGGATTGATTAAAAAAACCGTTCTTTCTGCTTATGGAAATCCGAGAAAAGGTGGTATTAACGCGATAAATATTCGACCAGGTGATGACTTAATTGAAGCTAAACTGACCGATGGGACTCAGGAAATAATGTTGGGCACGGAAAGCGGGCAGGCAATTCGCTTTCACGAAGATGATGTTCGTGATATGGGCCGGGCAGCCACCGGTGTTATCGGAATTAATTTAGCCGAAGGTGACAAAGTGATCGGAATGTTAACTACCAGAAAGAACAGCACAATTTTAGTTGTAACAGAAAAAGGCTTTGGTAAGCGAACCGCAGTAGATGAATATCGGATAACAAAGCGCGGCGGAAAAGGAGTTGCGACTATCAGGATAACCGAGCGCGTTGGCAAGATGATTGCAATCAAAGAAGTGATTGATGATGATGATCTGATGATTATTACATCAAAAGGTATTGTTATTCGCCAACAAGTGAGTAAGCTACGGCCGATGGGAAGAGCTACTCAAGGTGTTCGGTTAATTAAATTACATAAAGATGATTACATTGCGGATATTGCCAGAATCGTTCGTGATACTGATGAAACCTAATAGAATTTCTCATTAAATTTTTTATCACAATAGGTGAATGCTAACGTATCTACAGGGGAAGCAACATGGAAAACGCAACAGGAGAAAATGAAAAAAAACTATTGGCTTCAGTATTAAAAGAAAGATTAATTGAAAAAAGAAATACAATTACATATAAAGAACTTCTTAATGAAAAAATGCCAGCCTTTTTGAAAAATTTTCTTCAGAAAAGAGTTCAAAAATATTTTTTAACAGATGAACCATTTCAATTCAACAATTCAAAAAGATATGATTTTAATCATAAGAAAATTAAAAGTCTGATTGGACAACTGAGGAATGCATTTGAAGAGGCCACTTTATTTACAAAAGAAGAAATTTTAGAAATTATAAACCTGACAGTTGGATTACAATTCGATTTAATTATTGCACCAAAGAAAACGTTAAAAAACATTTTTTATAAAAATAAATCGGAGAGAACACAAACAGATATACTGAAAATACTAAAGGGACTCTCTGATAAGAGAATTTTTATAAATAATTTGATTATTAAAATCAGTCAATTTGATCAGTTTCACATTGTTGAGGAAGATTTTTGTAAAATATTGGATCAGGTAGAAAAGGATGTTTATGGGAGAGACTTTATTGCGGCTTTTTTTTCAGATGTAGAAATCTTTTTAGAGTTTTCATGCCATATTAGTGGTAAAGAACAACGCTCAATAAATCGTGAAATTTTGAAATTGTTATTAATTGAACGAAATGTCCCACAATATTATGAAGCATTCAACTCTGTCTACTCTGCAAATGATTGGTTTGATCTTGAAAATATTTCTAAATTACTGGCAGAGCATTTTAAGAAATTAGCTTACGATGAAAAACCAAACAACGATTTAGATAATTATGTTGCTTCTTTTACAGGTGAAAATGAACTTACGGAAAAAAGTGAAGCCGATTCTGAAAATATAAAAGATGATACGGGAAAACATTATCCAAAAATAGAAGCGTGGAAAGAGCCCCAGGATTTCATTATCCGTCGGGAAATGATTGAATATCAGCCAGAGGTGATGTTAGTTTCCCTGTTTACCTTATTTGAGGAGAAAAATAAGAAACTAATACAAAAGAAGATTTTTAAAAAGGATGAAGAGGCTTTTGTTAATTTTATAAAAAGGCTGGATGAAATTGATAATTGGAAAGAAGCAAAAACGATTATTGATGATGAATTGATGATGCGTTCTGTTCAGCCTTTTTCCAGGGAAGCACTCGTATTGGGGGATATCGTTTTTAACCGTTATTTTCCTCAGAAAGTTTAAAAAAAAATAAGAGGCGAATATGAAGATCAATAAAATGTTGAAAGCAACTATCGTAATTATAGTTGCAATTATTGGGGGAAGTTTATTATTGCAAAGCCGGTTAAGCATCGGAAAGCCAGATGATGCCAAAAAAGGGTTGGTAAAATATACAGATGGACGGGTGAAAAAGCGAGCTGGCGAATCACCGGATTGGGTGAATGCAGAGATAAATTCTCCAGTAAACTCAGGAGACCGGCTCAGGACTTATCAGCGATCACGTGCAGAACTTGAATTAATCGATCTTGATATGATTCGGATGGCGCCGGAAACTACAATTGATATTGTAAAACTATATGAAGAAACAAAAGGCAAGCTAAAAGAAACAAAAATCAATTTGCAAGAAGGCGATATTTGGGCAAATTTAAATAAAAAAACATCTACTGTTACGTTTGACATCACCACTCCGGTTGCTGGCGCTGCTATTACCGGGACGGTGTTTCGTATGAATGTAAAACAAGATTCTACAACTGAACTCAAAGTCTATACTGGTGAAGTGAAGGTATCCAATGTTCCGGAAAAAATAAAAACCGAGCCCCAGAAAATATTTAAAAAACCGCATGAAGTTCCCGGACCTCATGAAGTGCCAGCCCCTAAAGAGGTAACGCTCGATGAATGGGTGTACATTGTAAAGAATATGCAAAAGATTGTAATCGATACTAATGGAAAAGTTCAATCCTATGGTAGCTTTAGTAGCGATGATTCTGACGAACAATCAGACTGGGTTCAATGGAATTTACAGCGTGATAAAATTGATTAATTCAATTAAACAGGCCTTCTCCAATTAAGTGAGAAGGCCTGTTTGTTAAAATTGATAACCAGCAGAAAAGTATAGTACTTTTTTCCCTTTGTCGCTCCAGCCGAATGCAAAATGAACAGGCCCAAGCGGAGTCCCCAAAGAGAGGCCTGTTCCGATCCCTCGCTTTAAATCTAATGGTTTAATATCGTTCTCATTTTTCCATGTTGAGCCCAAATCAAGTCGAAAACTCCAATAGAAATCAAATATGGTTCTAAATGGGAAAAAATATCGATATTCGATGCTTGAGAGAAACAAATATCTTCCGACAAATTCATCCTCATTAAGCCCGTAAAAAGAAGAAAGTCCACCTAATCGAAATTGTTCTGTATAAGGAGTGGTTACATCAGATGCGCCCCATGATACTTTTGGGTGGATTGTATTCCTTTTCAGAAATGTGAAATATTGTTCAAAAGAAGAATATATTTTAAAAAATGAAATTTCGCTATTCAGAAATGTACCAGATGATAACTCATAAAAAAAATGATAATATTTGCCACGGGTTGGAAAAGGATGCCGGTCTTTTGTATCAACAACTGATTGCATGGCAAGCGTTTGTAAATCAAGATTACCAATTGGAAAACCGTACCCTTCACCTTTATTCAGGTTAATATTTTGGATTTTTAATATAAAGGACAGCATTCCCAGTTTTTTAATCTGCTGTCCGACTTTTAAAGAAAAATCTTTGTTGATATTTTTATATTCACCAGTCCGTTTTCCATCTTGATAACTATAGTGAGATTTTTCATTATACGAAAAATTCAACTGATACGCCAGAAATGTGTTTCGAATACGATCCGCCCTGAATTTAATATCAAAACGTTGTTCTCTCAAGCCATATAATCCTTGTAAAGAAACATTATTACCCAAACCAAATACGTTTTCATCAACAAGCTCAACCAGACCTTTTCCTTTTTGCTCCAAATCATAACGCGCTCCAAATCTAAAAACGGTAAATGGTTTTTCATGAAGAAATAATATGACCAAAATTCCATTGGAATTATACTCAATTTCAAAGGAAACATTATTGAATAATCCTGTGCTGTGAATATTATTTATCCCTTGTGTTGCTTTGTTAATATTAAATATATCACCTTTTTTTAAAGGGAATTCTCTCAGAATGACGTACTTTTGTGTTCGATTATTTCCTTTTGTGACTATCCCGGAAATATACCCCTCATCGATATGAATATATAAAACACCATTCAATAGCACAACATCTTTAATTTGAGTTAAAGAATAACCGCTTTCACGATATAGCTTGATTATATTTTTTAAATCTTCCTTACCTCTGTAATAATTTATTGGATTATGGGGAAGGCTTTTTATCTGCTCTCTTAATACCGAATCACTGAAAACCGTATTGCCGTGAAACACAACCTGACTAAATCCGGGATTCTTTTTCAGACTTAACTCTACTTCACCTGGGGAATTAATTGTCAATGATACATCAGAAAATATTCCCGTGCTGTATATTTTTTCCAAAAGTAAATAAATTTCTTTAAATGATATTGATTTATTTTGTAATTGATTAATAATTTCAGAAATATGTGAATCGAGTGATTGTTCTGAGCAGCCAGCGATTTTAATATGGCTAAACTCGTAATAATTTTCCGGAATATTTTGTTGTCTAATATCTTTAAAAATAGACTTGATTTGATCGATTTTTTTTAATGTTTCATAACGCCCGGCCTGTATTAATGTATCAATACTTTGAAAATTATCAGACTTTTGATCTTCCATATTTAGAGAGATAATGACATCAGCTTTTGCTTGTTGCTCCCTGTTTTTTTCGCGCTGCATAATTGTCGTAACCTGGTCTGCAATAATCCATGGGGCCTGTAATCTCTCTTTGGGATGCAGCTTAGATGTTGTGTTAACCGCGATAACAATATCAACTCCTGCTGTTCTGACTTCATCTACTGGAATATTATTAATTAATCCGCCATCAACAAGTAGCATATTGTTTTTTTGAACCGGCGAAAACATTAATGGAAATGCCGCAGAGGCTCGCATCGCTTCGGCAAGATTGCCTTCTTTTAACATAATTTTTTCGCCAGTAACCATATCGCAGGCGAGTGCCCGAAACGGGATTCGTAATTTGTTGAAATCAGAATTTACAGGATAAAAGCCCTTCATTGCAAGATCAGATAATATGGAAGATAGTTTTTGACCTGCAGTAAAAGATTGTGGAATAACAATTTTGAGCCCTTGCATGCGCAATTGAATAATTGAACGCTCTCTTTCCTCTTTTTGACTTATAAAAAGATTGTTTCGCGGTGGTGTGTCAATGATAATTTCAGTCCAATTTATTTCTTTTAAAATTTCTTCTAATTCATAGGGACTATATCCGGCGACGTATAATCCGCCTACTATTGCTCCCATACTTACTCCGACAATAAAATCCAATTCGACATCATTTTCCTCAAATACCTGTAATACGCCGATTTGGGCAAGTCCGCGAGCGCCGCCGCCGCTGAGAGCAAGCCCGATTTTGGGCTTCTGTAATAATCTGTGCGGAATAAGACAATTAGGCGGCGTATCAACTTTTTTATAGTTAAGATTAATTGTATCTAATTGATTATCATATCCTAAAGTGTTAACTGAATATGAAAAAAGGAAGATAATTGTAATTATAAAAATTAATTTTTTTCTCATAACGGATAAATATATCAAAACAATGTACTAAAATCAAGACTAAATTTAAATTTGAAATTGACTTTAATCATTTAATTTTGTATTTTTAACTTAAGATAGTCTTGAATCACAAATATGTGAGCAAATAAAGGAGATTAGCAAATAATAAAAAATCTTTCCAATTCTCAATCAAGAGTAAAAATTATAATATATACAAGCATTTTTACAACTCTTACGGCAATTGGAGCTTTTATACGAATTCCGTTTCCTTATGTTCCGATAACATTACAAACGTTTTTTGTGCTTTTGTCTGGTAATTTTTTGGGTTCAAAATTTGGCATGATAAGCCAGATTTTATATTTATCAATAGGGCTTACAGGTTTGCCGGTCTTTGCAAATGGAGGTGGCTTAGGTTATATTTTTCAACCAACATTCGGATATCTGCTTTCATGTCCGATTGCAGCATATATTTCTGGTTTTGCCGGGCAAACAATGGTTGGTAAAATTCATGATAAAAACATATTGATGACTAAAGCTTTTTACAAAATATTCTGTATTAATTTTATGAGCACATTAACCATTTTTTTTATTGGTGTTGTCTTCCTATATATAAATATAAATTTATTACTTGGTAAACAATTTACTTTTATCAAAGCTCTTTGGTCAGGATTTGTCATATTTTTACCAGGAGATATTGTTAAAGTAATTTTAGCATCTTATATTTTTATAAAATTAAAAAAATATTTTCAAATCATTAAATAGAGGGATTTATGGATAAATTTGTTATCGGCGTTGACGGAGGAGGGACAAAAACTGAAGCTGTTCTTATTTCAAGGACAGGAGAAATTATCGCGCGAATACGTGGCGGAAGTTCCAACTTACAGGCTTTGGGAGAAGAAAAATTAAAACAGGAATTAACACGTCTCATTTCAAAGCTATTAAAAAAAAACAATGTCCCTACGAATAAAGTACTATGGCTTTTTCTGGGATTAGCAGGAGCAGGCAGGAAAAGCGATCAAAAGAAGATAGCTGCTTTGTTTGATGATACTGAGTTTAAATCGAAATTGAGTGTCGATAGTGATGCGATAATTGCCCTTGCCGGAGCTTTTGGAAATTGCCCCGGGATAATTTTAATTTCCGGAACCGGGAGCATTTGTTTTGGTAAAAACGAAAAAGGGAAAATAGTTCGGTCCGGAGGTTGGGGATATTTATTAGGTGATGAAGGCGGTGGATATTATATTGGACGTGAAGCTGTTATGGCAGCGCTTAAAGACCAGGATGGACGAGGAGAAAGCACGAAATTAAGAAATATGCTTGAAACAAAATTGGATTTATATTCTATTGAAGAAATCATTCCGCTTATTTACCAAAATAAATTTGATCGGGTGGCAATTGCCGAACTTGCTTTAAATGTATTTGAATTAGCTAAAAATGATGATGCAGTTTCTCTTCAGATTATTAAAAATGCTGGTAAAGAATTGGGGAAACTTGCAAAAGCTGTCGCTTATCGGTTAGGCTTCACAGATGATACTATTAAAATTGCATTGATAGGTAGCGTGTTCAAGCAAAAAGAAATGTTAGTTAACGAAATAAGCAAAGAATTGTTTGAACTTTCCTGGAATATTGAAATTTCGGAACCTCAGTTTGATCCAGCAATTGGTGCTGCAATATTAGCATTTGAAAAAGCTGGCGTTTATGTGAATGAACCATTAATTGACTCTTTGAAAAAATCGTTGAAAAATGTTGTTCAATATATAGAATAGCTAAAAATTTATGAAAAAAGAACAGCTTGTTCCTATAATTGGTATTACAATGGGAGATTTTAATGGGATCGCCACGGAAGTAATATTAAAAGCATTTTTTGATTTTGATAAATTACACAACGGTAAGTTTGTCATTATTGGTTCCACTTTTGTAATTAATAGTGTTAAGTCAGCTCTTAAATTACCGCTCAATTTCCGAGAGATTGATAATATTACCGAAATAAAATATTCTACAGATAATTTATTTCTTTTAGATTTGTTTAAAAATCAAAGCCTTCCGATAGAATACGGAAAACTTACCAGAGATGCCGGTGTAGCCGCTGCGGTATCACTTGAATATGCTATTGAAAGCGCTAAACAAAATTTACTTGACGTTGTTGTAACCGGGCCAGTCTCAAAATATGCATTATCTTTGGCCGGAAGAAATTACCCCGGTCAGACAGAGATGTTTGCAGAGTTAACTCATTCATCCGATTTTGCGATGATGCTGATGTCAGGCTTTTTTCGGGTTGGCTTAGTTACGACTCATTGCGCTATTTCAGAAGTCGCTTCCAGGCTGTCTAAGAATAATATTTATAGGAAAATAAAAATTATTTACTTATCTTTAATAAATGATTTTACGATTAGCGATCCGGAGATAGCTGTGACCAGCCTGAACCCACATGGCGGCGAAGACGGTTTATTTGGAACTGAAGAGATCAAATACATTAATCCGGCAATTGAGCAGGCGAAAAACGAGGGGATAAAAGTGTCCGGTCCGTTTCCGGCAGATACTTTATTTGCAAAAATTGATAAAAACAAGTACGATGCATATCTTGTGATGTATCATGATCAAGGATTGATCCCCCTGAAAATGAAATCTTTTGGGAAGGGCGTTAATTTTACTGCAGGCCTGCCTTTTATAAGAGTGTCGCCGGATCATGGCACAGCTTTTGATATTTCTGGTAAATGGATTGCAAATGAAACCAGTATGAAAGAGGCCATAAATATTGGTATTGAATTGGCACAAAAAAGAAAAAATTGTCGAGCCATATAGCAAACTATCGCATATTTATGATGAGGTAATGTCCCATGTTGATTACAAAACATGGGCTCATTATGTGATTAGAATTATTGATCAGTGGAATCCATCAGCAGAAAAAATAATGGACATTGCTTGTGGAACAGGAAATTTTCTGAACCAATTAAGAAGACATACTTACCAACTTTCAGGTTTTGATTTTTGCTATAATTCAATAACAAAGGCCAGAAAAAAAAGAATCGAACTCCCTGTGTGGGTTGGTGATGTCAGGAAATTTGCAATAAAAAATCCTGTAGATGTAATTGTTTGCTTGTATGATAGTATTAATTATATAATGACGCTGGAGGAAATTTCAGAAATTTTATTATGCACGTATAACTCATTAAATGCGAATGGACTATTTATATTTGATATATGTACTGAAAATAATTCAATTAAATATTTTAATGATTTTTTTGATCAGAACAGCGGAACAGGGTACAGTTACACCAGGCATAGCAGCTATGATAAAACGAATAAAATTCATACCAATTTATTTAAAATAAATTTTCATAATTCAGATATGCTCTTCATTGAAGAACATCGACAGCGAATTTACTACATTAATGAATTGCTTGATACGATTAATAAATCATCATTTGATTTTGTTTCAGCTTTTGATGATTTCTCGTTTAAAAAAGCTTCAGAAAAGTCTATTCGTGTTCATTTCGTATTAAAAAAGGAATAATTTATGGTCCAAATTCATAATGTAAGTTATCGCTATATAAATGGCGAGGGATTGCGTTCTATAAATTTAACGGCGAATCCCGGTGAATTTGTTTACTTAATTGGACCTTCAGGAGCTGGCAAAAGCACTGTTCTAAAATTGATATATATGGATATTACCCCGAACGTTGGACATGTAATTGTTGAAAAATTTAATTCATTAAAAATAAAAAAGAGATATATTCCATTGTTACGAAGAAAGCTTGGAATCATATTCCAAGATTTTAAACTTTTGTATGATCGGTCAGTTTATGATAATGTGGCATTTGTATTACAGGTAACCGGGGCTAAAAAGCGAGAAATAAAAAAGAGGGTATTGCGCGTACTTGCAGAAGTTGGGCTCAGCCATAAAAGAAATCAAAATCCCATTCACTTATCTGGCGGAGAACAACAACGAGTTGCCATTGCCAGAGCGCTGGTTAATGAACCAATAATTTTGCTGGCAGATGAGCCAACAGGAAATTTAGATCCAGTTGCAACAGAAGAAATAATGCGCCTGCTGGAGAAAATAAATGTAAAAGGCACTGCTGTACTGATGGCAACCCATGATTATCAATTAGTCGGCGGCCCTCGAAAAAGAGTTGTGCGAATTGAGAACGGAACATTATTGTAATACCCATATAGGATATATATAAAGGAAAGAAATGCTCTATAGTATTAAAGAAGGAATTGCAGGATTGTTTCGCGCTAAAATTTCAACAATGGTTACAATATCAATCATTACTCTTTCTCTGCTAGTAAATGGCGTATTTCTCATATTTACCATTAATTCGAAACGAGTTGTTGATTCTATTCAGGATAGAATCGAACTCGAAGTTTTTGTTGATAATTCTTATGACCTGGAAAATACGGAACAATTACGAGAAAAAATATTAATAATAGATGGAATAAAAAGCGTTAAATATATATCGAAAGATAAAGCTGCCGAGATATTTAAACAACAATTCGAGCAAGATATATTTGAAATATTCGATAATAATCCGTTGCCAAGCTCTTTTCAAGTTTCGTTAATGAAGGAATATCGTACGTCAAGACTTGCAGAAAGTATAATAGAAAAACTAAGAGCATTGCAAGGCGTTGATGATGTAGTCTTTCGTCAGGATATTTTAGCTGCTTTTGAAAAATACATTAATATTGCTTTTATTATTATTGTAACGATTGGCGGTTTATTATTATTAGGGTCAATGTTCTTGGTGTCAAATACAATTAAATTAACAATATTAGCCCGATTGGAAATCATTAATATAATGAAACTAGTTGGGGCTACCAAGCATTTTATCAGACGTCCTTTTGTAGTTGAGGGCTTATTTCAAGGAATTATTGGATCAAGTTTAGCAATCTCTATTTTATATGGCATCTTAAAAATAGTAAATATTGAAATCAAAGACCTGATTGTCATTAATGATGAAATCTACTTGATATTACTTGGATTGGGTGTATTTTTAGGATTGTTTGGAAGTATCCTTGCAATTCAAAGGTTTATAAAATACTAACTTAAATTTTTCTTGACAAATGCGTTAAAAATTATTATCTTCAACTATTAATAACCATATCAATTATTAAACTATTATGCAATGTTTATAGATGGAACAGGAATTAACAAATAGAGAAATCCAGATACTAGATTCGATTATCAAGACATTTATTATAAAAGCAGCTCCTGTTGGCTCTCGTGCTGTGTCCAAAGAATATAATTATAGCCCGGCAACGATAAGAAATGTCATGATGGATCTTGAGGATAAAGGTTTCATAACGCAGCCACACGTATCTGCTGGAAGAATTCCGACTGATAAGGGATACCGCTTTTATGTAGATGGGATTATGAAAATTGAAGAATTGTCGGTTCTGGAAAAGAAACAGATCAAGCAAGAGATAGGCGATGAAGCGCTGAATGTTGATAAAATTCTTGAAAAATCCTGTCAGGCATTATGTAAGATATCTAATTTATTAGGAGTTGCACTTTCTCCCCGTTTTTTTAGCGGTAAGTTTAAAAAAATAGAACTTGTCAAGCTTAGTGAAAATATTTTAATGGTCATTATTTCTATTGAATCTGGTCTGGTGAAGACCATAACAGTGGAAGTAACATCTGATATTCCTAAAAGTAAATTAGATGAAACTGCTCGTATTCTTAATGAACGTTTGCAGAATTTGACATTACAAGAAATTAATGACACAATTGGTAAACGAATGAGCGACGTTAGTGAGGGAGACGATGGATTAATAGACTATTTTGTAAATTCTGCAAATAAATTGTTTGTATTTGAAGATGATTACATGCACTTGAGCGGAGCTCAAAATATTATTACCCAGCCGGAATTTGCTGATCATGAAAAAGTATACAAGATATTAGAGCTGTTAGATAATAAAAAAATATTAATACATGTTTTTAACGATAGAGAATCTAGTGATAATATTACGATAACGATTGGTAAGGAAAATAAAAAAGAATTAATGAAAAATTGTAGTTTAGTAGTCGCCAGCTATAGAATCGGCAGTGTGTCAGGTACTCTTGGGGTAATTGGTCCAACCAGAATGCATTATCCAAAAATGATATCATTAGTTGATTTTATTGCGAAGGAGGTTAACAACCTCTTTGAAAAATAACGGAGGTTCAGCAGGGTGGTTATGACAAATATAAGCAGGGACGAGAAAAAGACCGGAAAAAAAGAAGCAGAGACGAAAAAAAAAGAAAATATTCAAAAAACAACAAAAAGACATAATTATAAAAAAGAATTAGAAAGTTTAAAACAAGAATTTGATCAGTTGAAAGATCAATATCTAAGATTAGTTGCGGAGTTTGAGAATTATAAAAAGCGAAAAGATAGAGACTATTCAAAATTTTTAGAACACGCAAATCAAAATCTTGTACAAGAAATGTTACCTATCCTGGATGATTTTGAAAGAACACTGAAAATTGAACAGGAAAAAAATGATGATTCATTCTATAAAGGATTGAAAATTGTCCATCAAAAATTTTTGGCTGTTTTAAAAAAACAGGGCGTTACACCTATAGAAGCACAGGGTAAAGATTTTGATCCGGAGTTGCATGAAGCAGTCATGCAAATGGAATCCAATGATCATGATTCAAATATTATCATTGATGAGGCTCAAAAAGGGTATAAGTACAAAGAGAAAGTGATTCGCTATTCTAAAGTTATTGTTAGTAAATAAGAGAAAATGAAGACTATTGATTGGATTGTTTAGATAATGAAACGAGATTATTATGAGGTTTTAGGAATTTCGAAAAACGCAAGTTCAGATGAAATAAAAAAAGCATATAGAAAATTAGCCATGCAGTACCATCCGGATAAAAATCCGGGAAATAATGAAGCGGAAGAAAAATTCAAAGAAGCTTCCGAAGCGTATGAAGTATTGAAAGACACTCAAAAACGTCAACGATATGATCGATTCGGACATACCGGCGCTCAAGGTAATTTTGATGGATTTGGCGGATTTGATTTTGATTTATCAGATGCCTTGCGTACATTTATGTCAGAAGGTTTTGGTTTTGGTGATTTTTTTGGGTCGACATCTCAAAAAAGGGGGCAAAGGCAGCGTGGATCTGATTTACAAATACGATTAAAACTAACTTTGGAAGAAATTGCTGCCGGGGTTAATAAAAAAATTAAATTAAAAAAATTCATTAAGTGCCATGAATGCAATGGCAATGGAGCAAAACCTGGTTCAAAATCAGTGACATGCCCATATTGCAAAGGAACTGGCGAAATAAGGCATGCTTCACGTTCGATATTTGGTCAGTTTGTGAATATTGTTACTTGCTCGCAATGTCAGGGTGAAGGTACAATTATTGGTGATCCGTGTTCCACTTGCGGCGGTGAAGGTCGGATAAAAGGAGAGAGTTCGATAAATGTAAAAATACCTGCAGGGGTATCTTCAGGCAATTATATTACTTTGCGCAGTGAAGGGCACATCGGTCCTAAAAATGGCCCCGCAGGTGATGTGATTATTCTTATCGATGAAATCGAACATGAAATATTCGAACGACATGGAGACGATATTTTATTTGATTTATATTTAAGTATTAGCCAGGTTGTTTTGGGAGATCATGTCGAAATTCCAACTCTAAATGGCAAAGGAAAATTGACGATTGCACCTGGTACGCAATCAGGAAAAATATTGCGAATGAAAGGGAAAGGGATTCCGACCTTAAACAATTATCGGAAAGGCGACCAACTTGTTCGTATTCTTGTATGGACTCCTGTAAAATTATCAGAAAAGGAAAAAATGTTATTTCAGGAATTAGCTGAATGCGAAAGTATCAGGCCACCACACGGTGATAAAAGCTTTTTAAAAAAGGTTAAAGATGCATTTTTTTAATAAATATTTTCTCTTTTCTAAAAATGATAGAATTGTTATTATTACCATTTTTTTATTAATAAATATGTTATGCGGATTTAAAATTCACAAAGCGAAAGAATCAGATAACAAAGAAATTGTAAGTTATAATATTATAAAATTTAAGCGTAAATTAGCCGCGATTCTGAATGAAGATAAATTTAAACCAAATATCCAAATCAACAAAACGATTAAAAATTCGGTGTGGACAGTTGATATAAATACTGCAACGCAAAAAGATTTACAAAGATTGCCAAATATTGGCCCAGTATATGCAAAGCGAATTATTGAATATCGAAACACTGTCGGAAAATTTAAAAATGTTGACGAACTCATAAAAATAAAAGGCATTGGTAAAAAGCGTCTAAAGATGTTAAGACCTTATCTCAAAATTAGCAACTAATTTTCAATTTTTTACAAGGAGGGAAAAATGGCGAAGGTAAAGCCGCGAGGATCTATTATTTTAGAGATACTGATTGTGATATTGATTGTCGCTTTGGTTGCAACAATTCTGTATCCGAAAATGGTATGGAAAGAGGCAGAGAAGAATGCTGAAATTTGCCACAGTAATATGGATCGCATTTTAAAAGCAGAACTAGTATATCTTAAGTATCATAATAATTATGAAGATACTCTAGATAAAGTTATTTCTTTTATTCAAGACGATACCACCGGCGAACTAAGTCTTGAGTACTTATATTCGGATACTGCTCTCACCGTTCAAATTTTAAATGATTTAACAAATGAAGATTCTGTTGCAGATATTTTCGTTAAAAAGTTTTTAGCAGACACATTAATGGAGACAATTCTTTTTAACAGCATATACGACACTAATTTAGCTGGCGTTATTTTAAAAAGATTGGAAAAGACAAAATTGAAAGATTCTGTTTTGACATATCGTAATCTGGATAGTACAGACATTTACGTACTTCGCAGAATCGCTGAAAACAATCCGGTTCTGGATATTATTGAGCCGATTCAGAATGATGATTCGTTAAAAATTGTACTTCAGAGAATTATGCCTGATATTCCAAAAGGAGTGATAGCTGATACATTGTATTCAAATCAAAAATGGGCAGGAAAAATAGATAGTGCTGTGGCTTTTACTCTTAATGAAATCAAAACATGCCCAACCACTAATGATCCATACAAAGTTGCTGTAGTAGATACATCAGTAATTAAAATACTAAATATCTATTGTCCGATAGATTCAAATCAAATCGCGCAATCCAAGAAAGATTTTAAAAAATATTTTCTCGGACATTTACGACTTGAAAATCATGGAAAAATTGAAGCAGGGGAAAAGAGTTGGTTGAAATAACAATTGTTTTACTTTCTTTGGGCTTGTATTAGAAATTTGGATAAATTTAAGGATGAATGATGACAGACGGGAGTCAAGAACCTTTGCTTGGAGTAGTCATCAAAGACGAAAAAATTAAATTGATCGAAGTTGAAGCAACCTCGAATAATCAGTACAGGATCAATAAAATTACGGAGAGCAAATTAGAATATCCGTTAAATTCGCAGGCTATTATTGACAATAAACATATTGATGATTTTGCAGAACAATTAAGAAGCATGATTGAAGAATTTGCTTTTAGCGATAGTAATGCAATATTTAGTTTGGCCAGCCAGTATGTTATCATTAAAAAATATCCTTATGACTCTGATTTTTCTGATGAGGAGTTGGTAGATCAAGTCGATTGGGAAGTAAAACAATTCTCATTTTCCGATAAAGATGATTATATTATAGATTTTGAAAAATTAAGCTCCGATCACAATAGCTCTAAAAGGGAGATGGTTATTGTTGCTGTAAGAGAGGCTGTAATTAATTATATCAAACAGATATTTAAAAAAGCAAATGTCCGTTTAAAAATGATTGATACAGATATTTTTGCAGCGATTCGCGCTATTCAGAAAAATTATGAATGTCGTGAAGGAGAGATTTACTCACTCATTTGTATTGAAAACAATTGTATCGAATTTACCTTACTCAGGGGCTTCAATTTTTATACAACCCATTCTGTACCGTTTGAATTTGAAAAGGATAAACCAAAAGCAGAGCTAGGCGAAGCTCTGTCTCAGCTAATCTCAAAAGAATTAAGACGGCTTTTACTTGATAATAAACTGGGAGAAAAAATAGAAAATTTTAACCGAATTTTTCTATACGGCGATATGGTGCAGGACGAAATGCTGGAGTTGCTACAAAACACATACAATGTCCGTATCGATAGAGCCAATCCGTTCAGAAGGTTGCGTTTCGCGCAAAATGTTAGTGTTGATGAGTATATTTGGTCTCGTCCGGAGACTTTTACAATATGTGTTGGTTCAGCCTTAAGATAAGTAACTAATTGAAAGGGCCTAATAATAAAAGGAGAAGGCCATGGTCGATATTAATTTAATTGGTGATGACGACAAAGATCAGCATGAAAATGATGATCTTTCAAACGATTATAATGCAGATACCGGAGAATATTCTTCAGAATCTGAATTTTCTGATTCAGATTTAGATCATAGTTTATATGATAGAAGTTATACACAAAGCAGGTCAAAAAAGACGGCTTTCATTCTATTCGGTATTCTTGCTGTTACTGCTATAGCGGTCGTGATTTTTATTGTCATGAAATCATCAAAGGATAAACCTAAAATCACTGAAGAAATTAAGACAGAATCGGTCAAGCCAACTGACATGACCGAAACGCCTACTGAACAAGTACTAACGCCCGAACAGCCACTTGTAAATATTCCGACGTTTGTAAGGGAAAATATCAATTCGACCCGCAGAGGGATAAAAACTGTAGAGACTATTTTGGCAACGATTCCTCAAAATGTTAATTTTACAATGATTAAGTATCGGGATGGCAGTTTTTTAACTGAATTTTTAGGGCAAACTTCTAATAATATTTCTGATGTGACGGGTATTTTGCAGCAACGATTTCCAAACGGAAATGTGAAAGTTTTATCACGTGATAAAAGAAATATTGAAGGATACAGCTATCAGCAAGCGCTTTTAAATGGAAGCATTTCTATTAATGGCGCAGGTATTACAAGCTTACCTAACTTTTTGAGTCCAAATGAAGTAAATAATCTATTTACAGAATATTGTAAACAATTTGGACTCTCGTTGAAGAAATTCGAGTTAAATAAGGAAATTACAGAGAATGGTTATAAAAAAGTTCCTGTTCTTTTTCATGCTGTTGGTAGCAAAGATGCTCAATTAAACTTTTTAAACAGATTAATTGAAGCGAATTTGAATGTTAATTTAGCTAAAATAGTTTTTATTACGTCTGACGTAAATTTAAATAGTAATAAAATTAATCTAATTTTGAATATGGAAATATACAATCAAATGTAGATTGTGTAATTCCTGAGGAATTAGTAAATGCGGGTTATCGGCGGTTCCCGGAAAGGACGAGTGCTTCGATTACAAAACATGAGCTCTATTCGTCCGACAACTAATCGAACAAAGGAATTTATTTTTAATTTTCTTGGTGAATGGATTCAGGATTCTGAGGTATTAGATTTATTTGCCGGATCTGGGAATTTAGGAATTGAAGCGCTAAGCAGGGGGGCTGCCTCCGCTGTATTTGTTGAAAAAAATAAACTTCATTCAAAAGTCATAAAAAAAAATTTAGAATTAACAAATCTAACATCGCTGGCACAAGTTGTAGTCAGCGATGTCATTAGATATATAAATTGGGTTTCGAAAAAACGACAAAAATTTGATATTATATTTGCTGACCCTCCTTATGATAGCGATTATCATATAAAAATTTTAGAGATTTTTAATGAGGTCGATATTCTAAGTGATAATGGAATTTTTATTCTTGAACATGCCTCGAAATTAGAGTTGAATGGCTACACAAATTCAAATTTAATCAAAAATAAAAATTTGGGGGATACATCTGTTTCTTTTTATAAAAAATAGAGGCACATTGTGAAAATAGGCATTTATCCTGGTACCTTTGACCCTATTACAAATGGCCATGTGGACATAATACAACGTTCTGCCTCCTTGTTTGATAAAGTAATCGTTGCAGTAACAACAAATCCTCAGAAATCACCGCTTTTTACTATTGATGAAAGATTAGACATGATAAAATCGTCGGTTCGTTCCTTAGCCAACGTTGAGGTGGAAAGTTTTAATGAATTACTGGTGAATTATGCTGAAAAACGGAGTGCTGCTGCCATTATTCGAGGTTTAAGAGCGACCTCAGATTTTGAATATGAATTTCAAATGGCCCTGGTTAATCGTAAGCTATCAAAGAGCTTACTAACAGTCTTTCTAATGCCGAATGAGAAATTTACATATTTAAATTCAACCATTGTTAAAGAAGTTGCACAGTTAAATGGGGATATCAGTTGTTTTGTCCCAAAAGAAGTGTATATTAAAATTAAGAAAAAAATCCAAGAGTTAAAGAAACAAACAAAATAACCGATAATATTGTCAGTTTATTAACAATAATTGTGTGGATAAGATGAATAAAGGGGAAGAATGGAAAGCGCAGGATTGAATAGTGAGGTTTTAGCTGGTGGTAATAAATTCCACATACAAACAAATTATTTAGAACCGGTAAATAAAATTGTGTCCACTATCTATGAAGGCGGAAAAGTTGTTTTTAAAAAAGAAGTGCAGTTTCAGGCACAGGGCACAGCAGAATCGGTTCGAGAGCAAATTGCATCCATTCATAAGGAAATGATGTCTGAAATTGAGCTTTTATTTTACATTGCTGAGAAAGTGAAAACAATTCGACATGCAAGCTCCAATAATAAGTTAGGACTGGTGTTTTTACAAAAGAATTTGTACAATGAAGCAAAAAAGGAATTTGAACGAGCTATAGAGCTTGATAATAAGTATATTGAATCTTATAAAAATCTGGGACTGGTTTATTATGAAATTGGAGAACTTGAACAAGCTGAAACAATTTTAAAGACAGGCATCGAACACCACGCTGATTATCCGGATATTCACAATGCTATGGGAAGGGTATATTCAAAACAGCAAAAGTACAGGGCGGCTCTTGGTGAGTTTGAAAAAGCTTTGGAGTTGAATAAAAATTATGTTGAAGTGCGTTACAATATTGTCCTTGCGCTATTACGGAGTGTTGTCTCAAATAGTGACGTAGATGATCTGCCGGATGTAGAGCAACGCAAAAAACTGGCGCTTGATCACTTACAAAAAGCTGAAAAATATATCGATTCTGATACGTTGATTGAAGCTTATGAATATTTTGATGAAGATGACATCGAAAATACGTTAAAGGTGTTAGAAAAAATTGAAGGTGTAAATACGCTTGAATCTATTAATAGCTTTGAAAATGAATTTTATCTGAAGTTTATGTTCGGTGGAAAAGGAAAGGATGATAAATTTATCAGCGAGCACATTGCCCGGTTAAAAGATGCAATAAAAAAATTTCCTTACTATGCTGATTTGCGAAATTATTTAGGAATAGCATATTTGATACAATGTAGAAATTTATTTCTAAATGCTCTCGATGAATTCAGACAGGCCCTGAAAATTAACCCAAACTATAAAAAAGCGGAAAAGAATTTAAAATTGGCTGAAAATGATGGGAAAGGTTTTTTGATTCTACTTAGAGCTATTCTAAAATGATTGGGATATGTTCAATTTTCAACCACAATACCAGACCTGTGTGAATTGATCCTATCTGGTTTTCTAGTTACTGACTTTTCATTGCCTCTTAATCTTTATAAATTCAAAAGCTTCCCAACCATTATAATCAGTTCTCCCTTTTATTGGTACAATATTTGCAAATAATTAAAAAGTTTATTTACTTTTATAACGTAACTCTTTAAATTTTGGAGTGATAGTTATGTATCTAATTGAAACATTAAAATATTTTAGAACAGTTAAGTTTGTAATGATATTTACTTTGCTTCTATTGTGTAATATCTTAAATGCGATGCCAGCGGATACAGTCAGGATAAATGCGAGAAATGGGGAGGCCGGAGAAAAATCTATCTATGAAATTTATTTTTCGGTGGAGCAGGAAATAACGCAAAATGCCTCTGTTGTTGTGTCGTTCCCGGAAGATTTTGATCTATCGGGCGTCACTATTGCAAGCTCAACAACAATTAATGGTGGGTTTGAGGTTTCTGTAAATAATTCCAGTGTTATTTTAAAACGAACCGGCCTTGGAAAAAATATTTTACCCAATGAAAAAGTGAACATTAAGTTTGCGAATGTAAAAAATCCTGATTCCGCAGTCAATAATAATAAAGTAACAATTGAAATTAGAAATGACAATAATCAGACCGTATTAAACAGAGAGGAAGAAATACAGGTAGTACCGAATGCTTCAAAATGATTAATTCATCTTGATTTTTTTTATTGGACAAACATCTTAGGGATTTCAACGCGAGTTTATTATGAGAATACAGCCTCTGTGGGTAATTTACGCAACTTTGATCATTCTCATGACCGGGGGCAGTTTATTTGCTGAAGAAGGAGATTTAATCATAAACAGTGTCACGCCGGGCAATAATCAGGCTGGTGCGACAACAATATATACGTTCGATATTAAATCATCATCGACTGGAAATGGTTCGGATGTTGGTATTCCTGCTGACGGGTGGATATTTATCACCTTTCCAGCGGCATTTAATTTAAGCGATGTGGAGTTGGCGCAGGCAGTTGCTCCGGGAATGACAGGCGGTTTTGATTCTGTGAAAGTTGTTGATCATAAAATACAATTGCTGAGAGATAGTACAGGGAATAATGTACCAGGAAATACCTCTGTTTCATTTAAAGTCGGTAATATTAAAAATGCTTCACCTGGTACATACACTGTATCATTTATCACGAAGACAAAGCAAAAAACAAATATTGATAATGGGACTTATAATAATTCTCTGAATATTAGCACTGGTTCTTTGAGTTATATCCGAATAGAAGATGCTGCCGGTGGTAGCGGCAGTGAGATTGGAAGTTTGGCAAAAACCGCAGACCAGTCGATTATGATGTATGCTGCGGGCTATGATGCACTGAATAATTACCTGGGCGATCAATCGGTAAATTGGAGCGTTTCCGGAAATATCGGAAATTTATCTGCAAGCACAGGTACATCGACTAATTTGACGTTTACGACAACCGGAGTGGGACAGGTAAGTGCAGATAATGGTTCGGGCGTGATCGATTATACTGGTAATATTACAGTTTCAGCCGGCGCCTTAACACAAGTAAAGATTGTGGAAGGGGAAGGTGGGGCAGGGCCTGAACTGACAACGCGGACATTGACAACAGATCAAAGTTTAACTGTTCATGCCGCAGGTTATGATTCGGACGGGAATTATACGGGAGATGAGTCGGTTACCTGGCAGGTCACAAATGGTATTGGGCAGATATCCGCATCTCCGGCGGTTTTCACAATTTTTGATGCAACAACCGTCGGGACAGGCAGAATTCAAGCAAATCATGCAGCGGCAAATGACGATGAAACAGGTGATTTAACCGTTAATGCTGGTAATTTAAATTATGTACAGATCGTTGCAGGAGCAAGCGGAGATGGCGCCGAGTACACAACGAATTCAATTCAGGCCGGACAAAGTTTTACCGTCCATGCAGCCGGTTATGATGCAGATGATAACTATATTGCCGATCAAAATGTAAATTGGTCTGTCGGAAATGGTATCGGAACAACGAATCCATCAACAAATGTTTCGTCGACACTATTTACAGGTACAACGAAAGGAACAGGATGGATTAAGGCAGACCATAGCACTGCAACGGATGACGTTACAGATGAAATTACGGTTTCACCGGGTTCGCTTGATAATTTAAAAATCAGAACAGGAAGTCAGGGAACCGGACGAGTTCTGAGTAATACAGACACGTTATTATATATAAATGAGGATTTAACTCTATATTCAGCCGGCTATGATTCGTTCGATAATTACATTTCAGATGTGAGCGGAACGTGGAATAAAACTGGCGATTTAGATTTCTCCGGTCCGATTGATGCTTCTTCAATTACTTTCAATCCGCAGACAGGGGAAACCAGCGGGAAAATATATGTTGAAAAAGCAGGCGTTGAATCTGACACAACCGGTACAATTACTATTTCCGGTATCAATTCTATTAAATTAACAACAAGTGTTGGTCCAACTGCAACAGAGTTGAATGACCACACTATGAGCGTGGACGATTCGCTCGTTTTATATGCTTCGGCGTATGATTCACGAGGTAATTATTTGGATACAGTCTCAGTCGACTGGTCGCTACAAACGAAAGACACGGTAATTAATGTGAATAGCAATCAATTCATATTTGCTCCGCACATTGCTCCGGATACTGTAAAAATTTATGGAGAATTCGGCCTTGTTGCAGAGGATTCAACAGGGACTATTTATATCGAATCCGGAGCGCCCGCAAGCGACTTTGTACTTGTGCCAAATGTGAATGAATTGACTGCTGATGGTATTGACTTAACCCGTGTCACATCGGATACAATTTTTGATAAATATGGAAATAAAATACTTCCGAATGAATTATTTACAATTTCCGTATCACCGAAAAATTTAGGGACCGGTTTTGGTTCGCTTTATATAGACCAGGATTTAAATTTACCGGGGCATCAGGTAAAATCAGATCTGGATGGACAAATTACATTTGAAATACAGGCGGGGACGAAAGGCGGATCAGCTTTTATTTCTGCGACCAGTGTGAGAGGAACAGCTTACGGAGACACCTCGATTATTTTGTCGGCTATTCGGGCGCGTCAAATAAGTATTGTTAACCAAAAAGTAAGTCAGGGACAGGATAGTATTGCAGTCTCTTTTCTCGTCCAGAATATGAGTCCGAATGAGATCGGTTCTTTTACTGCGGATTTGAAATTTAGCACATTGACAGGCACGAAATTAAATAGCTATTTTGATGTGTCATGGGATAGTGTGGATGTTCTTTTACCCCAACAATCCAAAACACTTAAATTTTGGATTGATGTCGCGAATAATACGCCGGTTGAAAATGTGATCGTGGATGGCAGAATTAGTGGAGTGATTGGCGGAACAACGACATTACAGGATACCGCAGTCGGAATAACAGATACGATTTTGGTTCAACAACCTCCGGTTTTGAATATTGTATCAGTCACCGCGCCAAAAGATACGGTAGAGCAAGGAACAAGCACATCTGTTTATTTATCTGTTGAAAATACTGGAGGAGCAAATGCTCTTGTTTACGCAGATAGTGTAATATTTAGCCTGAAACAACCACCGTATACAAATTTGACAAAAGACTATAGTCAAATTTCCAATCCATCTAATCCGGATACGATTTATGCAGGAGAACCAGCAATAATTTTGGGCAAAAATGTGACAGTCGGCGCAAATTCTACGGAAGGCCAAATTAAACTGGATGGTAAAATTATCGTACAGGACGTCAATTCCGGGAAATTAATAACTGATCAATATGCCGACGTTACGGACGAATGGGTTGTTGAGAAAAAGGGAGAAATCTCAGTGACAGATTTCTTTCATAACCAGCAATCTGTTATTTTAGGACAAACAACACCCTGGACAGTCACAATGAAAATTCAGAATAATTTTGATACAACAAATGTTGCTCTGGATAGTGCCAGACTTGACTTTTATGCAGGTACTGATTTAATTACATCTGAATTTACCGTTGATAATCCTTTGTATTTTGAAGAATTTGGAAACATAGACACATTATTTGCAGATACAACAGAAACATTAATTTTCACAGTCAATAAAACAAGCGAGAGTACAATCGGGAAAGTTCGAATTGTCGGAAATGCTTTTTTAAGCGATGTTGCCCAAACTCAATTATTAGCTGTCGGTGAAGATCAGATTGATATTCAATCGGCTTCAGATCTCATCATTTCCTCAGTTAACCCAGGGGTTGTTGAGGCTACCGCCGGGCAGGACAAAGATTGGAACGTTTGTGTAACTGTAAAAAATGCCGGAACAAGTGATATAGTGGTTGATTTTTCCTCAGATTTAACGTACATTGATTTTAGTACTGGCTCTGATTTTAAAGTTATCAATCCGGAATATCTTGTACTATCAGGCGATAGCATTTTAAGCAGTGGCTTAACCGACACATTATATTTTACAATTGACTCAACCGGAAATGCTCCCGCAGAAAGTCAAATGAATGTGAATATTACGTATGCTGATATTAACGCGCTTGAAGACAAGTTAAGTGTAAACAACAATCTTGAAACAGTAACTATTGAATCAAAACCAAATTTACGAATTATTGAAACGACGAATGTGGCGCCGAATGCGCCTTTTGTAGATACGAATCAGGATTTTAGCATTGCTGTGATTGTTGAAAACACTGGTGATGATGGTGTGCATGGTGTTAAGTTAAAGATGATATCTGATGGTCTATCAATAATCGACAATTTAGATGCATTTTCGGTTGCTGGTAACGGTGTTGATACAGCATATTTTAATATCACCGCATTTGAAGAGTGGAACCCCCTTGAAACTTTTACCACTGAAATTGATACTGCGATCGGTGATAACACATCTGAATTTGATGACAGCATTATTTCACCGGCTTTGGATGATTCAGCCACGGCAATGATTTTAAAACCGGCTTCCATAGATAGTATAAAAATTGTCCCGTCAAAAAATCCGGTTGAAGCATTGAGTAAAAACTGGTATGTTAATGTACATGTCTGGAAGTCAGGTGGCGGATCTGTCAGATTTGATGCTCCGAATAAAGATAGTTTGAAATTTTATATAGACGGTGAATTACAGACAGATTATTTTATTACTGCGCCTGAAAAATTTCATGGATCAAATAACTTAACTTTTCCGGAGTGGGAACCAGGTAATGATTCATTAATTTTCGTTATCAATCAAGGTGGATTGTTGGGCGGAGATGCTTCAATTGAAGTTACGTTGACTGGCACATATTTGAATAATGATAGTTCTTTTGTTATCCGAGATAGCGGTGAGGTTTTTATCGAAACAACTGCGGCGCTACGAATTATTTCAACAGATCCGATATGCCCGCATATAGAAGATGGTGTTGGCATTTTAAGTACAGAACAACAATTTAAAGTAAAAGTTGATATAACAAATTCCGGTGAGGAGCCGGTGGATAGTGTTTGGGTATGTCTGGGATCAAATTCTATAAATTATCTTCCGGATACGTTAATGTTGGATTCTATATCATCAAAAGGCGAACGCTATCTGGAATTTAATCACATTGCTAAACTGGATGAAGAGCGCATCGAATTTGATGCAGAAATTATTTCGGCAAAATCGCGATTGAGTGGTGGATCGGCGTTGATTGGTTCTCCGTATGATTCTGTTGCTGTTTTTCAGGTGCAAAATAAAGCCGATCTTTCGGTGCGATTTGAGGTGGCTGATACTGTGATGACATTGGATGAAATTTCTCCTCTGCGGTTTATTGTTGAAAATATCGGAACAGCAGAAACCGATTTAAGCGGGAAAGTTACTATCAATTTACCAGATGATTACAAAATCCAATTGCTATCAGGAATTGATTCTATTTCTACAACAAGAAGCTATACAATGAATCAATGGGAAACACTGGAAATAATTCCGCCTGATTATATTTCAGAAAATGATACATTTACTATTACAATCAGTAAAATACCGGATGATTTGAATACTGCTTTTCCTGCTTATGTATCAAAGTATCAGGACAAAATCAATGTAAAAACAGTCCCGTCGGATATGGATATCACAACGCAATTAGTTTGGCCAGATGGGGCGAAAGATAACGTGGTTTCAACGGAACAATATTTTGATCTGCAATCGACTTTTACTATTTCGGATAATATAAAGAATCTCCAGGCAACAATTGCACTACCAGAAGGCTACAGCTTTAATAGTGGTGAATTAGCGACAAAAGATGTTGAAACGTCAAGCGTAAAGTGGAGAATAAAAGCTCCGACAGGAGAACATTTGACAAAGCGTGAGATGGTGATTAATGCTACTGGCGAGGTTGGTGAAACTCAGTATGTAAAGAGTGATACCCTTGAAATTGTTGCCGCAGCCAAAGTTTTTTTGAATTTAGAAAATGTCAGTATTATATCTCCCCCGGAAACAGATAGTACATTATCAATTAATCAAGAACTGACGATTAGCGCAACTGTTATTAATGATGGAACTGCGAATGTGATTGGGGAGGGTTCATTATCCATTGATTTCGGAGCGACTGGAATTACAACAGAGGAAGATACAATCAAATCATTTACAATTGACAATCCGGTAACATGGGTTGCCAGAGCGCCAGCAAATGTGACGGGGAATAATCGGATTACTGTGAAAATTGAACAGATCCCGTTGGATGAAAACACGAATGATCTTGCGTATGCTCCGGGAAACAGGCGTTCTGTCTCTGTAAAAACAGTAAAAGCTGGTTCTATCACAATTGAAGATTTTCGAATTACAGATCCAATCGGTGCGTTTGATCGGGTCTTATCTACGAACCAGGAAATAACTGTACAAACACAGCTTAGCTGGACGAGTTTGAATGGGTTTCCTACTGTGAGTATTCAATTGCCCGAAGGTTTTACAACAGAAATACGAGATAAGAATCCGGTTGGAACATCCACTCAGGGGGTTGTTACATGGATTTTAAAGGCGCCGTCAGAAGCAGCGGTGGTAAATGATATCTGGATTAAGGCGATAGGTAGTGATAATAATAGCGGAGATCATATCGAGACAATTTCGGAAAACATACAGGTGGAAGTTGTACAGCAAGCGGAAATTTCGTTAAACGCAATAATAAGTGATCCGCCAGACGCAGTTGACGGCATTGTTTTATCGCCTGGTCAATCGTTTACAATTATGGCAAATCTTTTAAAAACCGGGAAAGCTGCTACTGAAGATTTTTACAAAGTAAGATTAACGTTGTCTCCGGGTCAGGGGTATGTAACCGATGATGTCCTGGATCCGCGAGTCGGAGCAAATGAAACCGTATACTGGACGATAACCGCACCGTTGTCTGCAAGAGATGCAAACATTTTTTCTGTGAAACTTATTGAACCACCAAAAGATGAAAATACAAATAAGCAAATCGCTGGAGATGCGATTATCGAGGAGAGTCGTCCGATTTCTGTAACAACACAGGAAAAAAGTGTGACAATATCAATCCTTCCAAGGCGGTCGAATAATTCTATCGCTAAAGGAGACACGAGTGTTCCGATGCTTGGTTTACAAATGGATTGTTCCGGAAATGATGCCTCGAACAGTGTACTATTTCAAGGAGTCACTCTGAAATTAAAGGATAAGTTTGGTGATTTGATTCAAAATCCAAACGATGTTATTACTCGAATTGCAGTTGTTAAATATAATGAGGATTCAGTTGTTTACGGAGAATTGTCAACCATCCCTGAGACAGAACCGCTTATCATTGAATTTGATGATCCAACATTGATAGTTCCTGAAGATTCAAAAAATATAGAATTTGTTGTGGATATATCGGCGAATACGGTTGTTTCTGATTTTCAGGTAACAATTGATTCCAGTAAGCATTTAAATTTAGTTGATGCTGGTTCGCTAAGACGGCCAAAAATAATCTTTAACGGGGAATCATCAGATAATCTCTCAATTGTATCCGGATTTTCTGTAATCGTTCCTAAAAAATTTAATAAAGCATTTTGGAATTATCCAAATCCCTTTGGTTCTAAGGAAAGACCAACGACAACAATTCAGTATTATCTTGATGAAGATGCAGATGTTGAATTACGCATTTTTACACTATTTGGTGAATTGGTTTGGTCTAAAACATATAGTAGAAATGAACCCCAGGGAAGAAAAGGATTGCATGATGGCGCCAGTGCAATTATGTGGGATGCCAGAAATGATAATGGCCGAAAAGTACTGAATGGGGTATATGTTGCTACGATTACAACAAGTTATGGTAAATCGGCAATGACAAAAATAGCAGTTTTAAAATAAAGCATAGAATGAGGCAAGAGAGATGAAGAGAGGAATTTTAATAATAATTATTTGTTGTATTTTTGGGGGGGCAAAACTATATGCATCAGGAGATGGTTCGGCTGGCACTCTTGATTTATTTAGTGTTGGAGGAGTAGGCGCCAGAGCCATGGGATTAGGAAATGCTTATGTCGCGATGCCTTTTGATGCTACTGCTATTTATTGGAATCCTGCGGGCATGGAGCATGTGCAAAAGAAAAGCGTCTCTTTCTTTTATACCAACTTAATTGCTGAGACGCAGTATAATTTTGTCGGATATGTGCATCCGACCATGAATTTTGGGACAATAGGCGTTGGAGCACTAAGAATCGGGACAGATGGAATAAAAGTAGTCGATGAGCAAAATGTGTCGGAGGGAACGACATCATACCAACGTAGTCAATTTTTGTTGTCTTATGCTAAAAGCCTGCCTCATAGTATTTCGATCGGAGTGAATATTAAACTTGATTATTTTTCGATGTGGGGAAGTTCTGATACCGGGGTGGGTGCTGATCTCGGTTTTTTGTATAAACCAGATTTTGGAAACGCTATTCTCCGGGAGATGTCGATGGGATTTAACATTCAAAATTTATTATCGCCTCGTCTTAAACCATTAGAAAAAGCGGATGTGCTCCCCATGAATTTAAAATTTGGTATCGCAAAACCGATTCCGATAAACTCACAAGGCACTAAAGTTATTTTCTTTATGGATTTTGAACAGGGTGGAGGCAATAGTCCGTTTCGTTATCATACCGGAACAGAGTATGTATTTCAAGATCAGGCAATGCTAAGATTTGGAATGAACAATAATCAACTTGCTTTTGGCGCAGGATTTAGTTATAATATGTTTCAATTGGATTACTCGTATGGAAAATTTGCCGACCATCCACTTGATACCAGCCATAGAATCTCTTTAACTGCTTCATTCGGTAAATCGAAAAATGAAATGATCCGAATTGCTGAAGAGCGAAAGCTGCGAGAAATTGACAGGCAGGTTGCTCAGAAAGTTGAATGGGAGAGAAATGAAAAAATAGCAAAAGCAATGGAATATGGTAAGCGCTATATGGATGAAGAAGATTATTTGCGCGCCCAGAGAGAATTTAATGTGGTGATAGGATTTGAAGAAGAGGCGCCGGATGCTATCGAAATTCGTGAGGCAAAGGAATTATTAAAATTTGCTGAAACAAAATATAAAGAACAAATGGAAAAAACGCTGGCCGAAATCCAGGTGCGAAATGACCGCGAGAGAAGACGTGAAGAAAATCGTATATTTATAAATGAGCATTTCAAACGAGGATTGTCGTTTTATGAAAATGAAGAATATGAAAAAGCAATTTCAGAATGGAATAAAATATTGGAACGCGATCCTGAAAATAAATTAGCATTAGAACATATCAAAAAAGCAGAAGTCGATTATTCTTCAAAAATATATTCTTTAATTCAGCGTGCAGATGCATTGGGTAGAAACGGTAAATTTATTGAAGCAATTAATATTTTAAATAAAGCAATTAGCTTGAATCCTGATGATCGAAAAATTAGAAACGAAATTAACGAGCGACGAGCAAAGTATGAAAATAAGCTGAGTTTTTATGATTTGTATCAACAAGGACGAAATTATCAAATTCGTAAGGAATACAAAAAGGCGATGGAAGCCTATGAAAAAGCACTAATATTTGATCCGAAAAACAAAGAGGTTAGAAAACGTTATGATGAAGTAAAAGCACGGGCTTTTGCGAAACGCGAGCCAATGACAGGGCAGGTGAAAGCAGATTTTCTGAAGAGTTTGAGGCTAATGAATGAAAGAAAATACGAACAGGCCCTTGAAATATTAGAAGCATTGCAAAAAATTCAACCCTATAATAAAGAAATATTAGATGGAATTGATACGGCCAGGGAACAGCTTGAGCGTAAGCGAAGAGGGCAGGAATAATTAAAGGGAGGTTAAACAGAGAGGGTGTTTAAAACAGTCCACAAAGATGAAATAAAAGTTCCTGGTCATATAGACTATTTGGGCGAATTAAGAAATTTCGTTACGAAGTCGGGTAAAAAATATAAATTCCCTGATAGTGTTATAAATGCGTTCAAGCTTTCCATTGATGAAGCTGCTACTAACATCATTAAGCATGCTTATCGCGATGAGGACGGCGACATCACCCTAAGAGTTCTCGTTCGTAAAAATAGCATGGTGGTATCTCTCATTGATCAGGGAAAATATTTTGATCCTGCAAAAGCAAAAGACCCCGATCTTAAGCGATATGTTGACATTGGTAAAAAAGGTGGACTGGGTATTTTCATTATGCGTCGGCTGATGGACGAAATCGACTATCGCCATACTGAAGAAGGTAATGAATTACGGATGATTAAGTATCGCGATGGTGATTTCCGAAAGAAAGAAATACCGGAAATACAAGATGCGGTAAGTAAAACAAGCCAATCCTCTGGAATTTCTCAGAGCCTTAGATCAAATTATTCATTGATTCCTGCTGCTATTCTCACGGCTATCATTGCCATTGGATATATGTATTTTTTCTTTGTTAAAGGACAGCAGGTCACTGATGAAATATTGGCATTTGAAAAGTCAAATTCTGTAAATATTGCAAATTCGGTTGTTAAACCAGGCGAATTTGCGCTTAGTACTCTTTATATCGGAACACACTTGGTAGATGCGATCGATTTGGAGGAAAGAAATGAGATTTATAAAATTATTATCATTGATTCAGAAAATTTATGCCAATACAGCACTGATGATGAACTAACGTTTACTGAGTATCGCCTTCCTGATAAAATTAAAGAGATACATCCTGGTATATATTTGTATCAAATAAATGATGGCGTTGAGGTTTATGATATTGTAAGCCCGATTTATGCGGAAAATAATGAAAAAATTGGTGAAAATCATTTACTGATTAAAAAGGAATATGTTGACAAACGCGTTGTTAGCGAACGAAATGAGTATCTGAAATTAGCTTTCCTGATATTATTGTTGGGGTATGTCGGAATTGTTATTCTGATTTACATTGTCATGAATCCATTCCGGAAATTATCTGAATGGGTGAAACAACTCGGGCATGGCGAAGTTGAAGACGAATATGATTTCGATACCGGGAATGAACTTGGAGAAATTGCCAAAGCATTTAGCGAAATAACGGATAAATTCAGAAAATCTCAAGTCAATCTTGCAGAGCAAGAGAGGCTGCAAAAAGAGATGCAACTGGCCCAGGACATTCAGCAGACGCTATTACCAACAACCGTTCCTCAATTGGAGGGATACGAAATTTCATCTTTTTATGAAGCAGCTAAACAAGTTGGTGGTGATTACTATGATTTTGTCGAAGTGGATAAGGATTCGCTGGGGATTGTGGTAGCAGATGTGTCTGGTAAAGGTGTTCCGGGATCTCTCGTAATGACCATGATCCGCACTGCACTGCGTACAGAAGCTCGTGGTGTTAAATCCTCCGCAGAGGTCTTGGCGCGGCTGAATAATTTTGTCGTCAACGATATGCGAAAAGGTATGTTTGTAACTATTTTTTATGTTATTATCGATTCAAAGAAAAGACGATTGAATTACGCGAGTGCTGGCCATAATCCAATGATTTTATTCCGTCAAAGCACAAATAAAACATATTATTTAAATCCAAAGGGATTTCCTGTCGGAATTTCACTACCTGATCCGGAGCTCTTCAAAAAATCAATCGACTCAGACACGATTCAATTGGTGGAAGACGATGTTCTTTTGATCTATACAGATGGTATTACAGAAGCGATGAATCAAAAGAGAGATCTTTTCGGAGAGGAGAGATTACTTGATGCAATTCGTAAACATGCAACGTTGCGTGTGGAACCTTTTACAGAAGGCATCAAAGACGAGATTTATTCGTTCACACAAGGATTTGAACAAAATGATGATATTACGCTTGTTGCCATTAAAGAAAGAAGTTCTCCTGAAAAAATTGAATATCAACGCGCTCAAAAAGCGCATAATTTAATTCTAAACGGAAAAAATATTCGCGAGGCTTGTGAAAACGCCGGAATTACAACGTATGCATATTATAATAAATATAAAAAAGTATTTGAAGAAGAAGGAGTAGAAGCGTATTCAATTGATGATATTATTTCTTTGGAATCGAAGCATTTCTCCATTGAAGAAAAAACCAAGATATATGATATTATAAAAAAATATCCTGAATATGGGGCAAAACGAATCAGTGAAGAATTGAACACGGAGAAATACGGATTTACAAAAATAAATGAAAGCAGAGTTTACGATGAATTGGTTCGGAGCCGACTTAATACACGACAATTGCGCGAAGCTTATGTTGCTCGGTCCGGCAAGAAAAAGCGAATGAAACCTCCGGGAACGCCAATGTTAACTCTGGATGGTCGTATTATTCTGGATCGAAAAGAATTTGAAGCAGAAGAAGATATTGTTGAAGAAACAACACAAGATTTCATTGAAAAAGGGGAACCAAAAAAACAACTTAAAGAAAAAACAGAAACAACAACGAAAAAAACCGAAGAACAAAAAGAACCACAAAAAGAATTTGATGATGAATTCCTTATTGAAAATTTAATTTCAGAACCAATTGAAAATCTTCTTGAGAAGAAACGAGGAGCACAATATCAGGATTCTGGTTCTGAGAGCGCTAAACAGCATGAAAAAGATGATGAAGCAGACGAAGATGTCAATATTTCTCACAATGAATTGTATGAGGAGAATGATGTAGAAGATGAGGAAATTGAGGTGTCTCAAAATGAAATGGATGAAAAAGAAATAGATGATTCTTTTGTTGACTTATTTGCAGAAAGCAACGAAGAAGAAATCGAAATCGATGAACAGGATGCGGAAATTCGCGATCGAGAATCTGATTTAAATTCCGAAGATAGCAGAATTATTTCGCATGCTGATTCTGAGATCAACGTTGAGGATGAAACCGTCGAGCAAGAAGAAGATAGTCAAGACGAAAGCCAAGAATTAGTGACAGACAGTTCAATGTCGGATGTCGATATTGAACTGTTGGATATTGAAGATAGTTATGATGTTGAAGATGGCATTGAGCATGATTTTAGTTTCAAAGATATGTGGAATAATGAGGACGAAAAAGACCAACAGCAAATAGAGGAGCATGAAACTAATAATAATAAAAAAGACGTTGAAGACCCAGAGAACATGAAAAAAGATGAACCAGCGACGAATGAAGTGAGTGAGGTTAATGAGGAACAAGAGACAGAAAATAGCTCAAAAGATGAGAAGGATGAAGATTTTCTGGAAATTAGCGCAGTCGATATTCAAAACGATTTTGAAGATACAATAACAATATTTAATAAAGATGATCAGTTAACTTTTACAGATTTAGTCGATGAAATCGGGGAGCATATTACTTATTTTGACTCAGAGACAGAGGAACAACAATCAACTTTAAAAGGTGAAAGTTCAGAAGATGAAGATAGCACTTATGGCAATAATGAAGAAATGCTTAATGAAGAGTTACGAGACAAAAATTTATTAGATAAAATGTTAAAAGAAAAGCATTTAATTTTAGGATTGAAATATTACCGTGATAACAGATTTGATGAGGCAATAAATGAATTTAAAAGAGTATTAGAAATATACCCGGATTTTAAAGAGGTTCATAGTATTCTGGGGAACGCATATTTCAGAAATGATATGAGCGAGTTGGCAATGAATGAATACCAACTGGTTATTCAAATCGATCCGTATGATGTTGATGCCTATGAAAATATTGGCGTTATATACGCAAATTGGGGTGAATATTCAAAAGCAATCGATGAATGGGAAAAATTATTGGAAATTGACGGTTCACGGTCTGACATTCGAAAGAACGTTGAAAAAGCAAAAAATATTCTCCAAAATGTTGAGGAAAGCAATAACTCACACAAATAATTTGTCTAAAAATATTTTTATTGACTTTTACCGATATTTCCATTATATTTTAATAATAGTTAGAACTGATCTAACCAATGACATTGGGAGTTTATTATGGAAGGAATTCAATTATCTGTGAAGCAAACTGGAGCTAACAACGATATTTCAATTATTAAAGTGGGTGGATATATAGATACAACAACATCAGCCGAGCTCGAGCGTTCTCTTGATTATTTGTTAGAATCAGATAATTATAACATTATTATAGATTTGGGGAATGTCGATTATATTAGTAGCGCTGGCTGGGGAATTTTTATCAGTGAATTAAAAGGAATTCGGGATAAAGGCGGCGATTTGAAATTGGTTAACATGATGCCCGATGTATATGAAGTTTTTGAATTATTGGAATTTCATTATATACTCAAAGCGTTTGATTCAATAGAGGATGCTATTGCTGATTTTGATAAGCGAAAAGTTGTTGAGGATAGCAAAACCTTTTCCGAAAGAACGGATTATGAAAAAAAACCTGATGAAACTCAAAGCCAAACAACTGATGTAGATCGTGATTATCAAAATCATTTTGAATCCGCTGATATTTCTCACCAACCTATAGAAGACAAAATTCGACAATTGGTTATCGATAATCCTGATATTAGTAGTATAAAGATGTTAAAAGAGTTGAATGCAGCAAAATTTGGATATGTAAAATTAGGTTATTTTCAGTTGATTAAATATTTAAAAAAGCTAAATCTGAATTCTAAGAAAAAAAGAATGGAGTTTTATAAAAAACAAGGGGTAAATTAGACAAGGGTTTTGATTGTGTTTTGTAATCAGGAGTTAGGAAAACTAGCTCCTTTTTTTTTGTAAAATAATAACAAAAATATCTTGCATTCATTAGCTATTTTATGTATATTTTAATTTAACAGTTACTTATATAAAAGAATACCGGAGGAAATATGAGTGATGCCGTTATGGAAAAAGCCAAACAACATTTTACTACGCTCGTAACAGAACAACTGGAACGTGTGGAACGAATGAAGCATGCTGAAGACTGGATTGACTACTCAAAACTTAAACCGATTATCATTGGTGTTTGTTGGGGGGATGGTATCGGGCCTATTATTTCTCAGGATACACAAAGAATACTCGCCTTTTTGTTAGAAGACGAGTTGAAATCAGGAAAAATTGAATTCAAGACGATTGATGGATTGACTATCGAAAACCGCGCAAAACACAAAAAGGCGATTCCGGATGATGTGCTGGAAGAACTGAAAAAATGCCATGTAATTTTAAAGGCGCCGACAACTACACCAGAAAAAGGTGATCAATGGCCGAATATTGAGAGTGCAAATGTGGCAATGCGTCGAGAACTGGATCTTTTTGCAAATGTCCGACCGGTGAAAGTACCAAAAGACGGGATTGACTGGATCTTTTTCCGTGAAAATACAGAAGGAGCTTACATTTTAGGATCCAAAGGAATCCAGGTAACTGAAGATTTAGCATTTGATTTTAAAGTAATTACAAAACAGGGTGCCGAGCGTATTATGCGTATGGCTTTTGATTATGCAGCCAAAAATAACATCAATGATGTAACGGTTGTCACGAAAGCAAATGTTGTGAAGACGACAGATGGTTTATTTCTGGAAACGGCTGCCAGAATCGGAAAAGAGTATCCGCAGGTAAAATGGGAAGGATGGTATATCGATATAATGACGGCTAAACTTGTTGATCCCAAGAGGCGGAACCAATTCAGAGTTCTCGTTCTTCCTAACCTATACGGTGATATTTTAACAGATGAAGCTGCTGAATTTCAGGGTGGTGTTGGAACCGCAGGCTCTGCCAATATTGGAAAAAGGTATGCGATGTTTGAAGCAATTCATGGCAGCGCACCGCGGATGATTAAAGAAGGGCGTGGAAAATATGCAGATCCAAGCAGCTTAATTAGAGCTGGCGCCATGATGTTGCAGCACATCGGTTTCGCAGATAAAGCAGAAAAGTTGGAAATGGCTCTCGATGTTTGCGGTCAATACGAAAAGAAAATAGAAATTACCGGAAGAGATAATGGTGCTACTGGCGAGGAATTTGGTGACTATCTGATGGAAGCCACAGGTGATCCTGATTTGAAGTCGAAATGGGAACGCTATATTAAATAAATTTATTTGCTTTTAAAATCATTAGCATTAAGTCAATAGCGCAGGTTTGTTTGTATGTAGCAAATCTGCGTTTTTTCTTAAAACAGGAAAACTATGTTTATTGATCAAACGAAAATATATGTGAAGGCAGGTGATGGCGGTAATGGCTGCATGTCATTTCGGAGAGAGAAATATGTACCAAAGGGAGGGCCAGATGGAGGCGATGGAGGCGACGGTGGTAATATTATTTTTAAAGCTGATAGACATTTAAGGACCCTGTTGGATCATCGCTACAATAAGCATTTTAAAGCTGAAAACGGTAAGCATGGGCAGGGGGCAAAGAAATTTGGGAAAAGAGGAAAAGATTCTATCATAAAAGTCCCGCTGGGAACGATTATTAAAAATCAAGAAACAGGTGAAATACTTGCTGATTTGATGAAACATAATCAACCCACTGTTATTGCCAAAGGTGGAAAAGGCGGTCGGGGAAATGCGAGATTCGCTACATCGACAAATCAGGCTCCGCGTAAGTATGAAAATGGAAAAAAGGGTGAAGATTTTAATTTAATTCTTGAACTTAAGCTTCTCGCTGATGTGGGACTGGTTGGTTTTCCAAATGCCGGAAAATCAACATTGCTTTCTCGGATTTCGGCGGCTCAACCGAAAATAGCCGATTATCCGTTTACTACGCTCATACCTAATTTAGGCCTGGTGAAATATAAAGAATCAAATAATTTTGTCGTCGCTGATATTCCTGGTCTAATTGAGGGGGCTCATGAAGGAAAGGGACTTGGAATACAATTTCTGCGCCATATTGAACGAACTCGGCTGCTCGTTTACCTTATTGATGCACAAAGTAATGATATTACGAGTGATCTGAAAAGTTTACAGAATGAATTGATGTGTTACGATAATAACTTGCTTAATAAGCCCTCTTTTGTGGTGATTACTAAAATTGATATCATTCCAGTTTATGATATTAAAGATATTAAAAAATTTGAGAATCTTGGCGTGGAATGGTTAGCCATTTCTGCAGTGACTGGCCAGGGAATCGATGAAGTGAAATCGAAAATCTGGAAACTTTTATCCAGAAATGAAGACGATAATTAATTTTATGGAAAATATGTATGTATATTGATGTGCCTAATCTGTTGAATCTGAGCATCGTTTCAGGTATTGGCTCAACTAAAATTCGGTCTTTAATTGCTAAATTCAAATCAACAGAAACTATTTTTTCTGCTTCTTTGGCTGAGTTAACAAGTATTGAGGGAATTGATTCTAAGATTGCACGAAATATAAAAAATTTCTCAAATTTTGATTTCGGAGAAATTCAATACGAACGAGCCCAAAAATTTAATGCAGAAATTATTACATTCTGGAGTGATAAATTTCCAATTTCATTAAAAAAAATAAATGATCCACCGATTCTGTTGTTTGTGAGAGGAGATATAAAGGAGTATGATAGATTCGCGTTAGCAGTTGTAGGGACTCGAAATCCATCAAGTTATGGGAAAATAATTGCTGAAAGCATTTCGCGAGAATTAGCAAATAAAGGATTGACTGTTGTAAGCGGCCTGGCCAGAGGAGTGGATACTATTGCGCATTCAACGACAATTAATGCATCCGGCAGGACACTTGCAATTATTGGTTCGGGTTTAGATGTGATTTATCCATTCGAAAACAAAAAATTATATCAGCGAATTTATGAACACGGCGCGGTAATCACAGAATTTCCGATGGGAACTAAACCGGATGCGATTAATTTTCCGAAACGAAATCGCATCATTGCCGGTTTAGCGTTGGGCACTATCGTTGTGGAGGCTGGTGAAAAAAGTGGCGCGCTAATTACTGCCAATTTGGCATTAGAATATAACAGAGAGGTTTTTGCAATTCCTGGAAATATTACAAGCGGAAAAAGTATTGGGTGCAATCAGCTCATTAAAGAAGGAGCAAAACTTGTGCAATCTGTAGATGACGTCCTTGATGAGTTGAAATCTCATCTGAGTATGTTCAATGCACAAGTGAAACCAACTTTTAACTTTGACGACTTGAAGGATAATGAAAAAACCGTTTTAAAAAATTTATCAACACAACCGATACACATTGACGATCTCGCTCGCAAGTTAAATCAATCAACTGGTGAATTATTATCAACACTATTAACTTTGGAATTTAAGGATTTTGTTCGACAACTGCCCGGAAAGCTCTTTGTTCGAACGTTTTAGCGAATTATGGATGAAGAAAATAAAAATATTGAAAATGCGAAAAAAAGCATTGTATCGATTCTGAAATGCCAGGATTATAATCAACAAATAGTCGATGTGGTGGCGGAGAAAACTTTAAATAATATTAACGCATTTGCCAGCATTATTAAACCCAATATAACTGTTCACATCAAACCGAATTTATTATCTGCCCGAACACCAGACCGGGGAATTACCACACACCCGTCTATGGTAAAGGCGCTGGTTAAAATAATACAAAGCAGAGGTGCAGAAGTTACAATTGGCGATAGTCCGGCAGGTATAACCCGGCCGATTGAAGAATATTGGAAAAAGACCGGAATGCTGCACGTTGCAGAGGAAACAGGCGCGCAATTAGTAAAGTTTGAAAAAAGTGGTGTTATCGAAAGGGTTGTTAGAGGAAAAAGCTATTTCATCGCGAAACCGCTGGCTTCAGCAGATGTTATCATAAACATGTGCAAATTGAAAACGCATAGTTTGACTTTGTATACCGGAGCGATAAAAAATATGTTTGGAGTGATCCCTGGTGTAAAAAAAGGAGAATTCCATAAAATAGCTCCAAAAGTCAAGGATTTCTCAGAAATAATTGTTGATATTTTCGAAGCAGCCAAACCAGATATTACTATAATGGATGCAGTTATCGGGATGGAGGGAAATGGCCCATCCTCCGGAAAACCGAAACATTTCGGCTATATTCTGGCCAGTCGGGATGCTGTCGCACTTGATGCGATTGGTTCATATATGCTGGGATATGCCGTGGATGATATTTTAACAACAAAAATTGCACATCAGCGAAATTTGGGTGAAAAAGATTTCAACAAAATAGAGTTCAGGGGAATTAAGCAACATCAGCTCGTACAGCATCAAATATTATTACCTTCAAATCAACTGTATCAATCGTTACCTGAATTTATATTAAAACTTGCAGGTAAATTAATTTGGATTCGACCAAAAGCGAACGCGAAGCATTGTAAGAAATGTGGAATGTGCATAACAAATTGTCCAGTAAAGGCAATGGAAAGCGTTGATGGAATTCCTGTCATTGATTATAATGCTTGTATAAAATGTTTCTGCTGCGACGAAATTTGCCCATACAATGCAATTGACCTTCAAATGAGTTGGCTCGCCCGAAAATTAAGTTAAATTGGCGATAATTTATTAGAAAAAATTATTGACTAAGAATCAATTTTTTTGTATATTGTTGTTTCTGGTATATTTTTGGAGGGCTAGACCTAATTGGTAAGGCAGCGGTCTTGAAAACCGCCGGGCTTTTGCCCTTGGGGGTTCGAGTCCCTCGCCCTCCGCCATATATTTAAAATGGAGAGGTGCCGGAGCTGGCTTAACGGGGCGGCCTGCTAAGCCGTTGTAGGTCTTTGATCTACCGAGGGTTCGAATCCCTCCCTCTCCGCTAATTATCTAATTCATAACAAGATGGATATAATCCGTTGTAAAAAATCATGGAATTTGAAATAAAGCGAATTAATGCCTGGTCGGTTCTGAAAATTGTTTTTATCTTTTATTTATGTTTTGGCTCAATTTTGGGAATTATATTCGCATTTATTTCTAATTTATTAACTGCCATGGTAATGGGTTTTAGCAGCAGCTATTTTGGGGACGATGTTTTAACGACATCTGCTCTTTCGATTTTTGTTAATATAATTTCGGTTGCAATCTTTTTTGCAGTATCAGGTAGTATTATTACGCTTGTTTTTGTTGGAATTTACAATTTGCTATCCAATTTATTAGGCGGAATTAAGTTAGAATTAGCAAATAGCCCTAATAATACTGTTTTGCCGCGTGAAGATAACAAAGAGTATTCAAAGGAAGAACCAGTTAATGAATAATAAGAAGGGGGAAGTAAGGGTTCGGTTCGCTCCAAGTCCCACGGGGTTTCTTCATGTTGGTGGCGCCAGGACAGCAATATTTAACTGGATTTACGCTAAAAGCCAAAATGGCAAATTTTTAATACGAATTGAAGATACCGATGTAACCCGCTCGAGTAAAGATATGGTTAAGGTCATTTTTGATGGATTAAAATGGCTTGGCTTGCAGTGGGACGAAGAACCGATATATCAATCGAATAGAAACAATTACTATCAAAAAATTTGTCAACATCTAATTGCGCAAGATGCCGCTTATTATTGTTATTGTTCTCAGGAAAAATTAGCGCAGCGCAAAAGTGATTATAAATATGACGGTCATTGTAGAAATTTAACAGATGAACAGCGAAAAGATTATGAACAGCAAAAAGTATCAAAAGCTGTTCGTTTTAAAGTGACTGATACAATAATTTCTTTTGTCGATACAATTCATGGTTCTTTGAAATTTAAATCAGATGAAATTGACGATTTTATAATATTTAAATCGGATGGAATGCCGACATATCATTTAGCGGTCGTTGCGGATGATTTTGATATGCGAATAACACATGTTATTAGAGGTGACGATCATTTGTCTAATACGCCCAGGCATGTGTTATTATATGAGGCACTAAATTGGCCAATTCCGACATATACTCATCTACCGCTAATTCTCGGCACTGATAAAAAACGGTTAAGCAAGCGACATGGTGCAACGGCAATTTCCGAATATCGAAATATCGGTATTTTACCGGAAGCGATGTTCAATTTTTTATCATTATTGGGTTGGAATCCGGGAAAAGACCAGGAAATTATGAGCCATCAGCAAATTGTAAACCAATTTTCATTATCTACACTATCGAAAAGCAATTCTATTTTTGATGAACAAAAACTAAAATGGATGAATAGCCATTATCTTCGTCAGATGAATGATGAAGATATATTTGATCGCATTCGTGTGAAACCAAATAATAAAAAACTAGTTGATTTTGATAACGAAAATAAAGATTATGTATTAAAAGTAATTTCATTATTAAAATCGAAAATAAAAATTTTAAGTGAATTTGCAGATTTAGGCGCCTATTTTTTTTGTGATCCAGAAGAATTTGATGAAAAGGCGCGGAGTAAATATTGGAAAGATGCGGATGTCGGAGAACGGTTGAAAGATTTGTATTTGAGTTTGAAGAATGTATCTCCATTTTGCGAAGATGAGATTGAAAAGAATATAAGAGGATTAGCCGAAAATTTAGGAATTAGTGCCGCAAAACTAATACACCCTGCCCGTGTGGCTTTAACAGGTTATGCAGTAAGTCCGGGACTATTTGAATTGATGGAAGTTTTGGGAAAAGAAGTTGTTCTCAGGAGATTGAAAAGAGCAGCATCAGCAAATTCATAAATTTGGGGAGTCGTCCAACGGCAGGACACGCGACTCTGGATCGTGGAATCGGGGTTCGAATCCCTGCTCCCCAGCAATTTATAAGCGCCCGTAGCTCAATTGGATAGAGCATCTGACTTCGGATCAGAGGGTTGGGGGTTCGATTCCCTCCGGGCGTACATTTCACAAACGGCGCGTTCGTCTAGCGGTTAGGACGCCGGCCTCTCACGCCGGTAGCACGGGTTCGAGTCCCGTACGCGCTACGATTATTGCGCCCGTAGCTCAATTGGATAGAGCGTCTGGCTACGGACCAGAAGGTTGGGGGTTCGATTCCCTCCGGGCGTACAGTTGAAAACCGAACAATTTTAGGAACAACAAAGCATGACAGAATATGAAAAATGGATGGAACAAGCTTTTAGAGAGGCCGAAAAGGCATATAAAAAAGATGAAGTTCCGGTTGGTGCAGTTGTTGTTTTTGAGAATAAAATTGTTGGTCGAGGGTATAATTTGATTGAAACGCTTCAAGATCCGACAGCGCATGCAGAAATATTAGCAATAACGGCAGCAGCAAATTCATTAGCCTCCTGGCGATTAAACGCTACTTCAATTTATGTGACATTGGAACCGTGCGCTATGTGTGCAGGAGCGATTATATTATCCAGAATTGCGCACGTGATATATGCAGCACCAGATCCTCGAATGGGCGCTGCCGGCTCTGTAATGAATATCTTTAATAATCCAGATTTAAATGCAAATGTAGAAGTTACTGGTGGAATTTTACAAGAGAAGTGTGAAAGAATACTGAAATCTTTTTTTGAAAATTTAAGAAAATAGTACTAGGAGAGGTGCCGGAGCTGGCTTAACGGGGCGGTCTCGAAAACCGTTGTACCTTCGGGTACCGGGGGTTCGAATCCCCCCCTCTCCGCAGGATTTAGGTTATAAATGATAAAGGAGAGATGTCCGAGTTGGCCGAAGGAGCACGATTGGAAATCGTGTGAGGGGTCAAAAGCTTCTCCGAGGGTTCGAATCCCTCTCTCTCCGCAAAAGATGGGGCAGTAGCTCAGTTGGGAGAGCGCCAGAATCGCACTCTGGAGGTCGTGGGTTCAACTCCCATCTGCTCCACAAGGCTGTGCTAGACGGGGAGCTAGCGGTGCCCTGTAACCTGCAATCCGCTATAGCAGGGTTGAATTCCCTTTGGAGGTTTACTCGTCGGGCATTAGATTTTAGTTAGCGACGTTGATAGTTTAAGTCCTGCGCAACAGTTTACTGCCCAACCCCGTCAGGACCGGAAGGTAGCAGCGGTAAGCAGCTCATACTGTGTGCCGCAGGGGCACTTGGCTGGAGTTGGCTACTAAAATATTCTGCAAGGAAAGAGGGATCAAAGAAGGGTGCACAGCCCTTTTTTTTAAATTTGTATCAAAAGAATAAATTGTGACAATAACGCGTTGTTCATTTAATCTTTATTAAGCAATCGTTTTTGTCTTAATGTGGGTTCGGAGGATTGATGTCTTACGTTGTTTTGGCTCGAAAATGGCGGCCAATGGTGTTTGAAGAAGTTGTTAACCAGAAACATGTGGTCTCAACGTTGAAAAACGCCATACAAAAACAAAGACTCGCTAACGCATATTTATTTGCAGGGCCAAGAGGGGTCGGGAAGACAACAGTTGCCAGAATATTATCAAAAGCAATTAACTGTGAAAATGGACCGACTGTTACACCCTGTAATGAATGTTCCGCTTGTATTGAAATTACTAGCGGCAGAAGCCTGGATGTTTTTGAAATTGATGGTGCATCGAATCGCGGAATTGATGAAGTTAGAAATTTAAGAGAAAATTTGAAGTATGCCCCTACAAGAGGTAAGTATAAAATATATATCATTGATGAAGTTCACATGCTTACGACTGAAGCGTTCAACGCACTTTTAAAAACTCTTGAAGAACCACCCTCAAAGGTAATGTTTATTTTTGCTACCACAGAACCGCATAAAATTCCAGCAACAATACTATCAAGATGCCAAAGATTTGATTTTAAGCGAATCGTTTTAACTGAAATTATCGACCAGTTAATGCAAATAAGCGAAAATGAAAAGATAACAGTTGATGATGAAGCCCTTCATTTAATTGCTAAAAAAGCAGACGGCGGAATGAGAGATGCCCAGAGTTTATTTGATCAGGCTATTTCTTTTTGTGGAGAAAAAATTTCTGGAAAGGAAATTTCTGAGTTATTAGGTATTATTGATCAGGAGATATTTTTTCGGGCAACAGATATCATAATAAAAAAAGAAAATAAAGCGGGATTAGCGTTAATTAATGAAATATTTTTTAACGGGCTTGATCTAAATGAGTTTTTAATGGGGTTAAACGAGCACTTTCGAAATATACTAATTGTCAAATCGACCAATTCAACAGAAGCGATTGAAACGACCGAAACCTACGCCCGGCGTTATATGGATATTGCTAATTCCTTTCAAGAAGAAGATTTGTTGCGGCTAATTCACATCACATCTGAGGTTGAATATAATATTAAAAGAAGTCCGAACCCGCGATTAAAACTGGAACTTGCCATAATTAAAATGATCAAGCTGGATAGTACCGAACATCTGGCAAATCTTCTTGATGGAATCGATGAGTTAAGGCAAGCACTTAGCGAATCAGATAGAACCTTAACATATCATTCTTTGGATGCCACTAAAGATACAAAAAAAAAAAAACAGACAGTCATAAAGGATAAGTCGGAAGATACTATCAGTCTCGTGAAGGCTGAGAAGCAAGAAATGTCTAAAAATAAATCTGTTAGTGGGGAGCTTGTAAACAATAGCGCTGATTCGGAAGTTGATATTTCTTTAGATAAAATAATTGAAGCGTGGTCAGAAATTATTGAACAGGTTAAAAAAGTAAAAATCGCGTTGGGTTCGTTTTTGAACGAAGGAGTACCGTCGAAACTCGAAAATGACACTCTGTTCATTTCTTTTCGAAAAGAAAACGGATTTCACATGAAGACAATAACCCAGCAGATTCATAGTATTGAAGATGTTTTATATAGAGTTCTGGCCGTTAATTTAACAATTAAATGCACCAGGGATGATACAATTAAAATCAAGAAAACATCTCACAATGGAAACGATTATAGTTTGGAAGGCGTCTCAAAAAGAGAACCCATGTTAAAAACAATTATTGATGTGTTTGATGGCGAATTGGTCAGATAATTTTTGGTTATAGGAGAAAAATAAGATGTTAAAAGACTTTGGTTTCGCCTTAAAAGAGGCGCAGAAACTACAAGAAAAAATATCGAAAGTCCAGGAAAATTTGGAGGGGTTAACAGTTAAAGGGTCTTCAGGAGGTGGAATGGTTGAAGTAATTGCAAATGGAAGACAACAAATCGTTGGTATTAAAATTGAAAAGGAAGTTATTGATTCGGAAGATAAAGAAATGTTGGAAGATTTGATTGTGGCTGCTGTTAATCAGGCATTAAAAACATCCCAGGAATTGGCAAGCGAAGAAATGAGCAAAGTAACCGGGGGATTATTAAATAACTTGCCAGAGGGTTTTAAAATTCCAGGATTAGGATAATTTTTATGGAGAAGTACTTCTCTGAGTCAATTCAGCAAGCTGTAAATGAGTTATCCAAATTACCAGGGATTGGGAAAAAATCAGCACAGAGGATCGTTTTTTTTCTGTTGAAAATTCCAAAACAAAATGTAGTAGCTTTAGCAAAATCATTAGTCGATATAAAAGATAAATCAAAATATTGCTCGATATGTTTTAATATAACAGAAGCAGACCCATGTCCGATTTGTAGCAGTAACAGACGAGATCGAACGATTATATGTGTTGTGGAAGAACCAAATGATGTCTTTGCTTTAGAAAAAACAGGCGAATATAAAGGTTTGTTTCACGTGTTAGGCGGAGCGCTCTCTCCGTTGGATGGTATTGGCCCTGATGAGTTACGAATTAAAGAGTTAATAACGCGGTTAAAAGACGATGTTCAGGAGGTAATTATTGCTACAAATATAAATACTGAAGGTGAAGCAACCGCGATCTACATTGCAAAGTTAATTCAGCCTTTGGGCATCAAAATCACGCGAATTGCCAGAGGTATCCCTGTTGGTATAGATATTGAATATGCGGATGAAATCACTTTATCAAGAGCAATTGAAGGACGAGTAGCTTTTTGATATTTCCAAATAATCGCATTTTGGTTGATTAAAAAGATTGTGCAGATTTAAAAAAATAACCCATTCAAAAAATTATAAGGTATAAATGAATTATAGGGCCAATCGGTTACAGGAAAAAGTTAGGGAAAGCAGATGAACTTACCCACGCAGCTAACTGTGCTTCGTATAATTCTTACTCCTTTTTTTGTATATACTCTCTTTTTGGAGCATTTAGTTTTTAAATATATTTCGTTTTTTATCTTTATCGTTGCTAGCTTAACTGATTTGTATGATGGCTACTACGCCAAAAAATATGGTTATGTAACAAAATGGGGAAAATTTTTAGATCCGTTAGCAGATAAAATACTGGTTTCATCAGCACTGGGCGCTTTCTATTATCTTGGTTATATTCAATTATGGATCGTGCTTGTTATTGTGATACGAGATTTTCTTATTACTGGTTTGCGATCTTATGCGCTTTATCGGGAAACACCGGTTGTTACAAGAGAATTGGCGCGATGGAAAACATTTTTACAAATGGCGTCTGTATTTGTCGTGTTTATTTTTTTATTAATTGACTATCAAAGCCAATATTTAGATAGCAAAATTGAAATTTTAGAATTCTTAAAAAAAATAGAGTTTACTGACAAATTAATGACATTCATCGCGTTGCTAACGCTTTTAACAGGTATCATGTATTTTATTGAAAACAGAAGCCAAATTAAAACATTCTTTATCAGTTTCTATAAAATTTTTATACCACCGGAATAATAATGATTCCAAAGTTGATTTCTACCGTTTTGGGTGTCGGGTTTAGCCCTTTGGCTCCCGGGACAGCAGGGAGTATTTTTGCTCTGTTGATTTTCCTGATTTTCCCAAATAATTTGGCCGCCTATTTGTTTGGGATAATCATTCTTTTTTTTCTCGGTGTTTGGGCCGCAACTAAAACTGAAATTGAATACATTAAAAAATTTGGACGAGAAAAAGGACATGATCCGCAGATAGTTGTTATTGATGAAGTTGTTGGTATGCTAATAGCGTTGATTGCAATACCTGCAACATGGCCCTGGGTCGTCGCTGGATTTACATTGTTTCGCATTTTTGATATTACTAAAATTTATCCAATAAATATCACCCAGAGGATCCCAGGGGGGTGGGGGATAATGTTGGATGATGTGCTCGCCGGAATTTTCGCCAACCTTGTTTTGCAAATTATTTATTTGTCTATTCGCTTGCTTTAGAGTGAGTAGCAAATAAATTTAGTTGAATACTCGCTCGAATTTATTTAATTAAAACTAGATTATATTATTATGAATGCAGAAATTTTATCAATTGGGAATGAAATTTTAATAGGTCAGACAATAAACACAAATGCTTCTTTTGTTGGACACGAATTGACCGAAATTGGTATTAACGTACGCTGGATTACCGTTGTTGGCGATAAACAGGAAGATATTTTAGCGGCAATTTCCATCGCAGATAACCGGGCAGATGTAATTGTTGCTACCGGTGGTCTGGGACCAACGCATGATGACATAACAAAAACCGTTTTTTGTAAGTACTTTGGTTCAAATCTTATTTTAGATAAAACAATATTACGTGAAGTCAAAAATCGTTTTAAAAAACGCGGCGTTGAAATGCCTGGAGTTAATGTTGGACAGGCCATGGTCCCTGATAATGCATATATATTAAAAAATCATTTTGGAACAGCTCCGGGACTAAGATTTATGAAAAACGGGAAGCATTTTTTTGTTATTCCCGGCGTACCGTTTGAAATGAAAAACTTGATCGAATCTCAAATAATTCCGTTTTTAGCCAAAAAGACTAATAATTGTATTCGCTATAGAACAATTCGAACCACTGATATTGGTGAATCTGCCTTATTTGAAAAAATTGGTATAATTGATAAATTACAAGAGCTAACCGAGATTGCATTTCTTCCGAATTATTCTGGTGTGGATATTCGTATAAAAGCAGACGCCAGAACGGAACAGGATTGTTTTAAAAAAATTCAATATACAGAAAATTTAATCACTGAGAAAATAAGTAAATATATATGGGGATACGATGACCAGCGGATTGAAAATTTAGTTGTAAATGGATTATTGAAAAAGGGCAAGAAGCTCGCTATTTTTGAGCTTTTTACTGGAGGTTTAATTGTTGAAAAATTATCCAATACTTCAGGATTTTCTAAAATTATTACTGAAGCTGTTGTAACTGCTGATGTTAATTTATTGAATCAAAAACTCGGAATCTCAGAAAAAATTATGCACGTTCACAGTGAATTTTCCCCTGAATGGATAAAGGAAGTGGCAAATAGAGCCCGACGTACGTTTAATGCGGATTATAGCATAGCAACTTCGGCAATCGAAATCATTATCGATGTGGAAAGTAAAGAACAAAATGGTTGTTTGCATGTTGGGTTCGCTTCAGACTCGACGATTACTTATAGAAAATTAAGACTTTCTAAAGATTATATCTTCAATAAAAATCGGGCTGCTCATTTGGCCATGGATTTTTTACGGCGCCAGTCATCATTTTGTAAATAATTGATATGTGCGATAATAATCAAATATTTCTTGATTTATTAGCGTTTTTTATTTATATTAATCAAATGGATTTTTGATGATGGGACAGGTTAGAGCATTTATCGCAATTAAAATTCCTGAGTACATTGTTGAAAAAATCAAAAGTGTTCAGAATGAACTAAAAAAAACAACGACTCAGGTTTCCTGGGTAAATCCAGGGAACATTCATATAACGCTCAAGTTTTTAGGCAATATCGATGAGAGCAAAATTGATGAAGTTGTTTCGCAAATAAAAAATGCAGTTGTTGGATTACCGCAATTTAATATTAGGATTCAGGGGATTGGAGCGTTCCCGAATTTTAAAAGACCGAAAGTATTTTGGATTGGAACGGAGCAAAACGAACAACTGATTAAACTCGCTAACAGCATAGATATGAACATGTTAACGCTCGGTTTTAAGAAAGAAAGCCGGCCATTTAAAGCACATTTAACGTTTGGCCGTGTGAAAGGGACGCAAGAGATGACAGAGTGTCTTGATATTCTTCATCAAAATATTAATTTTAAAGGCGGCTGTTTTTTGGCAGAAGAGATTTTTTTGATAAAAAGTGATTTAAAGCCAACCGGAGCGGTGTACACACCATTAGAGAAAATTAAACTAGAACAATAAAATTTGGAGATCAGCATGGCTGATGAAAGGAATGAAAAACTAAAAGCGCTTGATCTTGCGCTCGGTCAGATCGACAGACAATTTGGAAAAGGTTCTGTAATGCGGTTGGGACAAAGGAAGGTGGTAGAGGGATTGAACGTCATTCCAACGGGATCTATTTCCATTGATGCTGCCCTGGGCATCGGAGGGGTTCCCAGAGGTCGGATTATCGAAATTTTCGGACCAGAATCTTCGGGTAAAACAACGCTTGCACTTCATGTTATAGCAGAAGCTCAGAAAACAAATGGGCTGGCAGCGTTCATTGATGCGGAACACGCATTAGATTCAACTTATGCTAAAAATCTTGGCGTCAATACAGATGATTTACTTATTTCACAACCAGATTCTGGTGAACAGGCGCTAGAAATTACGGAAACACTTGTTCGTAGTGGTGCTCTGGATGTTGTCGTCGTAGATTCCGTGGCAGCATTAGTCCCGCGTGCTGAATTAGAAGGGGAAATGGGCGATGCCCAAATGGGGTTGCAAGCACGGTTGATGTCACAGGCAATGCGCAAACTATCTGGCGCTATTAGTAAATCGAGAACATCTGTTATTTTTATTAATCAAATTCGCGAAAAAATTGGCGTTATGTTCGGAAATCCGGAGACTACGACAGGGGGCCGGGCATTGAAGTTTTATGCATCTGTAAGAATCGATGTCCGACGGACTGCTTCAATTAAAGATAAAGATGCAGTTATCGGAAACCGAACAAAGGTTAAAATCGTTAAGAATAAAGTTGCTCCGCCATTCCGCGAAGCAGAGTTTGATATCATGTACGGCGTCGGAATTTCCCGAGAAGGGGATATCATCGACGTGGCAGTGAAATATAATGTGATTGATAAAAGCGGAACCTGGTTTTCTTACGGAGACGAGCGCCTGGGACAGGGGCGCGAAAATGTTAAACGATTCTTATTGGAAAATCCTGATATCTTTAGTGATATCGAATTAAAGGTTAGAAAAATTTTAGGACTTGTAAAAGAAGAACCTGCTGCACCGGCAAAAGAAGAAAAAGAGAAAAGCAAATAACGTGTCTCAATGTGTATTCGGAAAGTAACCAAAATAGAAGTCCAGAAAAAGCGTACGAATCGTTGTAATATTTATTTAGATGATGAATTCGCATTTGGATTGGACCAGGATATTTTACTGAAATTTGATCTATATAAAGGTCGGGAGCTTTCCGAGGCAGATATTGAAAAAATTCTCGATTCAGAAGAGAAAAAAAACGCTAAAGATCGTGCGATTAAGTTTTTATCCTATCGCGATCGAAGTGAAAAAGAAATTATTGATAAATTAAAAGAGATTGGCTTTCATCGGGACGTAATTGATTGCACGTTATCTGAATTAAAACGAATGAAGTTTATCGATGATAAAAGGTTTGCTATCTCTTTTGCGAACACAAAAATGATCTCCAAACCAGTCGGTGAATTTTTATTGCGGCGCGAATTATCCGCTAAGGGGATTGAAGAAGAATATATCGAACAAGCGGTTGAACAGGCATATCTGGAAAAAGATCAGGAAACAATCGCGTTGGAATTAGCCAAAAACCGATGGAGACGATATAAAAATCTTGAGAGTTATAAAGCAAAAAAACGTATTTCAGATTTTTTATTGCGCCGGGGTTTTAATTGGGATGTTACAAGTTCGGTATTAGAAAGACTGGAATTTGATTGACATAATAAATGTGGGTGATGTTAAAATGACTTCTAAAGAAATACGAAATTCGTTTATTAAATTTTTTGAAAGCTATAACCATAAGTGTGTAAAAAGTGCGTCGGTTGTACCGTTTGAGGATCCATCTCTGCTTTTCACGAATGCGGGAATGAATCAATTCAAAAATATATTTTTAGGGCTGGAAAAACGGGATTTTGTCCGCGCGGCAAATTCACAAAAGTGTATTCGGGTGAGCGGCAAGCATAACGACCTGGAAGAAGTGGGGAAGGACACGTATCATCATACTTTTTTCGAAATGCTGGGAAACTGGTCCTTTGGCGATTATTATAAAAAAGAAGCAATTATTTGGGCATGGGAACTATTGACTGACGTCTGGAAATTACCAAAATCGAAATTATGGGCCACTGTTTATCGTGATGATGAGGAGGCAGAAAAATTATGGAAACAACATACCGATATTAGCCCGGATCATGTTCTGCGATATGATGAAAAGGATAATTTCTGGGAAATGGGTGACGTCGGACCATGCGGGCCCTGTTCGGAAATTCATATCGATTTGGGTGCAGATGCCTGTGATAAAAAACATATTCCCGGTCATAAATGCGAGGTCAATGGCGGATGCGCTCGTTATATCGAATTGTGGAACCTGGTATTCATGCAATATAATCGTGAGCAAGATGGGTCGTTGACAGAACTTGCGGCGAAAAACATTGATACCGGCATGGGATTTGAGCGGATTACTGCCGTCATCCAGGGAGTAGGATCAAATTATGATACAGATTTGTTTGTACCTTTGATTCAAAAAATTGCTGAATTAACCGGCAAAGAATATCACTCCGGCGATAAAGGGACGCCGCATCGTGTGATTGCCGATCATATCCGGGCACTTGTATTTGCTATTACTGATGGTGCGCTCCCCTCAAATGAAGGCCGAGGCTATGTGCTGCGACGAATTCTGCGGCGCGCTGCTCGATTTGTAAGAAAACTAAATGTCCATGAACCGGTTATTTACAAAGTAGTTCCAACATTAGTTGAGATTATGGGAGATGCTTTTCCGGAAATCAGAGAAAAAAAACAATATGTTTCAATGGTAATTAAGGCCGAAGAAGAGAGCTTCAACAATACGGTGGATCGGGGCATCGAATTATTTGAAAAACTCATTACCGAATTAAAGAAGAAAAATGTGAATCGAATTCCAGGGGCAGAAGTTTTCAAACTTTACGATACGTATGGATTCCCTATCGATTTGACACAATTAATGGCCGAAGAAAATGGTTTCGAAATCGATGAGAAGGGATTTGACGTTGAAATGGAGAAACAGAGGGAGCGCGCCCGGAAAGCTGGTAAATGGGAATACGCCATTGATTTTAATTATGATAATTGGGAGCAAATTAGCGATGGTCTGGATTCCAAATTTGTTGGTTATGAAAAATTGGAGTCCGAAGCTTTGATAAGGCGAATAAAGCGTGAAGATGACTTTATTTTTCTGACACTAAATGTAACACCTTTTTATGGCGAATCCGGTGGTCAGGTGGGTGATAAAGGTGTGATTTTGGGAAATGGCTTCGAGTTGAAAGTAATCAATACAATTCGCGAAGGCGAAAAAGTGATACATATCGCGCAGGGAAATTTACCTGAAAAAGATTTTAATCCAAAAGTAACAGTTGTCGTTGATGCAGAGCTTCGCATCAGCACTGCCAGGAATCATACTGCCACGCATTTACTTCAGGCGGCATTGAGAAATGTTCTTGGAACCCATGTTCATCAGTCTGGCTCGCATGTGGCGCCAGATAAGATGCGATTTGACCTGACGCATTTTGAACGAATTTCCAAAAATCAGCTTTTGGAAATCGAAGAAATTGTAAACCAGAAGGTCATGGAAGATTTACCTGTGGACGCCTCGTATATGGATCTTGATGTTGCACGTGAGCAGGGTGCTATGATGCTATTCGGTGAAAAATATGATGAAATTGTTCGTATGATAAAGATCGATGATTTTAGCAAAGAACTATGTGGCGGCACACATTTGACTTCAACAGGACAGATGGGGCAGTTTCGAATCACCTCCGAATCCAGTGTTGCTGCTGGTATTCGCCGCATTGAAGCTGTTACCGGAAATGAAGCATTCCGAATGAACTTGCAAGAGCGGGAAATTCTGGATTCTGTAAGTGAAAGATTGGGAGCAAATACCGATGATCTTTTTGAGCGTATTAATTCCTTGCTGGAAGAGAAGAAAACATTAGAAAAGGAATTAAACGCGTATAAAGCTCAGAGTTCAAAAAAAGAAATTGATAAATTGGTACAAAATGCCAAACAGATTGACGGTTTTAAACTTGTGAGTTCCAAAATAGAAAGCCCGGATGTGGATTCCTTGAAACAGCATGGCGATCAGTTGCGGGATGCATTGAAATCCGGAGTTGGCGTGCTGGGATCAGAGATAAATGGCAAGGTAAATTTTCTTTGTGTGGTGACTGATGATTTGATTAAAAATAAAAAATTGAATGCCGGAAATCTGGTGAAAAAAATTGCGGCAATTGCCGGCGGTAGCGGTGGTGGACGGCCACATCTGGCACTGGCAGGCGCGAAAAATCCGGATCAGTTAGATAATGCACTGGATCAGGTTGAAACGATAATTACGGAAAATCTAAAATAATGACGACCTATGAAAAGCTGTTACAGGTAAAAGAAGAAAAAGGCGCTGGTTATATAGTACTGTTGGATCCTGATAAGCAACCCATTGAACAAAGTATCGAGATTTCTAAACAGGCTGAAGCCGAGGGCGCGGATGTCATTTTCATTGGCGGCAGCCTGTTGTTCTTTACCATTTTTGATGAATTTGTGGGAAAAATCAAACAGAGCGTGGATATTCCTGTTATTTTATTTCCCGGAAGCGCAACTCAGATTTCTAAATATGCTGACGCAATTTTATTTATGTCCATTATCAGCGGCAGAAATCCGGATGCCTTGATCGGCCAGCAGGTGCAGGGAGCGCCGGTTATAAAAATGCTTAACCTGGAACCAATATCCACCGGATATATGCTTATTGAATCCGGGAAAACAACGTCTGCCGAGTTTATGAGTAATACACGCCCTATTCCGCGGGAAAAAGTGGATATCGCGGTTGCACACGCTCTGGCGGCAGAGTTTCTCGGAATGAAACTTATTTATCTGGAAGCAGGAAGCGGCGCGCTTCACCCGGTCCCTGATGAAATGATCGGCGCAATCAATAAATATTCATCTGTTCCGCTAATTGTCGGTGGCGGAATACGAACACCGGAAATTGCGAGGCAAAAAGTACAGGCCGGAGCTTCTTTTATCGTTACGGGGAACGTGCTCGAAAATGGTGTACAAAGTGGTAATATCGCTGCTTTTGCAGAGGCAATCCATCGTTAATTAAGATCAAAGAAAAACACCCGGAGATGCTAACACGATTAATCAGAGGATGCTATGATTGTTGACATTCACACACATATTTTGCCTTATGTAGATGATGGCGCAGAGAATTGGGATGTCTCTCTAGAATTATTGGAGCAGGCTGAGAGTCAGGGGGTGGTTGCGATGGTTGCAACACCACATATACTGAGCGAAAACGATTACCGCGTTGAAGATGATATTATCTCCAAATACAGAGAATTGAAAAAAAGAGCCAAAGAAAACAATTTAAAAATAAAACTATATCTCGGATGTGAAATTTACGCACAACCCGATATGACGCTTGATCATAAGATTTCCACATATAATAACAATAAAAAATATTTTCTGGTAGAATTTCCGATGACAAGCATTCCCCGGTTTGTGGCTGAGAAATTTTTTAATTTCATTTTATCTGGTAAAATACCTATAATTGCCCATCCGGAGCGAAATGCTGGTTTCGTAAATAAACCATCGTTAGCGTATGAATTTGTGCAGCGAGGCGCATTATTACAGGTAAATGCATTAAGTATACTGGGGAAACACGGAAGCAAATCGAAAGCACTTGCTTATCAACTAATTTCACATAATTTAGTACATTTCGTCGCCAGCGATACACATGATCCGGAAAAAAGATCGGTACGTATGGCGGAATGTTACAACCTGGTTGTTGGTCAATGGGGGCTGGACAGGGCAAAATCTCTTTTCTACGAGAATCCGGCAAAAGCAATTAAAGGCGTTAAAATTGTATCCCCGGAACCCATTCTTCTGCAAGATGAACAAAAACAGCCTTTCTGGAAGAAAATGAAATTATTCAATTAAAATCAGGAGTGAGCGATTCAATATGCGAATCGCTCAACTTAGGATATCGATTGAGGGCGCGTTTGAAAGAAGCTATTTCATTTTGAGCCGCATCGGATCACCAGCATATCCAAGCTCCTTCCAATTCAGGCGTCCCCTGGTTTTGTGATGACAATCCATGCACTTTAATGATTTTGATTTTGGTGCCACAGTATGATTCACCGGAATATAAAACTCAGTTTCAATGATATCATAAGAACCAGAGTAATCAAGATTTACGGACTTCATGCCTTCAGCAAATGCGATTTCCCAATCATAGGTTTTCCAAAAGCCATTTTCACCAAATAATTTCGGGATTAAAATCATTTTGCTTTGTTTATCAAACATCTGTTTTCCGCGCATTTTTTTGAACGGATATATTTTCGCTTTTGGATCCTTTTTATCGCCCTCTGGTTGATTTAGAGATATGACCTGATTTGTCGGATCAATCTGATCTCCGATAAAATAATACTCGGCGCGGCCATTGAACCATCGGTATTCAGGAATAAAATCAGCCGCCCATTTGAACTCACCCTTCTTTTTATCGTAAAGAGGATTACCAGATTCATCTGTTCCAAGCGCTGTATCTTTTCCGGCAAGAGACCAGTCCCACCACACTTTTGTCGCACCACCTCTGCCAATAGTCGGAATATGGCAGGTTTCGCATGAGATGCGAGAACTGTGCTTATTAAGACGTGTGATCCCATGGGGTTCCGAATCATGACATTGTTCGCAGCTAAAATGCTTCACTCCCCGCGCCATCGAACCATGCGATGCACCGGATATCTTGTGGCTGGTCGATTGGTGACATTCAATGCACTCAAAGTCCAGGCCGCCGATATGTACGTCTAACTCCGTGGTTGCATTGAGCAAACTCTTATCCAGATCACCATGTTTGACCGCATTGCCACCACCTCCTTCAAAATGGCAGGTACCACAATTCGCTCGGGTAGGGAGTGCAACACTCTGAGCAACAGCCAGAAGATCGACAGAATCAGCGGGCATTCCGGCAGCAGTTGGGACTTTCACATAAGTTCCTGTCTGCTCATGACAAACAAGGCAGTCGATATTTTCTGCGTTTGAAAAATCGAAGTCATCATCTTTCCAGCCAAATCCAACATGACAACTGGTACAACGAGGCCAGTTAGAGGGGATGGCAATGCAAAAATTATTAATGATATTTCGTTTGCCCATTCGAACCATCCCGCGGTCTGGTAATTCAAATTCATCTCCCAGCCATTTCCAATGCCGTGTTTGAAGCACCTCATTTCCGCTCTCTTCATGACAAACGAGGCATGTTTCAGTGACTTCCTGCGGTGTTTCAAATGGTCCTTCAATGAACTCCCGATGATCTTCTGCGGCAGCGTTGTATATCATTCCAATTAATAATATTATGAGTAATCGTCGTATCATGATAATCCTCTTGATGATAATGTAACTTTTTATTTGGTTTGATAAACAGCCGTCTTCGCAATCTTATCGTGCAGCGCCTGTTTCGATACTGTGAAGACCATGAAGCAACCAACAAGTATAACAAATAAGGCTATTGTTCCCAGGAACCAAAAAATTTGGATATGAGTAAGTATAAAGATGAACCAAAAAACAACTCCAGAAAATTTAATCAGATAACGAATCAAAAGCGCTTGTTTAGAGGCAACCTTGTTACTCTCGTTCATAATTTTTAAGTGCAGCGCAAGCTTCCCTGGCGTGGCTGCCAGAAATATTTCCATTGTAAAGTACAACAGAACAACGAGCAAATGAGATAATTGAAATGCTTGAATTCCACCTTTTAAATCAACCGGAGAGCGCATGATGTCGCTCCCCAAAATCCAACTCAGCAAATGAAGCAATAGAACCAGAATGATAACATCAAAAATAGCAGCGATAAACCGTTTAGCAAAACCTATTCTGTTCATAAAAGCTCCCTTTTGTTAAAATAATTAAAGTTGTTTGTGCTCTATCTCATTGATCCAATCCGATAAAATTTTATCCAGTTTTTTGTCGCGAATACGTTTTATGTGATGATTGAGTGTTTCTTCGGAAATGTTATATTTTTCAACGAATCTGTTGAGAAATTCCTGTTCAAAGTCATCAAAATCTTCATCTTTAAAAATAGCCTGCGCCAGGAAAATGTAAACAAGTTCTTCCTTTAATTTATCGTCCTGAAGAATTGAAACTGCCTCGTGCAAATTCACTTGTTTTATCTGATTTATGTCGACATCAAGTTTCTCCAGTCGCTTATTGAAATCATTTGCTTCGTCGATTGTATATGCATTATCCGAATGATAAATTTCATAAATAATTTTTAACAGCGCTACTTTTTCTTTTTGAGACCAGAATTTTAGTACCACATTTTCAAACACATCAGCAAAAAAGTATTGTAGATTCATTTAGAACCTCCCGCCTTGAGATGAGTGAATAATATATTTTACTTGTTGCCAAAATGTAATTCTGCGAATTTCAGATACTGCTGCCAGTCGTACCAGGTGAGATCGTGTTTGCCGTTGCGGATGTGATAACTGATCGCTCCGATTACCGGTTCATTAACCGAAGGCATGGAATCGACAATCAGGCCGTCGGTTCCTAACAATTCATAAACCGGAGACGCGTGCAATGCGGACAGAAATTCTCCTTTCGGATCCGCCCATTGATCTTCCTCCGCGCTGGCGATGTAAACAGGACGCGGTGCAATGAGGGCGATAAGCTCGTGCTGATCCACCGGTAATTCGTCTTCATTATTGTTATATTGCTTAAAATTTTCACAGAACCAGTGTGGGAAACGGGTATTGATTTCCTCGACGGTTTCACCAGCCCGGCGACGGGAAAGCGCCGCGCCGCCACAACCGGAGTCATTGGAAATGACCAGTGCAAATCGCTGATCCTGTGCGCCAGCCCATAGAGCTGTTTTGCCGAGCCGGGAATGCCCGAACACTGCCACCTGCTGATGGTCGATGTCATCATCCCGCTCAAAATAATCCATCGCCCGGCTGAGTCCCCACGCCCATGCGCCGATCGATCCCCACTCATCAGCCTTCGGTCTCGTTTGTCCTTTTTCATAAAATAAAGGGTGAATCCCGTTCTGGAATCCATCGTTGTAATCAGGATCGAGATCGCCGTAATAAATTGTCGCCAGTCCGTACCCCTGCCCGATAATTTCTTCCACCGGAAAGCGTGAGACCCTTACTCCCCGGGACGCCTCAGTTGCCCGGTGATTCACAACACCGAAATCATCATTTTCCATCATCCATTGAGTAGACAGCGTTATTTCCGGATCAGGATGAATGGAGTGATTTCCATAAAAATTATACCCCACAAACACCGGAACGGGATGGGAAATGTTATTCGGCAAATAAATCAAAATATCCATTTTATAGTCAGGATTATCCGGAGCGAAATAAACAGATACCTGTTTGCGGGTAGCTTTCCCGGAGAGAGCGGAATTATCGCTAGAATAAATATCAAATTTTATGTTCTCCAAAGCACCCGGCACTTTACCATAGACATGATCTTCGAACAATTGCAGAATTTCCGGTCGGCGCTGATTCCACCATGATTCGACGTCTGTTACTTTTTCGCCGTTTTCCATCGTCAACGGGTCGGGTAATTCATACTCCGGCACTTTCGATTCATCATAATTGATTTTATTTTCCTGAGCGTTTAGGTGAGAAATGCAGAAGATGACTATTAACACAAAGAGAAATGTTCGCATTGAACTCCTCTGTTTTGTATTGTTGAAGTTTTGTAGGGATTTTTAGTATGTATTAAATTAAGAAGAAAGAATTAATTATGCAAGTGTTAAATTTTAAAATTGTTAATGATGATAATTTTAAAATAGCCCGATTAATGTTAAGAAAAATTAATAAATAATTTACAAATTTTATTGCAATATTACGAAAAATATATTATCATATAATTATATCCAAAAGATACTTCTTTTTTACGTCAATATCAGAACATAATATAGTTTCATCCACTGCCTGAATTTGTTGCTCATTTCTGCTGAAATCCTACAGCTCCTCTATCGGTTAGCCTGTTCACTAAAAAGAACATAATCATTTATTGGGAAAAATTAAATGTACAGACGCTTTTTTCTCATTATTACGATTATATTTCTTGTCGGGATTGTCAATCAATCAAGTTCTCAAAATGTGTGGACTGAAGTGAGAGGCGGTTACTGGTATCGTTACAATGATTTTTATATCAAAAACTTTTATGATTACCATTTGACAAACATTAATTGGAAGACCGGTTTGAAAATATTTCTAAAGAAATCCGAATTTACATTTCAACCCTATTTTCTTTACACAAAAATACGCGATTGTGGTAATGCCGACTGGAACAAAGTCGATTGGCACAATCATCGCGTTATTGGTGGCGGACTGAGGCTTCGCTATAATCCTGGAAAAATAATTTCAATAATTCCACAGGAACTTAACATTGATCTGTTTATTGAATTTCATCAAATAAAATTCAAGCAGTTCGATCTATTCTATACTGGCCACCGTCCGGGGAATGATGTAAAAACAGGTTTCCAATTTTGGTGTGCATATAATGGTTATATCAACAAATCTCGCCTATCTGTATACTACTGGACAGATAATGCAGGTGCCGTATATTACTCCAGAAATACATTTTTCGTCCGTGACCGCAATAATTTTTATTTAGTGAATTTACATAATTCAACAGGCACAGGTTTAAATATCCCCGGTTTTTTAAAATCAGAGTTATATTGGACCATAATATTTTGTTACGACCTGGGATCGGCAGGGCATAATAAATTGCACTGGCATAATAACTTACAATCAGGTCCGGGGGCTAGATTTAAATTTACAAAATCTCTCAAATGGTCGTCTATAACTGTTGATGTAATCATAATTCCGTTTGCCGAAATTTTGTGGATTGCTTATCCAGAGAAAGTTGATTACATTCCGAGATATCGTCCTTCATCAGATGTGCGAACAGGTGTTGATTTATGGTTATCTGTTTATTAAAGAATATATAAATATGAGGTCACCATGAAAAAAATATGGGGTATTGGATATTTGCTATTTGTTGTTATATGTTCAATAATTTTTTCTGGTATGCAATGTCCGAATGATAATGGTATTCGGGCTCATGATGAGTTTGTGATTTATGGAGAGATGTTGAAGCAAAATTTTGATATTGGGGTTGAAGATAACTTAAAAAAAAGAAATTGGATTGAAGTTAGAAAAGATTATATGCAAATGAATTACACGGGAAATTTGGACTGGGGCACTGTCTTTATTGTTGCAGGTGCAGTGGCATTTACAAATGTCTATGAAGACTTTTCTGAATACAAAACACTTGCTGTGGATTTGAAGGGAATTGAAGGCGGGGAATGCGTGAAGATCTCAATTGCTGATATCGATTCTTCGACTTGTAATCCGCAATATGTAACAAATTTAACGAACGATTGGAAGACATATTATTTCAACCTAGCTGATTTTGGAGATGTGGCACTTGAACGTTTACATGTTATGGCTCAATTTAGCTTTGCTGGAAAAAGCAAACAAACTGTTTGTTTGCAAAATATCCGATATTTAAAAAAAGAAATTCAAGAGGGTGCTGATCAAAAATTTCACATTTTGATATGTAACTCATTAGCTCCGGGATTTGATATAGGTGTTGCCATTGATAGTCTATCAGCAAGTCCTGATTCTATAGACGTGGAAATTAGCGAAGAACAGATGAAGATTCGTTATCCTGGAGAACATGACTGGGGCTGCGTTTTCATTTACGATAAAGAAGCAAGGCCACATGATTTTTCGATGTATCAGTATTTGTCTTTTGACATAAAGGGAGAGCTTGGGAATGAAATTATCTATATCGGCATCCGTGATACAACAAATGTAAGAAATGATATAAAATTAACATTAGAATACGATTGGGTACATTTTGATTTTGCTTTAAAGGATTTTCATTATGTGAACACACAAGAATTGTTTATTATTTTTTGTATTACCTTCCGTGACCAAATCGAAAAATCCGTGTATGTTCGTAATATAAGTCTTACATCATAAAAAAAGGAAATAACCATGAAAACACTTGGCTATTGTTTCTCTATTATTTTAATAATTTTCTGCGCACCGGAGGAAGTGGAATCTGGGGAAAACCAGCATCTCACTAATGCTTATAAACATCTTAATGAAGTCATGGACCAGTATCATCGAACTTTTGATGTTTATACCAATGCGGATGCCGGCGGGAATCATTTTTACCCGGCAATTATCGGTAATTATGATGAGGTAACTGTAAATGCAGAGTGTACCACTAATCGATTTTCGGAGCCTTATTGTATCAAAGTAGATTATCATCCGTCTTCAGATGATAAATTTCCCTGGGCTGCTATTCAATGGATGTATCCGGATACGAACTGGGGCTATTGGGCGGGTTATGATATCACCGGAGCAGATAGTCTTGTGTTTAATGCAAAAGGCTTGAATGGCGGGGAAAAAGTTGAGTTCAAATTAGGAGGAGTAAATCGCAGAGCTAACAATGATCCACAATTAAATTATCAGGATAGTTTCGACCAGTTGAGTACTGGAATATTAACATTAACAAATCAATGGCAACAATACGCGATCAATTTAACGGACACTAACTATTTTGCAGTTTATCTGGATGGAAACAGCGGATCGAATAATCGTTATTATCCTTCTGGCTGGTATAATGGGGATAAAAACATGAAGATAGACGTGAATTGTACGTCAGTGGCACCGGTTGCCGGGGAAAGTTGTCTCAAAATCGAATGGGATGGATTTCCAGGTGATGACCACTGGAAATGGAACGGAATTGTTTTTCAATATCCTGATACAAATTGGGGTAAATTCGATGGTCATGATTTAAGCGGAGCGACGAAACTGACATTCTGGTCGAGGACTGATGAACCCGGACTTAGAGTCAGATTTTTTGTTGGACTTGAAGATATGGATAGCTGCGATGAAATCGATAAAGGTTGGGTCGCTTTGGATACTGTTTGGCAGCAATACACAATTCCACTAAATGGAGAAGATATGTCCAATGTTCGTGGCGGATTTGCGTTTGTATTCAATGATGCGAATGATCCGAATCCCGATGGAACCGTGTTTTATCTGGATGAAATTAAGTACGATCTACCATTATCCAATGATCTATCAAATATTATCGGAGGATTTATTTGTGCTATTAGTAAAACTGATAACCCGGATGGATGTACGCTTTTTATTGATGATATACAATATCGACTTACGAATGAAGCCAGAAATGAGCGTTTGAAGCAGGCAAGATTTTTACAGAGTTATGTTTCAACAGCGGATACAATGGATCGATACTTACGCAATGTTGCTTATGTATATGATAACGCCCTTGCGCTACTGGCTTATCTCTCGCGCGGAACAGAAGATGACTTGCGTCGTGCAGAAATTATCGGACAGGCATTCATTTATGCACAGGAACATGATATGGATTTTAAGAATGAGTATCAGGACTTTCGGCTACGTAATGCTTATCAATCCGGAGATTTCATTCATCCGCATGAAAAATATGCTCTCATGCCTTATTTCTGGCTTGAAAATTTACAAGTTATTGGTCGTAACGATTTTGATTACTATACGCACACTGGTAATATGGCTTGGGCAATGATTGCCATGATGGCATTATATGAGAAAATTCAAAACAAAGAATATTTAGAATCGGCAGAAAGAATGGGCAACTGGATACTTGAACATTGTTATGATTCCAGGGAAATGTGTGGTTTCACGGGTGGCTACGAAGGCGATGGTCGAGATAAAGTCATCTGGAAATCAATTGAACATAATATCGATATTTATGCCGCATTTATGAAAATGTACGAAATCAAACCGGAACAAAAATGGTACGACGGAGCGATTCATTCAGCAAGATTAATTGCCAATTTATGTGAGCCTGATTCGGGAAAATATTTTTATCTTGGGACAAAGGATAATGACGAAATTAATAAATATCCTTTGGTAGAAGATGCTCAAACCTGGGCTACGTTGGCATTTGCGGACACTTCTCCCGAAATCTTATCAGATATAAATTGGCGTGATGTAATACAATGGACGCACGATAATTTTTCCCTCAGTTGTCATGGTTTCGATGGAATAGATTTCAACACCGATCGCGATGGTATTTGGTTTGAGGGAACAGCACATTATGTTGCAGCTTCATACTTGGTTGGTGATTCCATAAATAGTGATCAGTATCTCGAAGAATTACGGAAAGCACAGACTTCTACAAATGTGAATAGTAATGATAAAGGAATTGTAGCAGCCTGTCATGATGGAGTAAGTACGGGGCTCGATTGGAAATATTATAATCGTTTGCATATTGGAACCACTGCATGGTATATATTTTCTGAGAAACATTGGAATCCGTATTATCAAAAAAAAATAATACCAATTGAGAATGATAGCGGAGTGAAAGAAAAAAGAGGAGACAAGGTTCAACCATACGATTTTAAGCTATTTCCCAATTATCCCAATCCATTTAATTCCAATACTAAAATCCGGTTTTTAATTCCAAAGAATGCTGATGTGCGGTTGGATGTCTATGCCTGTAACGGACAGCACGTGAAAACAATAATAGATAATTTTCAAGAGAAAGGTTTTCACGAAATCGTCTGGAATGGTCGGAATGAAAATGGCGGAGAAATAGCAAGCAGCGTATATTTTTTGAAATTAAAAATGGAAAATTCAATAGATATCCGGAAGTTACTTTTACTAAAATAAACTAAACTAGAAAGGAGAAGTTATATGAGTGATATTGTACTTGTTGCAATTATTTCTGTATTAGGTGGCTTGTTTAACATTTTATTGAAATACTATTTAGATAAATGGAAGGAAAAGCGTCGAGCAGATGAAATAATTGAAGTTGAAACCCCAAAAGATAAAAAGCTCCCCAAATGGTTCAGGGTATTTTTCACATTTATTATTGGCTTAGTAACTGGGTTAATAATCGGATTGATAATTGTATACTGTATAAAAAATAATGACGAGTGCAAACCCGAATTTTCTCGCAAAGCACCATATCCAATTACCGACGATTATGTGCCCTCTGGTTTTATGGGAGAAAGATCGGCGATTGATATTAATGTGACGTATCTAATAAAGGGGGATGAGGCGCGGCATGGGGAGGATGATAATAGATGCATTAGGATCAGCTATCAGCCTCTCAATCCAGATACATTTGCAGGCATTTACTGGCAATACCCGGTAAATAATTGGGGTTCCGAACCGGGATTGAAAATAAACGGTGCTTCTGAATTAACATTCTGGGCACGGGGTGAAACAGGAAATGAACTGGTACATTTTAAGTCAGGTGGTATTCGGGATCCAAATTTACCCTGTCATGGTATTTACGAGAGATGGAAGAGAAATGTTTTATTAGATGCGAATTGGACCCAATATCGAATCGATTTAACAGATACGGATATGTCCTGTGTTATCGGAGCATTTGCCTGGGTAGCAGAAGCTGAAGCAAATTCGGATGGGCTTATTTTTTATCTTGATAATATACGTTTTGAATAATAAGAAAGGAGTAAACAATGAAAAATAAAAATATAATTTTCATATCAACAATCGTACTGTTCATCACATTTGGTTTCGCCGGTGACCGCACAGGAACGAAAGTTGAGTTACCGTTTTATGTGTACACCGAAAGCGGGAGCCTGAAAAATCACTTTATCCCCTCTGGCTTTATGGGAGATTGGGACGATATTAAACTGAATCCTGCCTGGCAAAAATCTCCTGCCTCCGGGAAAACGTGTACTCGAGTCGAGTATCATCCAAAAGGATTGAAAGGCTGGGCTGGAGTTGTCTGGCAATATCCAGAGAATAATTGGGGTATGGATAAAGGAAAACAAGGGGGCTATGATTTATCCGATGCCTCAGAAGTTATTTTCATGGCTCGTGGAGAACATGGTGACGAGCGAGTAGAGTTTAAATGCGGCGGTATCATGAATCCTTATGGAGATACAGATGGAGCTACAATTGGTGAAATTGGACTAAATGTTGAATGGAGTGAATACAGTATAGACGTATCAAATAAGGATATGAGCTATATCATTAGTGGATTTATGTTTGTAGCCAATAAAAATTCAAATCCTGATGGCGCTGTATTTTATATTGATGAAATAGTTTATAGTGCAGAACAAGATACTTCAAAAATAAGAGAATAACCTCTATTTTTAAGTCAAAATTATAAATAGGAAAAATAAATAAGAAAATTTTGGCATCTTTTATGATATCCAGAATAAAATAGATTATAGGATAAAGCCCAAATAATTCCCCGGATGAATCACCTCAAACGTGGAATTCGGATATTCAGTTTTCCATTCTTTCGGTGGTTTGACCAGTCCAGGCTTCCATTTCATTTCATAACCATGAAGCGCTCCGGCACGTTCTTCGATGAGGTCGATCTCTTTCCTGTCATAAGTGCGCCAGAAATAGAAATCCGTTTGCTGGCGTAGATACTCCTGGCGTTTTATGCGCTCGGTCACAATATAATTTTCCCAGAGTTTTCCAACATCCTCTCGGACAGAGAGAGGATTCATATTTTGTATCAATGAATTGCGGATTCCGGTATCGTAAAAATAGTAGCGATGATTCTTGGATATTTCCTTTCTCAAATTCCGGCTGAATCCTGCGCGCTTATAAATTACGAATACTTTTTCCAATAAATCGAGATATCGCTCGACTGTGTTTTTGCTCATTCCAAGTTGAGAGCCGAGTTCATTCAATGATACCTCATTTCCGATTTGAAACGCCAGAAGCTGCAAAAGACGGATCAGCTTCTCAGACTGGCGAATTCCTTCCGATTCCAGAATGTCTTTAAACAAATACGAGCTGATCAATTCTCGAAGATATTCCTCCCGCATTTTATTATCGCGCATTGTGACGATTTCCGGGTAGGAGCCATATATTAATCTCGATTCAAGCAATGCCTTTGTTTGATGCTCTTTTTCTGTCGCAGCAATTTCCAGTTGCGCCAGCGGATAAAGTTTAAGGACATATTTTCTTCCTGTCAATGGCTCGCCAATATCTCGTGAAAGATCAAAAGACGAAGAGCCAGTGGCGATTACTTTAATATCAGGGATGTGATCGACAATCAGTTTCAGATTTAAACCGATTTTTTTAATATATTGTGCCTCATCGATAATGAGCAGACTATGGTTGCCAATAAAATCCTGAAGTTTCTGAATGGATTGACTTTCGAGATAGTCGCGCACATAAATATCATCGCCGCTGACAACCAGAATGTCCTTTTGTGGTATATTAATTAACTCAGCCGAATTGGCGACAATATGATGGATCAGTGTGGTTTTGCCGACACGTCTTGCTCCATATAGAACAAGAATTTTTCCGGGCATTAGAAATTGTGGAATATTTTTCAATTGATATTGTGGAATGTACACTATGATATTTCCTCAAATATAGTCAATAAACTGACAGAATTTTATAAAATTTAGTCAGTTTAATATACAAAATTGAGATGTGATAATCAATTGAAATTTGAATGGCGAATTTTATGGAAAATCATTGCAAGTTAATCCGCACCGCTTTCTCCCCCACTTTCCAAACAATATAAAAATCCCCACCCGCTTTAATTACCGGGCTGATTTCTCCCACTTTCAATGAAACCGCCGCCGCAGCGAGTTCAGGCGTTAGGTCAGATGGATAAACAGTGCCGATATCACCGCCGGATTCTTTATTCGGACCATGGGAATATTGGCGTGCAAGAGAAGCGAAATCTGCACCATTTTCAAGTTGGGTAAGAACAGATTTTGCAATAGCTTCCGATTGCAGGAGGATAATGGCAAGGTGCATTCTGGGAGAACGCAGTTCGGTGAGGCGCTGTTTCGCAGATTTATAATAATCGTTTTTGAGGGTATCCTGACCAGTAATCATTTTCGTGAATGCTTTGTATGCATCATGAGCTTCCTGGTATTGGGAGAGATTGTCCAGCATGGCGGCTTTACCGAAATAATGAGCAGGTTGTCCAGGTGCGAGCGAGATGGCTTTTTCGTAACATGCCAGTGCGCTGGTGAGACGTCCCATTTGTGCTTCTGCTTGCGCCAGATGTGTCCAGGCAGATGCATTTTTCGGATCGAGGCTGACGGCTTTTTTCAGGTTACGGATCGCATCGGTAATATTTTCTTTTATAATGAAAGCCAGCCCGCGATTCAGCCAGGCGGCGGCGAAGTCATTTTGCAATTGAATTGCCTGTGAATAATCCGAAATTCCGGAATCAATTTTACCAGCGCTAAAGTATTCCACGCCGCGATTGTGATAGGCGAGGGCATATTTGGGATCAATGGCAATGGCGCGGGAATAGTCCGTGATTGCGTTTCGGGAGTAGCCTGTGGCTGACCAGGATTCTGCCCGGGCTGCGTAGATTTCCGGGTCATTTGGAGTTAGTTGCAGCAGCCGGTCGTAATTGCGGACGGCGAGTTGATGTTCGTCGGCGGCATTTAGTGCACGGGCTTTGTAATACAGGAATACCGGATGTTCTGGTCGATCTTTCAGCGCCAGAATAAACCGTTGCAGAGCAGCATCGTGCATTCCCAGCCGATAGTAAATGTAGCCTTTGCAGAACAGAACATAGGGATCGACTTTGACGAAGATATTATCTTCTTCAAAAACTTTCAGCGCCTGTTCCCATTCATTCTGCGAAATTTTCTTCATACAGGTGAAAACATCGGACGCAATTGGGGTTCTGTACGCGCCCTGTTTCAATTTGGTGAGAATTTCCAGATTCAGCGTTGCCAGCTTGTGATACGGATTGTCTTTCAGAATCCATTTAAATTCCTGCTGCGCTTGCTTGTACTGACCGGCAGAGGCAAGCTCCACTGCTTTTAAAAATCGACCGTTTTCCTGCGCAGATACAGCGTTTATTAAAAGAACAATGATCAGTCCAAAGATGCACGTTAATTTGTTCATTATTTTCTCCATGATGATCGTCTGCCCCGGTGAAGTGAATATAAACGAATTCCCGATCATTTTCAAGAGAAAAGAGGATATTTTATTGTAACATTTGCTACTTAAGCACAAAAATAATCGTCGGATCTATCGGATAGCGACCGAAACGATGTCCGTATATTGCCAGTCCCGTGGGACAGGCATCATCCACTTCGAGGCGCAGGATTAGCTCTCTGGCGCGGGCGGCTTTCTGCAAAACTTCCGCCGGGATGATAGCGGAAATCAGGTAACCATACGATCCGGCTTCGTGTAACGTGCGATCCTGTTTTTGTTCATGCCAGGATAAAATCCCGCGATGGTCTGCCGGATCGTCCGGCAGATCGAACTGGCCAATTGACTCGCCATTGAATCGAATTCGCACGGTTCCGGGAAAGGTGGTTTCATCGGTCATGGGATAGGCATTCGGATTTCGCCCGGGATCATGCGTCCCTTTTCCCCGCATGTAATCGCCATTCATTTTAGCATCGGTTTTATCTTTGCCCAAAAACTGTTTGGTTGATGCTTCAATCCGAAAAACGGCCTCCTGGATTTGGAGCACATTGAGATTTTGGGGAAATGGAATCCGGTATTCGAAATAGCCGGCGCCAGCGCCATTTACTTTGAGTCCATTAAAAATATTCCACTGTTTTAATGTCCATTGAGCATCGGAAAAATCATCTGCCGGGATTCGAATAACACGGGCTTGAGAATTATTTAGCGTGATCGTTTCATCTCGTGGTAACAAGCCATTTGTGACATTGAACGTTGTAAAATTGCGGTGCAAAACATGTCCGGCAGGTGTTTTTAGCGTGAGGCTTACAATGACAAGTGCTGGCTGATCCGGCATTTGAATTTCCAGCGGTTCTATTTCGCCGGAAAACCAGGCGCGGAAAGGAATGAATTGTGAAAATTGAGAAAATGAGTGATGATTGCCCAAAACATCCCAACCGTGCAATTCCACTTGTAATTTGAGGTAATGCGCGACACTCTGACTGGTGAGAAACGATGCGTAAATCGGCAACATTATAATCTCGCCGGGAGCGGCGTTCTGACACATTTTGTCACACGGAGAAATATAGAACGGACTGTGCAGGTCGTTGAGCGTCATTCCGGGTACGACCCCAGAGAGACCCGTTATTTTTTCCGAGCGATCATAGCGATAATAGCCGTTCCATTCATTGATCACATCATGGTGCTCAGTATATAGCCAGCCGCAAATTTTGGGATGGCGGCGGAACGCGTTCATCATCAAATGATAATCCCAGCTCCAGTCCACATCGCCGGTGCTGCGTTTGTAGCCCCACACATTGCCGCATTCGCTGTTGAAATTGGGCTGATTTCCCTGCTGTTTGCCATCGACGAAATTCCAATTCGAACCAGAAAAAGTTTGTTCGCTGATTTTTTCCAAATGCTCGGACCATGCATAACCCGGAAGATAGGCATGCCAACTATTAATATCGGTAATTACGTGATCATTGTTGCAGGGAGAATTATCTTCCACGAGGCGCGTCGAATCCAGATTTTTGGCCAGATGATACATCGTCTCCACCCAATCCTGAGTTTCTTTTTTATAGATTCTTTTGTCATTGCCGTCTTTGCTGAACAATCCCCAGGTCTCATTGAAAAGCACCCACGAGAAAATCGCCGGATGATTGTAATCCCGTTTGATCATTCCCCGCAGCGCAGTTTCCGTCTCCCGGCGCATGGCGGAATCCGGCTCACCCCAGCTATTGGGAATATCCGCCATGATCAGCACGCCCAGTTTATCCGCCCAGTACAGCTTGCGCGGGTGATCAATTTTCACGTGAATTCTCTGCCCGTTCAGCCCGATGCGCCGCGTGCGCAGAATTTCATCCCGCATAAACGCATCGCTGGGATAGGTGTAAAAGCCATCCGGATGATACGCCTGATCCAGCGCTGTTTGCAAATAGACGGGCTTGTTATTCAGTGCAATATAGGGATAATCGGTTCCGGGGAGGTTCATGACGCTGATTTTACGCATCCCGAAATAAGAGGAAACTCGATCCTGTCCGGATTGATTCGATAAAATCGCATCGACTTCATATAAAAACGGATCATCGAGGCACCATAAATGCGGCGCCGGAATCCCGATCTCGAATTCGATTTCCTGTGTAGCCGATGGGATATTTTTTTCGAGATCACGGACATCGCCTGTATTAAAGTGGACCTCGAATTTCATTTGCGATGATGAAACATCGCTGAAAACAACTTTTACATTCACCTTTTCATTATCGATGTCCGGCGTAAAATAAATCTCGCGGATCGAAATCAGCGGTCGTGCTTCCAGATACACGGTTTGCCAGATGCCGCGGGCATCGCCGTAGCCCTGTTTACCATAAAGCTTGAAGGGGTGTTTGGTATCTTCAACCCGGATGACCAGATTCTGAGATTGCCCCGGTTTGATGTATGGCGTCAGCTCGAATTCAAAGGGGGTATATCCGCCTTTGTACTCGCCAAGTGCATTCCCATCGAGCCAGGCAGTCGTGTGCCAGTCACTCGCGCCGATGACCAGGAAAATCCGGTTACCATTCCATTTTTCGGGAACTGTGATTTTCCGTTTGTACCAACCAATATCCGCTTCATCGTTGACTTCAGAAAGCGGCGCGCCCCACGGAAAGGGGACGAGAATCTTTTTAGAAAAAGAAGATTTGCTCGCGAACCACTGGTTTTGAAGCCCGGTATTGTCCCCATCAAATTCAAATTGCCAGTAGCCGTTCAAATTAATCCAATTTTTACGCTTAAAATCCGGCCGCGGATGTTCCGGCAGGGGAGTGGGTTTAACGACTATGTATGATTCAATAGAGAAAGAATTGAGCGTAAGAAAAAGAAGCAAAAACAGGCAGAAAAATGATTTCATTAAAAGCTCCTTCCCCGGTAAATATTTTATGCCAATTTTTTAAACGTAAAGATGAAAAGGGCGCAAAGCGGCGCAAAGAAAAAAAAATTATTCTTTTCTGGCAAACCTTAGTAGCCTCGCAACTGACCCCAATTTTCTAACCTTATTGCCTATTTTTAGATTCTGCCGTAATGTACAATGTCGAATTCATTCCGCACTTTCAGGGCTTCGGTGCACTTTGTCCAATAAACTCAGGGCGTTGCCCTGAGCTTTATTAAGTTGTCTTTTCAGGGCATTTGAAAGGAAACATTGTTTTATTTCGTTCATTTTAACCGTTATATGGAGGGGGGTGTATCAAAAGTTAATCTTTCTTATGCAAAATATTTTATTAGACCAGTGATCCCATCGCTCTAAGCGATGGGATCGCTATCTCTCATAAATTTGCAAAATACAAATCCCGGACTTTTGTACAGCCCCGTTTAAAGAGATTAGCTTGCTTTTTATAAGTAAGTCTGTCACATTCCAGGAAATGCGTCGCTCAATCGTGACGCATCAAATTTTGTTTCAGTAACCGTTCCATCATGCGTCGGATGAATTCGTCTTTATTTATCGTCATACCGATTTCGCAGTTCGGTTCTTTGCTTTCATCAATTATCGTATATCCTTCATCCGTTACTTTTACAAAGGCTTTGCGGGTTGTGAATAATTCAGGCCACAGAACCATACCAACTGCAACGGCATCGAACATCGTTGGGTCAGGTATTGCATAATCTTCATATCGCCAGAGAGTGTATAGCGCACTCAACGCATCTGTCAGCGGCGATTCTCTCTGCCACAAGCGATTTCGGTTTTGTTCATCAATTCTGACAAAAGTGGTAATATCCAAACCGGCATACGTAATTTTGGCGCCACAGGAAGCGAATTTCTGAGACGATTTTACATCGGCAACAACATTCCACTCAGCGCTGGGAACCGGGGTATTTCCATAGCCCATATAAAATGATCCGAACATCGAATAAATATGTTTCGCCAGTTTTAATGCGTCAGGATCTTTATCGATAACATCGGCGATATTTGGCACAGGGCCGACTGTGAACAGAATCACTTCGTTCGGATATTTGCGCAAATTTTCGATGATAAAATCTGCGGCATTCTGTTTGATCGGTTTTATGCGATCAAAACCCTTCCCCCAGTGCAATTGTTGCGAGTAAGCTGCCAGCTCTTTATCTTTCCCAATGACTCCCGGTGTTTGCCTTCCAATTACAACCGGAATGTCCTCTCTGCCAGTTTCATATAATAATCGACAGGCAACCTGCGCCCGATGCTTTGTGAGACCGTGATCCATTACAAAACCCAGTACTTCAAATTCGGGACTGGACAAAACCAGTGCCACGGCAAACGCGTCATCAACATCGCCGCCGAGATCGCAATCAAAAATTATTTTTTGCTTATCCGCGGTAAAACCAAAATTTATCATTAGAAAAAGCAACGAAATGAGCGCTATCAGTTTCTTCATGATCAATTGCCTTTCTGATTATTAAATACCATTAAAAATATTTTACCCGGGGAAAAATACCACTCGCACATTTCACAAGAAGTCGTTTATTTTTTCCGTATCAGTATTCTTTCACAAATTTGAGTATTCGTCCAATTTACAGGTCGCATCATTCAATTTCAGTACCAGCTTCTGTCTTCACCTCAACCCCGCATTCATCCGGTAAATTTCTCCGCTATCGTTCGTCGTTCCGTAAAACAGTATGTGTATTCAGATAAGTCAGCTTAATTTTCCGTATTCATCAGTTCCGATATCGTTCCGCATCAGGTATACCATAAGTAATTCTGTAACCACCACCTCGGTAAGATTTTTAACTGCACATCGCAAATTCCCCGGGCACAAATTTTATGTAAATATTATGTTTTTTTCAATGAGCAAAACACGGCAAAATTCTGTTATTCATTTTTTCATGCTTATTAGCCAGTTAAGTTCCATGAAAAAACAACCTGCGCCAAATTACCGTCCATTAATCCCTGATAAGCCTCGGCAGCATCTTTATATGAATAAACATCCGCCGGTATTATCTCGGGATCGATTTTATTATGATATAGTAAAACCATAGCCTCTTTTTTTTCCTCAAAAGAAGCGCGCCAGGGCGAAAGTTCATTTGCTTTTTCTTCCCGCAAAGAAGGCGGACACTCTGCAGGAACAGGTTCATCACTACTTCCGAAAAGAATTAATCGCTTCGATTCCTTAAACGGGAATTCCCATTTTGAATTCTGAAACAGCTTTTCCGAATCATCAAACACATTAGAGGTTTCTGTTGCGTCCAGCGCCACATCAATACCACCATTATTTGAAAAATGGCTCATCATATTCTTTAAGTCCCCGTTCATCGCATTTAGAATATAATCAGCTCCTGCCAGCCTGGCAAAATCAAGTCGATTTTGATCTTTATCCACAGCAATCACTTTTGCTCCCATCAACTTAGCAAATTGCACTGCCAGATGCCCGATCAATCCCAATCCAACGATTGCAACAGTATCGCCTTGTGAAATCATCCCTCTCTTGATTCCCTTAAGAGATACTGCTGCAACTGAAGTATAAAGTGCGTCGTAAGGATCCACGCCATCGGGAATTGGAATCACCTGATCCGCATCCGCCAGCATATATTCCATGTGGCCTCCCCAGAATTTTCCGAACTCGCCAGTATATTCGCTATGGCTAATATAAACCATAGTCCCTGGTGCATAATGAACATTTTTACCTGACGCTACAATTATACCCACATTTTCATAACCTGGGATCAACGGATAAGTTATCCCATTTTTCTTTCCATTAAAAACACAACTCTCTGCTCCAGCCCTGACTGATGAGTAAACTGTTCGCGTTAATATTTGCCGGGAACCGGGAGAAGGGATATCGATCTCACCGATTTCAACTTTTTTTGGTCCAGGAAAAAGAATTACGTTGGAGTTCATACCTGAATACTCCTTTTTTAATATTATAGTCCTTTTCGCTAAAATCAAGTAGTTTACCAACAAGAGCTATTGTCATGACAGGATTATACTATTGTGCCACTGCATTATTAAAGAGATCCTCGCACAATCAAGGAACTGGGATTTTCAAAATGTTCTTTCTCATTTTTCAGTACCATCGACGCCATTATCCGACCCATTTCATGAAAATCTGTGGACAGGGTTGTGATCCCATTTGCAACAACTTTTTTCAATGGATTTTCATTATGAGATATTAAACCGACGTCCTTTCCCAACCTAAAACCTTTCTTTTTTACCTGCTCAATCGCTGTTACAAGATCAAAATCATTCGGAACAAAATAACATTCCCCGCTCTCCACAGTTTTATTCGTCATATCGTCGATCATAATCCAGGGCAACTGAATTTCCCGGCAGAATTTAAATAATCCTGCACTAATTTTTTCCTTAATCAAATTTTTGTATTGATCAGGTGGTTCCCCCCAAACCATTACCAATCGATCATACTTTTTAAATAATTCCGATGATGATCGGAACGATTCGTAAATATCTTTTTCAAAATTCTGACACACAGACGGATAGTGGTTGCCGTACATATCACTTCCCAGATCCAGGACATACACATTCTCATCAGCCAAATGTGCTTTTAGCCAATCAAAAGAAGAAGCATCCGTCAGCGGAACAATCACATATTCCGTGTACTTCCCAATTGCCTGTTGCAGCAGCGTTCGATACACATTGGAATTGTAATGATGAAAATAAAGATCGATGACCGCTTGCGAACCTAAATTTTCTTTAAAAGAATTGTAAAAAATTTCACGGTACGTCGTAAATCCATCGAGAAGAAGAAAGATGTTACGCCTGGTATAACCGTTTGTCGTCGAAACATAATAACCTTTTCCGGGACTCGACGCGATGATGCCCCGGGTTTTTAATTCCTGATATGCTTTGATGACTGTATCCCGGGAGATTGAAAATGAATCGCGTATTTCATTGATCGATGGAATTTGCTCCCCATGCGTAACAACCTTATTATCAACAGCATCTAAAATCGATTTTACAATTTGCTTATATATAGGAATCCCTGACGCCGGATCAATTCTTACAAAACTTTTCATCTCATCACCAACTGGTACGTACTGGTAGTTAATATAATATATTTTGATTAAAAAGCAAGAAAAAAATTCAACTTTTTTCAATTCGTTAACATTTTTTTCTGTCTGAAAAAATCAAATTAATATTTGCTTGACAAAACACTAAAATAAGGTTATCTTTAAACAATTATTTATTTCTTCCGCACCAATTGCAAGGAGCGCTCATGTCCCATTATGAAATTATTATCGTACTGCAGAACGAGGTGGAAGCAAATCATCTCGAATCTATCCTTAAAGAAAAGAAAATTCCGCATTTTATTAAGTCCTATCATGATCTGGTTTATGATGGTTTATTTCAGTTTCAAAAAGGATGGGGACAGGTGGAAGCGCCGCCTGAATTTCGTGACCAAATTGAAGATATTTATAACGACTTGATTCAGGGTGAATAAATGTCGCAAAAATTCATCATTGATGGCTACAACGTACTTCATAAAATTGATGATTATCGACAAATATTGGAACAGGACCTGCAAGCTGCACGGGACCAATTCATCCGTGATCTTCAGACTTACAAATCACGGCGGCGTCTGGAAATCACAGTAGTTTTTGACGGTTCAGCCGAAATAATGGCCTCTTATGATCAGGCAAACCTCGGCGGCGTCAACGTCGTTTTTTCTCATGCCCCGCGCAAAGCAGATCCCGTGATTATGGATTACATACGAAAAGAGAAACGAAAACGACGCCTCATCATCGTGACAGATGATGGCGAAATTCGACGTTTTGCCAGAGATTTTGGCAGCGATTGCATGTCACCTGCTGAGTTTATCCAGCGAATTAAATCGCAATCCGGACAAACCAATCTGGAAAACAAATACGACAACGACATGAGTCCTGAAGAATTAAAACAATGGGAAAAACTATTCGGAGTGGATAATGACGACGAGTAACTACAAAGTAAACGAAACGTTTTGGCACAGCCTGGATCAGCTTGTCCGTACCTCGGAAATTATCATTGATCGCCCGCAGGGATCAACACACCCGCGGTATCCGGGTCTTGTTTATCCCATGGATTACGGCTATCTGAAAAATACCACCTCTTCCGATGGCGACGGCATCGATATCTGGATCGGAAAAGCGCAATCGAACAGGGTGGACGCGGTGATGTGCATCGTTGATATGCAAAAACGGGACTCGGAAATCAAAGTGCTCTATTCCTGTTCCGAAGATGAGATGAACACGATCTATGCGATTCATAATGGGCAGGGAATGAATGGGGTTTTGTTGAAACGATAAGTTCAATTGAATCTTCTTTTCTGATGTCAATTTTTCACATTTCAATTTATTAATTTCTTGACAACCTTCCAATAATTTCATATCTTAATTTAATTTATCATTTAAATTTCTAAAACGATTTATTTGAATTTGTCGTTAAATCTCTATAGTATATAAAAATTAAAGATTGACCACAGATTACACAAATTTTTTATCTGCGAAATCTGCGTCATCTGTGGTACCGGCACAGGATTGCAATTTTCATTTTAGAATTTTTAATAACATACTTATTTTTAACTATCACTTTTTGGGGAACGTAAGGAGAGTAAAACAAACATCAACAATAAGGAGGATGTTATGGCAGAAAAAAAAGTGGTACTGGCCTATAGCGGAGGTCTGGATACTTCTGTTATATTGAAATGGCTTGCAGAAAAAGGCTATAAAGTCGTTTGCTTTGTGGGCAATGTCGGACAAAAAGATGATTTCGAAGCGGTGAAGAAAAAAGCGCACGAAACCGGCGCATCCAAAGTGTACGTGATGGACCTGCGCGAGGAGTTTGTCACGGATTACATTTTTCAGGCGTTGAAAGGGAACGCAATTTATGAAGGCCGTTATTTGCTTGGCACCTCGCTGGCGCGGCCACTGCTTGCAAAGGCGCAAATTGAAGTCGTTGAAAAGGAAAAAGCGCAATACGTTTCGCACGGAGCAACTGGTAAAGGGAACGACCAGGTGCGTTTCGAGCTGGCGTATTACGCACTTAAACCGGATGTCAACGTCATTGCGCCGTGGAAAAATCCTGAATTTTTGCAGCAGTTTAAAGGCCGAACCGATTTAATCAATTATGCAAAGAAGCACGGAATTCCGGTCACTGCCACGACCCAAAAGTCGTACAGCGAGGACGAGAATTTAATGCACATCAGCCATGAAGCCGGAATTCTGGAGGATCCGAAATTCCGCGCACCAGATAATGTGTACAGTATCTCCCGTTCGCCCAAAGAAGCGCCGGATACAGAGACGATTATTCAAATTCATTTTAAAGACGGCGCTCCGGTAAAAGTCGTTAATGAGAATGATAACACCACAAAGATCAAACCGCTGGAGCTGTTCCTGTATCTGAATGAACTGGGCAGCATGAACGGCATCGGCCGCGTGGATATGGTGGAAAACCGATTCATCGGAATTAAATCCCGCGGGATTTATGAATCGCCCGGAGCTACAATTTTATGGGCTGCGCACAAAGACCTGGAAGGCATTGCCATGGATAAAGAAGTGATGCACATCCGGGATGGCCTAATTTCCAAATTCTCGGAATTGATCTACAACGGATTCTGGTTTTCGCCGGAAATGGATTTTCTGTTCAATGCATTTGAAAAAAGCCAGGAAGCCATCGACGGGATTGTGTATGTTTCTTTGTATAAAGGAAATGTAAATGTGATCGGTCGGGAATCGCATACATCGCTCTATGACCAGGATTTATCCAGCATGGAGGTGGAAGGCGATTTTGACGCGACGGATTCCACCGGCTTTATTAATATTAATGCCATTCGGCTGAAAGCACACAATCTGGTATTGAGAAAACGAAAACCGTACGACTGGCGTCGAAAAATCAAATAAGGGGACATTATGAAATTATGGGACAGGGGACACAGCATCGATAAACAGGTGATCGATTTTACCGTGGGAGATGATTATATCCTCGACCAAAAACTGGTGAAGTTCGATTGCCTGGCATCCATTGCCCATGCCAAAATGCTCGGTAAAATTGGAATTCTGTCAACCGATCAGGTTCAGAAACTCACTATTGAACTGAACAATCTCATCGAACTGGACAGGAAAGGCAAGTTTGTCATCGAAAAAGAGCAGGAAGATTGCCATACGGCGATTGAAAATCATTTAACAAAAAAACTGGGTGATCTGGGAAAAAAGATTCACACCGCGCGGTCGAGGAATGATCAGGTACTGACTGCGCTGCGGCTTTATTACAAGCAGGAGCTCAATCACCTTGAAACGTTGATAAATGAATTGATTCAGGATTTGAATACATTTAATGATGCGTTCGGCGATATCGAAATTCCCGGATTTACGCATACCCGAAAAGCAATGCCGTCATCTGTTTCGATGTGGGTGACGGCGTTTGTCGATTCCATGACGGATAATCGCGACATACTCACCAGCATTAAAAATCTGATCGATCAGTCGCCACTGGGATCCGGAGCGGGTTACGGCATTCCACTAAAACTGGATCGTGACTATACAGCGAAAATTTTGGGATTCGACCATGTTCAGAAAAATCCGATATATGTGCAGCACAGTCGCGGAAAATTCGAAGCTGCGCTGCTGCACCTGGCGGGTATGATTATGTTTGATTTGAACAAAATCGCGACAGACCTGATCATGTTCAGTCTGCCGGAATTTGCCTTTTACGAATTGCCGGCAGAAATGTGCACCGGCAGTTCCATCATGCCGCAAAAGAAAAATCCCGATGTTCTGGAATTGATTCGCGCAAAGTATCATGTGGTTGTTAACTGTGAAATGCAGATCAAACAGATCACCGCGAATCTGATTTCCGGCTATCATCGTGATTTTCAACTCACCAAAGCGCCGGTGATGAACGGTCTGGCCATTACCCAAAATTGCCTGTCCATGATGGCTCGTGTGTTTTCCGGATTGAAAGTCAACAGAGAAAATTGTCAGCGAGCGATGACCGACGAACTGTACGCAACGGCAGAAGTTTATAAACTGGTGCAGGAAGGCGTTCCGTTCCGGGATGCGTACCGCAAAATCTCGAAAAAGTATTAACGGAGAGCTTTCATGCAACGACCTGTTCCCCGCATAAAAATTTGCTGTATCAACAGTATTGAAGAGGCAAAACTGGCGATTGCGTATGGCGCGTCGGCTGTGGGACTCGTCTCGAACATGCCCGGTGGTCCGGGCGTCATTTCCGAAGAATTGATTCAACAAATTGCCGCAACAATTCCGCCTGGCGTGGCGTCGGTTTTACTGACCAGCCAGGTGGATACTGGGTCCATTATTGATCAGCAAAAACGCACCGGCGTAAACACCATTCAACTATGCGACCGGCTTGAATCCGGTTCTTATCGTGATTTTCGGAACACAATTCCGGGGATTTCCATTATGCAGGTCATTCACGTGACCGGCCCCGAATCTGTTGACGAAGCCAACCGCATTGCTCCCCACGTGAACGCGATTTTACTGGATTCCGGCAATCCGCAGCTTCAGGTAAAAAAGCTGGGCGGTACCGGTCGCATTCATGATTGGCAAATCAGCCGCCGCATCGTCGAAACCGTCCTGACGCCGGTTTACCTCGCCGGTGGCTTAACTCCCGACAATATCCAGCACGCCATTACCGCCGTCCGCCCCTTTGGCGTGGATGTGTGCAGCGGCCTGCGTGTCAGCGGCAATTTAAATGAAGACAGATTGAAAAAGTTTTGTTATCATGTTATGTCTTGCTGAAGCAGCTATTTTTCGGTTGACATTTTGTGATGTATTTGTTAAATTTATTACAGTCGTCTTTCCTGTATAGCTTATTTTTACTTGATGATTTTAATCAAAATATTTGAAGTATCATCTTTCTGTATAATATTCAAATTGTAAGAAAATTCTGTTCACGTTACGAATGTAGAAAGAATAATATGAAAGTGCCACATCCTATCCCATATCAGGGAAGTAAAAGAAATATCGCCAAATACATATTACCCTTTTTTCCCTTAGATATTGAGACTTTAATAGAACCATTTTCAGGATCAGCTGCCATAACAATAGCTACGGCTCAAAACGGTAAAGCATCTAATTTTCATATTAACGATATTAATAAACCATTAATTTCACTTTTTCAAGAGATTGTTAATGATCCGCAAAGGATTTCAGATAATTATAAAAAATTATGGAATGAACAATTAGGGCAGGAAAGAGAATACTACAATAAAATCCGGGATTTATTTAATCAAACTCACAAACCTGAATATTTTTTGTATTTACTAGCTCGATGCGTAAAAGCATCAGTACGTTATAATGCCAATGGAGAATTTAATCAAAGTCCTGATAATCGACGGAAGGGACGAAATCCAAAAGAAATGAAAAATGATATTTTTGCTACATCTCACCTTTTAAAGAATCGAATTACAATAACAAGCAGAGATTATAAAGAAATATTTGCTCTTGCTTCACCAAAAGATTTAATTTATATGGATCCCCCATATCAAGGTGTTTGTCGTAATAGAGATCCTCGTTACATTGAAGGAGTTAATCATGATCAGTTAATTGAAGAACTTAATGAATTAAATACAAGGAAAATATCTTACATTCTTAGCTATGATGGCAGGTGTGGAGCAATAACTTACGGCACATCAATACCAGATTGGTTAAATCTTCATAAACTTGAAATTAAAGCAGGGAGATCATCTCAATCAACATTATTAGGCGGCAAAGATTATACTTATGAATCTTTATATCTTTCTGAAGCATTGGTCGACAGGTTACCATTTTCTACTGATGAAATTATGAACAATTTTAATTCGCAACTTGAACTGACATTTTAAATTGGAATTAATTATGAAATCAAAAAAGGTACCTGATGAAATATTAAAAATTTTGGAAACAATAACAAATAAACGTGCAAAAATTGTAATTCAACATATTTTAGACAAGGGATTCATAACAACTGAGCAACTTGAAAAAGACTATGGTTATAATCATCCTCCCAGAGCTGCTCGAGATGTAAGAGAATCGGGCATTCCTCTTGAAACCTACCGAGTTAAATCAAGCGATGGAAGAAATATAGCGGCATATAAATTTGGTGATCTTTCAAAGATTAAAAAAGGTAAGCTACATGGCAGACAAGTTTTTTCAAAATCTTTAAAAGATCAATTATATGCAGACGGTGCTGAAAAATGTTATATATGTACTGGGCATTTTGAAAAAAGATATTTACAAGTCGATCATCGTGTACCTTATGAAATAAGTGGTGATCCTCATACTTCGGAACAGAATTTATCTGATTATATGCTTTTATGTGGTTCCTGCAATAGAGCAAAATCCTGGTCATGTGAGCATTGTCCTAACTGGTCTGATAAGAAATCGTCCCAAATATGTAAAAATTGTTATTGGGCAAATCCAACTGAATATGATCATATTGCGATGAAAGAAATTAGACGATTAGATTTACAGTGGGAAGGTGATGAAATAAAAATTTATGAAAAGCTAAAATCATATGCAAAAAAATATGAAGTAGATTTGCCTGAATTTGTTAAGAAAATTGTGGCTAACCTAATAAATAATAAATGATTTTTGTATAATCAAGAAGCTGTAGATTTTTCTCCCACAATCCCCCAACGGAAACGTAAGGGGCGTTTCTTTTCGTTCATCCACCTTAAAGTTCATGAGTGTAAACAAAACCCTCTCCTTTCAAATAAGTCCCGCTTAAAGCGTGCTTGCAATATGATAAAAATTTGCGTATATTATTTTCACTGTCCATCATTTTAAGTGCGGGATGTGTTGGTTCGGCTGGCGCCTGGCATTAGCCGAAAAAAGTGAGTCAACCTGAATCAAGAAATAATAGGTTACTGGCCGGTTACACTAAATATATAAAAGAATTTACAGAAAGCATAAAGTGTGAAACATAACTCAGAAATCATAATTTACCAAACAACTGATCAGGAAATCTGCATTCAAACTCGTTTACAAGATGAAACGGTGTGGCTTAACCGTCATCAAATGGCGGAACTATTTAGCCGGGATATTAAAACCATTGGTAAACATATCAATAATATTTTCCAAGAAGGTGAATTAGATAAAATTTCAGTTGTCGCAAATTTTGCGACAACTGCCGCTGATGGGAAAGATTATCAAGTAGAATACTATAACCTTGACGTAATAATATCAGTTGGTTATCGAGTTAAATCCAGGCAGGGTACCAAGTTTAGACAATGGGCGACTAAAAGGATTCATGAGTACATTGTAAAAGGATTTACGATGGATGATGACCGATTAAAACAAGAAGGCGCCAGATCAAGATATTTTGAGGAACTATTACAACGAGTTCGTGACATTCGAAGCAGTGAGCGAAACTTCTATCAAAAAATAACAGATATTTATGCAACAAGTATCGATTATAGAAAAGATGATAAATTGACAAAAGAGTTTTTTGCGACTGTTCAAAACAAGATACATTATGCGATACACGGTAAAACAGCAGCAGAATTGATTAATGAACGAGTAGATTCAAAGAAACCATTTATGGGACTTACAAATTTTCAAGGAAAGTATATTACAGCACGAGATGTTGGAATAGCAAAAAATTATCTTTCAGAAGAAGAGCTAAAACAGTTGAATTTAATAGTTTCTATGTATTTAGACTTTGCAGAACTACAAGCTACAAATAAAAAGACTATGAAAATGACTGACTGGATAAAAAAATTGGATGATTTTCTAAAAATCAGTGAAAAGGAATTACTGGTAAATGCTGGAAAGTTTAGTCATAATGAAGCTTTAGAAAAATCAAGAATTGAATATGAAAAGTACAGGAAAAAAGAAGATAAAAAATATATTTCCGATTTTGATCGTGAAATGAAAAAACTATTAGATAGTAATCAAGACCTGGAATGATCTTTAATTATAAACATCAACGAAAAAAGTATTATAATATATACAAGGAGAAAGTTGTGATTCCATAGCACGTCCGTAATGATAATCGGATCGGCAAGAATTTTATCCCCCCGCTCTCCACACCACTCTGCTTACTGGTGCGTACAGCACGATTCAACAGGTTCACAATTAATTGGGATAATCGAGAGTTCATTCAACCCGTTGGATAAATGTGTTCTGTGATATTATTCTAAATATCAAATCCTGCTAATTTAAACATTATTTCAAATTAGTCTATCCAACGGGTCAGGCGGAAACAAAACCCTCTCCTTTCAAATAAGTCCCGCTTAAAGCGTGCTTGCAATATGATAAAAATTTGCGTATATTATTTTCACTGTCCATCATTTTAACTGCGGGATGTGTTGGTTCGGCTGCTGCTTCGCATCAGCCGAAAAAAGCGAATTAATCTACCTCAAGAAATCGCAGGTTACTCGTCGGATGAGCGACCATTGGAGAAAAGTAACGTGAAGACCGAACCGAGGCTATTACAAGGACTAAAAAGAGCGTTGTTGTTTTTTGTGGGTACGCTTTGTGTAATATTGGGTGTGATTGGTATATTGTTTCCGGTGTTGCCCACCACTCCCTTTCTGCTTCTGGCCGCAATTTGCTATGCTCGCAGCTCGGAGAGGTTCTATCACTGGCTAATGAACAATCGCTGGTGCGGGAAGTATATCAGGAACTATCGGGAAGGAAGAGGCATACCAGTCAAGCAGAAAATATTCACTCTCGTGTTGTTATGGCTAACAATTGCCTTTACAACGGTGCTGGTGGTTTCGCAATGGTGGGTACGTGTGATTTTGCTTGGTATTGCCGTCGGCGTTACGATTCATCTTATGAAAATAAAGACATACGCACAGAAGAAGACACAGCACAGCCCGGTTCAGCGTTCAGAGAATATGACTCGTCAGAGCAAGCATAATCATTTTTAAATATTTTGTGTTGCATTTCAGACCTCTATTGTGTATGTTATTGAGTCACGATAAGATAGCGCAAGGATTTTAATATGAGATTCTTGACAATCAGAGACATAAAAAACAAATCGTCAAAAGTTTGGCAGCAGTTGCAGGATGAATAAGAGATGATTATAACGAATAATGGTAGAGCGATTGCAATATTATCTGCAATATATATTTGTTAATATAATACTTGCATAATAATATTTGTATCCGTTCAATAATTGATGGTGTGCATCAAAGCTTTCGGATTCTCTTTAAATT
>CAZCJL010000002.1:0-180914 GCA_964498785.1 uncultured Cytophagia bacterium | reverse complement strand
TTTTTGTAAAATGTCATTCCGGGCTTGTCCCAAAATCTCCTGATTATTATAAAGTTAGGGGATTCCTGCATTCTCAGGAGTGACGCCTGAATAGTTACTAAATTTATTAAATTATTTGATGAATGTCAATAATAAAATATAACCAAAAATATGAAGATAGTTCGATTTCAATTTGAACTAATTCCAAAAATATCATGAAAAAGGAATAAAGTAAAAAAATCACTTGACAAATTGATAAAAATTTCTTAATATTTGGTTAGTTCGTTGCCTTTACTAACTAAAGGAGATGGCAATTTGAATCGAGCAATTTTGATTGGCTTTATCATTTTAGCTTTTTTATTTCCTTCCGCTTCCATCATATTTGCACAACACACAGGTAAAATTTCCGGTAAGGTTGTTGATTCTCAAACAAAGGAGCCACTGATTGGTGTTAACGTAGTCATTCAAGGCACATTAATCGGCGCTGCTACAGATTTGGATGGATGGTATAACATACTGAATGTCCCGCCAGGCAAGTACACATTAAATTTTATTTACATTGGCTACCGCACATTATCTGTGGAAAATGTTGTTGTCAATATGGGGCGAACCACGAAAATCGATGTTGAAATGACAGCGTCTGTGGTCGATATTGGCGAAGAGGTTACTATCACCGCAGAACGTCCTATCGTCGAAATCGATAAAACCTCTTCCTCTGTTCATTTTGAAGCCCGTGAAATTCAGAATTTACCCGCTGCAAATATTCGAAATGTTTTGGAGCTTTCTCCGGGAATCAATAAAAATCCAGACGGCACATTAAGCATTCGTGGTGGTGGCTCTTTTGAGATAAATTATCAAATTAATGGTATCAAAAGTATGAACACCAACACGGGTGTTCCTGCGTATGGCACAGGTTCAAAATCCGAGAATAGCTGGAAATATGATATTAATCCGCTGGCAGTATCTCAAATGGAAGTCATAACCGGCGGATTTAATGCGGAATATGGTAATGCCCAGTCCGGTATTGTCAACGTTGTAACGAAAGAAGGCGGCCCGAAATTTACCGGCGCATTTTATGTCGAGTATCGTCCGCCGGGAAAATACCATTGGGGTGACTATTTATACTCGCATGAGCAATATGAATGGGAGAAATGGGGGAATTTTGATAACTGGCTTAAAGAACCGCAATTTAAAGACTCCACCGGCGCCGTTAATGTGGAAGCCGCCCGACGCAATTACAATCTCTGGATCAAAAATCATTCACCATCCGAAGGCAATATATTAGGCGTCTACGACTACCGCGATTACTCGTATACCCGCTATCTATTCAGTTTCGGCGGACCGCTTGGCAAAGACGCCAAGAAAATGAACTTCTTTTTCACGGGTGAACTTAAAAACAAACCCACCAGATTACCCACACGTGAAAAAGTTCAGAAACTTGGAAATTATTCACTTGTGCTTTCTTTCAAGCCAAATTCGCAACACAATTTTAAATTTACCGGATTGTACCAGCACTATTATTCAGGAATGGGCTCCGGCTCCGAGGATATCCGATGGGCAGGACTCTGGGGTACGTATGGCGCGAAACGAAAATATACGCTCATTTACGATTCCCCTCGTGAAGAAACGGTTTTTGCTCAAAGCCTGAATTATAAATTGGTATTTTCATCCAAAGCATTTTTAGAAGCTACTTTTACTCATCAGAATGAACGATTATATGCCTTACAAACTCCAACGCCGGGAATTGATAAGGATGTGCAACTACATCCGGCTCCCGAAGATCGACAGTTAGAAGACCGTGGCCCGTGGAACGAAAAATACCGGGAATATTATACCTGGTCCAGTTTGTATAACCAGGCCTCGATCACGGATTATTATGAAGGCGAAGTTAATTATACACATCAACTTACAAACACCAATATGTTTAAGGCCGGCGCTGAAGCCTGGATAATGGATCAGGATTATAATGCTTCTTCGTCTCTGTGTGTATCGGCATTTATCTGGCGAACAGGATTTGCGACGAATTATAAGGCAAAAACCTGGTACGTTGCCGGATATATGCAGGACAAAATTGAGTTCGCCGGAATGGTCGCTAATTTAGGCCTTCGTTTGGATGCATACAATTTCGGTGTGGATGTGCCTGTTTATCGATACAATATCTTTTATCCAGCATTGGGAAGTCCCAGCACCGGAATCCCGGAATGGGAACCATCAAAAACGTATGTGAATCTGTCGCCGCGATTGGGAATTTCATTTCCCATCGGGGAGAATACAGCGTTCCGCGTACAATATGGTCATTTCCGCTCAATGCCCACGATCAATCAAGCGTTAGATAATCAGACCTTCAACGGATGGGGCAGTTATGGAAATCCAAATCTGAAACCTAAGCTGAGTGTCAATTACGAAGTGGGCGTGCAAAGAAGTTTATGGGGCACGCACCAACTGGATGTCGTCACCTATTATAATGACTTAAAGGATCAGATTTCTCTGGTGTACATTAAAAGCGCTACCGGCAGCCAAAATAAACCGGATGATTTAAAAGGAACGTATATCAGTTACGAAAACAACGGTTATGGCAACTCCCGTGGAATCGAAATTAGCTTTTCCAATCGAAAGGTCGGACCGTGGCATTACCGACTTGCCTTTACGCTCAGTCAGACGAATTATGGTTACTACGGCGTTTATCTGGACAGAAGAGATTTGACGCCTGAATTGGAACAGAAATACAGTTATTCAGCCAGCGATTACCTGGCGCCGGAAGACAGGACTCATCGTTTTAACGGCGCCTTGACGTACACTATCCCCGATGATGAAGGTCTGAACTTGTTTGGCGCTCATCCCCTGGAAAATGTTTCCGCCAGTTTGATATTATGGGTGCGCAGCGGATTGTCCTATTTCTGGTCTCCGGAATACCAGTATGATTACAGAGTGGAATCCAACAGACGATATCCTTCTGAATCTCAAACAGATTTACGGATAGAAAAAGTACAACGGTTTGGCAAACTGGAATTCAAAGCCAGCCTGCGAATTTTAAACTTTTTCAACAACAAACATCTGACTCCGATTTCCGGCCGCGAGGAGCTTGACCGGTTTGTCCTCCGCAGCGCTACTTATGCTGATCCGGATAATGATCCTGACCGCGATGTTCGCCTGTACAATTATTTTCAGGCGTATCGAAATATTCCCCGTCAAATTTTTATGACGCTGGGTGTGTCCTTTTAATGGATGATTTTGATAGATTTCAAATAAATGGAATAAATATGATTTCCGGAAAAAAACTCGTTTTTATTGCTCTTCTTTTGATCGCCTTTATAAGCGGCGATTACACTGTTTTTGCAAAAAATAATACGTATACCATCGATCTGAAGCGTGGGAAATTATGGCATTCATTTTACATCTCGCAAGAATGTGAACCAATGGCAGACTGGGGACGAAAAACCTACGGGATGGACTGGCCGGGGTTTCGGACGGAGGAGATTAAACAAAATATCGGGGGAAGCAACAGTTATATTGTTGCTGGTGGTTTTTTTATAACGGCAAAAACAGATACCGGCTCTGTGTGGGGATGGGATAATTTCGCCACACACGGCACCGAGGTCGGCTTTGAAGGCGATCAATTTCGCTATCTTGTGTCCCGGGATGATAATGATAAACCCGTTCACCGCCGCAAATGGGAAAACGGCGAAAATTACTGGCTGCAAGCAGATCCCACAGAAGCCGAGGAACTCATAATCTCGGGGTGGGAAATGAACGGCGCCTGGTATCAACCATGGGATAATCAAAATATGCCAGTGGCTGTCAAAAGAAAAGTCCGGCAGTGGTCTGGTTCCCAGGCAGATGAAAATTATATCATTATTGAGTACAGCCTGCGGAATATTCAGCGCCGAAATGCACTCGAAGGAGTTTACTTGCTTTTCAACTGGGCGTTATCTCCCAATCATCGCGGCTGGAATTTAACGTTTCCCAATTTCCCGGATGGCGCCCGGAATGCTCACAGTTATTACGATGAAGATGAAATGCTGCTCGTTGCCCATGCCGGAGATTTAACCACAACACCCGGCGAGGATGAATCCTTTGACTTTTTCCAACATATCGAATATGATCCGATTCATGAGCAGAATATTTTCAAACCCGAATTTGTTGCGCCGGGATTTTACGGATTAAAATTTTTATATATCTCACCGGATTCATCGGGACAGGAAAACCGGATTAACGGCTTCGCCTGGTCTGCCGCGGCCCCCACAAACGATCATTCAGGACCTTTTCTGGGAGTCGCCGGACTGGATAACAAGTACCGGGCAATGAAAGACCCGCGGCTGTTGTCCGAAGCGTTTAATGATCCCAATGATACCCGAATGGGGCAAAACAGATTATATGCCAATTTTTCACTGGGCCCGTTTGATATCCAGCGGCGCGATTCAATAAAAATTGTTGTCGCCGAATTTGTCGGTGGTATGAATTATGAGCATGCGCAATCAGCAGAGACGACACAAGAGCAGGTGCAGGCTGCCGGAGATTCCGCGGTTCACTATTTGAATGAACGAATATTATTCAACTACGAACATAATTATACCGTGCCAATGTCACCGCCAGCACCGGAATTTACAGTGAGCACACTGGACGAAGCCGGCACTGTCGGCAATATCATCTCGTTTGACAATTCGCCGGAAATGATTCCCGATCCCCATCAGGAGACGCCGGATATTGCCGGTTATCGTATCTATCGATCGGGAACATATCCGTTCGGTCCCTGGAAATTAATAACGGATATTGAAGTCGGCGATGAGACTTACTTCCAAACGGATTCGCAGCAATATGTTTATATCGACCGGGAAGTGCCGTTGGGACATGGTTTCTATTATTCAGTCACCGCGTACGATAATGGTCATGCAAGCTGGGCAATCGATTCTGATGTGGAAGTGCCGCCACTGGAATCTTCTATTTTTGCCAATCGCTCGAAAACGGTTTATTATACGACATTGAGTCCGACAAAATCGTCATTAAACGATGTGGCTGTCGTTCCCAATCCGTTCTACCGCAGTTCCGGTTTTCAGCTTGCCGGAGATGTTAAATTGATACAATTTGTGAATCTTTCATACGAATGTACAATACGGATTTATACGGTTCGGGGAGATCTGGTAAAAACCATCCATCACAGCAATGTATCGTCGGGCGTCGCATTCTGGAATCAAATCAGTGATTACGGGCAATATGTCAAAAGCGGGATGTACTTTTATCATGTCTCGAATCAACAGGGTGAGGAGAAGAAGGGCAAATTTGCAATCATCAATTGAGAAAGTGAAATGAGCGATAATCTGAAAAAGATATATTTTTTACTGGCGCCGCTGTTATTTTTGTCGTCTCTTATTCAGGCGCAGGATTTTCAGAAAATAGGCACCACTGGTTATGTATTTCTGGAATTGCCTGTTACCGCACGAAATGTCGGGATGGGAGAAACCGGAATCTCGCTTCCTGATGCAGCCGCCGAAGGACTTTTCTGGAATCCGGCGCTGATTCCATTGGGCAGCCAAAAAACCGCGTTCGCTGTTTCCCACACTAACTGGTATGTCGAGACCACGCTGCAGGCATTCGGATTTACGTATGATATTCCCCTGTTCGGCACGCTTGGTTTACAGGCAGTCTATTTCGATTTCGGTGAAATTCAGAAAACAATAAATCCAACAGCTTCGCAAACCGGCTCATATATTGATCTTGGCACTTATAATGCCGGCGCTTACGCCATCGGTCTGACGTATGCCCGCTCCCTGACCAATAAATTTTCCTTTGGTACCACACTGAAATATGTGCGGGAGACAATCGATATTTACAATTCAGATAATGTGATTGCCGATATTGGCTTCATGTATTTCACAGGATTTAAAAGTCTGCGCATCGCGGCGTTTTTGCAAAATTTCGGGCTGGAATCCAAATATGAAACCGAAAAGTTCAAAATGCCGCAGCAACTGATAATGGGCATCTCCGGCGAGATTTTCGGGACTATGGAATCAGCGAGCCGTTTGACTGTGCTGGCTGAAGCAATTCATCCCAACGATGCTGATGAGCGAATCCACATGGGAATGGAGACTGTGTTGTATCGTTCCATTGTCCTGCGGGCTGGCTATAAATTCGGATATGATGAAGAAAATTTGTGCGCCGGAGCAGGATTGCGTTTTGATGTTAAAAACACTAAAATCCGGTTTGATTTCGCTTATATGAATCATAAACATCTGGATTCAACGCTACGCTATACACTGGCAATGGAGCTTTAACACATGACAAAATCATTCTTGAAAATATTTGTGATCTTTTTGTTTATCGGAAGCATCAACTCGACGTTCGTTTCTTCGCAGGACAAGCCGACAAGAATTCGTATCAACAGTTCTTTACATACGCAAACAGGTGAATATAAAGTCAGCGAAGCACAGGGATTCGGACTCGGCGCACAAATGAAATTTCGTGTTCGTAAAAAGCTGGATTTCAATCTGAATGTTAATTATAACTATTCATTCCTGGAACAGAATGACGTTCTGGATGAATGGGAATGGGATTACTGGGAAGATACGTATATTGATTTCATCCCGGGTGCAGAACCGGAAATCATCAATAAAACGCTTCTGTATACCAGTACGGATAGTATTTATTCAGCGGTTTTCGATCCAACGCAGCGACTGCAGGAATTGAAATTATCCCTGGGATTTGATTACACCTTTCAGCTCACGAAACGGCTTAGCCTTTACTTCGGTTTTGATGGCGGATTCAGCCTGTTTTTTCGCGAATTGAAGATGCAGGAGCACTGGACCAAGCGGTTTAAAACAGATAGCTTGTCCTCTGAAAAATTTGATTATGAATTCAACTATGATCTGTTGCATTTTGCGCCGACGAAAAAAGGTAACAAATTCTATACATCCACCTTTGTTGGCACCAAATTTTACCTGAGCAACTCTCTTGATCTGGATATGGGCGTTCATTATGTCAATTATTTTCACCGTGACAAATTGCTGGGAATTAATTTCTCGGAAAACGCACGGCGCTGGTTTCCGATAAAATCGAAGGTAATGATCGCATTCGGACTGACTTTTAAATATTAACAGATTTTCCGGATAATCTTGGAGTGACACGAATGAGGATTACGTTTTATATATTTTTAATTTCACTTGTTTTCATTTTACCATTACATGCTCAAAATACAGGTCAGTGGAGCGCTTCGCTGGGATCGGCATATTCGATGCCTGCCGGGAGTTTGTCCGAATGGTTCAAGCCGGCGCCGAATTATTTCATATCAGTGGGGCAACAATATGATGAAAAGTGGTTCATCTCCGGTGAGTTTGAGTACAGTAAATTTGAAGAAGAAAATTTATCAGGATATCCTGCCGGAAAACTGGAACTATCGTTGGAGCATTATGGGCTATTAATCGATGCCCGTTATACGATTATGAAGACATCGTATTTCAAACCGTATCTGAAGTTCAGTGGGGGACTTTACAATTGGAAGGGCGTACGCGGCGAGGTGCAGCCAGATTCGGCGGTCACACCGTTTGTACCGCATATCGATGAGAAAAAGCAGGAAGAGACAAACTGGGGCTTTCGCGTGGGAGTGGGGACGGAAATCATTTTAAATAGCTTCGTGACTTTTGATATTAGCGGATACTACCGGTTCGTTCTGGGAGATTTGTTCCCGACCATGCAGCCGCTCATCGAACTGGAAGGCGTTTCCGGTTTTCAATCGTTAAATGTGGCAGCGGGTGTGAGATTTTATTTTTGATAAAGAGGGGGCAGGGCATTTGTAAAGTAAAAAGTAATCCGGAGTGAAATTCCTTTAGAACGTGTCCAAAAACTATCCTTGCGAAGGTTTTTCAAAACGGGATAAGCTGTATATTGATACATATTCATGAATTTATCTATATAGTGTGTTGTCGCGAAACCTTCGCAAGGGTTTTCCCGACGATATCAAAGTTTCTGGACAGGCTCTTTATGGATTTCACGCATTGCATAAAGGCAATGCACTCCAGATGAGAAATAATATTTCATAAATTCAGAAAAACGGAGGTCGACTCAATGAATAAAAAATTGTTACTAATTTTGGCGTTAATTTTGATAACCAGCGCGCTGTTCGCGCAATACCCGGTAAATTGGGCACATTACAGCCTGATGAATCCGGCAAGCGACGTGACCCGCAGTCTGGCATACAATCGAACCACTGACCATGTGTTGGTCGCCACGCGCTATTGGGGGACGGATGTGATTGTGCTGGACGCGGCAACCGGCGATTCGCTCGGCATATTAAATACAGAGGGAATTGATGGCGGCACGTATCCCATTAATATGGTTTCCGTGGCAGATGACGGAACCATTTACGTCTGTAACCTGTCCGCACCACAATACAGCCCCGGCTCGAAATTTAAAGTCTACCGCTATGCTGATGAGAATGCAATGCCGGAGCTGATTTTTGAAGATGCACTGGAAAACGGACGGTTTGGTGATTCCTTCGCGGCAGCAGGTGAGGGCTCAAATGTATATCTCTATTCATCGGGGCAGGGACAAAACACCATGGTTGTCATTAAAGATGACGGTGGAGCGACTGCAACATTGGAGGGATTGATCGACCTGCCGCAGCCCGGAGCAGCGCGACATGGCATTTCCCCGGTTTCTCCGGGCGGCAAAGTCTGGATTAATGGCGCCGATGACGGATCTCCTCCACCGCAGCTCATTACTTTCGACGGAACAGTGATCACCGTGATTCCCGATTCTTTGGCTTCACCGGGCGGTACATCCTGCATTACCCATCAAATTCTGGGGGAATATAATCTGATTACTGTGACCAATGCCTGGTCCATGTCCATTCGTTCCATACAATATTTTGAAGATGAATTGGGAACAGTGCTGTTCGACTATTTTGGCGCAAACTCCGATTCCGTTCCGCTGTTATACAATGGAAACACGTTCAATACAAATTTTAATGCATCTACCTCGCTGGATTATGATTCCAAAAGGCATTCCATGTTGTCATTATTCGGTTACAACAGCATTACCTCGTTAAGTTTGGATTCACTACTAAAAGCAAGCACACCCCGCGATGGCGACTTAACGATCAGCGTGGATGGCGAAAATGATTTCTTCCCAACAGATCACGTGGGCTCCAGTAACGGCCGGGACATGTATTTTACCTGGTCTGAAGGAAAGTTATTCTTAGGAATCACAGGGCATACGCTAATCGACCCCACGGAGACCAACCGGTTGTACGTTGCTTTCGATCTTGACCCGGCTGGCGGGAACGGATCAAATACTCCGCCCGAGGATGCAGGTGACGTGCAAACATTACCTTTTAAAGCAGATGTTGTTTATATGGTAGAACCGTGGCAAGATGCAGATTATCTGATCGGCTCGATTTATAAATGGAACGGATCCGCCTGGGATGAAGGGCTGTTTGATGGCAATATGGCAAGCCAGGGCGCGCTGGCGTTTGGTAATGAAGGTGATCGAAAATTAACAGAACTTTCAGCTATTAAAAATGCAGATGGAATTGGTGCTGATTTTACAAATATCAGCATCATGGCGTATGTCGCGGAAAAAGATGCATCCGGAGAAGTGCTGTGCGCCTTCCCGGGTGGGAATCCAATTGGAAACGATGTGTCTTTTGGACTGTACTTTTACGCAGATAGTCTCGGAAAAGGCATGTTTCCCACAGATACGAAATACATTCAGGTAAAAGGAATGCCAAGTTCGATTGCTGTTGCGGATAATGCACATTCACCTGTAAAATACACACTCGATCAGAATTATCCGAATCCATTCAATCCGAAAACAACGATCCAATACACGATTTCTAAATCAGCAAATATCACATTGAAAGTTTATGATATTACCGGGCGTGTTGTGGCTACTCTGGTAAATAAAAAGCAGAACACCGGAAATTATCGCGTTATGTTCTCCGGTGATAATTTAAGCAGTGGCGTTTATTTTTACAAGCTCACTGCCGGCAACGAAACAGTTGCTACAAAAAAAATGATATTGATTAAATAGCACGTGATTTTATGCGCAGCGAAAAAAACCGCTGTTTTTTTCGCTGCTTTATTTTGAAAAGGTCTTAGATGAAAATATTTTACGCCAGATTCATTACGGTTCTATTAATGATAAACATAACCGCGTTTGCACAACAAAAAGAGTTGCGAGGAACATGGTTTGCATGGGCTGGTAGTGATATCCCGTCCAAGGAAGACATTGCGCAGACTATGGAAAATCTGGCAGAAAATAATTTCAATGCGGTGTATGTTGATATTTGGCGCTTCGGATATCCCTATTTTCATAGCAAGATTTTTGAAAACATCACCGGAATCCCAAGTGATCCCCGGCTGGCTGACGGACGGGATTTGCTGACTGACATGATCGCCGAAGGACATCGTTTCGGACTGGAAGTCGAAGCCTGGTTTGAAGCCGGTTTTGCCGCATGCCAGGGTGATAATGACGATTTGTATGACGCACACCCGGAGTGGTTTTCCCAAAAAAGAGATGGTTCGGTTAATTTTTACAGCAATGGCGGGATTCGTTATCACTGGTTGAGCCATTGCAATGAGGAGGCGCAACAGTTCATTATTGATTTATGCCTGGAAATTGCAACGAAATACGATGTTGACGGAATCGATTTTGATCGGATTCGTTATCCGGAGTTGAATTGTGGCTATGATTCGGCAACCGTCGCTTTGTATAAAGCAGAACATAGTGGTACCGAACCACCGGACAATTATGCCGATCCGGGCTGGATCCGGTGGCGGGCTGATAAATTGAACGAATTTGTCGGCAGGCTTTACCAGGAAATCAAAGCGGTTAATCCGGATTTGACTGTGAGCAATGCGCCGCTGTTTTACGGGTATCAACAATTTTGTCAGGATTATGCTACATGGGTTAATCAGGGGTATCTTGATACCGTGGTACCACAATTGTATTTTACGACAAATACTTCTTTTAAATCCCGATTGGATTTTGAATTGAATAAAGTGACTGCTAAGACCTATTTTTATCCCGGCATGAGCACCATTGCAAACGACTATACCACGCCACCGGATCAATTGATCGAGATGATCCGAACAAGCCGCCAACGGGAATTAAACGGACATGTGATCTGGTATCATGGCCGGTTACCGGAATATTATGAAGCCCTTAAAAACAATGTCTACCAAAAACCAGCGCAAATTCCGTATCGTGATGAAGACTGGCGAATGCCAGCAATTGTGATCCATGAAAATGATTCGACTGTTAAAAAATCAGACGGCTGGAAAACATATTCAAATATTCCCGGTCTGGATGGTGTGTGCGAGTACGTGAATACCAATAATGAAGAATGGATCGAATATTATGCAAACATACCATCAGAAGGGTGGTATGAAATATATAGTTTCACGATCATACAATGGAATGCCGCAGAAAGTGCTCCTTATATCATTTATTCGGCGACAGGAAAGGATACGTTCCTGGTAAATCAACAAACGAAGGGACATGCGCGATGGTATAAGTTAGGAGATTTTTATTTGACGGCAGGGAATGATCAAAAAATTGTTCGGTTGTCAAGCGAAAACACAGGCTCGAACATTGTATTTACAGATGCGATCATGATCCTGAACAGCAACCGACCGCAGCGATTTATAACAAAGTTAAAAACATCCCAGGATTTTGCTTTTCCTGATAACATCCGGTTATTTCATAACTATCCGAATCCATTTAATCCGTCGACAAAGATTCAATTCAAAACAGATACAGATGAACATGTCCTGCTTCAGGTGTATAATGTCCGTGGTCAATTCATTTCAACTTTAATTGATCAAATCTTAGGTGCTGGTGAACATGAGGTAGATTTTGATGCGTCGAACCTGTCTGTGGGCGTTTATTTTTATTGTTTAACTACAACAACAAAAACCGAAACACGAAAAATGATAGTGATCAAATAAGATGACTGAACGAGTTGATTCAAAACTGATTAAAACGATCAATGAACGAAGATTACTCAATCTGATCCGTGAAAATGGTCCGATTTCCAGAAATGAATTATCGAAAAAAAGTAAGATATCCAAAGTGACCGTTTCCGAGATTATCAACCGCCTTAATGATGCGGGTTTTATACTGGAAATTGGCAAGGGAAAGTCGACAAAAAAAGGGGGAAAACGCCCTACATTACTAAAACTCAATCCCGAAGCCGGCTATGTAATCGGTGTTGAAATAAAGCACGGTCGAACATACGTTGCGCTGGCAAATATTGAATCAGAAATTAAAGCAATGGAGCGCATCGGTTATGGCGTGGGCGCTTCGATTGATGAGGTGATCCCCTCGATTTTTAAAACCATTGATTCTATTTTAATTAAAAATAATATTATCGAAGAGAAACTGACCTCTATCGGCATCGGGCTGCCCGGATTTATCGATTATAAACATGGAGAATTGATTTTTGCGGATACATTACACGGCTGGGCGAATTTGCCATTGGCAAGCCGCTTTTCTCGGCGTTATAATGTTCCGACTATTCTGGAAAATGATGTGAATACAATTACACTTGGCGAAAGCCTGATTGGCGCTGGTCGCGGAACAAGCAACCTGGTGTGTATATGGATCGGCGAAGGGGTTGGTTCCGGAATTATGGTGGATAACCATCTTATTCGTGGCGAGACAGGGAATGCCGGCGAAATCGGATATTTGGAATTAGGTCATTTTGTGGCCAATACCGGAATTGTAAAAGATCTATATACAAATCAACGTTATTTTGGAGAAATTCTTTCAGAAGTTAATTTATTTGATACACTAAAAATGAAACTTCAATGGAATAAAACACGGAACGATGAAAGCATCCAGTACAGCACACTAGAAGAAATACTCAATGCAGGGGATCAAGGAAATCGGATTGTTCAGGATATTTTAGATGAATACGCCTATTTGCTGATGATTATTTGTATGCACCTGATCAAAACAATTAATCCGAGTTTGATAATTCTCAGCGGGCGGGTGAATGAAAATTCACATTATCTGATCGAAAAAGTGAGACAATTGGTGAAGCAAAGTATCATGAATATGCCGTTTGAACCGAGCACTATCGTTGTTGGACAATTAAAAGACAGCGCCGGCGTTAAGGGAGCAATTGCACTTGCATTACAAACGATTTTTGAACCACCGCTATCAAAAAGAAAGAATCATGTTCAAACGACGTCTTAATTATTTGCTCTAATGGAGTACAATCCCGTTATGGATTGTCTGCAGCACCGATGCATTCTGAACATCATTATAACTATTTAGTAGCGTAAATTTATTAAATCATTTTTGAATTTTTATACTACCTAATCAAATTTATTTAAATGTAAGGAGGTAACATGAACAAATTTTTTACAGTAATGTGCCTGATTTTACTGTCAGCAAGTTTTCTGTTTGCTGGTGTAACCCCCTTGTGGGAAAATTCTGCTGCACAGGAAACAATGCCTGGTTGGTTTGATAATGCCAACCTGACCAGAGGTTTTGCTTATGGTAAAGTTGGTGAAAACGACTGGTTGTTTGTCGTGAGCAGAGACGGCGGCAGCTTTATCTACATATTGGATGCTGCCACCGGTGATTCTATTGGTATGCTGGACAATACCGGAGTAACCGGTGGAATCTATCACGTCAGTGATGTTGCTGTTTCTGACGATGGCGTTGTTTTTGTGTGTAACCTGGCTATCGGCGGCGAGTTCAAAGTTTATAAGTGGACTGATGAAACCGCTGCTCCGGAAGTTGCAATTACAGCAGACGGAACAGACCGGAGACTCGGCGATAAAATTAGTGCAATGGGATCTCTCGCAGATAATTCATTTGCATTATACGCTGCTTCTGCATCTTCAAACGAAGTGTTGAAATTTACCACGGCTGACAATGGCGCAACATTTGATCTGGAAGTGATTGATGTTGGAACAACAGGTGGTAGCGCATCTGTCGGAGCAATCCCGGGAATAACTGATTTTTACTATAACGCAACCGGAATAAATCCCAAAAAATTTGACGCGACTGGTGCGGATTTGGGAACTGTATCGGGATCAGTCGTTTCTACAGGTTCTAATTCTATTCGCTATATTACGACAAAATCAGGCGCAGAATATTTTGTTACATTTCAATATGGCGCTGGAAATGAAAATGCTCGAATCGTGAAAGTTCCTGATGGTAATTTGGCAGCAGCCGAATCTTATACAGTAACTCCTTCTCTTGGCGCCAACGCAAATGCAAACGGCAGCGGGGATGTCGCTGTAAAAGATAATGGCGATGGCACGTTTACCGTATTCGTATTAAGCACGAATAATGGTCTGGGTGCATATTTACTGGAAATTATACCCGTCCTAACAATTGCCGAAGCTCGCGTAGATGCGGATGGCGATTTTGTACCCGATTTATTAGATCAAAAAGTGACTGTTCGTGGTTACGTTACAACCCCGAATTATAGTAGCAGTGGTTCTCAATTTTATATGCAGGATGAAACCGGCGGTGTTCAATTATATAATGGAGGAATTATCCTTGATCTGAATTTCGGAGATGAAGTTCAAGTGACTGGTTTTGTTGATCATTATCGTGGTTCTACAGAAATTGTTGATTTTGCTGACGGTGGTTTTACGCTGTTAAGCACTGGTAATGATGTGGAACCCAAAGAAATTACAATCGCTGATTTGGGCGAGGATGTGGAAAGTCAACTCGTCCTTATAAATAATGTATGGCTGGTCGATCCGGCCCAATGGCCTAATGAAGGATCCAATGGCAATGTCGATATTACTGACGGCACGGATACAACATACATTTTTATTGACAGAGATACAGACCTCGATGGCTGGATACCTCCGGAAGGAATGTTGAACATCGTTTCTATTGTTGATCAATACACATCTAGCGACCCGGCTAATGACGGATATTCTCTGAGAGGCACATTCAGCGAAGGTTTTATACCAGTAATTACTGAAGAGCCGGAACAACTCATCACACTCTGGTCAAAAGCACAGGCTACCGGAAATATGCCATCTTATTTCTCGACTTCAAGTTATACACGTGGCATGGCTTATGGGAATGTAAATGGCGAGGATCGGGTTTACGTCGTGACCCGATTTGGCCCGCACCGTATTGTTATCCATAATGCATTAACCGGCGATAGTCTCGGTGTAATTCCCAAACCGCCGCAGGCAGAGGGCGTCGGAATGTTTCATCTGAACTGCGTTGATGTATCTGATGACGGAATTATCTTCGTATCGAATATGTCCCTGGGTTCGGACGCCACACATCCGTTCCGCGTCTACCGCTGGGATAGTGAGACAGCCGAAGCACAGACCGTTATTTCGTATGATGCCGGCCTCGGTCGTATGGGCGATATGTTCAGCGTATATGGAAGCGCCAGTGATAATTCATTGACAATTTACGCCGGTGTTAACAGCAGTAACAAGTTCGTACGATTTACTACTATGGATAATGGATTAACATTTACGCCAGAAGTCATTGAGATTGAAGGCGGATCGTTCGGCACACTGCCAAATGTTGCGGAAATGGCAGATGGTACGATGTATGTTAAATCCTATGGCAAACCACTCGTTCATTTAGATGCCAGTGGCGAGGTGGTCGATACGGTTTCCACATCTGTCGTCGGAACAGGTGGATCAAAAATTAAATCCGTTAGTCATGATGATGGTCATTACCTTATGGTATACTATCCGGACCTCGGCGGTGCAGGCGGGGCGGAAAACTGCGCTATCGTTGATGTTACCGAAGGCGCGGCCAGTGCAAAAATTATAGCAGTGTCTGGTTCGGTCGGAAGTGTTACAAATGGTAATGGCACCGGCTCTGTGGACGTAATGCACGCGATGGACGATACCTACGTATTTTTCGTAATGGGCACAAATAATGGCGTCGCGGCATTTACCAATAATGAAAATTTTGTTATTGCATCTTTGGATACCATGTTTTTCGGTGATACGCAAAACGTGCTGGCAAATCCGTATGGTATTGGGTATATTACCGGTACAAATGAATATAATGATATCGGAAAATATCAGCGTTTTGATTTCAAAGAAGGCGATAAGTTGGTCGCTGCAAAATTCTTTTTTGGATATAAAAATATTGTTGATACACCAGACACTTTGTGGATGGTCGTAAAAACTGTCGCCGAAAATGGCGCTCCGGATTCGATGTTGGCTTCTGCTGTAACCACAACAGATCAACTGGATACCACCGGAATGGGAAATGCATTCTTCCTGGATACACCTGTTATGGTTGATGGCCCGGTATTTATCGGATTTGAGTGGAAACAAGGCGATGATGAATTCGCTATTCTGGCTGACGCCGACGGAGAAGGTGATGGTGAAAACAGAGCATGGGAACGATTTGAGGATGGTGACTACAATGACTTTCAAACTACATTGAATCCCAATTTTTCCTGGGGAATTGATGTTGACCTCTGGATTGCCGCATACTACAAAAAAGCTGTGGGAACTGGCGTTCTTACTATGAATAGCAATGCAGCACCAGAGACTTATGTACTGAGCCATAACTATCCCAATCCGTTTAATCCGACAACTCGTTTTAGCGTGAATTTGCAGAAAACCTCTGATGTTCGCATTTCTGTTTTCAATACGCTGGGACAGGAAGTGTCGGTTCTGCATGACGGACAATTAACCGTCGGGATTCATAATTTTGAATTTGACGCCAAAGAAATGGCAAGCGGTGTTTATTTTTACCGTGTAAAAGGAAGTAACATTTCTGCAGTTAAACGAATGATTCTGTTGAAATAAAGTAATAGCTATAAAAGTGTCTTGTGTTTTCGACGTTAAATCGAAAACGCAAGGCACACTTTATACACCTGTACAAAAATTAACACTCCAGGTAGAAAAAATCTGCAATATGCTCCGGCTTGTCTTATATCTTGCGAAATTAAAAATCATTACTCTTTTTTTATATCGACTTTGGTGTGCGGTTTATGGCGCATGCTAACCGGAAGGAATATAAAAATCGTTGGCAAAAGCGAATAGATAACACGCCGATAGTTACATAGAAGTGCATCAATATGCAGCCTTTTTCATTTAAACAAATTTTTGCAAGGGCAGATTGCGGACAAATTTTCGTTTTTCAATTTAAAATTTTTAGCATAATAACATCGTCTTTTTTGCTTGACATTTAGATATTTGACTCTTATATTAGGCGAGTTTTATTTGCAGATAATTTCAACAGAGGGATGGATTATGTATGAGCGCGTCAGGCTTTTCAAATCAATGGAAATTTTTTCTGACATTAACGAAGAGGCTCTGGAATTAATCGCCGGGATTGTTTCAGAACGCCAACTCATGAGCGGGGAAGCTCTGTTTAAGCAGGGTACGCCGCGAGTCGCTGTTTATGCTATTCTTTCGGGACAGATCGAACTCATTCGTGAAACAGAGGGTACACGTGTTCAGTTGATTATCCGGGGGGCCGGACAAGTTCTCGGCGAAAGTGCATTATTACACGATGCAAAACATTCGACAACAGCGCGAGCGTTAACACAGGTTTCGCTGCTGGTAATTCCCCGGGATGAACTCATTTCAAAACTCTCACAGGATCCGAATAACTTGCTGAATTTGGTTACACAAGTCGCACTGACAATGACCCGGCGCCTTCAATACGCAAGCGCGCGTCAGGTGGGTATTGACAAAGTATACCGAACCGGCGCAACCCGTACAGAGAAAGACTTACTTGGCGCCCGGAATGTCGCGAAAGATGCATTATATGGTATTCAAACTTTGCGAGCCATGGAAAATTTTTCCATTACCGGGGTAACCCTTTCCCATTATCCGACATTTGTTAAATCGCTGGCCATTATCAAGCAAGCAGCAGCTCGGATTAATTTGCGTTTGAGATTATTGGAAGAAGACATTGCCAATGCAATCGACAGGGCATGCCAGGAAATCATTGACGGTAACTTCCTCGGACACTTTGTCGTTGATATGATTCAGGGGGGAGCAGGTACATCCGCAAATATGAACGCTAATGAAGTGATTGCCAACCGAGCGTTGGAACTATTGGGATATGAACGCGGCGACTATGTACAGTGCCATCCGAACAATCATGTCAATCTTTCACAATCAACAAATGACGTCTATCCATCAGCCATTCGCCTTGCTGCATTAAAGCTGGTTCAGAAATTAATTACCGCACTCGAAAATCTGGCCATTGAAATGGATAATAAGGGACGACAATTCGTTGATGTCATCAAAATGGGACGTACCCAATTACAAGACGCTGTTCCCATGACGCTGGGACAGGAATTTAGTGCCTGGGCTGTCACTATTCGGGAAGATATTCATTTGTTAAGAGAAACCTCTCGCCTTTTTCTTAGCTTGAATATGGGTGGCACAGCTATCGGAACCAGTATAAATGCTGATCCGCGCTATCCGCAAATGGTGGTAGAAGAATTACGGAAAATCACAAATCTGGATATTTCGCTGTCAGAAAATCTGGTTGAGGCTACCCCGGATACTGGTAGCTTCGTTATTTTTTCAGGGGCGCTAAAGCGTAATGCAGTTAAAATTTCCAAATTATGTAATGATTTGCGCTTATTGTCATCCGGTCCGCGCTGTGGTTTAAACGAAATCAATCTTCCGCCAATGCAACCGGGATCAAGTATCATGCCGGGCAAGGTAAATCCGGTTATTCCGGAAGTCGTAAATCAGGTTGCATTTCAAATTATCGGTAATGATTTAACAATAACAATGGCTGCGGAAGCAGGACAATTGCAGCTCAATGTGATGGAGCCAATTATTGCATTTAACCTTTTTCAATCCATTGAGATGCTGGCAGAATCAGTTAATACATTATCTGCACGTTGTATTCGCGGCATTACGGCTAATAAAAACCACTGTCGGGAAATGGTGGAACGAAGTATTGGGATAATTACTGCTGTTGTGCCTCGATTGGGATATGAAAATGCCAGCGAAATTGCAAAAGAAGCACTGGAGACCGGAATCCCGGTTCGGGAAATTATATTGAAAAAAGGATATTTGAATGCTGACGAAATTGAAGATTTGTTATCACCTGAAGCGATGACCAAACCACGCCCGATAAAAAGAATTTAACCTGCTATTTTACATTCGGTTTTCTGTTAATATTTTTTATTTGATAGCCGATTCATTATGATAACCAATTTATTAATATTTTATCAGATTTTTTTGAACTTTTTGTAAAACAATGTAGTGTAATAAAGTCTTGGTTAGTTCTTTTTCGGCAGGGTAACCAGCTATCACTACCTTCAACAACTCCCGTAACCGATTTGTATTGTAAGGCAAATGATCGCCCCGTTTAGGATACAGCATTTTTGAAAAGTACTTCAACTTAAAAATAAGGCAACTTCTCAGCGAGGGTGGAATCAGGACTGCTTGAGAGAAAGAAACACTTTTATGTTAAATAAATTACATTAATCTGTTACCGGGGGTCAGAACCGGGAATTGACAATTAATTTTCTGTTCGATATTACTAAGATTATTGTTAGTATGGTTCAATGTCATGCCCGGGGCTGTATCAAAAGTCATTTTTTGGCGTCATTCCTGCGAATGCAGGAATGACAGCTCTATGCTGAATAGTAACTATATATTTTTATTAGGAGGGTAAATGTCAAATCATATTGATGCTATAATGAATCCGAAGTCTATTGCTGTTGTCGGCGCCTCAAATCGGCCCGGCAGTGTCGGAAATGCCATTATTTGTAATCTCATCGGAAGTGGTTTTCAAGGTGTTCTCTATCCGGTCAATCCAAAAGCGAATGCGATCCACAGTATAAAAGCCTATCCGAGCCTATCTGATATACCAGATGAAATTGATCTGGCTGTTATTGTCGTTCCGTCCGGAGCCGTTTCAAAAGTTCTGGAAGAAGCAGGTAAAAAAGGTGTAAAAGGCGCGGTTGTAATTACAGCCGGATTCAAGGAAATTGGCGGCACGGGTGTTGAACTTGAAGAAGAGTTAAAAGCTGTTGCAAAAAAACATGGCATTAGCGTAATCGGCCCGAATTGTTTGGGAATTATAAACACCAATCCCGACGTCTCAATGAATGCCAGTTTTGCCACGAAAATGCCCAAAAAAGGAAATATTGCCTTTATTTCTCAATCTGGCGCGCTATGTACATCTGTTCTTGATTATGCCGAGGGAAGGCATATCGGATTTTCCAAATTCATTAGTTTCGGCAATAAAGCGGATGTAAATGAAATCGATCTGTTACGCTATTTAAAAGATGATCCGGAGACGGATGTGATTATCATGTATCTGGAAGATATAACGAGTGGACGTGAATTTCTTGAAACGGCCAGGGAAATCGCCTGGAAAACGAAAAAGCCAATGCTGGCATTAAAGTCCGGTCGTTCAGCAGCCGGCGCCAAAGCAGCCGCGTCGCATACCGGCTCGCTTGCGGGTTCAGACACTGCTTATGATGCCATCTTTTTGCAGAGTGGTATTCAGCGGAAAGATAGCATTAAAGAATTGCTTGATAATGCCGTTGCCTTTGCCCAGCAGCCACTTCCAAAAGGAAATCGCATTGCAATAATCACAAACGCCGGTGGTCCGGGAATTATGGCTACAGACGCAGCAATACGACATGATCTTGAAATATCCGAACTTTCAGAAGACACGAAAAAAAGCCTGAAGGAAAGCCTCCCCCCTACTGCCAGCATTAATAACCCTGTTGATGTTATCGGAGACGCCACCCACGAACGGTACGAAGCTGCTATTCATAAAATTTTGCAGGACGAGAATGTTGACGGCGCTATCGTTATACTGACGCCGCAGGCAATGACAGACATTCTGGAAACCGCTCAGATCGTTCCTTCTGCTGTCAGGGGAATCGACAAACCGGTTTTATGCTCATTTATGGGAATTGTAGACGTATCAGAGGGCATTGATTATCTGGAACGAAACGGTATTCCGAATTATGCATTTCCCGAAGAAGCAGTTAATTCCATGGCGTCCATGGTTTGGTTTAGTGATCACATGAAATTCGGTAAACGAACACATCTTCATTTTGATGCGAAAAAAGGAAGAACTTCAGAATTTATCCATTCCAAATTAGCTGATAAAAATGAAATTTACCTCGGACAAAAGGAAGCGAATAAAATTCTTGAAATGTATGGCTTTCCGACGTTAAGAAGTGTTGTGGTTACAGATGCTTCACAAATCGGAAAAGCATTGGAAGGAATAGAGCCACCAGTCGCCATGAAAATCGTTTCTCCGGATATTGTTCACAAGTTTGACGCCGGCGGTGTGATGCTGAAAATTAAATCTCTTGAAGATGCAAAAAAGGCATATAATCAAATTATATCAAACGCCAAAAATTTCAAATCAGATGCACGTATTGATGGCGTTCTCATTGAAAAAATGGCACAAAAGGGTGTTGAAGTAATTTTAGGTTCTTTCAGAGATCCGAAATTCGGGCCAATGGTTATGTTCGGTCTTGGAGGAACGTTTGTTGAAGTTATGAAAGACGTTACGTTCCGTCTGGCGCCAATGTGGGAAATCAGCGCAGAACGTATGGTAAAGACCATAAAAGCGTACAAAATTCTACAAGGAGTTCGCGGAAATCCGCCTTCAGATATTAATTCAATTAAGGATTGTATCCTGCGGTTATCACAACTCGTTTCCAATCACCCGGAAATCGCAGAATTGGATATCAATCCATTGATTGTCTATCCTGAAGGCCAGGGTTGTTCGGTTGCCGATAGCAGAATTTTATTAAAGCAAGATAATTAAACAGTAAATTTACTTAGATATTCCCGTGGGATTTCATGAAATCAATATAAATACAATAAAGAACCACTTTACTGTACCCGAAATCCCACGGGCTGATTTTTCTATTTTCTTTTTTGGGTATATATTTTCTAATACAGAGGATTTATTAATCGGATTTACACATTTTTTCAGGCAATAAATCACTTTAAAAATAGCAATACAAAACACGAACAGTCCGGAAATATTTGTAATGAAATTCCTCTGACGAACAACATTCGCATCATTTATTTAAATTAATACAAATCGTTTATATATAGACACTTATTCTGTATTGTTTTATACGGTGTTCAGACATAAAATTCTCGAAAATAACGTCAGAAAAAAATACGGATTTTAAATAAAATCCTTTTATCTTTCAATTTTTTTTATTACATTATAAGAATTTAAGAAGAAATTAAGAAAAAAAACATCATTGGATTTACTTGTAGACGTGAGATTTACAAGACAAGGGTTTCTGAAATTTTTAATATTTCGGAAATATAATTCCACCGCAATTCGGTGGATACAAAAGCAAAAATGGTAAATGATAATTTATAGAAAGGGCAAAATGAAGAAGTTCAGAAAAGAAACTATGGATGGGAATATGGCTGCCTCCCATGTTGGTTATGCATTTAGTGACGTAGCAGCAATTTATCCGATCACCCCATCTTCAGTTATGGGTGAATATGCCGATACCTGGGCAGCTAACAATCGTAAAAATATCTTTGGTCAGCCAGTCGACGTTGTAGAAATGCAGTCAGAAGCTGGTGCAGCAGGTGCTGTGCATGGCTCACTCTCTGCTGGTGCATTTACCACCACATTTACTGCATCCCAGGGATTAATGCTGATGTTACCAAACATGCACAAAATTGCCGGTGAAATGCTACCTACCGTATTTCACGTTTCGGCCCGTTCGCTGGCGTGCCAGTCACTATCAATATTTGGCGATCACTCGGATGTAATGTCCGCACGGAATACCGGCTATGCATTAATGGCTGCTAATTCCATTCAGGAAATTTTGGATCTGGGAGTTGTGTCTCACCTATCAACATTAAAATCACTGATTCCATTCCTGAATTTCTTTGACGGTTTCAGATCATCTCATGAAATTCAAAAAATCGAGGTGATTGATTACGATACAATAGCAGAAATGCTGAATCCAGAATATGTAGAACAGTTCAGAATACGTGCGTTAAATCCGGAAAGACCCCGAATAAAAGTCGGCGCTCAAAATCCGGATGTCTATTTTCAGGGTCGGGAAACTGTCAATAAATATTATCTGGAAACGCCGGAAATTGTACAGGCATATATGGACAAATTAGCCGAGATAACAGGAAGATCCTATCACTTGTTTGATTATATCGGCGCTCCGGATGCAGAAAAAGTTGTTATTCTAATGGGCAGTGGCTGTGAAACTGTTGAGGAAACAATAAACTATTTGAATAAAAAAGAAGGCGCTAAATTGGGCGCAATCAAAGTTCGGCTTTACAGGCCATTTTCAGTAGAACATTTTGTAAAAGTTCTTCCAAAAAGCGTTAAAAAAATTGCCGTGCTGGACAGGACAAAAGAACCTGGCGCCATTGGTGAACCGCTTTATCTGGATATAGTTACCGCGTTGAAAAGCAGGCCGGATATTAATATCATAGGTGGCCGTTATGGACTATCCTCAAAAGAATTTACACCTTCCATGGTAAAAGCTGTTTACGAGCACCTTGATGGCGATGCAAAACACGGTTTTACCATCGGTATCACCGACGATGTTACTGGCACGTCCATTCCTGTTAAAGAGCATATTAACACTATCCCGGAAGGAACAATCAGTTGCAAATTCTGGGGATTAGGTTCAGATGGGACTGTCGGAGCAAATAAAAACTCGATCAAAATTATCGGCGATAATACCGATATGTACGCTCAGGGTTATTTCCAATATGATTCAAAAAAATCCGGTGGTATTACCCGTAGTCATTTGCGTTTTGGTAAAAAACCGATTCAGTCCACATATCTCGTTACAAATGCTGACTTCATCGCATGTCATAATCCGTCTTTTGTGGGCCGATACGATATTCTGGAAGGGATTAAAGAAAACGGTGTATTTCTGTTGAATTCGCAATGGAAAAATGAAGACGTTTTTCAACATTTTACCAGAGATATGCAGAAAACAATTATCGAAAAAAATATTAAGGTTTACAATATTGATGCGTTGCATATCGCGAATAGCGTTGGATTGGGAAGTCGAATCAATTCTGTTATGCAGACTGCATTTTTCCTGATTTCCGGCGTCCTGGAAAGACAGCAGGCAATTCAAATGATTAAAGAGGCGATTAAAAAAACGTATGGTAAAAAAGGCGATGAAATTGTTAAAATGAATTGGGATGCTGTGGATAAAACCGACGAAGCGCTGGAGCAAATCGAAATACCGACCGAATTACCGGAAAAATCGCTGGAAGGAAGCAAGCTTATTCCTGATGATTCTGATGATTTTACCAAAAATGTTATCGAAAAAATTATGCGTGAAAAAGGCGACGACATTCCGGTTTCTCACATGCCACTTGACGGCTATGTTCCTTCCGGAACAACGAAACTGGAAAAACGCGGCGTGGCTCCTAACGTTCCGCACTGGATTCCAGAAAACTGTATTCAGTGTAATCAATGCTCATTTGTCTGTCCTCATGCATCAATTCGACCCAAATTAATTGAAAAATCTCATTTAAAAGATGCTCCGGCAACATTTAAAACACTGCCAGCTTTAGCAAAAGATAAAGATGAATACGATTACAAAATTCAAGTTTACATTGAAGACTGCCAGGGTTGTATGGCATGTGTGAATGAGTGTCCCAAACAAGCGCTGGAAATGAAACCGATTGAAGAAGAACGTGAAGCCGGCGAAAATAACAATGTGGCTTTCTTTGAATCACTTCCAGAAGATGTTCTCGGTAATATGGCCAAAGAAGCCAGCATCAAAGGTAGCCAGTTCAAACAACCGTTGTTAGAGTTCTCTGGCGCATGTGCCGGTTGTGGTGAAACGCCTTATGCAAAATTACTCACACAACTTTACGGCGACCGCATGATTATAGCAAACGCGACTGGTTGTTCATCAATCTGGGGCGCTACTTTTCCGACGATTCCGTATACCAAGAATAAAGCAGGCCACGGGCCGGCATGGGCAAATTCCTTGTTCGAGGATAACGCTGAATATGGATTCGGAATGCGGCTTGCAGTGGACGCCAACCGGCGTCAATTACATACAAATATCCAAAATATACTGAATAATGGCGTTGCTGATGAATTAAGAGACTCGCTGAACAAAGCGTTGGAACTCTGGAAGAAAACCGATGCTGACGCAAAAGCTAACACTCAAAAGATACAACAACTACTTCCGGCAGCTATCGAAAAAGCGACTGGCGACGAAAAACGAATCCTTCAAAAAATTAAAGAGCTGGATACGTATTTTGTCGATAAAAGTATCTGGTCGTTCGGTGGTGATGGCTGGGCTTATGACATTGGTTACGGTGGCCTGGATCATGTTATGGCAACCGGACGCAATGTAAATGTTTTGGTGATGGATACCGAGGTTTACTCAAATACCGGTGGACAGGCTTCCAAAGCCACGCCGCTGGGTTCTGTTGCAAAATTTGCCGAGGCCGGAAAAACAACCTTTAAAAAAGATCTCGGTTTGATGATGATAACTTATGGCTATGTGTACGTTGCTTCGGTCGCAATGGGAGCAAATAAAAATCAGTTCATCAAAGCAGTTAAAGAAGCTGAGGAATATGATGGGCCGGCAATTATCATCGCTTATGCTCCCTGTATCAATCATGGGATTGACATGGGAAAAGCTCAGGAAGAAGAAAAAAAGGCCGTTGATACCGGCTATTGGCTGCTCTATCGATATAATCCAAAACTAAAAGAGGAAGGCAAGAATCCTTTTGTTTTGGATAGTAAAGAGCCAAAAACCAATGTAAAAGAATTTCTGAGCGGTGAAAAACGATATACATCTCTGCGTCAGACTTTCCCGGAGAGAGTTGAAGGCTATTGGGATGAATTCGAAGAAAAGGTAAAATCACGTTACGAATTCTATAAACGTTTGGCCGAAAAATAATCAAAATATATGCTAATAAAAATCCCCTTCCATATTTATGGATGGGGATTTTTTATTTCAGGAACTCAATTCTACGCACCCATTTTACGACACGGTTGGGATATGGATCCGTTATTGGATAAAGCGAAAAAGAATAATCCGTGTTAACTTCCAATGCCAGAACCAGTGAATTGTTCTTTAAATCATGCGCAGAAAACGCAACCTGATTACCATCAAAAGCGTGAACGATTAACTGTTCCACTTCTTCTCGTCTGTTCGCTGGTATCAATTGCCGCAACAGTCGTCCCCGAACCTCACCCTTCAAATTTATTCCTTTTTTCATATACTGGTATAAAAATGTTTGATCAAACCGTTGAAAATCAGTGCTGGCATTTATCGAAATGATTGAATCACCGAACACCAGAGTGATTTCAGCGTAATCAGGCTGGCGATCATTCGTCGAATGGGACTGACTGAACAAGCGGTTGCGTGCTGTTTTGATGGCTGAAAGCATTATTTCATGAGGATTCTGCAGGTGATCCCCTTTATTCAAAATCGCCGGCACTGCCATGTCAGAAAATCGAAAATCGCCGTGCGTTCCTTTTGTTCCTTTATCACGAAATTTATTATTGATTCGATTATCATTTTCTATTGCATGAGAACCATGGTCAGCAATAATTAACATCGTCCCGTACCACGATTTCCGCAGTTGATTATGCCATTTCCACATTTGTTTTAAATGATTAATTGTCCGTTGAGCATCCGGCCCATTTGCATGACTTAAATCATCAAGACCGTGATAATGAACAAACAGCAAGGGAATAGAATCTCTTTCAATAACAGCTCGCACATTCTGAAAAATGTTCTCATCTTTTTTTTCAGGTGTTGTTGCCGTATGCAGCTTCACGTTACCCGGGATTGGGAATGATAGTCGCTCTCCTTCAAATACAGCGTAATCGATTCCCACACTCTGCAGAGTTGTAAACAGATTTTGCTCAGCATCAATTTCAGGGAGTCCGCCGGTAATCATTGCGGCATAGTTGGTTTTTGTTTCCGGCGGATACATGGCATAAGCCATTTGAATATTTTCTGCTCGTGTTTTAATCAGCCCACTAAGATGTGCTTTCTCAAACATCTCCCACCCGAGTCCGTCCCAAAATTCAACAAGCAATGGCCCATCTTGTAAACAGCTAAGTATTTTATCAGAGAGAAAATTATTGCCAGTCAATGGCGGAGCAATCCAGATGCCGACGATTAAATCAATACAGGCGCTGAATGTCTGAATGGTAAATAATTCTATATTCCTGGGTAGATATGAAATGTTCCGAGGTAATTCACTGGCGAGGATTCGACCGTTGCAGAGAAAGACCATAAAATCATTTTGTTTATTCGATTGTTTCCATACATTGATTTTTACGTTCCCCTGTGTTGAACAGCCCTGAAAAGAATTCAAACCGATCAAATGATGTCGTAATAATTGATCAAGGGATAGTACGGCGTCTCGTCTTCCGAGAATGACCGGAATTTTCTTTCTCGATTTTTGGGGATTATATAAGATTGCACCCACCGGATTTCTCACTTTTAAAGACGGAGGAACATTTTCCCCCTTAATTTGTTTATTCTCATAACCAAGTCGATCCACACCATTTCCAATTGCTGTCACTGCAAAGTTATCAGCGAAAATAAATACCGAATCGCACTCTTCACACCGAAATGCAGTGGAATCAGATGGAAAGAAAATGATTTGAGCCTTAATTTTAAAAATATTGAACAGTACGAAAAATATCGCAATTACTATCTTTTTCACAGCCAGATCCTACCACGTTAACACAGCATGATCAACCTGTAAATCCTGCAGCATCGTGTTCTTTATTCGCTGATAAATGTCCTCTCTGTCCACAGTAATTACATCTGTCGTCAAAATTTTATTTTCTCCTAATTTTAAAACAAAGCTTAGTTCAATGGTTGTTTTTTCTTCTGGGAGGAACAGGTTTATCCACATCTTTTCTTCGTGTTCGTTCAAATTTTTCAAGAAAATCACATCATTTTCGGTTATCAGCGAAAAAACCTTTCTTGTTTTTAAACCGCCTGGCACGTTTATGCCGGCTAAATTCCACGTTGTATCTGGTTGCATTTTCAAAATAAAGCGGTTATTAAGATTAGTTCCCGAATATTCGCGAAACAAACCATCCCGTGAAATTAAGCGAAAACTATTATTTAGAAGCTTCGGACCGGCTAACAGTGACATGACCGGGATATATTTTCTTCCGCTGTGATCTGTATTTACGGTTTCAATCCATTCAGACCGGTGCAGAAAATACAACCGAACACATTTAGAAGGGATATCTCTGCCAATATTCACAATTATTTTATACGGATTATTGACCCAGTACATGGTTCGTAAAAAAGGAAAAACAAGCCGACATGTTCCGTATTTTTTCGGCCAGATGGCTTTTCCTTTTAAACGATACGCAAACAAGCCATTCTCCATCTTCGGCAGTAAATCATCGTAAATCACCGACGAATAGCCATCCGGCGCTGATATGGAGATTTTCTGTATATTTTCAAGCGAAATACCTGCCAGCTCTGTCAATGCGGTTTTTAGTGATGTACCATACCATATACTCGGAGGTTTATCTGTTTCTGTTTCTATCTTAACTGAGTCCAGGGGCAACGATTTGATTTTAAGAAATGGCAGTGAAACGATTCGGTTATATTCCGAAGATGAAAGATCGTTAATTTCAATATCAATACGACAATCAGATTGTTGCGCGCTCGCCTTCGAGCATATAGAAAAGAAAACGAAAACAAAAAAAAATAAGCCTGGCATCCATTCTACTCTTTCACCGGATAAATATAATTCTCACCTGTCTTTACTTGTTCAACGTTACCATCTTTTCCGATTTCAAAGATAACCGGGTCACCGTTTCCGTTGTCACCGGTTTTACGAAAGGTGTGTTCTTCTTCCGGGGTCAATTCGACAACAGACTCAACGGGATTATCTTCTGGTGGATAATCATAACCATACATCACCAATTTGTTATCCATGATCATGATTTTTACATCCCAGCCCCAGGGATCGCGATACATGCCAACATATTTCTGCCATGCCGTGTCAGCTTTGGCCTCTGGTTTCGGAGCTGCGGTTGCTTGCACGATGGATGGCGCTACCAGTTCGTAAGCCCGTTTGGCATAAAAATATGGAGTCCCGTCGTCAGCGTTTGTCATAATAATGACAGCGACTTTTTCATCAGTACAGAATAATAATTGCGTGCGATATCCGCCAACCCAACCGCCATGTCCGATCAGAACTCTTTTGCTGGTTTTTCTAATGCTGAATCCGAGTCCCCAGCCGCTTTTCCAGCTCGGTTGCAGCCAGTGGACGCGATGCATTTCCCGAAGCGTACTTCCTTTCAAAACTTTTACGTCTGCGGTCGCGTCGTATCGAAATTGGAGGGAGGCAAATTTTGCCATATCCTCGACAGTTGAAGACATATTTGCCGCAGGGGTCAGTCCTTTGGAATCAGTAAATGAAATGATATCTCGGGAGCCATCCGGTTTTCGTCGCCCATATCCCACTGCTAAACGCTTTTTATGCTCCTCTGATAAATTGACACTGGTACTCCTCATTAGCAATGGATCTAAAATATTTTTATTGATGTAAACTTCATAAGACATACCAGACACCTTTGCAACAACTTCGCCCAGGATTGCCACCCCCAAATTCGAGTATTTCCATTTCGTTTCAGCAGGATAGACCGTTTTCTGCTGCGGTAGCTTTTCGATAATTTGTTCCAGCGTCGGAAACTTATGATCAGTCCAGTACGGGAAAGCCGATTCACGCGGGAGACCCGATGAATGCGTTAAAAGCTGTCGGATAGTTATTTCCGGCGCTTCAGGAAAACGATCGCGGATATTAAACCATTCCAGGTAATCGGAAACAGGATCGTCCAGTTGTATTTTCCCTTGATCACGTAACTGCAAAATTGCAGAACTGGTAAACAATTTGGTAATCGACGCAATACGAAAAATAGTATTCGTTTGCATTGGTTTCTTTTTCTCTAAATCATGAAAACCGAATCCTTTTTTCCAGATTATTTCTTGGTCATAAACGACTCCGATTACCAGGCCGGGCAGTCCTTTATATTCCATTTGCGCGTTGATCCAGGTTTCCAACAATTCAATTTTTGAAGATACGACAGCATCGTCGAGTACTACATTCGAATTTGGATACAAAACCGGGACAACCATCAAAAAAATGATCAGTGTGAGAAACAATCCTTTTTTCATTTTTCGTTCCTCTGTTAAATTTTTCATTGACTTATTTAAGAAATCTTTTTAAATTAAACGGTATTTAATGATACCCGGAACAATATACAAAACTGAGTTGTTCAATTCAAGTGATTTTTGTATCAGAAGTGCAACAAAAAACCCCGCCTGAATCGTCAGACGAGGTTTTCCGTGTTCGTTGAAAATGGCTCAAATTAATTGTTAGGAAGTCAATTGGTGTTTTCTTTAAATTGATTAAATATTTTTTGAATTCGTTCCACAGTTTCGACCGTATTTTCATCTTCTTCCAGTAAATCCACACGATTTTCGATAAATTTAATCTTTGGAACAATGTTTTCATCGTGCAACGAATTGTCATAAACAGGTCCCCACGGACCATCCGGATCACAAATAAAATTATTTTGTTTTTTTCGTTTTGTCGACATTCAAACCTCATTAATTTTGGGGATTTTAAAATATACCGAGTTAAAGCTTATGCCCCGCATAACCGTTTCAAAAAATGGATTACTGTATCACTTCCTCAATAATTATGCCATAAATTTAATACGTCACAATCATTTACTTTGATACAAATAACATTTACCTTGCTTTCAAAAGAGTAAGGTATTATTCCCGAAATGTAATTCATGTAACTATTAACCAGATTTACAGAGACTGCAAAATGGAAAAAAAATTTACCCAATTCATCGAAGAACTAACACAGGAAATAGGCGAAAAGCATGTTTTTATTGATCCTGAACGCCTGGAAGCTTACAATTTTGATGGCACGGACTACCGTCATTTACCGGACGCAGTCGTTGAACCATCCACAACTGAACAGGTTTCCAAACTCATGAAACTGGCGACCAAATATAAAATTCCTGTTATCCCCCGCGGCGCCGGCACCGGTTTAAGCGGCGGAGCATTGGCAACCAGTGGCGGCGTTATTCTATCTTTTCTCAAAATGAACAAAATCCGTAAAATCGACGAAGTAAATATGATTGCCTGCGTTCAACCAGGTCTTATCAACTTGCATTTGCATGAGGCGCTGGCAGAAAAAGGGCTGTATTATCCACCAGATCCGGCCAGTTACGACACCTCGTCCATTGGCGGTAATATTGCGGAAGACGCTGGCGGGCCGCATTGTTATAAATACGGAACAACCAGAGATTATATCCTGGGAATGGAGGTTGTTTTGCCAAATGGCGAAATCATTCGAACAGGGGTAAAAACGAGAAAAGGTGTGGTTGGTTACGATCTCAATAACCTCATTATTAGTTCAGAGGGGACGCTGGGAATTGTTACTGAGGCGATACTGCGGCTCATCCCGCTTCCCCAAAACATTATGACCATGCTTGTGTTCTTTCCGAATATTCAAAAAGTTATCGACTCAATGACTGGATTTTCCAAAAACAGGATTGTCCCGGGTACCATGGAATTCATGGATAAAGCATGTGTCAAATTGCTTCGTGGCCGAATTCAGTTTACCGTTCCGGACGCCACTGAAGTGCTTATGATAATTGAACTCGATGGTGAAAATTCTGAGATAGAAAAACAAATGGAAACTGTCGGAGAAATCTGCTTTGAAAATGATGCGTTTGATATTTTCCTTGCTGAAAGCTCTCACAAAAGACAGGGATTATGGGAAGTCCGGCGCAGTTTCCGGGAAATTATTAAGGAAACGGTTAAATACAAACGTGCGGAAGATGTGGTGGTTCCCATCAGCGAAATCCCGAAACTATTGGCCGGGAATTACGCGATTGCTGAAAAATACGATTTCGTCAGCTATAATTATGGCCATCTGGGTGATGGAAATGTCCATGCGAACATGACAAATATGGAGAAAAGCAACGACGTGATTCAGCGCGGGCATCTTGCTTTTAAGGAAGTGTTCGAGTTGACATTGAAACTGGGAGGAACAATTTCCGGGGAGCACGGCGTCGGTATTACCAAGAAACCATATCTGGGAATGGAGTTATCGGCAGAATCGATCCGGATTCAAAAGGAAATTAAGAAAATATTTGATCCGCATAATATTTTAAATCCCGGGAAGATATTTGATTGATTTTTACATTCGCCAAATTTCCGAAGTCTTGAAGACTTCGGAAATTTAATCGCGATTAATATCCGAAAACACTCCGGCGCCCACCGCGTTTCTCCCACTTCAAGTCGCGCAATTGCATGGATTTCACATTAATTTTAAAATAGAAATAAGGCGCGCCGATTCCAGACGGCCGCCAGACAAAGCGTGCTTCCCAACAGTGCATGTCCCGCAAAAATGTAAATGACTGATTAACCAGTTCTTTTTTTTCAATATCATAACGGGCATTGTATCGAATTTTCCAGTTTTTTGTTAGTTGAATTTCCGCTCCCGATAAGTTCAGGTAAAAGGTTTTTTGGGGATTCATGGGGTTATATTTATTTAAATTATACTCCAGCGCAAGGTTCGCTTTCCACGGAATATCCAGCCCGGAATAGGCTGCGGATTCTTCAAACCGGCTACCGGATGCCCGATACAATTCATCATAATATTCATCTTCAGTCACAATCTCGCCCATATCATTCATCAGCACGTTCTCATCTTCTTCCGGATCAGATGTTTTTTGCCCCCCCCGTTTCCCCTGTAACCGGAATGATGTCGACACTCTGAAACTTGTCATCCGAACCGGATTTCGTTTCCACCAGTCTGAATCACTATCGAACAGCATGAGTTTGTTCACCCGTTGACCAAGCTCGTGGTCGTATTTATAAAAATCGTGAGTAAAACTCATATTAAAATTCAGGTTTTTAACAATCGATGAGCGAAAAGAAGAACTCAACGGCGACAGTTTAAATTGCTCTGCTTCCAAATTATATGACGTACTGGAATTAATGCTGAACAGATCGAATTTCTTTTCTTTATCATCTTCTCCGGTTTTCATTTGAAATAAATTGCGCACACTAAAACTGATGCTTCGCTGCGCGCCGGAAAAGGATGACACGCTTGCCAACACTCTGGAGTATTTCTGTTTCACGCCAAGCGAGTCCTCAAAAACATCCACATTACCCCAACCTTGTTCTGAAAAGTCCGGTCGGTAATTGAATGAAATACTGGGAGAAATAACATGACGCAACGCGGTAATATTTGCCACACCCGGATAAAACATACCATAGATATTTGTGGATGATGAAAGGCGATACGAAAATTCCCGCAATGCGGCGAATCCGCTCACCGTGTCCACCTCAACGGTTTTTGTTACCGGGTCGTACGTATTTTTGCGATACTCGTCATACCAGCGTTCATTATATGAAACAGATTGCCCTAATGTTAGCCAACCGAAGATTTTTTCCGGTGTATTCATGCTGATACTGGCATTATGGTCGAAATATCGGGTTTTCCGGTCGCCGTATTCATTGTCCTTTACTTCCTGATTATACAACTGATTGCTATAATTGTAATAAATGGAATGATACCAGCGCAAGTCGCTCCCGGAACTACCGCGACCTTTTTTATCTTTATTGGGTTCAAAAAATCTGCGCTGCGAAACAGTAAACCGAATTTGTGGAAGTGTCTGAGTAATCCGTCCGCTTTCAATATCTCGTGTTTGGGACAGATTGGCGCTTAAATTTAACCCTTTATCCGGCCAACGTTTGCTGAATGTAGCATTGGAACGAATTTCCCGGTTTAATCGTTCGGACATATTCGAGCTAAAATCTTTATAATAACTATTATCACTGACAAACCGTCCGTTGACAGATAAATTCATTGTTGGATCGATTGTCTGCCTGTGATTGACCAATAAATCCCAACGTCGCTCCGAGCGCCCGGTCTTAAAATCTTTTCGTGTAAAAGAACCGCTAATGCTCCCATCCAGCATGTATCGTTTGGCATAATTCATGTCCCCGCGCAGCATCCAGCCGCTGCGATCGTAATAATCAATCAACCCGCGGGCGTCGAAATAATCATTTGGAGCCCAATAATATCCGAGCCCTCTGATAAAATTGCCTTCTGTTGCACTACTTCCGTAAGAAGGAATGACAATCCCTGAATGGCGTCCTTGTTTATGCGGGAAAACTGCAAACGGAATGATTGCCACCGGTATTTTCCGGATGTAGAAAATTACTGGTTTGGCGATTACCTTATCCTTCACGATAACCTTAATCCGGCGGCTCTGAAAATGAAAATGGGGATCTTCTTCCAGATCGCATGAGGTGAAATACCCATGGGAAATATTGATGACATCCTTGCCAATTTGTTTCATCTGCTTACCAAAATAAAAGCCGCTTTCAAAATCAGTCCGCCCCCGGATGACGCGCCCCTTTTCTGTCTTGAAATTATAAATCAGCTTAAATCCATTCAGCACATCGCCTTTTTCCGCCAGTGATGGCAAACCGGTCCATTTAATTTCAGCCGTGGAATCCGTGTGATCATCATTATACACATAAACCGTATCCGGGATACCTTCGGCAGTAATAATATTCGTATTCCAGTCCACAGTGATTTTCCCGGCTTTTAATGTCATGTTTTGATACTTGACCACAGCATCATTTAAGAGATATGTTAATCTTTCCGGAACAATGACGTCAATATATTTGGCATCATAAAACAGGGTGGTATCCATACCGACATTTGCAGCTTTATACCGGGACGAGCTTGTGTCTGGCGTCGCCATTAATGAATCAGCAGATTCAGAATTTAATGTGCCGACGACGTCAGCAGAGTCAGCGTCTGAACTGGTTTGAACCGGTGCGATTAAAGAATCACGCTGGTTATTCGCAAAAGCAATAACCGCCTGGCAACAAAGAAAGAAGATAATTTTAGTTAAATATCGGGTCATACAATAATCTTTTGTATAATAATGCGGCTTAAAAGGAGTCACCGATTAATTATATTTTCCAATTCAATAAAGGTTCATTTACGACGTTTTTTCCACAGCCTGCGCAAACGTTCTTTTAGCGTTTTCTCATATCCATTTTCTGATGGTTTGTAATAAGTGATATCTTTTTTAGAAAGGGGCAGGTAATTTTCATCAACAAAATGCTCCGGGAAATCGTGGGGATATTTATATCCGTTGGCATAACCTTCGTCTTTCATTAGTTGGGTTGGCGCGTTACGTAAATGAAGCGGAACCGGTTCTGCCGACGTTTTTTTGACATCATCCATTGCCTGTTGAATCGCTAAATATGCGGCGTTACTCTTGGGCACTGAAGCCAGATACGTCGCAACTTGTGCCAAAATTATCCGGGCTTCAGGCATTCCCACTTTATGAATTGCATCAAACGCGGCATTAGCCATAACCAGGGCGTGCGGATGGGCATTCCCAATATCTTCTGACGCCAAAACAATCAAACGCCGGGCAATAAATTTCGGGTCTTCCCCGCCCTCAAGCATTCGCGCCATCCAGTACACAGCAGCGTCCGGATCGCTGCCGCGAATACTTTTAATGAACGCTGAAATCGTATCGTAATGATAATCTCCCTTTTTATCATAAACCATTGTTTTTTGTTGTAATGACTCTTCTATTAATTTTTCAGAAATTATCCGATTGCCTTCGCTATCAACGGAAACAAGTTTTACAGCCAGTTCAATTGCATTTAAGGCAATTCTTGCATCACCAGCCGAATAATGAATCAGTGCATCTTTTGCGTCGTTCTCCAGCCTGATTTTTTTTGATTTTAAAATAACATCTTTCTCAATCGCCCGATCAATGATCATCGCCACTTCATCAGTTGTGAAAGAATTTAATTTATAAATACGACATCGGGATAGCAGTGCAGAAATAACCTCAAAGGAAGGATTTTCAGTTGTAGCGCCAATGAGCAAAATCGTCCCGTCTTCCACGCTATGCAATAACGCGTCTTGCTGGGCTTTGTTAAAACGATGAATCTCGTCTATGAATAAAATGGTGCGTTTGCCCAGCGCTTTTCGGTTATATTTCGCTTGATTGATAATTTTTCTCACATCAGAAACACCAGCTGTCACCGCGCTGATTGCATAATAATCAGATTTTGTTTCGAGAGCAATGATTTTTGCCAATGTTGTTTTGCCAACGCCCGGAGGTCCCCAGAAAATCATGGATACCAAATCATCCTGTTCAATCGACTGTCGTAAAACTTTACCCTCTCCTACCAGATGTTTCTGCCCGGCGAACTCATCCAGAGTGTTGGGACGGAGTCGCTCTGCAAGCGGCGAACCAATTTTATCATCACCGGCAATATTTTTATCAAACAAATCCATGAACTATCCGACATTTGAATAAACCAACTAACATCATTTCCCCCAAAACTCTTTCAACCGGCCCCGAAGTTCTGTTAATTCTTTTATTTTATTTTGAGCCTGCCCTGCAAATTCACCATTCGGCGCTTTATTAAGATAATTTTGATATTCCTGAATGGCATTATCAAATTCATGTCTGTCTTTTTTTTCATACGCCAGCGCAATATAGTAATGAGGTTCTCCGGCATTTGGCCGAATGACCATTGCCTTGCCAAACTCTTCGATGGCATCCCAGAGATCACTCTCTCTTCCCTTATTGTAAAGGAGACACCCTTTTGCAAGCGCCTGAAAATATTGGGCGCCATAATGATCAGGTTCATTTTTCAGGGCTTTTTCGAGTTGTTTCAGCGCGCTTTCATACTTATATTGTTCAAAATAATCTCTGCCAACCTCATAATCATTTTCTGCTTCTGCCGTGCGATTATCAATATCCTGGATTTGTTTGATTGCCGCAGTATTATTATCATCGTATTGTAACACTCTCTGGTACATCTCCCGGGATTTTGTTAATTGACCTGTTTCATAATATATCTTTCCCAATTTCAATGAACCGGGAATATTTGTTGAGTCAAGTTCTAAAACATATCTGTATCCGCTAAGCGCGTTACGATAATCTTTATGTTTAAAAAGCGAATCAGAAAAATTTAATTTAGCTTTTATCAATTCCAATCTTGCTTTCTTTGTAACGCTTGTTACAGGTTTTAATTCATAAGCAGTTTGCAATGATTTAACAGCTTTTTCCAATTTTTCTTGAGCATAATAGCAACGTCCTAACAGGAAATGCGCTTTCGTATTCAAAGAATCGCTGGCGATTATTTTTTGACATTCCTGAATTGCTGTTTCATAATCACCCTGGTCGTAAAATTTAGCGGCTTTATTAATAGCCGTACAACCGCTTATTAAAAAAACAAATAGAATCAGAAATCGTTTCATGACGTCTCCCCTGTTGGTGTTTTTCACATCATTAGTGGTCGTGGTTACATTATCTATTTTTATGAACTGCCGTGAATTATGAGCTTCGACATATTCGTCTGTATAGCAAATTACGGAAGTTTTTTTAATTTCTCATGTACGTCAAAAAAATTTTCAAACTCAATATAATCGATATTTTTTTCAAGACAAAATGATTTTAAATCATTTTTGGCAAAAACGATATCTGCTTTTTCAGCACCACAACGGTCAGAAAGACCGTCGCCAATATATACGATCAATTCATTATTATTCGGGTTTTTAATGTGATACCCCTTGCAATTTGCGCAATTCGGACAGCCCAAACCAAAATAAGGAAACTCCGGCCGAATGGTGTTTTCATTTTCAAAGACCAGGTGATTCGCGATTACAGGTAAATCACCAAATCCGTATTTTGAAAGAATTCGTTTAATGTAATTGTCCAGCCCATCACTTAATACAGTAACAGGATAGTTGTGTTCGTTGCAGTATACAATAAAATCTTTAAAATGCGGATCAAGCTGCTGCTTGTCTGCAAAGTCAGCAAATTGTTTCGGTGTAATCGGCGTAACGGCACAACATCGGCTTAAGCATTCTTTTGACGAGATGAGCCCCGCTTTCCATTCTTCAATTGCCTGTTTCCATCCATTTTGGCCAAATGTTTCAAACAGTTTATCACCGACATCATTTATAGAAATCGTACCATCAAAATCAGTAAATATTTTTATTAAATTTTTCATCATAACCCTGTAAACGTTTCTGATAAGATAATAAAAATGCGGTTAAATTAAAACAAAAATTTTAACAACCGCATCGATAAAAATGAACCTCCCGTAAGTTATTCTACGGGAGGGTTTCGGCATTTTCATATCTTTTTATTTATTATTTCGAATGGCAGCCTGAGCCGCGGCAAATCGAGCAATTGGCACTCGAAACGGTGAACAGGACACATAATTGAGTCCTATCCTGTGGCAAAAATCGATGGAAGAAGGATCTCCACCATGCTCACCACAGATACCAATTTTAAGATCGGATCGAATTGAGCGACCTTTATCGACTCCCATCTCCACCAATTGTCCGACCCCTGTTTGATCCAGAGACTGGAACGGATCTTCCGGTAAAATGTTATGCTCAAGATAATATGGCAGAAAACCACCGATATCATCTCTGGAGAATCCAAACGTTGTCTGAGTCAAATCGTTTGTGCCAAATGAGAAGAATTCTGCATGTTCAGCAATTTCATTAGCAGTCAGACATGCTCTTGGCAGTTCAATCATGGTTCCGATCAGGTATTTAAATTCAATACCTTTTTCTTTAATCACCGCCAGAGCAGCTTTCTCAACGAGGTCACGCTGATTGCTCAATTCGGCGGCGGTACCGACCAATGGAATCATTACTTCCGGGTAAACCTTTACACCTTCTTTAGTCAATTCAGCGGCGGCCTCAAAAATTGCGCGTGCTTGCATTTCAGTAATTTCCGGATAAGCGATACCCAAACGGCAGCCACGATGCCCGAGCATCGGGTTCAATTCATGCAGAGAGCCGATTCGTGCTTTTAATTTTTCCACACTCACGCTCAATTCTTTTGAAAGCTCCCCAATTTGCTTTTCATCGAGATTTACAAATTCATGAAGTGGTGGATCAAGCAGTCGAATCGTTACAGGTAGGTCTTTCATTGCTTTCAGGATACCGTAAAAATCTTCACGCTGAAACGGAAGCAATTTCATCACAGCCTTACGTCGTGTGTCTTCATTTTCAGCGACAATCATTTCGCGCACAGCCATAATTCGTTTCGGATCAAAGAACATGTGCTCGGTACGGCACAATCCGATTCCTTGTGCGCCAAATTCACGTGCCTGGGCTGCATCTTCCGGTCTATCGGCATTTGTGCGAACACCCAGCGTTCTGAATTTGTCAGCCCATTCCATTAATTTATTATAATGGATATTTTCTTCCAGATCGGGTTCTACCAACGGTAGCTTGCCTTCATAAACTCGACCGGCAGTACCATTCAGTGTAATCCAGTCGCCTTCCGTAAGACTTTTGCCATTTACGGTAACTTTCTTTTCGGCAACGCTGATATTCAATGCACTACAGCCAACGATGCAACATTTTCCCCAACCGCGGGCGACCAATGCAGCATGACTTGTCATTCCGCCTTTGGCAGTTAAAATCGCTTCAGCCGCGTGCATACCATGAACGTCTTCAGGAGACGTTTCGTTGCGAACAAGAATAACTTCCTTGCCCTGTTTTGCCCATGATTCGGCATCATCTGCTGTAAAAACGATCATCCCATTTGCGCCACCCGGACCAGCAGGCAATCCTTTTGCCAGGATGGTTGCAGTCTTCTCTTCTTTTGGATCGACCATCGGATGGAGAAATTCATCCAACTGTGATGGCTTGATTCGCATAATCGCTATTTTCTCGTTAATCAGTTTCTCAAGACACATATCCACAGCCATCCGGACAGCAGCCGGACCGGTTCGTTTTCCGGATCGAGTCTGAAGCATCCACAATTGACCATCCTGGATTGTAAATTCGATATCCTGCATATCTTTATAATGCGTTTCAAGTTTTTGTTGTATCCCATCCAACTTCTTGTAAATTGCTGGCATTTTTTCTTCAAGACTGGGCAGATGTTTGGTATCTTCTGTTTTTCCTGCCATATTGATTGGATTCGGTGTACGGATACCTGCCACAACATCCTCACCCTGTGCATTCGATAGCCATTCGCCAAAGAAAAGTTTTTCACCAGTCGCAGGATTACGAGTGAACGCGACGCCAGTGGCACTGTTGTCACCCATATTTCCAAAAACCATCGCCTGCACATTTACAGCGGTTCCCCACTCTGCTGGAATATTTTCAATTTTACGATAACTGATCGCTCGTTTACCATTCCATGACTGGAACACTGCTCCGACGCCACCCCATAGTTGCTCCCGGGCATTATCCGGGAATTCTGTTCCCAGCACTTCTTTGACTTTCTTTTTGTAAATTTCGACCAGTTCTTTTAAATCGTCAGTGGTTAATTCGGTGTCAAGTTTAACGCCTTTAGCCTTTTTCACCTTTTCAAGTTCTTCTTCCAATTGTTCACGAATACCTTTACCCTCTTTTACTTCAACACCGACTGCTTTTTCCATAACCACGTCGGAATACATGGTAATCAGACGACGAAAAGCATCATAAGCAAATCGTTCGTTATTTGTTTTTGCAATAAGCCCTTTAATTGTTTCGGAAGTCAAACCTATATTAAGAACTGTTTCCATCATTCCAGGCATAGACTGACGGGCTCCGGATCGAACGGAGATCAACAATGGATTATCCGGATCACCAAATTTGGCTCCCATGACATCTTCAACCTTCTCCATCGCGCCATCAACCTGTTTTTCAAGTTCGGCCGGATATTTTTTGCCATGATCGTAATAGTAAGTACATACATCCGTTGTTATTGTAAAACCTGGTGGTACAGGTACGCCGAGATTGCTCATTTCGGCGAGGTTCGCTCCTTTTCCTCCGAGTAAATTTTTCATGTCTGCTTTACCGTCAGCGGTTCCTTTGCCAAAATAGTAGACATATTTTTCGCTCATGAGTTGCTCCTTCTTAAATCATGTTTAGAGTTGTTACTCTCTAATTACTGGTTATATTAATTAATTGATTTACCGTTATTATTTAGAATAGTGTAGTATTGATTTTGATCCGATAGGATTTCTATCGCTTTCTGCACTTCCTCAGATACTTTAAAACCTGCTTCCACTTTTGCGGCAGTCCCCCATAATTTTCCTGCGATTTCAGACTTGAGGTATAATTTTATAAAATCGATAGCTTCTTCAAAATCTTTCTCTTTTCTTTTTTCGATAACCTTTTGAAGATCTACAAACGCAGTTTCGGCCTGTTCTAAATAACCTTTTTCTTTTGCAATTTTTCTAAAAATCTTCAACTCTTCTTCACCGGCTGTGTTATAGTTAAATTTTTTCTCTTTTAAAAATTGCCTGAATTCTTCGACCTTGTTCTGATCAACCTCGAAATCCTTCTCCAATGTTTTATGTTTGGCTGCAAACTCAAGGGAAAAATTAAAAAACATGGATTTCATAATCATGTGTCGCACGATAATCGGGAGGAGCTTCGTTTTAATCACAATATCAGGCATGATTCCACCACCACCGTTCACTTTTCTTCCCATGAAAGTTTGATATTCCAGGGTACTATCTTGTTCCTTATCAAACGATGTTAACAACACATCTGAATCTTCAAAGATATGTGGTTTTTGAATAAGACGACCGCTGGGAATATAATACTTTGCAGTCGTTACTTTCAAAGCTGTTTCTTTGCTGATGGGGATGACTGTTTGCACAAGCCCCTTGCCATAGGTCGGATTTCCGACAATCACTGCCCGGTCCAAATCTTGCAATGCACCGGCGACAATTTCAGACGCAGACGCACTAATTGTATCCACCAACACCACCAGTGGTTCTGTCCCCCAAATCGGGTCTATCTTAGCGCGATATTCCTGACTGGTACCGTCAAATTTCCCACGTGTGGAGACAATTAACTGGCCTTTCGCGACAAAATTATCTGCGACTGCCACTGCGGATTCTAATAATCCTCCGGGATTCCCTCGTAAGTCAAGAATGAGAGCCTCCATTCCTTCTTTTTTAAGATCTGAAATAGAGGAATAAATTTGATTTCCAACGTTTCGGGAAAAATGAGCTAATCGAATATAGCCGATTTTGTCTTCAATTAATCCGGAATAGGTAATTTCTTCGACTTTAATTTCAGCCCTGATTAATCGAAAATCAAGTGGTTTTTCTTCGCCAACGCGACGAATTTTCACCTGAACGGCAGTCCCTGGTTTGCCTCGCAAGCGATTCGCTGTTTCAGAAATCGACAGATCCTTTGTGCTAACGCTATCGACCTCAATAATGAGGTCGCCTTCGCGAATTCCGGCTCTTTCCGATGGCGTTCCTTCGAAAGGAGGTTCAATGACTGCCGGCCAGTCATCACGCTTACTAATTCGCATCCCAACACCACCGTATTTGCCATGCGTCATAATTTGCAATTCATCATTTTCTTCTCTTTCGATGAACACTGTATACGGATCCAATGTTTTCATCATGCCATATATGCCAGCACGCATAAATTTTTCCGGATCAATTACCTCTACATATCGTTTCGTAATTTCTTCATAAACTTTGCCAAACACACTGATATTTTTGCTAATGGCAAAATAATAATCCGGTTTTGCGGCGTCTGTTTTATGAGCCATCCATCCGCCAAATACGACGACCGACATTACCAACAGCACGATAAAAACAAACATTGTAAAATATTTTTTATTAAACATATTCTCCTCCTTGGAGATGTTCCTGAAAATGATTCCATATTTCATTTTCGATGACTGGTATTGGTTTACTCCCGTCAATTATTATAAATCTCTCAGGCTCTTCCTGCGCGATTTTTAAGTATCCCTGCCTGACTGTTTCAAAAAAAGCTCTGGATTCCTGCTCCATCCGATCAAGTGTTGTGTTTGATATTTTCTTTCGTTTCTCCATCTCGTCAATCGTAATATCTAATAAAAACGTTATCTCAGGTAATATATTTTGCGTGGCCATACGATTTATCTGTTTCACCAAATTTAGTTCAATTCCGCGGCCATATCCCTGGTATGCAGTTGTGGAATCAAAAAAACGATCACAAAGTATAATATTCCCGGTTTTCAATCCAGGAATAATTTTATGCTGAGTTAATTGCGCCCTGGCAGCGGAGTACAAGAATATTTCAGAGAGCGGGTTCATTATTTCGTTTGATTTTTGTAATAGCACATCCCGGATTTTTTCCGAAATATGGGTTCCACCAGGCTCACGTATTACCAGATAAGATTTATCAAGATTAACAATTTTTTGTGTTAAAAGTTCCAATTGAACAGATTTTCCACAGAAATCTATTCCTTCGAATGTAACAAATAATCCGTTCATCATATTTTAATAGACTTCCATCGTCCCACTTTAAAACGCCAGTAGTTTGTAATAATTCTGACGCATTCATCCAGAAAATGAACAAGCCATAATCCAAACAAAGACAAATTGAGAACAAATACCACTACCCAGTTCAACCCTACTTCAAAAATCAGTACGCCAATAATCGTCATCCACATAATCCAGTTCAAATCTCCGGCGCCACGCAAATTACCGATAATCACACCATCGACGGCTTTCGGAATTTGAACGATAGCGAATACAATCATGACCATAATTCCGAGTTCAATTACTTTCGGTTCGGTGGTAAACACGCTAAAAATCGGGCGGGCAAAAACAATCATTATAATTGCCACAGCTAATGAAAAATAGAATCCCACGAAACTAAAGATTCGTGCTGTTCTCTCGGCAAGCTGATGCTCGGATGCTCCGATATTTTTTCCCATTAATGTCATTGCGGCCATACTCAGGCCTGTATATGCCATCGAAAGGATGCCTTGAATTCGCAGAAAGATAACATGAGCCGTCAACACATAAGCTCCCAGCCGGGCGGCATAAATCGAAGCGACCAACATTCCCAATGACCAAATCAACTGCTCAACCGTTGTCGGGATACCTGTTTTAATCAATCGTTTAAAAGTTCTGAAATTTGGAGTCGTAATTTCCTTAAATGATAGAAATAAAACGGATTTATGCGACCGTAAAAAATAAAGTGTAACGACAAATCCCACGGAATGAGCCACTCCGAGAGCAAGCGCGGCGCCTTCGACTTCCCAACGGGGAAAGCCAAACCAGCCAAAGATAAGCAGCGGTGCGAGAATTAAATTGAGCGAATTAACTATTACATTCACAATCATCGATAGATGTGTATCGCCTGAGCCTCGAATAATTCCTACTGCAATAAAATTGGTAATAACAATCGGCGAAAACAGTGCGATTATTCGCAAATATGAAATTCCGGCCTGTTGCGCCGCTTCATCGGCGCCTTCTTCAATCAGCTTAAACAAATGTATTCCGCCAAAGTACCAAATCAATGCGAACAGAATTGAAATAATTAAGCCAAGCATTAAGGCCTGTCCGAGGATATGATTTGCCTGCCACCGCTCTTTCGCTCCGAGATGCCGAACAACTATCAAAGAACTTCCAATGATAAAGGTAATTAATATCGTTAAAAATGATATAATTAACTGGATAGCCATGCCCTGGCCAGCCAGGGCAGCATATCCAATTCGTCCGATAAAAATTGCCTCGATTGTGAACATCACAGTTTGAGATGACAGATCAATCACCGCCGGAAGCGATGTCTTAATGATCGTTTTTAAGGGCGACTTTCCAGCCAATGTCTCTCTCTCGGATATCATCAATCGTAATATTCTAATCCCAAATGGGTAATCAAGTCTTCACCTTTTAGATAACGCAGCGTATTTTTTAGTTTCATCAATTGAATGAAAATATCGTGCTCCGGATACAGCTCTGGTGCGCACATGGGGCTTTTAAAATAAAACGAGAGCCATTCCTGAATTCCGCGCATCCCGGTTCGTTGAGCCAGATCCAGAAACAACGCCAAATCCAATACGATCGGTGCAGCCAGGATACTATCGCGGCACAGAAAATCAATCTTAATCTGCATCGGATAGCCGAGCCAGCCAAAAATATCGATATTGTCCCAGCCTTCTTTATTATCTCCGCGCGGCGGATAATAATTGATGCGCACTTTATGATAAAAATCAGCATACAACTGGGGATAAACATCCGGCTGTAAAATATGCTCCAATACCGAAAGTTTGCTTTCTTCTTTGGTTTTAAATGATTCCGGATCGTCAAGCACTTCACCATCACGATTTCCCAGAATATTTGTTGAGAACCATCCGTGCAAACCGATCAACCTGGCTTTCAATCCAGGAGCAAGGATCGTTTTCATCAACGTCTGTCCGGTTTTAAAATCTTTTCCGCCGATGGGAACGTTATTCTCAACTGCCAATTGCTCCAGCGCGGGAATATCAAGAGCTAAATTCGGAGCGCCGTTGGCATACGGTACACCTGCTTTTACAAAGGCATACGCGTAAATCATGCTCGGGGCAATAGCCGGGTGATTTTCTCGGATTGCTTTTTCAAACGACTCGATGGTTTCATGAACCGGATCTTTTTTGAGGAAAATTTCCGTACTTCCGCACCAAACACCGACCATGCGGTTTAAGCCATTATTCTCTTTGAAATTGTGAATATCTTCAATTAACAATTGAGCGTAATCGTATTTCGTTTTCGCGCTTTTAATGTAGGTTCCGTTCAATTTTTTGACATAATTTTGATCGAAAACGCCTCTCATTGGTTTAACAGTTTCCATTTCCGGCTTAATTTGATCGAGTAGGTCTTTTTGCAGGACGCCGGCATTTAATGCTGACTCGTAAGCGTTATCTTCAAAGATATCCCATCCGCCACAAACGACATCTTCAAGTTCAGCCAATTCAACAAAATCCTTAATTTTGGGGACTCGCTTTTCAGTACGCTTACCAAGACGGATTGTCCCCATTTGAGTGAGAGAACCAATCGGCAATCCGATTTGTTTTTTTACTGCTTCAACTCCGGCAACAAATGTCGTCGCAACAGCGCCTAATCCAGGTAGAAGCACTCCCAACTTACCTTGTGGCTTTTCAATATTCACTTTTTTATTCAAAATGTTCCCTCCTACAAAGTTTGAGTAGATTTTTCAGTTTTCCAGATATGATACATTCTTTGAATTGCCGTAATATTTGCTAATATTGCAATAATAAGAATTGCCAAAACTAACGTAACAAGATGAATAATAGCACCAAAGCCCAAATAAACGACACGTTCTGGTCGCTGCATAATTCCGACCTTACACTCCAATCCCAGCCCTTCGGCTCTTGCTCGAATGTAACTTGTCATGATTGAACCGCCAATAGCAATTGAGATAGCAACCACAATCCAGATTGCCCAATCAATTCCCATAAAATAAATTTCAACTCGAGAGAAAAAATATGCCAGGCCAAAAAAAATCATAACTTCGCTGTAGCGATCTAAGGTAGAATCATAGAGAGCGCCAAACTTTGTCACCCGATCTGTGGCACGCGCGACTTTTCCGTCAAGGACATCAAAAGTTCCGCCGAGCAGAATGAGTACGCCGCCCCAGCGAAGATGGCCTGACGCCATAACATAAGCTGCCACAATACTAATCAAGAATCCCGCAGTCGTAAAAAAATTCGGATTTACTCCGAATCGAATAAAAAGATCAGTTGCCGGAGATATTAAATTGACAAACCAATTTTTAATCCCGTCTGGTAAAAAATCAATTTTTTTCACAGTCCTCCCCGTCCTTTCTGCCTTCAATTATAATTACAAATTCACCTTTTTGTTTAATTGGGAGCCTTAATGAACAAAAATCACTTAATTGACCGCGAGATATTTCTTCAAACTTTTTTGTTAATTCCCGCGCAATACATACACGGCGATTTCCAAATACGTCAAACAATTGTCCCAATGTTTTTAAAATTCTTTTTGGTGATTCATACAATAGAATCGTTCGTTTTTCATTTTTTAAGAAATTCAGCCGCGTTTGTCTTCCTTTTTTCGCAGGTAAAAATCCTTCAAAAACAAAACGATCCGTTGGTAAACCAGATACGATCAAACCCGGGACAAATGCAGTCGCGCCGGGGATGGCTTCCACTTTAATATTTTCCTGAATCACAGCCCGCACCAGATAGAAAGCAGGATCGGATATTCCCGGGGTTCCCGCATCCGAAACAACAGCTATCGAATCTCCGTGTTTCAACCGTTCCAATAAAAACGGCGTTTTCTTCTCTTTATTAAAGTCAAAATAGCTTGTTGTTTTTGTTTGAATTCCGTAGTGCTTTAATAAAATTCCTGTCTTTCTGGTGTCTTCTGCTGCAATCGTATTAACAGATGAAAGTACATCCAAAGCTCGGAGAGTAATATCTTTTAAATTCCCGATCGGGGTGCTTACAATGTAAAGCGTTCCGTGGCCGTCGGGTAATTCAGACGTCAAGTAATTTTAATGCTCCCTGGTACAAAAGTTGTTAAACATTTAATTTTTAAAATCGTCAAGGTATTTTTCTAAAAATTAAATTATCAATTTATGAAAAAAATAAATAAAAGTCAAGGATAAACATTTCCGATTTTTACATTCACAACTCTCAATTAATTCAAAAAATACCTTGCTTATTTATTAAAATTTTGATAGCTTTTACTTTTATCAAACAAGTTAATTTCTATGGTACTCATAATTTTATTGATTGCTCTTGTTCTTATCTATTCTACTATTTTACTGTTTCTAAACAGCAGCTTGAAAAATCTCAACCCTTGCAAAAATAAAAAGAAACGACCAGTCTCTGTAATTGTGGCCGCATACAATGAAGAACAAAATATCAGACCATGTATAATGGCAATTATTAATCAGAATTATCGAGCGGATTTATATGAAATTATCGTTGTGGACGATCAATCCACAGATAACACGTATTCGATACTTCAAGATATTCGTCGCTCATATCCACAATTGAAAATTGTACAAATTCAGAGGTCTTTACAAAATTTATACACAGTAGCCAAAAGCTCTAAAAAGATAGCACTATCCACGGCAATGTCTTATGCAAAGCACGATTTAATTTTGCTCACAGACGCTGATTGTATCCCCCCTCAGCAATGGATTCGGGCAACCGTTTCATGTTTTGACAAAAAAGTTGGGTTTGTTGCCGGGTTCTCCCCGCTGATTGATCCTGAAAATTCGCTGCTCGGTAAACTTGTCCAATTGGATAGCCTGGTTGCCGCGAGTTTTGCTGCCGCAGGAATCAGCCGCAATTTTCCGATTACATGCACCGGGCGAAACATTGCCTATCGCAAATCAGCTTTTAATGAAGTCAACGGATTCACGGATATTTTGAAATCACTATCCGGAGATGATGATCTTTTCATGCATCTCATCAATCAAAAAACAGACTGGAAAATTAAATATAATGTCTCGCCCCATTCCGTAGTCCCCAGTTTGCAGACGAAAACAATATCCCAATTATTAACTCAAAAAAAACGTCATATTTCTGCTGGAAAATATTTTCCATTATCTCTTAAAATATTTTATGCTGTTATGCATTTAACAAATTTCGGTTGCTATTTATTTCTCGTGATTTCTTTGATAATGGGCTTTTACCAGGTATTTGCATTAACGTTGTTTTTCACCAAAATACTTTTAAACTATCTTTTCCTGCGTACCGGGGCAAGGACATTTAAAATGACTCATTTCCTCAAATTTTATTTTCTATGGGAAATATACTCTTTATTCTATAATCTTATTAGCGGACCTCGCGCACTTTTTGGAAAAATAGTTTGGGAACAAGAATAATGAACAGCCACTTAACCACGTGGGAAAACTATTCTCGTTTTAGTGAGGAGCGAGGCCAACTGGTCGCTTATTTACTAAAAAAACATCTGTCACTAAAAGAAGCGCATATTCTGGACATCGGTTGTGGTAATGGCAGCACAGTCACGGTAATTGCGAACTATGGCGCCCGGGTTTACGGAGTTGATATTACCAATCGCCTCAACTATAAATCGAACAAATTTCCGTTTGCTATAATGGCCGGAGAAAATCTCGGCTTTAAAAATGAACATTTTGATGCAATTATTCTTCAAGATGTAATAGAGCATACGGAAAATGCAGCAATGGTATTATCTGAAATAAATCGCATGTTAAAAAAAGGCGGGATACTTTTTGTAAATACTCCCAATCGATTATCACCTGTAAACTTCATTTCAGATCCGCACTGGCATGCTCCACTTGTATCAGTCTTACCCAGAAGCTGGGTTGTCTTTTTTGTTAGAAGCATTTTTCGCAAAGACCGAAGGAACCGCCGGGATTGGCCGGCATTGTTTAGTTTGTTTCGATTAAAAACATTATTATTGGACCACGGCTTTGACATAACATTTGAAAACAAAAAAGTGGCAAAATATTTATTTCAGGCCCCAACCGGCATTGTATGCAGTAAAACACATCTCAGGATCGTGGCGCTTTTAAAGGCATGGCATTGCGAAAAACGAATTACCGCGTTTGTAAATGACGCATTCGGCTGTTTCAATTATTTTGTAAATCCGACATGGTACATTATCTGTTATAAACGAAAGTAGCGCTTAACTACATAAAGAATAAAATTAAATGAAAGCAATTGCAGATATCCGCCTTATCCGGGCATTATCTTTTTCTCGAATAAAAAATATATTAAAAGTTCAGCTCTCGTTGACATTTTCACGTCTGTTCAAAAAATATCTCCTGCTGGGCAAGCCCTATATTCTTACAATCGAGCCTACAAATCGATGTAATTTAAAATGTGCACAATGTGCCACAGGAACAGGGAAATTAACCAGGCCATTGGAAAACATGCCTTTTTCGACATTTGAAAATATAATTGATGAATTAAAGAATGAACTTTGTTATATTGTATTGTTTAATCAAGGTGAACCATTTATAAACAGGGAACTGATCAATTGTATTAAGTATGCAAAAAAGCATTGCATATATGTTATCAGCAGCACGAACGGTCATTTTTTACATGAGGAAAAAATTTGTCGCAAGCTGATTTTTAGCGGGTTAGACCAGTTGATCATTTCACTTGATGGCGCGGATCAACAGACGTACCAGAAATACCGTACCGGCGGAAATTTCGAACGAGTTATTGAAGGTATTAAAAATCTCGTTCGTATAAAAAGAAAAATGGGCAAACGCATACCATTAATTTCATTGCAATTTCTTGTGATGAGACATAATGAACATCAAATTTCTGCCATAAAAAAACTTGGACAGGACTTAAAAGTGGATAAAATACTTTTTAAAACTGTTCAGGTAGAATCTGTTGCCAATGTAAACGAATTTTTACCGTTAAATCAAAAGCGACGCCGATATATTCGTGAAGAGGATCAATTAATCCTGCAAAATTCAAATCGCATGTTTTGCAGTCGCTTATGGGCAAGTGCGACCATTCTAAGCGATGGCGCTGTTGTTCCCTGCTGTTTTGACAAAAATGGTCAATTCACTTTTGGGAAAGTGAATGGGCAAACAAACTTCACCCAAATCTGGAGCTCTGAACGTTATGAAAAATTTAGACGGCACTTCACCAATCGGGGAAACCGCGCCAGTCAACAAAAATCAATCCACATCTGTAAAAACTGTACCCAGGGTCAAAAAGTTTATCTCTAAAAGAAGACTGGTTTTCTTTCTGAAACTTCTGTTCACCGCACTGGTGATGATAATGTTGGTCAAAAATTTGAATATAACCAACATACTATCGACTTTCCGCCAGGCCAACAATTATTTTATCTATCTAACTTTTCTCCTGGTGATCCCCAACATCTACATTCAGTATTATAAATGGAAATTTCTGCTTAAATTAGTTAAACCAAACGTTACATCCAGAGAGTCCCTTTATTCACTACTGGTGGGATTTACTTTTGGTTTTATTACACCGGGTCGTGTCGGAGAGTTCGGGCGGGCATTTTTTATAAAAGACTGCTCCTGGGTAAAGTTGATGGGACTGGCGTTCATCGATAAATTCTTTTCCCTGTCCATTGTTATTTTCGCTGGCGCTGTTGGATTGTTGAGCCTTATAGCACGTCAGCTTCATTTTTATACATTTCTGCCAATCGTTCTTTTTACGTTCAGTGCACTTTTGCTGCTTCGTTATTTATTAATTCATCCTGAATTATTTAAAAACTTTCTCTATCGTATTAATATCTTATTACCTTTCAGAGACAAAATTAAGTTGCTAAGCAGCAGTTTTGATAATTTTCACAAACAACAGGCATTAAAACTATTGGGATTTTCGTTTTTGTTTTATATTATTTTCTTTACTCAATTTTATTTAGCCGCGGTCGCGTTTGAACATGTATCTGTTTTAAATGTTTTCAAAGCTGTCTCCTCAACCTTGCTCGTAAAATCCATGCTTCCAATATCATTAGGGGATTTGGGTATTCGGGAGAGTGCGGCTGTTCTCTTTTTCGGAAAAATTGGTGCGAACAACACAACAGCCTTTAATGCTTCAATTCTTATTTTTACGATTAATATTCTTTTTCCCAGCTTATTGGGATTGGTAATTGTTTTGAAAAACAGATTAATTAACTTGTACGATTCATCATCATCAAACTAAAATGATAGTATTCATTATTTTACTGGGATTTTTAACGGCAATCTATATTCTGAATGTAGTGCAATTCTATCGCGGTCTCTTTCGTTTGCGAACTGGCAAAAACGAGAATCTCTATTCTATCTCAATCATCATTCCTGCACGGAATGAAGCTGAAAATATCGAATCATGCCTGAACGCTCTTTTAGCGCAATCTTATCCGCATGATAAAATCGAAATCATTGTTGTAAATGATCATTCCACAGACGATACGGCAGCGATTATAGACGTGTATCAATCCCGATATAATAATTTTAAGGCACTTCATTTAACAGAGCGAGTTACGAACATATCGCCTAAAAAACATGCAATTTCCATGGGCATTGAACACAGTTCCCATCAAATCATTTTCACCACAGACGCTGATTGCATCGTTACCAACACATGGCTTCAAAGCATGGTACGTTATTTCGAGGACAATGTGGGAGTGGTTTGTGGATTTGTTGTTTTCAATCAACAAAAAGAAATTACCCTATTTCATAAAGTGCAGTCAGTAGAATTTTTATCGCTGGTTTTTGCCGGCGCCGGAAGTATTGGTCTGGACTTGCCATTAATTGGTAATGGCGCAAACCTCGCCTACCGCCGCAATGTTTTTAATGACGTGGACGGATTTTCAGAACATAAAACGCTTATCAGCGGAGACGATGATTTATTCATCCAAAAAGTAGCGCACACAACTGACTGGAAAATTCGATTCGCCGCCGAGACGTCTGCCATCGTTTCTACCAGCCCGGTGCTTTCGTTTAGAGAATTTCTGAATCAAAGATCGCGTTGGGCCTCAAAGGGAATCCATTATCATAACCCATTTTTTGTGCTGTACCTGATTTCAGTCTATCTGTTTTACACCATCTTGTTCCTCACAATCCCTATTTCTATATATCATTTCAAATCCCTGCCTTTTTTGTTAATTGCATTTGTATGTAAAATAATCGCGGATTTTCTATTATTAGATAAAGGCACATCGCTGGTATTGCGCAGAGATCTATTAAAGTATTTCCTGCTTGCAGAAATTTTTCAAATTCCCTATATTTTATACGTAGGTATAGCCGGCCTCTTCGGAAAATTTACCTGGAAAGAAAAATAGCCATGTATTATCTTCTTTCAAAAATATTTACAAGTATCTTATGGTTCAAACCAGACGCCACAAATGAGATTTTCCTCACATTTGATGACGGCCCCCATCCTATCTATACACTGCAAATATTGGATATTTTAAAATTTTATCAAGCACGAGCGACATTCTTTATTATCGGACAAAATGCAAACAAATATCCGCAAATTGTTAAAAATATTTATGAAAAAGGGCATTCAATCGGACTTCATTCCTATTCGCATCCCAGATTTATCGGAAAGTCCTGTCAATTTATTTTATCCGAAATTTTAAAGACACAGGAAACCATCCAAAAAATTATCAATAAACAGGTCACTCTCTTTCGGCCTCCTTACGGTTACTTCACGCCCCAAATGCTCCGTATATGCGAACAACAACAATTGAAAGTCGTATTATGGACAACAATGAGTTATGATTTTCAGATTAAATATTCAAATGAACGAATTATTCAAAAAATAATAAAATTTTCCAAACCTGGATCAATCCACGTTTTCCATGATGGTCATAAAAACAGCCGCCGCACAGTTGATATATTACCACAAATTATTCAATTTTACACTTCTCGCTCTTTAAAATTATCAGCTTTATAGTGTTCACAAAAAAAATTCTTTGATATTTAATACGATTTTATTATATTTGTTCTTAGCTTTATTTTATTACATTTCTTAATCGAACTTTTCGTTTTGGTAGTGAAAAACAATCTTGTTGATATTGACAGATGAAATAAATATAAATATCACCCTCCCTTTTAAATTATCCTGACGAATTGTTACCTGATATTTTCAGGTCACGAGTAAAATTGCCTGACGGATAGCTAAGACAACATCTCATCATGCAATTCAGGTTGATTTATTAAAAAAACGTGTGATTGATAGAAATTTAAATCAGTCCATTTATTATAAAATTTAGCGACCACAATGAAGAAAATAATCGTTATTACAGGTTTTTCTTTAAACATTTTAATATATTCTCTATTTGCCCAAACCGTCAACGTCCCAATGAATCACTGGGTTTACCGTTTTGTCGATCGTTTAGAGACAAGGGGAATATTCCACTCGTTAAAAACCAGATCACACCCGTTAACCCGAACAGATGTCGCAAACATTTTAGCTAAGATCGATTCAAGCAAGGCGATATTAAGCGCTACTGAACTGAGTTTGTTTGAGCAGCTTAAAGGAGAATTTCACGAAGAACTGGATTTATTGAAAATCTCTCACAATCCCCGGTACTCTGAACGCCATTTGCTCACATGGCAAGAAGGAAACCATAAAATCAAATCCGATTTAGATTTTTCCCAGGTTTTTGATTCAAAAAACGGCGATCAATATTGCGAAGCCGAGCGAACTTCCCGGACAACACTGGGCGGTATTATCCGGGGCCAATTTAATGAAAACCTGAATTTTTTGATACATGCCAGGAACACACTAAATCGCGGCACCGATATCACCGAAGAAAATTTCGATCCGCGATACGGGACTCCGATTACAATTTCCGGGAAAAATGTGTATTCAGACGAGGCATGGGCATATCTTATTTGGGATAAATCCTGGTTTCAGTTAGAGTTTGGCCGGGATCAAATAAAGTGGGGACCCGGCTTGCGCGGAAGTTTGATGCTCTCCTCGGAAAATCCGTTATTCCAAATGTTGAAACTGAAATTTTCATTCAACCGTTTTCAATTTAGTAGCTTTCATGGCACTTTACACAGCGGCACAGGCACGAAATATCTGGCCGGCCACAGACTGGAATTAAAATTATTTGATTGGCTTTATATAAGTGGCAGTGAGGCAATTATCTATGGAAATCGGGATGTGGAACTGGCTTACCTTAATCCGATTATGCCATATCATGTGGCCGAACATCATCTTGGCGATGAAGATAACAATACAATGGCGCTGGATATAACTTTGTTTCCATTTAAAAATCATAAAGTTTATTTTGAATTATTTTTAGATGATTTTACCTCAGCAGAAAATCCATTCACTTATTATGGTAATAAATTTGCTTTCCTTGCCGGTCATCGGTGGGTAGCTCCACTGGGTTTGGACAATGCTGATTTAAAATGGGAATATGCGCGAATTGAACCTTATGTTTATACCCATTACAAGGAAATAAATATTTATCAAAATTACGACAAGTCCATCGGACATTGGCTAGGGCCAAACTCCGACGACTTTTATTTGGAATTTGGTTATTTGATCAATCGAGATTTACATTTCGCATTATCTGCCGAAAGAATAAGGCATGGCAAAGGAGACATAACAATACCACACGAACAATCTGAAGGGATTCGGAAAAAATTTCTCGATGGAATTATTGAAAACAAGTGGAGTCTTGGATTTAAATTCACAGATCAATTATTCAGAGATATTTTCTTATCACTGAATTACTTTTATATCCATACCGATAACTTAAACAGAGAAGCCGGTAATAACTCAAAAAATAATCACGTTAGCTTTGATTTAACGTTTAATTGGTAAAATGCACTATTTTTGTACGCACCGGATATGTTGATTATAATAGCTCTCTTAACTATATTTTACATCGTTATTATTTTAAAACTGAACCAGGGATTATCCCGATTACTCTACGGACGGTCTCATGCAACGCCGGCAATTTCTGTGATTGTTGCAGCACGCAATGAAGATAAAAACATTACAGATTGTCTGCAAGCACTTGTGGATCAGGATTATCCGGCAGACAAATTAGATATTAATGTAATAGATGATCGTTCTACTGACGGAACCGCAGGTATCATCGAGAGATATGCGCAGCGCTATAAAAATGTGAAGTTAATTCAAATTCATGAGACGCCATCAGGGATTGCACCAAAGAAAAACGCGCTTCAACAAGGCATACACGCTTCGGAAAACGATATTTTACTGTTTACAGATGCGGACTGCGCTCCCAATCATGGTTGGGTTCGTTCCATTGTCAGTTATTTTACAAAAGATGTTGGACTGGTAGCTGGCTTTTCACCCCTGGATCGATTTAAAAAGCATTCTCTGCTTGAGAAATTGGTCTGCCTGGACTCGCTTTCATTGGCAGCAGTAGCAGCCGGGAGTTTTGGCGCGGGTTTTCCACTGACGTGCAATGCCCGCAACTTAGCATATCGGAGAGCTGTTTACAAACAAGTCAGCGGTTTCAATCAAATCGCGCATCTGGTTTCTGGCGACGATGACCTTTTCTTACACAAAGTACGTGATGAGACAAATTGGCGCATAAAATACGCAATCGGGATAAATTCCATTGTTTCATCGATAGCCCCGGCAACTTTCAGGCAATTCATGAATCAACGGATTAGACATGCATCAAAAGGCAAACATTATTCAAAAAAGATGATTACCGGACTGACCGCTGTATATTTGTTCAATATGCTGCTGTTCCTGTTGCCACTTCTATCATTATGGTCAATTCATTTTTTATATATTTTTGCGGGGGCTTTCAGTATTAAATCGTTTGTCGAATTTACATTGCTTTTTAAAACAGCGCGGCTTTTTTCATTTCAACGTTATTTAAAATATTTTCCGATTGCAGCGATTCTTCATATTCCATATATCACAATATTTGGTTTATGGGGACAACTGGGAAAATTCCAATGGAAAGGGACTGGCTATCACGCGAAAATAAATCCTGAATCTGAATCTCAAGGGATATGAAATGCTATCTATATTCAGCGCACTATTGATTATCAGCACAATTCTATATTTTGTTACGCTATCAATCTTCTTACTCGGCTTGTTTTTTCCCAACCGCGAACGGACGCAAAAACAGTATAGCGTATCTGTTGTCGTGGCAGCGCGGAATGAAGAACAGAATATCGGCAATATTTTAAATGACCTGGTTTCGCAAACATACGCGACAAATAAATATGAAGTAATTATCATTGACGATGGTTCTAAGGATAAAACCTACGAAATAGGAAATGCATTTTCAAAAAAATATCCTTTTATTAAAATCATCAGGGCCACACCGGATCCGGGCAAAACCCTGGTCGCCAAGAAAAATGCAATTCATCAAGGCATCGTTGCCAGTCAGGGTGAAATTATTTTAACCTCAGATGCAGATTGTCGAATAAAGCCACAATGGATTGAAACTATGGTTTCGTATTTCATGCCAGAGGTTGGCATGGTTGTTGGCTTTTCCCAGTTAGGCACTAAAAACGACAAACGAACGATTTTTGAGAAACTACAGGCAGTAGATTTTTTGGCGCTGCTTGCCGGAGCACAGGGATCAATTAATTTAAATTTTCCATTAGCAGCCACTGGTCAAAATCTTGGTTATCGAAAAGTTGCTTATGAACAGGTTGATGGTTTTAAAGATATCGGACATCGTGTTTCCGGAGACGATGTTTTGCTTTTACAATTAGTACATAAACGAACTGATTGGAAAATTCGATTTGCACCATCAAAGGATTCTTTTAATTTTAGTCTACCTGAAAAAAAATTTCAAGGTCTCTTAAATCAGCGAAAAAGATGGGCTTCAAACGGATCGTACCAATTAAAGCTGAACAAATGCTTCTTTATAATCGTGGTTAACACGTTTCTCTTAAGTATGTTTATTCTAATGTCATTGCCAATAATTTTCTTAAAAAATTCATTTTTCTCAACTTTTTTGTGCTGTACATCATATAAATTGTTAATAGAATTTATTATCTTAATCAAGGGCGCGTCTATATTCAACCGTACGGATTTAATAAAATATTTTCCGCTGTGGGCGATCGTACAAATCCCGTATATCGTATTCGTCGGGGCCATGGGCAATATTAGTAAATTCGTATGGAAAGGACGAAGGAATTAATTGTTCATTCAAATATTGTGGATATTGGATTTTGAAGAATCGGAATACTTTTACTCAGCTAATACAGAAAGGTCTGCCACGGGCGCTAAAACATAACCCACTTAATTCCAGTACGGAAATCCGCCTGACTCGGTTATGTACACAACGATGTCGTCAGTGTAGTGTATATGAAAGAAGAACCGAGCCAGCCATTATGAGTCTGGAAGATTTTCAATTGATTGCGAGCAAATTAAGGGACTATGGAGCATATATTGGTTTCATTTCTGGTGGAGAAGCCACCCTCGTACCATATTTAGATAAAATTTTATTAGAAGCAAAAAAGACTTTTTCTTCTGCAACAACACTAGTGACAGGTCTTTATAATAAATCGAACACTATCTATAAATTCGGTCAAATTGCTTTAGATAATGATATTAACATTCAAACATCTTTGGATGGAATGGGAGATTTGGGAGATAGTTTAAGGGGCGCGAAAAATTTTGCCTCCACAGTTCTGACGCACATGGAATGGCTATCACGCAACAGACAAAATTCTAAATCATTGCTTTACGCAAATATTGTGATTAACAACCTTAATCTGGAACAGGTCCCGGAATTAATCAAACGGGCGAAAGATATCGGCTGGCGCACAACAATCGGAGTTTATCATACCCTGACGACTACAACCCGTTTCGATGAAGATTTGAAACTGCGTCCCGGTAAAAGATTGGATAATTTATTGAACTTCCTGGAGAATAATGACGATATATTAAATTTAAACTCTTTTGTACGGGGAATCAGAAATTTTATCAATGGTACACCGCCAGGATTTTGTGCATTTGTCGATGCTCCTGTTTTAACCACACGAACGACAATTATGGAAAACGGGGACGTCCATCTGTGTTATGGTGATCCCATCGGAAATTTATTCGATCAGGACCTGTTATCAATTTTTAAAAGTCCGAAATATTGTGAACTAATTTCCGATTATAAGCAATGTAAGGGTTGCTGGACAACATGTTATTCGCAACGTTATCTGCTTGTACATCCGCGATCAGTTGCTGAGCTATCGCATAATATTAAAAAAATTATTCGATTGAAAATGAAATAAAAAATAGAACTGGCTTGAATTAACTTTCGTAATCTGAGCAGTTATTACTACAATAAATGGAAGTAGTTGCATGACACGGAATCAAAAACTCGAAGACAGAAGAAATTTTACTCGCTACCATCCCGATGAAAAACATACTCCGAAAGTAAAATTTATTTTTAACGGAGGGAGCAACGTCGACATATCAACGATCAACATCAGCAAAGGCGGGCTGATGGGCTATACCTCAAGTATCGAGCATTTTTTAGGCATTCCGGATCAATATATTGACATTATTGAAATTATTTTTCCTGGTAAAGATCCATTTCGCTGCTCCGGTCGTATTCTACGTTTACAACCGAGCATCAACGAAAACAAATGTTATTGTGCTGTAGAATTCGGAGAAACTGTAAATTCAGATATTAACTCTATTGTGATTGAAACCTCTGAAAATCACGGAAAATCAGAGAAATCGGAGAAATCAGAGAATAAAAATAATGGCCGAACAAAATTTATGAATTCATCCATTTACCAGGAATCGTCGGGTGAGAATTTTTCATTTAATTCTGATATGCGGGATAATTTAAATAAATTAATACTCAATTCTTCTTTAAAGCCAAAAAAATCAAAAGACAACTTTAAACTGATTATCCCGGATGGAAAAATTTTGAGCCGTATTCAACAATTAGAAAATTATGCTAAAATTGACGAAGTTGAAAGAGAGTTAGAACTGCGACGGCTTGCTTATAACTCTTTTGATGATATCACTGAACATTTAACTATCGAAGAAAAGTGGTGGTTTTTTGAAATGCTTGATGAAATGAAACGTCAGGAACCAAATTATCCGGAAAATCTGAAACGCGCTTTTTTTAAACTATATCGCACTGGCCTTCACCAGGCAAATAATTTACAATTTAATTTAAAAAATAAAAAATATTTACAACAGGGTTAGTAACTATTCAGGCGTCATTCCTGCATCCGCAGGAATGACAGCTCGATGCTGAATAGTAATTAGTGTTAACAGGGAAAAATGATCAATCCTCCCGTAACAGTAACATTTTTCAGTCAGTTCTAATTATTCAATAATGAACGATCGAATCCTTTTAATAAATCCTCCAATTGAAGATTTTTACCAAACTAAAATTCGCCAGGAGCCGCTGGGATTGGAATATTTAGCTGCATATCTTCGTGCTCATCATTATACAGTCCACATTTTAGATGCGCTAAATAAAGACAATAAGAAAACAATCTCTATCCCGCAAAAGCTATCTTATTTAAAAAAATATTACCCTGTGGGAGACATTAGTCCGTTTAAATTATACGGTCATTATAAACATTTCGGAATGGACGATAGCGATATTAAAAACCATGTACTAACCTTTAAGCCGCATTATATCGGAATTTCGTCCAATTTCACACCCTATTTTGATTACGCATTAAATACCGCGAAAATTTGCAAAAATGTATACCCAGACGTTCCGGTTATCATGGGCGGACACCACGTTACAGCAGCGCCGGAAAGTGCGTTGAATTCAGGATACGTCGATTATATTATTTTAGGAGAGGGAGAATTCACGTTTCTGAAATTATTAAATATTTTGAAACATCAACACTATGATAAATTAAATTCATTCTCCGGGATTGCGTTCCGAAAGCTTGACCAGATTCAGATCTATCCAGTTCAGGAATTTATTGCAAATCTGGATGAACTTCCTGTTCCGCGAAATGTGCAATACTTCCAAAGCAAAATGATACTAACATCGCGCGGATGTCCTCGAAACTGCAATTTCTGTTCAATTGAAAAAGTCATGGGAAAGCGGATCCGATTGCGGTCAGTAGAATCCGTGATTCAGGAAATAACGCTTGCAATAAAATCCGGGATTACCACAATCGACTTTGAGGATGATACGCTCACTTTTAATAAAAAACATGCTATCCAGCTTTTTAATGCGCTAATCCATCACTTCGGAGAACGCGATATCACATTTTCCGCGCGAAATGGAATTGATGCCAACACACTCGATGAAGAATTGATCCGCTTGATTAAAAATGCCGGATTTCGCTGGCTAAATCTTCCGCTCGTCAGCGGAAGTCAGCAAATTCAAAACCAGTTAAGCCGAAATCAGTCGCACACCCATTTTTCAAACATCATCAAACTTGCGGCTCACTATCATCTTAAAATCACTGCATATTTAATTATTGGATTACCTGAAGACAATCCGCTACGGTTACTCGATGATATTATATATTTAGCAACTCAGCAGGTGTTGTTAGGCCCCAGTATTTTTTACCCGCCACCTGGTACCCAAACCTTTGAAAATTGTGTAAATCGGGGCTATATTGACAGGGAAGATTATTTAAAATTTCGTTCGACAGCGCTTGCCGTGACAACCGAGCATTTTTCAAGAAACGATCTAATTACACTTTTTCGCCTGTGCCGCGTCATCAATTATTTAAAATATCTTATTGACAAAAAACAGATTTCTTCGTTTCAAACCTTTAGCGATTCTGTTATTACATTTTCAGATAATATGAACACGACTCATAAATTGGATTCATTGGAAATCGGACAAATATTATTACATCAGCTTTTTCAAAATGGGAAATTAAGAGGATTAAAGTTGAAACAACCGAAAAATGTACATTATCAATATGAATGGATTGAATATGCGCAATCACCCCAAATAATCGAAAGATTCATTAAATTGATAAATATGAAAAAAATACGCGGCGTTGAAACGAATCATTTTACATCGCCCTCAATTAAATAACATCGAAAAGTATATATGTTTTATAAATTCAAGTTATGTTATCGACTTAAAGTCACTACAAAAAAGCCGCTCATTAGAAGCGGCTTTACTATTTTTGCTATTTAATCAACACAATAATTATTAATAGATCACACGCAAACAATTGGGAATCATTTCACACTCAATTCTATGTCCATCTATACACAGTAACTCGCCGTCAAAATGAGCGATTAAATTATCATCCGAATGGACGACAATTTTTTGGGCTTGCAACATCCGTGTTCCTTTTTGCGTAACATGCGTTCCTTTCATGAAATGAGGAACAAGTTTAAGCATTGCAAGCTTCCCAACGTCTTCCACAATACAAATATCAAATAAACCATCATCAATTTTCGCTCCTGGCGTCATAAAGAAGCCACCGCCTTCGCGAGCGCCGTTTGCAATGGATATTTGAATTGTGGAGAGCTCAATCTTTTCACCATCATAATCAAGAGAAACTCGTGTTGCTTTATTTGACACAAAAATCGATTTCAGCACCACAGGCAGATAGAGCGCCATTCCACGCAGATACTTAAACTTGCGAGCTTCAACAGTCACAACGCCATCGAATCCGATTCCCAATTGATTATCAAAATAACGGGGAGGTTGATTATCTAAAGTGAGTTTACCAAGATCAACAACTTTCGTTCGTCCATTCGCGATTCTTTGGCAGGCCTCCTGTAAATCGGCTGGCATTCCGACATTAAATGTAAAATCACTTCCGGAACCGGTTGCCAGCAGAGCCAGCGTACCCCCTGTATGCCCGTTATTTGAGGCTGCCATTAGTCCGTTAATCACCTCGTTTGTTGTACCGTCACCACCGACAGCGACAACAGTATTAAATCCATTACTAACTGCCTCTTCTGCAATTTCAGCAGCATGCCATCTCTTTTCAGTTCGTTGTAAATCAAAATCAACTTTTTCTTCTTTAAAGTAGCGAATAATATCGTCTTCAGCTTTTGCGCTATAACCACGCCCAGCAACAGGATTAAGAACAACTTTTATTTTTTTCATGATAATTCTCTTCTTTTAATAGAACATATATCGATAATCTTTTATATCGGCCTGTTCTTTCATCGAGCTTATCCATGCTGTGTATGCGGCTCTTCGTTTTTCGTCATGTATTTGACGCGTTAAATTATCTTTTGTAAGATTGAATTCGCTTTCATCAAACGGCTGTTTTTGTTCCATCCGAATAATGTAATAACCGCGTGCGCCCTTAACAGGATGCGACACTTCTTTTTCGGATAATGAAAAAGCAGCGCCATTAAACTGAACATCCCGACCAATTCCCGGAATACTGCCATCCAAACTAAAAAAGTCAGTCGTTTTAATTTTCAGAGAATCGCTTGCAGCTATTCGCTCAAAATCTTCGGGACTTTGTATTCGTTGACGAAGCGACATGGCTACATTTTCGGCTTTTTCAAATTGTTTTTCCCGCCGAACTCTGCTTGTAATAATTTGTTTTAGCTGGTTTAGAGGTTTTGTGCCTGCTTTTTTAATATCTATTAATTGATAAACAACATATCCTTTGTTATCAATAAAATATACTTTGCTTACTTTTTCTTTACTCGCATTAAAGGCGCTTAGCGAAATCCGCTTGTTCATGCCAATTCCGGGAATAAAACCTGAGTCAGTAAAGTAATCCGTTGTATCGATGTCTATTTTTTCTACCGCAGCGAGTTCGTTAAATCCGAAATCGTTAACATTTTCAGTAAAATAATCGGCATTTTGTTTCGCGGCTTCCTGGGTGCGTCGTGATGCTTTATACTTTAATAAAATGTGTCGGGCTTTTACTTGTTCTTCTCCATCTTCCACTTTTTTATCATCAATTTTAATGATGTGAATACCAAAATTAGATTTTACCGGCCCAACGACTTCGCCAATATTCGCAGAAAAAGCAGCATCTTCAAACGGCTTAACCATTGACCCTTTACTAAAAAAGCCAAGATCACCACCATTTACAGCGGATCCCTGATCATCAGAATAAGTTATCGCTAATTCGGCAAAATCAGCGCCACTTCGAGCGCTATCCAACAGGGTTTGGGCAAACTTATCAATTTCCGCGCTATCTTGTGCCGAGGGAGTCGTCGGAAATAAAACGTATCGAATTTTTCGTTTTTCCACTTCCTGGTATTCATCGACATGATCTTTGTAATATGCTTTTATATCCTGTTCCGAAATTTGATTATCCGGAATAATATATTTATTCGGATCAATGAAGACATAGCTGGCTTTCATTTTCTGATTTTGGCGGATATATTCTTGTTTCAATTCTGCATCTGTTACCCGCACTGTGGAAAGGACTTCACTTTCTAACTTTTCAACAGGGATGATAATACGTAAATAATCTTCCACAAATCTCCAAAATTGATCATTTCCCGGACTTGCCAAAGCAGCCTGTAATTTCTGGGGATCAAACTGGTCATTTTCATTTTTGAAATTTGGATTCATTTGTAAATACGGATGTGGATTTGTGAACAGATAGTACTTTATTTCTTCCCGCGTTGCGTACAGCCCCAATTTTTCAATCATCTGACGTTTTAAAATATCCTGAATCAGGGATTCCCACACTTGATTTTCAATTTGTTGAACCTGATAGCCCTCTGGCTCCTGGTTATTTTGTTGTCGATATGATTCCAGCTCTCCATTATATGCACGAGTATATTGCTCATAGGTAATTTCATCGCCATTTACAACAAGGATTGTATCAGGTTTTCTACCGGAAAGAATATCCATGATATTCGCACCGCCAACAAGCCCGCCTATTGTCATACTGGCAACAAACATGATAAGTAAAAAGAACAGAATTACATGCATATTCTCACGCATTTTGTTCATTACTGCCATAATCTAATTTCTCCTAGAAAACTTTCGGATAACTAATTGCTTAATTATATAAATTGTAAATATAGTGATATAATTAAAAAAAAGCAAGATGTTTTTAAACTTTAGCCTTGACATTTTGTCATAACTATGTTATATTTACATTAACCATTAATATAATGGGGTACTAACATTTCATAAAATTAGATATTTACGTACTTAATAATATGGCAACATTCGAGATAAAATCTGGCTATAGTCCGCAGGGTGATCAACCGCGTGCAATTGAAGAATTAACAACAGGTGTTCTCAGAGGCGATCAATATCAAACGTTGCTTGGAGTGACCGGGAGTGGTAAAACCTTTACCATGGCGCATTTAATCGCGAATATTGGCAGACCAGCGCTCATTCTTTCACACAACAAAACACTCGCTGCTCAGCTTTACGGAGAATTTAAAAGCTTTTTCCCAAATAATGCTGTGGAGTACTTTATTAGTTATTATGACTATTATCAGCCTGAAGCCTATGTTCCCACGACTGATACTTTCATTGAAAAAGACACGTCTGTTAATGATGAAATTGACCGTTTACGCTTAAAAGCAACCAGCGCCTTATTAGAACGTGACGATGTAATCATTGTCGCCTCTGTTTCATGTATTTATGGCCTTGGTTCACCGGAAGATTACCGACAAATGTTGTTAATCCTCAAAAAGGGACAAATTATTGAGCGTAATCATATCTTAGAAAAATTAATTGATATACAATATTTCAGGAATGATTTTGAATTTACCCGCGGGACATTCCGCGTTCGCGGGGATGTTATCGAAATTATTCCTGCGTATGAAGAAGAGGCCGTTCGTGTTGAAATGTTTGGTAATGAAATTGAAAATATTTCGATTGTTGATACCTTGACCGGTGAAATAAAAAACCGCAAAAATACAGTGGCTATCTATCCGGCAAAGCACTATGTGACAACGCATGAACGTTTACAGGAAGCGATAAAAAAGATAAAAACAGAATTAGATGAGCGGTTAAGCGAGTTTAGAGAAAATAACAAATTGCTTGAGGCACAGCGCCTGGAAATGCGTACGAATTATGATCTGGAGATGATGCAGGAAATTGGCTTTTGTTCGGGGATTGAAAACTACTCACGACATCTGACCGGCCGAAACCAAGGAGACCGTCCATACACATTACTGGATTTTTTTCCGAAAAATTTTCTGATGTTCATTGATGAATCTCACGTAACTCTTCCGCAAGTACGTGGCATGTATCATGGTGATCGCGCCCGAAAAGAAACGTTAGTGGAACATGGATTCCGGCTCCCTTCGGCCCTGGATAACCGCCCGATGAATTTTCAGGAATTTGAATACATGCAGGATCAAGTTGTATTCGTTTCGGCAACACCAGGACAATATGAACTGGAAAAAAGCGGCGGCGTTTTTGTCGAACAAATTATTCGCCCTACCGGGCTAATGGACCCGGAAATTGATGTTCGCCCGATTAAGGGTCAGATTGATGATTTGATTGCAGAAATAAACAAACAAATCGAAAAAAATGAACGGACATTGGCACTTACTTTAACCAAACGCATGTCTGAAGACCTGACCGATTATTTGTCTGAAATGGGAATTAAAGTCCGTTATCTGCATTCTGAGATAAAGGCGCTGGACAGAGTAGAAATTCTTCGCGATTTAAGGCTTGCTGAGTTTGATGTCCTGGTGGGGATTAATCTGTTACGGGAAGGAATTGATTTGCCTGAAGTCTCTTTAGTTGCCATCCTTGATGCTGATAAAGAAGGCTTTTTACGATCCGAAGTATCACTAATGCAGATCGCCGGACGTGCGGCCAGAAACGTTGGTGGCAGAGTTATTTTTTATGCTGACACGACCACAAAGTCCATGCAAAAAACAATCGACGAGACAACCCGCCGTCGAATAATCCAGCAAAAATATAACGAAGAACATGGCATTACACCGCAGACAATATATAAATCTATTGAAGACGTAATGAGTAGTACACAAGTCGCCGATGCAAAAATTGACAAATGGGGATCAAAAAAAAGACGTAATCAGCGCGACCTGGAAAAATTATCATTACTGGACAATGAAGAGTTAATTGATCGCCTCGAGAAAGAAATGATAGTCGCTGCCAAAAATCTGGAATTTGAAAAAGCCGCTCAATTACGCGACGACATTGAATCTCTCAAAAAGAAATCGACTAAAAGATGAAGATACTTGTTATTGGTAACGGAAGCGGAGCACACGCGCTTATCTGGAAATTGAAACAGGAACCTGTTATTAAAAAAATCTTTTGTACCATTGGCAATGCTGGTATTTGTGAATTAGCCATCAGTATACCAATTTCGCCGGTAGATATTCCCGGATTGATGCAATTTGCTGATAAAAATCACATCGATTTAACAATTGTGAGCACAGAAGAACCATTATTTGCAGGCATTGTCGATTCTTTTCAATCACAGGGATTACTGATTTTTGGCCCGACGCAACGGGCTTCAAAAATTATGACGAGCCGGAAATATGCAAAATATATTTGCAGACAATATCATATTCCGACAGCTAAATACACCCTTTTTGACGACTATTATAGTGCAAAAAAATACATCGAAAAAACCACAATCCCGGTGGTCATAAAAACAGAAACGTATATCGGGGACAAAAGCGCACTAGTTTGTAATACACGAAACGAAGCACTGCTGGCATTAAAGGAGATTATGTCCGATGGGATATTCGGAGACGCTGGTCAAAAAATAATTATTGAAGAATATTTGAGTGGCGATAATGTGTCATTATCTGTTTTTACAGATGGCATTCAAACACTCGCCACTCCTTATACTCGCATTTACAAAAATTTATTTGATCAGGGGAAGGGACTGTTAACGAAAGGTTTGGGAGCGTATTCTCCTGTTCTGACGAGCAAAAAGTTAAACAAAGCAATCTGCGAAGATATTATTTTGCCTGTAATTAGAGGGATGGCTTTGGAAAATTCGCCCTATCGCGGTGTGTTACATACAAACATGATTATTACCAAAACCGGCCCGTATGTAACCAGCTTTAAATGTTTTTTTGATGATCCATCCGCCGAAACACTGTTACCGTTAATGGAATCACCTGTTTCCGGAATTCTGAAAACCTGTGCCGAAAGTCAATTTAAAAAATCTGAACTACAATTTTCAGATAAATGTAGCGTGAGCGTCGTAATGACGTCTGGCGGAAATCCATATACATTTTCCGGGAGCAAAAATATTCTTGGATTAACCTCAAAACTTGATGACAATATCTTAACGTTTCATTCGGGAACAAAACGTGAAAAGGGCTATTATAAGACTACTGACAATCGCGTATTGACAGTTACTGCAATCGATAACTCAATTCACGCAGCGTATAAAAATGTTTATAAGATAATCGGAAAAATAACCTTTGATGGCGCCTACTATCGCAAAGACATCGCGCTGGAAGCGTAATAGGCCTTTAACGGATACTCAACTGAAGGAGAATAATTATGAAAATTTTAGTGACAGGCGGAGCTGGCTTTATTGGTTCAAATGTGGTAGATGCATTTATTAAACAAGGGCATGAAGTCGTTATTATCGATAATATGATTACCGGCCAAAAGGAAAATATCAATCCAAAGGCGACATTTTACAAAATGGATATTCGAGATGAAAAGGTTATCGAGGTCTTTGAAAAAGAAAAAATTGATGTTGTAAATCATCATGCCGCTCAAATGGATGTTCGCAAATCAGTGGATAATCCCATATATGACGCACAAAACAACATTTTGGGAACCATAAATTTAATGCAAGCTGCTGTTAAATATAATATCAAAAAATTTATTTTCATTTCAACAGGAGGTGCAGTATATGGCGAACAGGATTATTTCCCGGCAGATGAAGAACATCCCACTCGACCGTTATCACCTTACGGAATCACGAAATTAACCGGAGAGAAATATCTCTATTTTTATGCGCAAACGTATGGATTAAAATACGTCATCTTAAGATATGCAAACATCTATGGCCCGCGGCAAAGTCCGCATGGGGAAGCGGGCGTTGTTGCCATTTTTACGACAAAATTATTAGCAGGCGAGCAACCCGTTATTAATGGAGATGGCAAACAAACCCGCGATTATGTTTTTGTTGGCGATGTTGTGAATGCAAATTTAAAAGCGCTAACATATGAAAAAAACGACTATTTCAATATTGGCACGGGAATTGAGACGGATGTCAATGAAATTTTTAGTCATTTGAATACATTAACAGAAAGCAATGTTGAAGAAAAACATGGAATAGCGAAACCCGGAGAACAGATGCGCAGCGTGTTAAACAATGCAAAGGCAAAAAAACTGTTACGCTGGGAACCTGGTGTTTCCTTAAGAGATGGTTTGAAGCAAACTGTAGAATTTTTTAACCGGTAAAATAATTAATATCTCATGAAAAAAAATGCTGAACACTTTGGAATAATTGGAAATTCCGAAGGTATTCAACAAATATTAGAAACAATTGAACAGGTTGCGCCGACTGATATTGCAGTATTGATAACAGGAGAAAGCGGCACCGGCAAAGAACTTGTCGCAAAAGCAATTCATACGAAAAGCCTGCGCGCAAATAAACCGCTGGTCATTGTCAATTGCGGCGCCATTCCCGAAGGTATTATCGAATCTGAACTTTTTGGACATGAAAAAGGGGCATTCACCGGGGCGATTAGTCCCAGGAAAGGATATTTTGAAACAGCCAACGGCGGGACGATCTTTCTTGACGAAATCGGTGAAATGCCGTTAAACGCGCAGGTTAAAATCCTGCGCGTACTTGAAGGCCGTGAATTTACCCGAGTCGGCGGAAGTGACCACAGCGAAGCAGATGTCAGAATTATCGCGGCAACAAACCGTAACCTGGAAAATGAAGTAAAAAAGGGAAATTTTCGACAAGACCTGTTTTTTCGGCTGCGCGCGGTCAATATTATTGTTCCGCCGCTTCGCAATCGGGACGATGATATTTTGCTATTGGCTAAAAAATTCGCCCATGAATTTGCTTCAAAAAATAATATCGCTTTTAAAGGCTTTGATAAATCCAGCGAAAAGATATTAAAAAAATATTCATGGCCAGGCAACGTCAGAGAATTAAAAAACATTATCGAAAGTATCATCATCCTTGAAAAAGGGGCAGTGATCGATGAATTTACTTTAAATAAATATTTAAATTACAATCCGGTACAGGATCGAAACCTCCCGATTCCGCTGAATAAAACAACTGAACAGGCGGAACGGGAATTTCTCTACAGGGCATTAATCGATTTAAAAAACGAAATTTCACAGCTCAGGGAAATTATTTTAACAAGACTTTTCCCGCCAAAACGGTTAAAACCATGGCCAGAACTGGAGCCAATACCTTATGATCACGGATCAAATGATATTGATTTTGAAGAAGCTCACGAAGACGCCGCCCCTCCTCAAAGTCTTCAGGAAATGGAACGGGAGTTGATCGAAAATACGTTGCGTCGTTTTGGTGGTAACAAACGAAAAACCGCGAAAAGCCTTCAAATCAGCGAAAGGACTCTTTACCGGAAGATTAAAGAATATGGACTACTATTTTAATATTAAAACAAAAATGAAAAACATTATTTTAATAGTTATAATATTCCTGCTCATTGCAGGCTGTGGATACTACTCTTTCTCCGGATCTTCTTTACCGCCACATCTCAAAACAGTGGCAATTCCGGTATTTGACGATAATACAGCGGAATTTGGCGTCCGGGAGTCAATCACCGAACAATTAATCGAAGAATTTACAAAAGATAATTCTCTTAAAATTTCTGATTCTCGTAATTCTGACTCTATTATAGAGGGAACAATTACAAATATCAGAGACCAGGCCGGCGCTTATGGTACCGATGAAAGTGTTCAGGATATTAAAGTGTATGTTACGGTTGATGTTAAATTCAGAGATCTGAAAAAACGTAAAATTATTTGGGAAGAACGCCTAACTCAATGGGGAACCTACATTCCGAGTCAGGAAAACCGGGAAGATGGAATTACCGCGGCAATTGATAAGCTTGTAGATGATATCTTTAATAAATCCATTGCCGGTTGGTAAAAAAAACATTGAATTTTTAAGAAATTATTGCTATTTTCTATAGTTAGAACCAAAAGACTATAAGGAGAGATTGGACTATGGCGAAGTCACCAAAGGATGATTTAAAATATTTGGAAGCAAAATTAAAAAAAAATCCCAACTCCATCCTTTTTGCGAGGTTAGCCGATGCGTATGCATCCATTGATCGCATTGATGATTCAATTCAGATATGTGAAAATGGATTACGTAAACATCCTTATTATGTGACCGGGCATTATATCATCAGCAAATGCTATTTAAAGAAAAAGCAGTTTGACCATGCAGAGAAAGAATTAAAACGAGTGTTACTCTTTGATCCGGAATATATTGCCGCTCATCGAGATTATGGAGATTTGATGGCACAAATTGGCTGGAATAGCTCTTGTGAACGCAGTTATGAAAAAATCCAGTCCATTGACCCGTTTAATAAAAAGGCCAAAGAAAAAATTAAACAAATCAAAGAAAATTTAAAGCTCGATGATGATCCTGGAAAAGAACTTGATGTCGACCTCAATGAATTTGAAGAAGATGCCATAGTTACAGAACAACACAATCAATCCGAAGAATCTGAAGAAGACGAATCACTGATGGAATCAAATATCTCCGCGAGCGATGATTACGATAATTTCGATGATCTTTTTGATGAGAGAAAAGATGGTAGCAAGGATGACAACCCGACAGAACCGGAAGATACCATTGATAAAATGAATGAACAGGCACCGGACTCAATTACTGATAATTTTTATCCTGAAGAGAAAAACGACAAAGAAGAGCTCTCAGAAGAAGAAGAAAACGAAAAATTTACGTACATCCTTGATGATATATTCCGTGAAGATAATATAAAATCTGATTCCAAAGAAGACAATGATTCAAACGATTTTGACAAACCCTTGCCTTCAAAAGACCAGGAAGAACTCCCGGAGAAAGACGAAGATGATATTTCGCAATTTACTTTAGATGAAATTGATCGGCTAACCGAAGATGAAATGAATGATCAGGATAGCTCTGATTCAGAGGAAGAAGAAATATTTGCTCCGGACGATGAAGATCCAACTCATAACATTGACGAGGATTTCGATGAATCGGCGGTTGAGAATCTCGATAAATGGCTGGATTCTTTTAAAAGTGACCCTGATGAATCCAGTCCGGACGTTTCTCAATTCAATGAACACGATCAACAGGGAGAAACCGCTTCCGAAAAACCAAGAACCCCCAAAAAGGAAAAAATTGTAACCCCCACACTGGGCGAAATTTACGCAGCTCAACATCAATATGCCAAAGCAATCGGTGTTTACGAAATTCTTAAGAAAAATAATCCCGATAATCCGATGTACGAACAAAAAATCGAGTATTTTAAGCGAAAACTGGAAGAAAGCCAGGAAGATTGATTTTTACTAAAATATATTAATGGCAAACCTCATGATGTATTTTCTAGTTTCTGGCTTAAGGAGGTTATTTTTTACTTATCTGTTTATTAACTCAAATTCTTTACAACGATTTAAAAAATTCTTTAAAAATGGTAAAAATTAGCCTACTTCAATAAATAGGATTGTGCTCTTTCGGATGTGCGGAGAATTTGGGTTAATAAAATTCAAACGGAGCAAATATGTGAAATCAGTTCAGCTTTCATTGATTATCGTCACTTATAACAGCGCGGAAGAAATTGAAACATGCCTTACTTCACTTAAAGAAGCAACAAAACAATTTTCAACCCAGGTGATTCTTATTGATAATGCCTCGCAAGATGAAACACGAAACATTGTAGAGAACATATCTTCCATGTTCTCAAATATTCAATTAATATTGAATTCAGAAAATCGTGGATTCACAAAATCCGTAAATCAGGGGCTTCGCCTTTCAGATGGTGAGCATATTTTGTTACTCAATCCGGACACAATTCTGCCTGAAAATACTTTCACAACTCTTCTTCCGATGTTCAAAAAGCACCCGAATACCGGCATCGTTTCTCCTCAATTTCTAAATGCAGACGGATCGATTCAGCCATCGTGCAGGCGCTTTCCCAGACGTCGGGATGTGTTCTTTCATTTCATGGGCCTTCATCTACTATTTCCGCAAAGCCCAATCTATAACGGATGGAAAATGGGAGATTTTGATCACCGCGAGGAATCGTTTGTGGATCAACCACAGGGGGCGTTTCTACTGGTTAAAAGAGAAGCATATCAACAGGTCGGGTTTCTGGATGAATCATTTCCAATGTTTTTTAGTGATGTAGACTGGTGCCAGCGATTTGCTAACAAAGGTCTGAAAATTCTGTTTACACCAAAAATATCTATCATTCATCATAAAGGTCGATCTATATACAAAAACCGGATACCGCTCATTTGGTCGTCGCATAAATCTTTTATCCGCTATTTTCAAAAATATTTTCAGGGAGCATTTATTAATTATATTACAGCAGTTATACTCATCATCACTGCTGTATTAAGAATTGTACTCAGTTGGGTATATCAAAATACTGTTAGCCTTAAAAAATGAAAAAGCGATTACTATCATTCTTCTGGATTGTTATCACCATCCCGGTTACTGTGTGTTTTTCTCAAAATTATTCAACCAATGAAATCATTATAAAATTTAAACCGGGAATGGCTAAATCTTTGAAAAAATGGACTTCTGTTCAAAATTCCAGTCCGCTTTTTTCAGTGTTGCGTAAACCTGAATCTCGCGTTGGGCTTGATCAAATATATAAAGTCCATATCGATGGCACAATACCACTCGATCATTTCATTGATATTTTAACGAACGATCCATCTGTGGAATATGCCCAGCGCAACCATATTTTGCGTATTCACAACCAGCCCAATGATCCGCTTTATTCCGATCAATGGTATCTTGCCAAAATTTCAGCACAGCAGGCATGGTCAATTCAATCGGGGGACAGCAGCGTTTTAGTGGCTGTTATTGACACCGGGATCGACTATCTTCACGAAGACCTTGCTGCAAATATCTGGATCAATCCGGCTGAAGATTTAAATTCAAATGGTCGTGTCGATAGCAGTGATTTTAATGACCTGGATGATGATGGGAATGGTTTTATTGATGATATCCATGGCTGGGACTTCACAGATGCGCCCAACTTTCCGGATAGCGGCGATTACCTGAATCCGGACAATGACCCGCGGGACGAACACGGCCATGGCACATCAGTTGCCGGAATCATCGGCGCCGTGACAAACAATGCCGTGGGAGTCGCCGGAACAGCAAATTGCCGGCTGATGAATTTGCGAGCCGGTACTGCTCAGGGGTTACTGGAAGAAGACGATGTGGCAAGTGCAATCGTATACGCTGTTGATAACGGAGCTCGCATTATCAATATGAGTTTCGGCGATATCGTTGCTTCACCGCTACTACACGACATTATGCAATATGCTTCTCAGAATAATTGTGTTCTTATTGCATCTGCGGGCAACAGCGCGTCTACCGAAATTCATTACCCATCCGGATATAATGAAACAATTTCAGTAGGCGCGACAAATGAAAACGACGATCTCACATCATTTTCAAACTTCGGCACAACCATAGACCTCGTTGCACCAGGTCAAAATTTGATGACTACGACGCTAAATAATCAATATGGTAATTTCAGTGGAACATCTGCCGCTGCTCCGGTCGTTAGCGGAGTCGCAGCGCTGTTATTCTCACACAAGCCACAGCTTTCGACAGCCAACATCAGAAAAATTTTAGTAGCAGCAGTTGATGATCTGGGCGCTCCGGGCCGAGATAATAATTATGGATCGGGCCGGATAAATGCCTTCACTGCACTAAACATCGATCTGGTGTCGCAAGCGTACATTCAACAGCCGCTCCTCGATCAAGGATTTGCAACATCTCCTGTATCCATTTCTGGTACAGCTTCAGGTGCGCTGCTGGAAAATTATCAAATTTTCATTGGGATGGGAGATTCTCCCACTGAATGGACGCTTGTTCATCAGGCCGAACAACAGGTCATTCATGATCTTTTAGGTGAATGGGACTTTGACAGTGTAGCAGATACAAGCTATACAATTCGTCTCGTAGTAAATAATAAAAATGGCAACCGCGCCGAGTCGATGACCCGAATTTTTATTGACCGCACTAAGCCGGTTATTTCAAATATTACGGTAAAAAAAATGTTGGATGGATCCCGACCCAGCGCATTAATTGAATTTAAAACCGATGATTTGTGCAACAGTTCAATTTTCTTTCGACCGGTTGAAACGACTGAACAATTCACAGAAATAAAATTACATTATGTAACAAACGTTCATAGATTCAATTTTACAACGGATAATAGCTGGGGATGCTTTGAATTTTACATTCGCGCTGAAAACAACGCCGGGCTCAATTCCCAAACAACAATTGTTGATGACAAAATTATTGAACTGGATATGTTTGATATTTCACGTTCTTTTTTAACCACAAAACAAATCGATCTCCCTGGCGGCTTATTATTTAATAAAATTACTGATTTTAACCGGAACGGAAAACCAGAAATTATTGCTAATAATTTTGCAGCGAACAACGCATTTAATTCATTTAGCATCTATGAATTTGACGGAACAAACTTTCAAAATGTCTTTGAATCGCCCGGACTTGCCATTCCTCGTGATGTTGGTGATTCTGACAATGACGGTTTATTTGAAATACTTGCAGGCGCCGGACCTGTGTCATTTATCCTGGAAACAGAAAACATGAGTTCGTTTCCAACTAAAATTGTTTGGGCTGATAGTAACGATTTTTGGGCAAGTCGTTTCACGGACATGGATAATGATGGCAAAACCGAAATTATCGGGCGAACAGGCAACACGTTCAAAATTCTCGAATCCAATGGCCATAATTCATACTCAGAGATCGCTTCCCTTAGCAATCCCACGCCAGGTTCCAACGCGACCGGAATTCCGCGCACCGAAATAGCTGATTTCGATGATGATGGTCAACAGGAAGTCCTTATCGGTGATTACGACGGTGATGTTTATATTTACGAAGCAACCGGAGATAATAATTACGAAGCCACCTGGTTTGAACGGCAGCCGTTGATCGATTGCATTAACTATATCGCAGCCGGTGATTTCGATGGCGATGGAATCAGCGAATTTGCAGTGGGGAGTCACTCATCTCCGGACATCAATTCTGAGCATGAATACGACGCCCGCCATTGGGTTTTCCGAATTTATAAAGCAAGCGGTGATAACTCCTATTCATCAATCTGGGAACAGGCAATTTTCGGTTACGAATCGATCTACAGCACAAACAACGGTATCACTGCCGGAGATGTTGACAACGATGGTATTGACGAGCTTGTATTAAATGTCTTCCCGGATCTGTATATTTTTGATTATGACGAATCATTCTATCCTGCATGGTATTTACTTCCCAATCACAGTCAATCAAATATCATTGGCGATATTGATGGTGATGGTAGCAATGAACTTTTCGTAAATACCGGAACGAACGTCGAAATCTTTTCTCGGCCAGATGATGCGCTTTCGCAACTTCCGGAGCCCTCTGGTTTTACAGTTCATCCGATGGACACCAATCAGGTGATGTTGAAATGGAATGCAGTAGAACAGGCAACACATTATTTTGCGTTTAAAGGGACGAATGTTTCATCTATGTACTATATTACCACCACAGATCAATTATATTTTATTGATTATTCTGTTTCCCGCGATTCTGTATACTGGTATGCAGTGGCGAGTATCAGCGGCGGAAATTCCAGCAAACAATCTGCCGCACAATCAGTAAAACCGGGCAGCCGTCCGTTCGTTGAATCAGCACTTTTTGTCGTTCCGAACCAGGTGCGTTTATCTTTTAGCGAACCAATGAATTTTAGCATTAAAAATCCGACACATTATTTATTTAGTAACGATATTGGCAACCCGGTCTCTGTGATCACGGCAAAATCAATGCAGGATGTCATTTTGACAGCTAAAACCACTACACTATTACCTGGCTCCTATTTTGTTGTTGTGCATGATGTCTTTGATGCGGATAATACGCCACTAGATACCACAAAAAATAGCATTTCATTTGAAATATCAGAAAATATTCCAGCCCCGTATCTTCTACGAGCAGAATTTAGCGATGAATTTCATATAATACTCTATTTTAACCAGCGACTGGACCGGCAATCCACACTCGATATTGGAAATTACGTTTTAAATCCTTTCATCGAAATTCGGGGCATTCGTTTTCATGGAAACGATAGTAGCGCTGTAATTTTACAATTAGATGACCGGCATTCTATTAATTCGATTGGCAGAATCTACACAATCACCGTTCGAAATATAAAAAACACACACGGTACTCCAATTGTTACCGGTCAGGGAGATCAGGCATCTTTTAATTTTATTAAAGAAAACTTATCCGATGTCTTTGTTTACCCAAATCCGTGTCAGGCTGCTGAGGCGAATTATATTTCATTTGCAAACGTAACACGAGAAGCAACAATAAAAATACTGAATTCCGGGGGACACGTTATTCGGCAAATCATCGAAAATAATGGTGATGGGACGGCAGAATGGGATTTAAAAGATAAAAACGGTCGTCTTGTAAGCGCAGGGATTTATATTTTTTACATATCTTATGGGACTCAGAACAAAATCGGTAAATTCGCGATTGTACGTTAATAATGAGGTTGCTGAATGCAAAGAATTGGATTGACCGGCGGAATTGGAAGTGGGAAGACTTTAGTTGCGAAGTTTTTGAGTGAAAATGGAATCATCATAATCAGCGCCGATAAAATAGCGAAAGAGCTTGTGAATACAAGCGCGGTTATCAAAAAAAAACTAATGTCTGAATTTGGGGCAGATATTTATGATAAACAGGGCCAGCTTAATCGTGAGAAAGTCGCTCAAATCATTTTCAGAGATGAACAAGCCCGTCGGAAAATAAATTCAATTATTCACCCACATGTATTGAATCGTCAGCAGGCGATGCTGAATGACCTTGAAAAAAGGGGCGCCGTGGATATCGCCGGTGTGGAAGCTGCACTTATTTTTGAAGCTGGGTCAGAAAATCAATTTGATTATATCATTGTGGTGCATGCTCCTTATGATAACGTAATTGCCAGACTAAAAGAGCGCGATCATTTGAGTGAGCAACAGATTGAGGAGCGCATTTCATCTCAACTTCCGGTGCAGGAAAAAATTGCGCGCGCGGATTATGTGATAAATAATGATAGTACTATCGAAGACTTGAGAATCAAAGTTCAGGAGCTCATTACCTGGCTACAAAACAACTGAATTTTAAAAACTTTTAATTGACATTTTCGCTCGAAAATGCTATCTTTGAAAAGTTTGACAATCGTAGATATTCAATAATCATAAAAATTTCTAAAAATGAAAAAAACCAAAACATCCTCTTTTGGAACCGGAAAACGGGAAGCCCATGATTCTTCACTGTTTTACAACAGGAATCTTTACAAACAACTTTTTTCCAGGCCAGAATCTCCTGCTCAATTATCCAAAACAGATATCCCGAAACCGACAGGATGGGAAAATCAAATCTACTGTCAATCATCCGAAGACATGAAAAATATCCCATCCAATTCAGTTGCATTAGCGTTTACTTCTCCTCCGTATAATGTTGGTAAAGATTACGACAGTGATTTGGAATTACAGGAATATTTATTATTGATTGAAAATGTGTGCAAGGAGGTCCATCGCGTTCTACGCCCTGGTGGACGCTATGTTATAAATATTGCCAATCTGGGTCGAAAACCGTATTTGCCAATGCATGCACTATTTTACGGATTATTTATGAAAGTGGGATACCTGCCAATGGGTGAAATTATCTGGCAGAAAGCAAAAGGAGCCACCGGAAGCTGTGCCTGGGGTAGCTGGAAAAGTGCGAAGGCCCCGAGATTACGGGACCTTCATGAATACCTTCTTGTATTTGCCAAGCAAAGTTTTACACGACCAGATAAGGGAAATTCCGACATCAGCCGCGACGAGTTTATGGAAGCAACATTATCTGTCTGGAATATTGCCCCGGAGTCAGCGAAGCGGGTCGGCCATCCGGCGCCCTTTCCAGTCGAACTTGCCGAGCGGGTGATCCGCCTTTATTCTTATGTTGATGATGTCATTCTCGATCCGTTTGTTGGCTCTGGCTCGACCTGTGTTGCCGCAGCGTTGAATAGCCGCAAATATATAGGCTTTGACATCAACCAAACATATTGCGAGCTGACACAGGACCGCCTCAATCAAATTTCAGATCAAAAACCTGTTGAATGACATGCTAATTCCGGCTAAATGACGATAACAGCATACAAATTCGATCCTGCATATCCATCACCACGTGAACGCTGCAGAGATAATTATTGACCAAAACAGAGAATGCCAGCACTTCATCGTCCTGTGTCATTGCATATCCTGACAAACATCGGACACTGGAAATTGTTCCTGTCTTCGCAGAAATTCTGCCCTCTGCCACAGTGCCCTTCATACGATAACCAATTGTTCCGTCCACACCAGCAATGGGCAGGCTATTTTTAAACACTTCGCCGTATTTATGGTAATGCATGCCCCGTAATATTTTTATGATATGGTTCGGAGAAATATAATTATACCGGCACAAACCGGAGCCATCTTCATATCGATACGAATCCTCAGCCAGCCCAAACCTGCGTAGCGTGCTTTTAATAATTTTTTCCCCTTCCTCAAAAGAACCTTCGCTCCCGAAATGATATCCCAGTAGTTTGACAAGACTCTCGGCATATAAGTTGTTGGATTCCTTCATTAATGTTTTCATAATTTCTGCGAAAGGAGGGGATTCGTGCGTATAAATCAAATCATCGTCATTAATGGTCAGCGAATCGAGATCATCGGAATCAATTTCTTCGCCACTGACATGGATACCAAAATTTTCCAATTCCCGACGAAATCCACGCAGAAAATATAACGTGGGATTATGCACCGATATTCTCCGCGAATAAATATCACCGGATTTCAACGTCCCGCCAAAAACAACATCGTTTGAATGTTCAAAACGATGAAAATCAATCCTGGTTTTCTCACCTGGATCTTCGACAATTTCGATATCCGGGAATAGCTGAACATAGCTCACATCAGGAGAAACGGAAGATAATAGTTTACCTGTTGTGGAATCCGTTTCATACATGACTTTTGCCCAATTCTGATTGAATATCAAGCCATTGATTTGGGCCGAGTATGAATAGCTCAAATTGTCGTATGTCCAGCCATAACCGATCAACTCGTCATCAAAAACGTCATCCACACCGATTAAATCACCCTCAATCTTTTTGATGCCTTTTGCTTTTAACGCATTGGCCCAGGATTCAAAGATATAACAGGAGTCTGGCTCTTCACAGTTCTGATAACCAATCGTTGGATCTCCACCGCCGACAACAATCAAATTTCCAACTAACACACTATCCTGAATTTCGCCGGAAGCATATAATGTGGTTTTAAACGTAAATTCCGGACCAAATTTTATCAGGGCTGTTGCACTCGTGGGTATTTTTTCATTGGAAGCAGGCATCAGCAATTTGTTGGCATTATGCTGAAAAAGAATCTCACCTGTTTCCATAGATTGAACAGCGATGCCAATAAATGCAGATTCAAATTCTGGTTCATTAATTTGCACGTCAATTTGTTGCGCCAATTTTTCAACCGGAGAAACAATTTGTTTTTTAATTGCTTTTGGCGCACAACCATACGTGAATATTAAAGCGCTTAAAATAATTCCGATTTTTAATAGATTTTTTTTCATATTGAATCCCCCAAGATAAAATTTACCATCGAATTAATGCGGAGGCCCATGTAAAGCCAGAGCCAAATGCGACTAAAACAACATAGTCCCCGCGATTTATTTTGCCTTCTGTGATTGCTTCATCAATAGCAATCGGGATGGAAGCGGCAGTCGTGTTTCCATATTTATGGATATTACTGAACACCTGTTCATGGACTTTCCAACCAAATCGCTGCGCCACAGCCTCGGTAATTCTTAAATTCGCCTGATGCGGAATAACAAGTTTAACGTGGTCCGGTGTAACATTATTCATATTCAGACATTCCTGGATTGCGCCACAAAATTTTACGACAGCATGTTTAAACACCTGCCGCCCATTCATGTAGGGATAAACTGAACCATTTGCAATCATTTCAGCACTTAAGCGAGGGTTTTTCAGGCTTCCCGGATCTCCACAGCACAATTCTTTTGCAAATCGACCATCGGCGTGTAAATGTGTGGATAAAACGCCATATTCATCATCATCGCTGGGCTCAACAACAACAGCGCCGGCGCCATCCCCAAATAGAACCGCAACATCCCGGCCGCTGTTGGACATATCCAATCCTGTGGAATGAATTTCTGCGCCCACGACTAAAATTCGCTTATACATCCCAGATTTAATATATTGATCTGCGATTGATAACCCATAAATAAAACCGGTACACTGATTGCGAATATCTAACGCACCAATATCTTTAATACCAAGTCTTTCCTGCAAAAACACACCAGAGCCGGGAAAAAAATAATCCGGGCTGAGAGTCGCGAAAATAATAAAGTCAATATCCGCAGGCTGGCAATTTGCTTTATCCAATGCTTTTTTTGCTGCTTCTGCACCAAGTCCAGAACTTCCGATTTCACTATCAACAAATCGCCTTTCTATGATACCAGATCGTTCTCGAATCCACTCATCACTGGTATCCATCAATTTTTCAAGATCAAAATTTGTGACAACCTTATCCGGCACATAAAAACCGGTTCCTGTAATTCGTGCACGCATCCTTGTTCCCTCCTTAATTTGAGTATATAAACCAATACCTTTTTTAAGGTTAATCAGAATGTTACAAATATATGAACTTCCATCTTAAAAGTCAAGATAAATGAAACAAAAAAGCCAGCGTGAGTGAATATCACACTGGCTTTTTAAAAATTCAAAAATTATGTTCAAATCATGGATTAATTATTTTGATCATCATTATTATTTTTTTTAGAGCGGGATTCACCTTCTAAAATGCGTCGCAGGCGTTCTAATTCCCTCTCTGCTTTTCTTCTTTCTGTCTTAATTCGTTCCAGTTCTTGCTCTGCTGATTCTGTTTCTCGTTGTTCACGAATGATTTGTTCAAACAATTCTCTCCTGGATTCAGCCTTCTTAATTAAAATATCTTTTTCATTTGACTTGTAGATTTTAGTCGGTAACAGCACCATTGAGGCTCCTAAATTAACGCGCCAGGAAGGATAATTCGGCATTCCTTTAATTTTAGAATCAAACATATATTCTGTTTCATCATTATTTGATGATAATCTCAGATCAGTTGAAAAATTTAATGACAACCAACGATACGCTCGAAATGTGATACCTGGCGTCAAATAGAGATAATTTTCCCGGCTGAAGGCGGTTTCCTTCGGCGGTTTCTGTAAAAATGTATTTCCAAATAATTCTACAGAAAAATCAAATTCTGAGGTCGGTATTTCAATTCCCAATCCAAAAGTCATCTCCTGAGACATTGACCGAACTGATACAGTGTCATTTTCACCGCGAAATGCTAACTTTTGCCCGACATCATTAAAATTGGTATATCCAAGATTAAAATGAGCATTCATATTATCGTCAGGATATAAAGGGTCTTTGGAATAGGTTGCCATACCTTTAAATCCCCACGAAATTGAGTTTGCCGAGTATGGTTCAAATACAACATTGTGATGCTCTGCTGTAGGAAATCGGGTTTGCATCAATACTCCATATTTGATGGAGCTCCCGCTGACGTCATAAGAACCTAATTTTACACTTAAATATAAATCATCCGGTAAATTATAACCTTTTCCCCCTTTATGATTATCCTGATAAACAATCGGGGTTAGTGCCAGCTCAAGATGATCATTCACACCATAATTAAGACTGAATGCTCCCTGAACGACCCAATATGTAACAGCAGAATTTTCGAGTTCAGAGGAAACTTTTCCGAAAAAATGTGTCTTGGTGGTGAGAGTTAAATAACCCGGTTTGAGAGACCATGCGGAACGCACATGATTAAGGCCATATCCACCATTAACCTGGCCTACAGCGTTAGTTATCATTAAAAATATAAAAATTATTCCCCCGATTATCACTTTCTTCGACGAGTTCATTTCAAACCTCCAAGATGTTTTACCTGAGATGCATGTATTAAGATATTGACTTTTTTCTAATTTGTCAACACTTTTTTTCTATATTACGAATATTTAAAGTGAGTTAAGTCAATTTATTCGACTTACTTACTGATCATCTTTCATGATAATAATTAACCCAGCTATATATCTGTACCAGGACAGCAACCTTGGTTGTAAACTCCAGAAATGTATTCATATAATACCATTTTGATCCTGAAATTACAACTGTATCTCCGGGGCGAAGCCGTGGGATAATTGAATCATCCCCTTTTTTTAGATATTTATCAACATTTATTTTTTCAATGTTCGGCTTTTCATTACTTCTTGAATTTAAATGAACAATTTTTATGCTGGATAATTTGGCCCCTCGGGCCGGCCCGCCCGCATAAGATATAAGTGAAATGAGATCGGTTTCGCTGGGTACCATATATTGGCCCGGCTTATTCACAAAACCCCAAATATTCACTCTGATTAATATTTCATCGCCTGTTCCTAAAAAATATTGAGCTCCGCGAGGATATTTTTCGCCATTCTTCGTTTGTGAAAAAACAATAGCAGAACTCACTAAAATTATCAGTACGCAAATAACAAGCTTACCTTTTCTTAAGCTGTTCATCAAAGCCTCCATTTTTATCGGTAACCTCTGTTTATTTCTTTAATCATCATTCTAAAAGTAAATGAATCTATGATCCTGGATGACAAGCATAAATTTGCTTAATTGTATTAATGATCTTTCTATTCTCTTATCATCGAATCAATATAAGTTTGTCAACGGGTTGATGCAATATATTATTCCAATTATTATTATCGAAAGATCATTCAAAAATTATGTTTTCAATTATACTGAATTTATGCAAAAATATCAAGTAGAAATCGAATATTATTGCAAAATTACAATAATTTAGCAATTATATCAACATATCTACGAGATATTATATAGCTTAACTATATAAATTATTGTATTATTAAAATAAAAAAAGCATAAGTAATTTAATAACTGTAACTTCCTTATGCTTTAGCAATTAATATAGTTGTTAAATTGTTGTTTATTATAACTTGTAGTTCTGGACCAGAATCCGTTCTTTATCTTTAAATAAAACTTCTATTTTTTGACTATCAATGATGTTTTTAACAATTCCAAGCCCGAATATTTTATGGCTAATTTTTGCATCAACATCATAACTTAATGTCATTTGATATTCTATCGCGTCTTCCGGGTCCAAACTTATTATTTCAGCAGCTTTCTTTGCCGAAATTGAACGCTTTTTTTTTGTAGTCATGGTATTTTTTTTATGTTGTGAATGATTTGGTATTGAATTTTTAGGTGTTCTAAATCTGTGATAACTAAGACAAATTTTGCACAGAACTTTTTCAATCTGAGCGCCATTTACTGCTGTAATAAGGTGCAGTGTATCACTTTTACATTTTCCGCAGTGAGATACAATTTCATTCCCGATTAAATTATCACTCATTTCCTTTCCTCATTAAATTTTCAGAATAATACTGCTTCCTCCTATTTTATCAATCTAATAAGATTATTTAGAAAAATACAAATTCATCCTGTAAAAGTCAAGAAATAAAAAATTACTTTGACTATTGACATAAAATTTTAATTTTAGTATATTAAAAAAATGACAAATTTGGTGTATTATTTGGATAATCATGAGTAATTTTTCAGAGCACTCTCAAAAAGGATTACACGCTTTTGTTTGGGCGCTCATACTTGTTTTTCCCATCATTTTATGGAAAACAAACTTTAATATATTGGAATTCTTGCAAAATCTCTGGCGCATTCCACTTTGTTTTGGTTTAACTTACTTAAGCGCTCTGTTTCCAGATATTGATATCAAAAGCAAATCACAGCGGATTATTTATTTATTACTTTTAACTTTATTAGGCTTATTAATTTTATATGGTTACTACGGATGGGCTGCCGGGACCGGTTTTTTTGCGGTATGGGCAATCATATTTAAACATCGCGGTTTTTTACATTCGCTATTCGCAGCAGTGGTAATTCCTCTGCCCTTATTATTTATTCCGCTCTTTATACATTTTAGTTACAAAAGTATCGGTTATGAATTTTACGTTTCTGCATTGTTCGGTTATTTAAGCCATTTATCCGAGGACAAGCGCTCCTCGAAATCGAATAATTAATTATTATGATAAATTCATATCGCGACAAAACCACGTTTATTATCCTTTTGATTATTTTGATTGCAATCGAAATAGATTGCGCTGCGATTATTCCACACCATATTGATTCGATACAGAGCAATCCGCAACATTTTAAAAATAAAAATGTTACAGTTAAAGGAGAAGTGATTCAAATTATCGCGCTTCCCTTTATTGATAAAGGTTTTTGTCAAATTAGCGATACGACCGGAAAAATCTGGGTGAAACCTGCAGGTCGGGTTCCCCTGAAGGGCGAAACCGTAACGATTAAGGGCATTGTCAACATTGGATTTACTTTTGCAGACAAAACCTTTGGTATAATTATTGTAGAAGATACCAGATAATAAATTTAATTAATTATCAATTTTAAAGAATGCTAAATCCATTTAATTTTTTTATTGACAATTTATTAAATTTTCAATATATTCTATTCTAACATTGTTGTGATTTGGTTGGTTAATATTAATTTCTACCAGGGCTTTTCAGGAAATTTCGGAAACCAATAATAACCCCCAAATAAAGAATATCTTTTCAATTTAATCCTAAATTTTAAGTTCCCACAAAAATTTAATGTCGCGATAACTTGTAATAAAAAATTACTATTACAGGATGTTTATTTTCTTTTTTGAAATCATATTTCTAAAAGGAAAAACAGCGATAACTAAAGTTTCGGAGTATACGTATGGCTGGTAAAACAGCAGTTCGTTTATTAAATAAAAAAACTATGCTGGTTTCTGATCAAGAACGGGAAAATAGACGAGCTGAAAAGCCAGAACGAAAATATTATCTGATCTTTAATGGACGGTTGATCGCCCTGGATAAAAGGAAAAAGTATATTATCGGACGTGCACAACAATGTGACGTGCAAATAATTGATTCCAAAGTTTCCCGTAATCACGGAGCCATACGTTGGTGTTTTGAGACACAATCCTTTATTTTTGAAGACTTAAACAGCCGCAACGGTAGTATTATTAACGGATTCCCCGCAACTGTCGGCTATCTGCAAAATATGGATATTATCGATTTAGTGGGCAATAAACTAACTTTTGAAGAACGTCTCCATAATCCATCAGACAAATCGCAATTGCCATTTCTAAAAAATCAGGCAGAAATGTTAATGGAGCAAAAATTTTCTAAAATATTACGATCTGTTGATGACCATAATTTAAAAGATAGCTTGAGGGAATACCATGAATTAATCGTTGAAAGCCAGAACGAACTATCAATGCTGGCCTATCACGATCAGACCACCGGCTTGTTCAATCGTTCATATTTTAACATGAGCATTGACAGGGAAATTAAATTAGCTCAGCGAAATAAACAAATAGTATCTTTAATAATGATCGATATTGATAATTTTAAAAAATTTAACGACACTTATGGCCATCAAAAAGGGGATGAGGTTTTAGAAGGTGTCGCCGGTTTTATCCGTTCAGCGATTCGGACGACTGATATCGCCTGCCGCTATGGCGGTGAAGAATTAGCAGTTATTTTACCGAACACTGAAATTATAAAAGCTGCAAAAGTTGCAGAAAAAATACGCCGGAAAGTCGCCTCTCTAAGTAAAGAACAATTTGGGATAAAGGTAACAATTAGTCTTGGTGTTGCTGAAATAACCAGACAAGTAAAAACAGCCGTTCACTTAATCAAAGCAGCGGACCGGGCGCTTTACCAAGCAAAAAAAAATGGGCGAAACCGCACCTGCGCGGCTTAGGCAATATTTTAGTTTTATAATTTCCAATAAATACTCTTCTTGTTAAAATACATAATTATCCCCCACAAACACACCGTCCAGATAAGTCCCCACACCATTCCATTGTAGCCGCTTTTGTCAAGCAAAAACGCAGTCCAGAATGGTGAGTTCAGAACGTCGGCCCATTTTAAAAGCGCTTCATTCGGTTTGCCAGCAAAGAAATATTCCAGATGAAGTCCCCGGAAAAAAATTCTCATGATGACTTGCATAAAATAGGCTAATAGCGCATTTCTGCCGAACTCTGCAAAAGGATATGCCCATTTTTTCTTTCCCCAGATATCCATAATATAATAAAGCGCAAGAAAAACCATTGCACCGAGGCCGGAGGTAAACATAGCATACGAAGCGCTCACATCGGGTTTATTGAAACATAAACTGGTGTGACCTATGATTAGGCCTGTTTTGTGAATCGCATATCCCAGCCCCATAAACACCACACCAATCAGCATGCTTCGTTGGGTGATTGCTTTTCGTTTTCCGGTAACAATTGCCTCTCCGAGCAAAACGCCGATCATGGTCATTGCACCGTAGGAAATAGAAACCCACGGCAGACAATGGATAATCAGTGGTTTTGCCATATTTCCCAGTGGATCACTGATGCGCCAAAAAGGCTCGGCTATATTGCCAAATTGCAGCCACCAGCCAACAAACTCTGTCATTACCAAATGAAGCGCAAGCACTCCAAAAACAGTGATCCATTTCATTCGCCGTGGTAATCTCATGCTTGCAGCTCCCATAAAATAGGCAATGCCAATCGCCTGCAATATTCCCCACCACCACGACAAACCCAAAATCAGGCTAATGTACAATACTCCGGCGATAATTAATTTGAGCGTTCTGCTGGCAACGTGGTTCCACCACTCGCGCCCGCGACGGCTCCTGCTCAACGGGATCACCAATCCCACGATGAAAATAAAAAAAGGCGCAACCAGGTCGGTCGCAGTCAGGCCAACATTTTTTAATTTTGCCTCTGGCAGCAATTTAATTTCATTTTCTGAAAGACCAGCTTCCCTCATTTCCTCAACAAATCGCTCCCACCCGACTTCGGCATGATTCCAGGCGGACACTGGCAGACTTCCGAACCATGATCGTTCTTGTGGGAGATTCGGATAATTACCTGCTGCCACCGCAATAACAAACACCATTAAAAATATTGTAATTCCCCTGAATGCATCAATCGAGTCGATGCGTACACGCGTTTTGTTTAGGGCGCTGCTTTCATTTGTCATTTTAACAAATCTCCACAAGTAATTAAAATTATTCCTGAAATTCTAAAACAATAATTAACTATCTTTAAAAATTGAATATGCGTTCGGGAGTGAATCGCCCCCCTGTTTGTCCCGGGTGCATTTATGCGATTCAGTGCAATGCATAAATGCTCCCGGGACGCACAGGAGTATATGAGTATTACACTCCATATAAAATAAAATATATGGTTATAATAAGTCTGAATATTTTCATTTAAAATTTTAGGTTATTCAATAATTTTCATTTCGCGCAACAGATAATCTGCTCCTGCAAATTTTTGAGTGACCCACAAAACATATCGAATATCGACAGCAATGGAACGACTGTAGTCCTGGCTCCAGCCAAAATCGTTAATTGTCGCTTCAAACGCACGGTCAAAGTTTACACCAACAATTTCTCCGTTTGCATTCATCACCGGACTTCCCGAATTTCCACCGGTAGTATCCATGTCATATAAAATCGCAGTAGGAACGCCTCCCAGTTCGGGATTATAAAACCGCCCATACTCTTTTGCATTATAGAGCTCGATTAATTTTTTCGGGGTATTAAAAGGAGGTTCGTTCGTTGTTTTTTCAATCACGCCGTTCAGAGTTGTAATCGGATGATAATAAACAGCATCCACCGGAGAATAACCCCGAATATATCCGTAAGTAAACCGCAATGTACCATTGGCATCGGGGATGAAATCAGTTTTTAAAAAATCTTTTTTAACATCAATTAACCGTGCAGCCAATTCATCACTTTGTCCTTTGCGCGATTTCCCGGTTTCTCTTAATTCTTTATATATCGGATAAATAGTGATTGCAAAATCGAGAAACGGATCATCCAACTGGTTCAGTTCTTTTTCGGATTTTAGTAATGCCTGCTCCAGATAGTCTGGTTTATGCAATTTGCTTGCTGCGTAAGCAGTTGTCAGAAAATCATCAATAGCCGTTTCCGGATCTTTGCCATTTATTATCGACTTTACAACGTCGATCTGTTGATTTTCTGGCAATTCAGCTAACCGCATAAAAAATTCTTTAAAAACGGTTTTATCTGTTGGCTCATAGTAATCTTTCGTCATCATCAACAATCGCTTTTTTGTACGGGAGAAATTTTTATCCATATACGCGGATTCGCGTTCGATATCTTTTTTCTGGCGTTCAACCGCTGCTTCATATACTGTGAGAGCGAATCGGAGCATATACGCATTCTGTCGCATATATTGCAGGTTAAATTCATATTCGGATGTTGCTCGTCTATCGAGATATAACTTTTCAAGAGCAGGTAAAATATCTCCATATTTTTTATTTCGTTTTTCATCTGACCGGATAAATTTTATCAACTCCTTTTCTTTAAGACGCTTTTTTTCAACAAGATTCAACCGTTTTAAACCAAGCAATTTTCCGCGATAATTTTTTAGCACATTGGAAAGACCTTTAATACGCGATAAATGTTTTAAAGCGACTTCACGGTCGTTCTCTCCCATTTTTTTCATCAGGGAAATGAGCGAGTCGTAAAGTTTTACTACCCGTGGCATCCGAATGTCCTCTTCGTATGCCAAAAAGTACGACGTACGATGGCGGTACGTTCTTCCCGGATAGCCAAAGATAAAAACGAAATCCTCTTCATTTACTCCCTCTGGCGCAATTTTTAGAAACTTTCGCGGCTTGTATGGCACATTGTTGGGCGAATATTCGGCCGAGCTGCCGTCGGAAGCAGTATAGGCTCTTAAAAACGAGAAATCTCCGGTGTGACGCGGCCAGATCCAATTATCTTCCTCACCGCCAAATTCACCAATCGAACGTGGCGGAGCGTACACAAGTCGAATATCTTTCAAATAGGCATAGATGAACAGCACGTACGTTTTCCCGGTGAACATTTCTGCAATATCTGCCCGTTTACCAGGATTTTGATCTTCTGCGTCTTTTTCAATCTGTTTAATTTTCTTCTCGATGGCCTTTGTCCGCTCATAAAAATTCATTTCATCGGTGACAACGCTCAACACTTCGGCTGAAACATCTTCATAAGACTCAGTAATTCGTACCGTGTAATTAATTGCATGTATCTCTCCGCTTCTATCTTTCGCAAGAAAACCATTCCGGATATAGTCATTATCAGCGGAGCTTGCTGCATGAACAGCACGATAAGCACAATGATGATTTGTTAAAATCAAACCATTTTCCGAAACAAATGAACCGGTACAGCCATTCACTCTACAAATGCCGTCTATTAGACTGACGCCGTCCGGATTATAAATTTCTGATGTCGGAATTGCTAATCCTTTTTCTGTTAGATTTAACTTATGGATTCCACTCATCGGATACATCCCCTCTTCGGCAACACCAAAAGTTACGCATAATACAAGAACTAATAGTATCAATACGAAATGTTTATTCATAACTCTCTCCTCAATTAATTATTTTAATCCAAATACTTTCTATTAATTTATGAAGTTTTCTTTAAAATTCAATAAAAAGATGAATGATTTTCGATAAGTGGACAGATGCTGGAATACCGGATAGTTATTAATAAAAAGACCGGCGTCTCTAAAGCACGCCAGCCTTTGCTAATAATCTTTTCACATGTTTTAAAAATAAAAGGCAACTCCTAAAGAAAAATTCAACAAATTTGTTGTAGATTTGCTGGGATTATAGGTAACCTTTTCATCGGATCGAATGATGCCATCTTTTTTAAGGTATTCAGCTTCCCCCCCTTTTAAATAATGTACGCTAAAATCGACATAAACCGCTTCAATTCCCTCGGCATCACGAGAACTATCATAAACTCGAACCATAAAGCCTCCTCCACCGCCGTAACTCGTCGCAATATCATCGTAATTTGTGGAACTGGCGATATCATATCCCGTTCCAAAAGCATCTGTATCCTGCACCCTGGTTTCTGTAAATAAATAGTGGAATCCGAACATCGCATCAAAATAGGGAATAATCGCGCCGCCTCCCAGTCCTTCAGGGGATTGCGCCCGCAACACCAGGTGCCCCTTTAAAATGTTATTTGTTGTTATTACATCTACATAGACATCCTGGACCGTGCTGCTAAATGGTTCTGTCCGAGTATCACGTCCATAAATGAGAAATCCGAGAGATACGCCAGCAGCAAACGGCTTGTGTTCAAAGTTATATAAAAAAGTCCCTGTACCTCCGATACCGGTATTTTTTACATGATTATTAAATTCACCGCGAGGAAATCCTCCAATAAATTTTACACCCGCTTGAAACATTGGTTGTGTATTTGCGATGCTGCATGTAAAAATAAACATTATACAAATGATAAAAGATAAAAATCGAGTACTCATTTATTCGCCTCCCATGTTTCATTTTACTGTGTCTTCACAATTTGTGTGTTTACTATTTATAACTTTTTAAATATACGTATTCTTCAAAAAACAATCAATTTAAATATTCAATTTCTTTATTGCTATTGTATATTTAAATTAGTATTTGAATTCGGCGAAATTCGATATTTGTTTTCTCTGCATTACATATCATTTTTCTTATTGAGTTTTAATCAGAAATATCTTATATTAATTTATCTGAGCGATTCGTTATTTATTCACACCTTTTTGATTGAGTTTTGAATATGAATCTTTTTTTTCAAAAAATATGGTCTGCCATTACCCCGATTTTTACAATCCTTTCAATCGGGTATGGCGGATTATGCATTATTGTTTATCTATTCCAGGGTAAGTTAATCTATTTTCCAACAAACACGTTGATGTATACACCAAATAATTATAGCTTCGATTATGAAGACATTTTTTTTACAACTGAGGATAATATTAAACTGCATGGCTGGTTTATCCCGGCACCTGAAAGTAGAGGAACAATACTGTTTCATCACGGGAATGCCGGTAATATTAGTGACAGGCTTGAATCTATCGCGATATTCCGAAAATTAGATTACAATGTCTTTATCTTTGATTACCGTGGTTTTGGAAAAAGTCGCGGTACTCCGAGCGAGCAGGGAACATATCTGGATGCTCTGGCAGCATGGACTTATTTGACACAGGGAAAAAATATTGATGCGCGACGAATTATCATATTTGGTCGTTCTCTCGGTGCTTCAATTGCAGCATGGCTGGCACAGCGTACGCAGCCAGGCGCATTAATCCTTGAATCAGCGTTCACATCTGCCCGTGATATGGCAGAGGCGCATTATGGATTTTTGCCGGTTAAATGGTTGATAAAGTTCAAATATTCCACTCAAAGCTATCTGGAAAAAGTGGTTTGTCCGGTTTTAATAATTCACAGTTCTCAGGATGATATTGTGCCTTATCAATTTGGTAAAACGCTTTTTCAGATTGCAAACGAACCGAAAGAATTCTTAAAAATCAGTGGAGGGCATAATGATGGATTTTTGATATCCGGCGATATTTATATAAATGGATTGAAAAATTTTATAAAAAAATTAAGTACCAGGGAATAATTATGTTAAAAGAATATAAAAAATATGTTATGTTTGGTACATCATCATGGGCGTATGAGGGGTGGAAAGATATCGTTTATTTCAAAGAATATCCTGAACATCGTTTCAAGAAAGACTGCCTTGCGGAGTATGCCGCAGACAGACGTTTTTCAACCGTGGGAATGGATCTGTTTTTTTATCAGCCTCCCTCAGAGTCATTACTTGAACATTATTCAAAACAGCTTCCGGTACATTTTAAAACGTGCAGCAAAGTTTGGGAAGAAATCACAATTTACCGTTATCCCAAAAAACATTATCATCATGAGATGGCAGAAAAATTAAATCCGAATTTTTTAAATGAAAAAATATTCATCAACACGGTTCTTAAACCATACCAGAATGTGTTTATGGATCATACCGGTCCATTTATTTTCGAATTCTCGTATATCAAAAAAACCGATCTGACGGTAAGTGAATTTACAAAAAAGCTGGATGAATTCTTCACTAAATTGCCTGCTGATTTTCAATACAGTGTTGAAATTCGAAATAAAAATTTTCTTGTGCCGCGATATTTTGATGTTCTGCGGAAACATAAAGTGGCGCATGTTTTCAACCAATGGTCTTATATGCCACCAGTTGGCAAACAATTGGAATTTGATTCTATAACGGCTGATTTCATCATTGCCCGCATGTTGACTCCAACAGGAATGGCGTACAATGAGTCGGTTAAAAAATTCAATCCGTTTGATAAAATCGTGGAGCGACAACCTGCTGTTCGGGAAGGCCTCATGAAATTGATCGAACGAGCAATTAAAAATAAGAAATACGCGTATTTGCTTATAAATAATCGATTGGAAGGCAGCGCGCCGTTAACAATTGAAGAATTAGAAAAAATGGCGAACGAACGGGTTTTAACAAACACCTGAGATAAAGGGCATGAAATATTTTGACTTAATTTTGCTTATGAAAAGTTAATGAAAAAACAATTGGGAGAGACGATATGTCTCAACAGATATACAGCCGATGCTGGCTTCATTTAATGTGGGCGACTCTTGATTTGCAGAAGAATCTTGAACCAGATGTTCGGCAAAAAGTATCAGATTATCTGATTGAATATTCTTCACTTAAAGAAATTTTCATCACAGCCAATTTTGTCTATTCAAACCATGTCCATGTTCTTATAGATTTACCCTTTGAGTATACGATTGATGAATTAGCAAAACTACTTAAAGGCAGGACGGCAAGCTGGATTAATGAAAATCGGCTTCTAACAATGCGTTTTTCCTGGGAAAACGGATATGCTGCGTTTTCTGTGTCCCAATCTGGTGTTGACGAAGTTGAAAAATATTTTGTCAATCAAAATGAATATCATCGCAAACGATCTTATCAGGATGAGCTTGTGGCGTTTCTCAATGCATATAAAATAGAGCAGCGCTAATTTATATTGTTTATGTACTTGTTACCTTCTCCCCGCATGTCTGCGGCGCCGATCAATTGCCCGCTCACATTATTAATTTGGATTCCCTGGGCAATCCCAAAATAAGCGCTATAATCTGTTTTCAGATTTACTTTATGCCCCAGTTGTTTCAAATATTCAATAGTAACTGATTCAATTCTGGTTTCCATTTGTATTTTTCCGTCTTCATAAAAAAATCTTGGTGCATCAATCGCTTCGTCGATGGACATATTAAAATCCATCACCCCGATAATAATATTCGCAAACGTTGAGAGAAGCCGTGCACCACCAGACGTGCCTAATACAAGAACCGGTTTATCTCCGCGAAGAACGATTGTCGGCGCTGTACTACTAGCAGAACGTTTGCCAGGTTCAACAGCATTTTTATTTAAAGAATCCTGTGAAAAATAGAATAATCCGTTATTATATAAAATTCCATAAGCAGGGTGGGATACACCGGATCCAAAGTAAAAATTGATCGTATTTGTAAAAGCGACACAGTTACCATTTCTATCAACAATCGAGACATGAGAGGCATTTTCACTTTCATATTTTGACGCGACTGTCACAATAGGAAAATTAGCGGCACTTAGTGTATCAATTTTGGAGCGAATATTTTGTGCGTATTGGTCTGTAATATAGTTATCATAGCGGATCGAGCCAAAATCCGGGTCACCGGCATACGTTTCCCTGTCTTTTATCACATGTTTTAGCGCCTCGATGAAAACATGAATATATTCTCCGCTATTAAAGCCCATTTTTTTTAGGTTATATCCCTGGAGTATTTGCAACAATTCGATTAGCGCCGCCCCTCCATAACTTGGCGGTGGAACCGTCACTATTTCGTATCCATTGTAGTTTCCCCTGACTGGCTTTCGTATTTTCGGGCTATACAAATTCAGATCTTTTATCGTTAACAATCCGCTATTTAGACGGATATCTTCTACAATATTATTCGCGATCTCACCTTGATAAAAATCTGATAATCCTTTTTCAATAATTTTTTCATATAGTTTTGCCAGATCCTCCCGCATCAGCATTTCCCCTTCGCCAATCGGCAGGTAATTCGGATAATATATGGAAGACGTGGTCCGGTTCACATCAATAAGATCATAATACTCTGTTATTTTCTTGTAAAATTTATAAGATATGGGAAATCCCTGTCTGGCGATTTCAATAACTGGTTGTAAAACGTGCTCCAAACTTAGCGAACCATATTTATTCAATAAAAATTCTGCCCCGGCAACCACTCCCGGAACACAAATTGATCGATACCCGGTGTAAGCATAATATCGAAACGATTCAGAATCTCGATATAACAACGCTGGATTTGCTCCTCTTGGCGCTTGCTCGCGATAATCAATAATTAGAGGCTCTGAACCAGCTTTCATTTTCACCACTGCAAATCCACCGCCCCCTAAACCCGAGGCCCAGGGTTCCACAATTGGAAGTGTAAACATCGCTGCGATTGCAGCATCGACTGCGTTTCCGCCTTTTTCCAGAATATCAAAACCAGCTTTAGTTGCAAGATAATGAGCAGTTGTCACCATCTCCTGTTTTGTATCAGAATCATCCCCCTTTGTTGTTGTATTAGAAAACAACATTATAACTGCAATAAATAATATCAGCAAAGCTCTCATAATTCAAATCTCAATTAATCCTGATTTTTTACTTTAAGCATTTATACATGCAAGGTCATATATTTGCAAAACAGTTAAAAATTGCGGAAGTGGTTTCATCTATTTTATACAGCCAATAACAGCCGCCTGATCCCAGAAACCCGTCTGTGCATATTTACTACCCATGTCGCAGATTTTTTTAAACTTACTTTGCAGAATCACCGAACAGTTATCTTATTAAAATGCATTCAAAAAAGGAATAGTGCTCGTAAATGGTAGCCCACATTCCATTATCGACGCCAATTTGAGTGAAATATGCTCGAAGGCTAATTTTTCGTTCCGGTTCCGGTTTAAAAGCAACATACTTGTTCGCCGGAATTGCGATTTTAATCATGTATTTCATTTCTTGTGTTTTGGTTGAAAATTTTACATCGCGTTCATCAATCAATCGCCCAAATTGGGAGATATACTCAGGTTCATCATCCCATATTTCATTATCACTTAGTCCTGAACGTAAGCTCAACTTTCGCGCTCTTGCTGTGGCATCTTTTATTCGAATTTCTGTCAATCGAGCGGAAAATGGATCTGCAACGATACGATAGTTATCCCGGCCATTCCACCAGCCATCATTATTCAAATCAAGATCAAGGTGAAGAGCAGCCGGCGCATCAAGAATGGTTGATATATAGAGATAGCGCTCATCCCAACTCATATAAAATTTGGCGGTTAATGAATCTCCGCCCGAAAAATAAAAAGAAGAGAAATCCATTTTATCTGTCACAAGATATTGGGAATCAAGTTCTCCCCTAAAATCCGGTATTAATTTATTAACACCAGGAAAAAGATAATTCAGAGGGTATTCATCCTGGCCGTCATTTTTTTCATCGAAATCAGAATCCGGATTCAGGGGATTACTTCCCTGATAAATACTGGCCATGTACTCCTGTAAATCAGTGAGCCCGTCATCGTCGGTATCAGCGCTGGACGAATTACTTCCAAACCGATTTTCATCCATGGGCACATCGGGATCATTATCCGGAAATTGATCATAATCACGATCAACTGCTTCGGATACATATCCCCAGGGTTCACTTATGTGCAAATAATCATTGAAAGCACGGAGTATCTCAGCCTGATAGCTGAATTTTTCGCCTGACTTTTTGGCATAATCCACTGGTGCGTCCCCATCCCACATTGCAGAGGCGCCACATTTCTCAGAATAAACGTGTCTAAGACTTCGTTGCAGTTCATGAACAAACGGCCATACACTAAAATGATCAACTGATTTGCCGGATACCGGATAGGTCCCATCTTTTGGAAACGGATAACGGATAAAGGCATAAGCAGATTCCTGAATAACCTGCATTTCGCTATAATTACCAGTTCCTGTTGGCGGCGGATAAATTATCACAATTATGCCATACCGATCCACCTCAATGTCGGTTTGTCGGATGTCCTGTTGAACATATTCTGGCACGAATGATCCATCATGCTGGAAAAATAAGTTGGATTTAAAATCCCGGATTTCAAGATAGCTGATCGTCAAATTTAATTTTGCGCCTGAATTTCGCCAAAAGAACTCCCTGGCAAGATGGATTCCGTTTTTCATCCGGTTGATTTCGTCCGGGGATATTTGGGACGCAACAGTATTTATGTAAAAAACAACCAATACTTCAACTGTTGCATAGTGCATTTTATTGATTGAATTTTTTGAAGAAACCGGATGAGCTATATTTTGAGAGAAACAACACGAACAAGCGGAAAAATAAATTGTTACCACAGCCGTAAGTAATGCAGCACATATTTCTTTTCTATTCACAAACGAGCCTCAAAAAAAATATCATATTAAAAATATGATATGTTTCAACAAAAATCGTGCTAAACATTATTTGACAGGCAATTTTCTAATAATTTTCTATTGTTGCATACCTTCGGTTTTTGCGCCTTCAAAATTTGCATTATTTGTCTTCGCGCTTTTTAAATGAGAATCCGTTAGATCAGCGTTTGCAAAATTAGCATTTGTAAGGTCTGACCGTTCCAAATGCGCTCCGCTCAGATTCGCTCCTTTAAAATTCGCTTTTTTGAGTGACGCTCGTTTCATACGCGCTATTTTCAGGTTCGCGTTTTCAAAGTTTGAATTTTCCATTTGTGAACCAAACAGCTTAATATGTTCCATATCTGCATTCACAAAGCTGGAATTTTCTAAATTTGTATCCTGCAAGTTCGCATCCTTTAAATTAGCGTTATCAAATATTATATTCGTAAGGTTTGCACCAAAGAGAAATGCCCGTTCAAGGTTGGCTCCGCGGAAGTTAGCTCCTTCAAGGTTTGTGTTTTGTAAATGCGCTTCAACTAAATTGGCGCCAGCGAAATTTGCACCTTTTAGATTTTCATAAGATAAGTCAATACCAGCTAAATCCACACCTTCAAGAGAGATTTTTTGTTTCACTTTTTCAACGATTTGTTCACGTGTATATTGCGTCATATTCCTTCTCCTAAAATACGCAATTACCTGGTTAATATTTATTTAAATCCAGCGATTGCTTCATCTACTGTATCATAAATTGAAAAAACCGAATCTAATTTTGTCACTTCCAGTGGTCTCCGAATCCGTTCTGATAATTGTGCAAGAAATAAATCACCGCCGCTACTTCGAGCTGTGGTTAAGCCTGTGATCAACATTCCCAATCCGGAGCTGTTCATCCACGTTGCGTTCTTTAGATCAACAACAATATTGGTCACATCATCTTCTATTGATTTATAGATTGTATTTTTAAAACTTTCAGCATCTGTTCCACCCATAATCTCGCCTTCCATTGCAACGACGAGAACATCATTAACCTTTTTTAATGAGATATTCATTCTTTATAACCTCCTGCTCTTTAGGATGTTTTTCATTTTGTTGAACTATATTATTCATAGCGAAGCGCCTCTATCGGGTCTAATCTGGCAGCTTTTGCCGCCGGATAAATGCCGAAAAATAATCCGACCGCCGAACAAAAACCGATTCCCAGAAAAATGGCCCAAATTGGAATTGCAGTTGGCAATGGTGTTGCAAGTCCCACAAATATGCCAATAAATATTCCCAAAATAATACCGATCAGTCCGCCAATGTTACCTAATATAACAGATTCTGTAATAAATTGCCACAGGATATCTTTCTTTTTTGCGCCAATGGATTTGCGAATTCCGATCTCTTTTGTTCGCTCTGTTACTGAAACCAGCATGATATTCATGATTCCGATTCCTCCGACAAGCAACGAAATTAGCGCAATGCCAATAGCCGCGATCTTTACGTATTTAGACATGTCGTTAAATGTGTCAACCAGCGATTGACTGGTAAAAATTTCAAAATCATTTGGTTCCCCAGGAGGTACTTTGCGAACAGTTCTCAATATTCCAGTTGTCTGTTCAATAGCGTTTTCCAACAAATCAACACTTTTTGCCTGAACAGTGATATTCAGACTTCTCTTGTCCCCATAAATTTTATAAAAAGTTGTAATCGGGATAATAATATAATTATCTTTGCTTTGACCAAATGAACTTCCCTGCTCTTCAAGAGTTCCAATGACTCTGAATTTTTGAGCGCCAACCCGAACATCCTGACCGATGGCCAGAGAATGCGGAAACAACATTTCCACGACATCCAATCCTAACACAATCACCTTTCGCCTAAATTCGACATCTTCGTAGGTAATAAATCGCCCCTCTCCGACAAAATACCCGTTCGCTGCCTGAAATTCGGGCGTGGCGCCTGTCATAAATACGTCAGGATTTGTTTTTTTGTCTTGATGCTTAACAACCTGTCTGAATTGCCAGGCTTCAGGGCCGACTGCCTTGACTGCCTGCGCTCTTTTAATTGCATTCGCCTGTTCTAATGTCAGGTCTTTTCGTTTTCTGTATTTTTCATCCAAATGGCCAAAATTTACTGCCGGAAATTTCTGTACCTGAAATGTAGTTGATCCCAAAATAGATAATTGACTGACCATATAATTTTGCAGTCCCTGCACAATCGACATCATCCCAATAATCGTTGTCACCCCAATGATAATACCCAATGTCGTTAAAATCGAACGCAGCTTATTACTGCGCATCGCGTCAATAGCAATGATAAGGCTTGATTTAAATTCCATATTCCTACTTTTTATTCAATACGTTATTCATGGCGTAAGGCAATAATCGGATCCAGGCGGGATGCTTTGTAAGCCGGGAAAATGCCGAATGCGATTCCCACCAGAGCAATAAAACCTACTCCGATAATTATTGAAACTGCTGAAATAGATGCTGACAAAAACGTTGAAGCAGCAATTGTTTTCGCGATCGCAAAACCCAGCAAGATGCCAATAATGCCACCGATAGCGCTCACCATCACCGACTCAACCAAAAACTGCCATAAAACATCTTTATTGCGAGCACCGATTGCTTTACGGATTCCGATTTCCCTCGTACGCTCGGTTACAGAAACAAGCATAATATTCATAATTCCGATACCTCCGACGATCAGGGAAATGGCGCCCACTCCAAAAGCAACGATATATAATGCGGTTGTTAAACTTTTATACAAATCTGCGATTGCATCCTGTTGGTTAATCGCGAAATCATTTTCTTCGCCCGGCGGTACTTTGCGCACCCTTCTTAATATACCAGTAAGCTCGTCCTTTGCATCCTCAATAAATTCCGGATCGCTCACTTTCACTTCAATTGTTACCCAGCGTCTGGAGCCATACAGTTTTTGAAAAAGTCCAAATGGGATAATAACCTGAGTATCGAGGTTATGACCAAGCATACTTCCCTGTTTTTCCATCACACCAATCACTCTGAATTTAGTAAACCCGATTGTAATACGTCTTCCCAACGGGTTTACATTTTTAAATATTTTATCTGCTATTTCATATCCGATAATACAAACAGCTCTGCGGTGATCGACGTCTAATTTTGATAAGGGCCGCCCTATTTCAGGATAAACACTTGACGTGATTGTATACTCCTCAGTTGTACCAATCACCTGAATTCCAGTGAGTTTTTCGCTTTTAAATTTAACAGTACGCTGAGTGGTTACTGTTGGTGCAACGGCAGTAGCAAGTGTTGCAAATTTATCAATGGCTTCCGCCTCTTTCATTGTAATATCTTTTCGATGCAGAGATTTCAGCCAATCTGTTCGTGAAGCCCAGGCAAATTTTTGAATGTATAATGTATCTGAACCAAGCGCAGAAATTGATGAATAAAAAGCTTGATTCAATCCGATTATGATTGCATGAATGGAAATAACCGTCATAATACCGATAATGATCCCAAGCGTTGTTAAGAACGATCGCATTTTATTCGTTCGCAACGCAACAAGCGCAATTTTCACGCCTTCCCACAATTCAACCAAAATTCTCATGCGATTTCCTCGTCTCGTTCGATTCTGCCGTCACGCAATCGAACAATTCTATTGGTATGCTCGGCAATATATTCCTCGTGCGTTACCAAAATGATCGTATTTCCGCCTTCATGTAAATCCTCGAAAACTTCCATGATTTCTTCACCCGTTCTGGTATCAAGATTACCTGTGGGTTCGTCTGCTAAAATAATTTTTGGATTATTTACCAGGGCCCGGGCAATGGCCACACGCTGACGTTGTCCACCGGATAGCTCGTTTGGTTTATGATCCATTCGATCTGCCAGACCAACCCGTTCCAGCGCTTCTCTGGCAATTTTTTTACGCCTGGAAGATGGAGTACCATTATAAATAAGCGGTAATTCTACGTTGTGTAAAGCAGATGCTCTGGGCAACAAATTGAATGTCTGAAATACAAAGCCAATCTCGCGGTTCCTGATTTCCGCAAGTTGATTATCATTCATTTTGCTAACCGCTTCTCCGCTAAACTGATACTCACCAGAAGACGGCGTATCCAGACACCCCAGGATATTCATTAACGTAGATTTTCCGGATCCAGACGGCCCCATAATAGCAATGTATTCATTGTCTTCTATCTGCAAATTAACACCACGTAACGCATGGACTTCGACTGTACCAACCGTGTAAATTTTCTCAATGTCTTCGATATCAATCAACATGGAATACCTCTATAAATTAAAACTATTTTGACAATTTAGTTTTATCAGCCACCTTAACAAGGCTTTCATCTTTCAATGTTTTAGAGATCGCCCGATAGCTGCCGATAACAATTTTTTGACCTTCTTCCAGACCAGATTTTATCTCAATATCTGTATCATTACTTATTCCGGTTTTCACCGGAACTGTTTTCGCAGTCTCATCCTCAACGACAAATACTACTTCAATCATTTTTTTATCAGCATCCATTGGTTCAGCGCTTTCCCCTTTGCCTGCATCTTTTCCATCTTTGTTTACGCTTTTTATTTCATCCGGCAATCGAACAGTAACAGCTTGAATAGGCACATACAAAATATCACGTCTGGTTTCGGTTTTTATATCGACTGTTGCAGACATCCCCGGACGTAATTTTTCCACCGAATTAATCATTGCTATCTTAACCTCAAAATTCGTGACTTCTTCTTGCGTTCCCAGGCCTCGTGTAGTGGCAGAATGCGCTATTTCCGTAACGACTCCTAAAAAGGTCGTATCCGGAATTGCATCAACCTCAATATTGGTTGAATCACCAATTGAAACCAGAACCACATCATTCTCATCAATATCAGCGACCACCTCCATATTCGACAAATCTGCCACAACCATTATTACATCCGCCTGAAAAGTGGAACCCAGTGCAATTTCTCCCAATTCTTTATTCAACTCAGAAACTGTACCTGTTATGGGCGAAAAAATTTTCGTTTTTCTTAATTGATCATCTGTTTCCTCTAAACTTGCCCGCGCTTGTTCGACCTCGCTTTCTGCTAACAGCAAAGAAGCTTCTGCGCTCTCTTTTTCTGCATCAGAAATCAACTTTTTATTATACAAATCCAGCGTTCGTCTATAATCAGACTTAGCTTTTTGCAAATTCGCCTGAGCCGATTTCAGGTTGGATTTTGCCCGTTCCAAAGCTGCTTCATAACGCTTGCTATCCAGTTCCACGAGCAAGTCGCCTTTTTGAACCAAATCTCCTTCTTTAACATATAATCCGATAATTTCCGCACTTACATTCGCGGAAATTTTTACTTCAACCTCAGGCCGAATTTTTCCGGATCCGGAAACTGTTTGCGTAATCGAGCCTCTCTCAACTTCCGCCACCTGCACCTCAATATGTCCCCCCTTGCTTTTAAGCAAATTGACTGCGATAAAAATGATGATAATAATAAGACCACCCAGAAACAAAAATATTTTCTTTTTTTTCGACATTCAAATCTCCCTGTTAACCATAAATTCCTTTTGGTTCTCTTAAACCAATTGTCAACAAAAACATTCTAAAAAACAACTTTTAAATTACCAACAGCTAATTCAAGAGCTGCCACATAATATTGATAATCATATAGTGCTTCAATTCTGTTTGCTTTTGCGCGACTGAGAGAGCTTTCTGCGTTCATTTGCTCGAGCAAAGTTCCGGAGCCCACCCGGTATCGTTCCGATGCGAGACGGTAATCTTCTTCTGCGGACGCTAAATTCTCCTTTGTTATTTCTATATTTTCGGCCGCCTTTTGAAGATGGAGCACTGCTGTTTTTACGTCCAGCATAACCTGACGTTTTGTCTGTTCCAGCTCTGCCTCGGCCTTTATTAGCGATGCTTTGGCACTGTTCACTCTGGCTCTTGTTTTAAATCCCTGAAAAATAGTCATGCCCATATTCAAACTTATACTATAATTATCAAATTCCTTCAACGCTCTGGAAGTCTGGGGGAGCTCAACATCGAACCAGCTATAATCAGCGTTCAAGGATATAGATGGAAAGTATCCGCTTTTTTGAATTGTGATATTGGCTGTAGCGCTATTCACATTCTGCTGAGCAGCTTTATAATCCACACGGTTATTTAGTGCTTTATTTACAAGCGCCTCGAAATTGACATCAATATCAGTAACCTCTAAAATTTCTTCCTCGAGATTGAGTTCAGTGTTAACGTCAATACCTAAGGTGTGGTTTAGCTCCGCTTTTGCAGTACTCAGCGAATTTCGGGCGTCGATTAGTAACAGTTTATATTCGCCGACCCGCACCTTTTGTTGATATACTTCGGCACGGGAGGCAGATCCAATTTCTTCCATTGCCTCAATTCGTTTCAATTCCTGCTCACTGGCATGAAGCACTTCTTGAGACACTTTTAAAAGCTCTATTGCTTTTAATACAGCATAATATTTTAATTTAACCTCCAGTACGGTTTGTTGTTGGGTGGCAGTCAGATAATTTTGAGCCATCTTTTCTTCGGCCCGGCTTTGTTTTAATGATGCGTAATTTCCAAAACCGGTAAAAAGTGGCTGACTTATCTCCACACCGTAATAGTACGAATCTTTTGACTGAACAAAGTCTTTAAACCGAAACATAATCAAATCTTCATTTCGGCGACGCCATTGTGCTGAAGCAGTAATTGATGGCATAAAATTGCCCCAGGCAGATTTTAAACCAGCCTGCGACATCTGATAATTGCTTTGTGCTGAAACAATCTCTGTATTATTCTTTAGGGCAATTTTTATACAATCATTAACCGAATGGACTTTACCCCGGGCATGAAGATCCAAACTACCTGATATTACAGAAGCGATGATGAACCCGATGAACAAAATTCTGCTTTTCATCATATAAACCCTTATAAAATTTAACTGATATGAATTTAAAATACACTTGTTATCACAACTGAAATAACAACGTAAAATACATATAAAATCGCAACCATTGATATTGATTTTTTGGGAGTGAATCTATAAATGACAGACAAGCCGATCCCGATTACGATGACCTGCCAAATTGCAAAGAAATCTATTTTTGATAAAAATTGGTACAGCGGAGTTTTATGCGCATCCGAGGCCATGAAAGCTGCCAGGTTGTAACCGACATGCATGGTCTTCTTAGCGAGAATAAGAGGCAAAACTAAAAGTGATCCCAAACTGCCAATCAAAGATGAATACGCTACAACGGATAGCACTTTTTTGAAACTGGTTTCGCCGCCGATAATTATATTTCCGGTGAATAACAAAATGCCGGAAACAGCAAGTAAATATATTATCATTACAATACTCGCCGATATAGGACCGACGATTCTCCCAACTTTTTGCCCGATTGCCACGGCATTTGCAATTTCTTTGTCACTCATTCCCTTTTCTGCCATTTTTGTTTTTTGTTGTTCCATCTGCTCGGGCAATACAATTGGCATAATAATCGTCGTAAACAAGACAACGATTGCAAGAACGATAATCATCGGCACAAACCAATCCGGATTTTGATTTAGGCTTTGGAATGTTGTTTTTGGTTCTACGAATACATTTACTATTTTTTCAAATGTACTTATATGGTTGCTTTTTTCAGCAGTGATATTATCCATAATCCCTCCATTAAATATCGAAATACTGGTTTTTAAAACGTAAAATAGATGTAAAAGTTTCGAGATCGAAATTAAATTTTTAAATAGCCTGCATTTAATTAAACCAGGATGTTGAATTCTCAATTTAATAAATTTTTGGTTGCAGTATCAAAATGATAAAGAAAGCGAAACGATCTGATTTTTATAACTACATTAATAACAGACATTTTAACAAAATCATATCTTTGGTATGATCATTGAAGGGGATACTGTAAAATTATAAAATAAATAAAAAATGACAATTGATTTAATTTCGGAGGGATACCTGAAGCAGTTTTAGCGTTTTAACTAAGGCGTCTAATGGAGTCTACTAAAAACGATTTGGGCAATGAATTAATTGTAGACTATTTCTCGCTAAAGCTGCTTCGGGACTACTTTTGAGATAGATTATCTCCAAGGCAATCAGTCTGCCGCACATGCATCCCTCTCAATCGGAAGATTTATGTTCTGACAAATCTTCGATATATAGAAAACGATCCAGCAAATTCACATAATTACTCCATTGTTTTCCTGGTTCGTGATCTTTCTTTTTAATGCGCATAAATGCAGCAATCGTTGAATCAAGTTCATCCGCATAATTCAATACCAGCGCTTCTAAAGTCATCGGCACAACCGGGGAACCGTATTCCTGCTTGCCATGGTGGCTTAAAATACAATGTAATAGTTGTTGTTTTATGGTGTCGGGAAAATCTTTTATGTTTTTTGTTTTATCGTTCACGATTTCGCATGCCATGGAAATATGGCCTATCAAACGACCTTCAGCAGAATAATTAATAAATCCTTTGGTTTCCAACTCATAAATTTTGCCAAGATCGTGCAGTAACGCGGCGGCTAATAAAACATCCCGATTTAGTTGAGGATAGAGTTGATGTAATTGATGGCACAGATTTATCAGAGATAATGTATGTTCCGCCAATCCGCCCAAATAATTATGATGCCACAATTTGGCGGCTGGTGCAAACATGAATTTTTCCCTTATTTCCGGATCATTGAAAATCCCCTCTAATAGGGTTTTGATATGGGCATTATGAATGCTGGCAATCCAATCCATTAATTCACGATCTATTTCTTTATTATCAGTATTGCTTTCAGGAAGGAATTGCTGCGGGCGGATATTGTCTGACGTAATTGTTTTTCGCATTTTTCCAATAGAAAGATGGGCTTCTTCGCGATAACTGATCACTTTTCCCTTGACTTTCACCACATCGGAAACATGAAATTCCTGATATAATTTTTCCACGTTTTCCCACACTGATCCTCGAATTCTTCCGGAACGATCACCAAATTCAAAAGATAGATATAGATCTCCGTTTGACTTTTTTTGTTTGATTTCTTTTTTACGAATCACAAAAAAAGTTAATACAGAATCACCTGGTTTCAAATCCTTAATTAATTTTTGCTCCATTGAACAAGCCTTTAATTTGGTTTTAAAACTAACAGGTTGTAACCCGAATGTTGTATCGTCTCCTGATTAAATATAATATTTCGATAGAGCCCTTTTTGCCATAGTAAAAACTGGTCTTTGTAATGCTCATCCAGCGGTTGACCGGACTGGCCAACCGAAATAATCATCTGTGAATTCTCAATATGTGAAAGATCAACAATACCGCGACAGGTGGTAATTGCTGCAACATTGAACAACCGTCTCACTTCATACGCACTGTTATCGATTGTACAATTCGCCCCGTTTAATGAGACTGATTCAATATTAAACACCCAATTATCCGGATATTCTTTACCGAGTTCATGCACATAATACATTTGATGAACCTTGCCCCATCGCCAGTCATCTACTATGTCCCCATATTTTTGTACTAAAGATTGATAAGCAACATCAAGACTTCTTAAAATTATACTATCTAAATTTTCGTTTTCAGTTGTCCTAATATCGTCTATCCATGTTGTTTCATTTATATTTGTTAGAGACGCGGCTATTGCCTCCGGGGTCTCAGTAAAAAAAGAAAAAAGCGAATCTCCCATCTCGTCTTTAAAAATCTGTTCCATAAGCCTCACAACACACATATTATAAATAGTCGGAGCAATTTTCTTTTTATTCATAGAATAATTCCATTGCTCCAAATTATCAATAAAGAATGTTTGGAGATTGCTGTGATCGGGAACAGATTGCAGTACCTTCAAAAAATGAGGAACCAGCGATTTTGCTTGTCGCGAATATATTTCATTCTGAACCCCTTTAATCATAGCAATAGTAATTTTATCATCGGACTCTATCGTTTCTCTGAAATGATTAAAGCGACATTCAGGCGCTAAATAAGATGTAATCTGTAATTCATCGATAGAATCGTCTGTTGTATTATCTGCAAATATATATTTTTTATCAACAATTACATAGCGGTCTAAACGACTTTGCGGCATAAAGTCTGGCCAATCATATCGACTGTTCCAACCAGGGAGTGGCACAGCGGCCTCCCCGATTGGTCTGTTAAGCAGCATTCCAACCACTTTTAATCCGATATTATTTGTTGTATCTGCATACATTATTTTATAAGCCGGCACTTTCATCGAATGTGCGGCATCCGGTAAATCGTTTACATTTCTCGATTTTAACAGATGATAATATCCGGAAAAATCATCTGTCAATTCTTGGCCAAGCCATTTAACAGACATTGCGAAACCGTTCGCATAAGTTTTGTTCAGCAAATCGGAAACAATCGGGCCGTGTTTTGTAGTACGCACCAGTAGTTCCAGTGGTTCATTATCTTTAATTTTAATAATTTCTGTTTTCGTTTCCAGTGGATACCATCTATTTTTATAAAAATAGCGAAAAGAATCGACTTGTTCGATATAAAAATCAAGATCATCGGAGTTTAGCGACGCCAAAATCCAGATAAAATTATCATTGAAGGAAGACATAAGTGCAGGCAACCCGGGCATTGTCAATCCGTAGCTATTAATAAAAGGGGCGACAAGATGTACCTCGTACCAATTTGAAGGTAACGCAGGTTTTTGAATGGGAGCAAAGGCACATATCGGTTTTCCTGTGATGGTTTTTTCCCCATTTACACAAAACATCTGATTTGCAAAAAATGAGAACCCAAATTCAGGCACTTTAAACATAAAATCAGTCACATCGAGGATAAGATTTTGAGCTGCTTTTAATTGATTCGCCAGGAAAGATGATTGTGTTTTCAAATATCCCGGATATAACTCATTCACTTTTCGATAACCACATTTCGCGACCAGGTTGCCGATTAACAGATCGTAATATCGTGATTTTGAACACTCCCACGCGACGAGTCTTTGTAATGCGATAATATCTTGTATTTTCCAGGGTTCTGGCCGATATTTCAGTTGGGCAAATTCGATGGGTAAATTATTATAATTTTTTTTGATGTAATTATTTATACCAGCAATGTAATGAAACAGTAAATTGCGTGATTCTGGAGTTAAATTCGTTGCAATTTTTTGAGCGATATCATATAAACCAATTGTCCGATAAAATTTGTCACTACGGATCGTTCGTTCACCATAAATTTCAGAAAGCGTTCCTGTTGCCACCCGACGATGGAAATCCATCTGCCACAACCGATCTTGTGCATGAACATATCCTAAAGCAAAAAAAAGATCTTCTTCATTTCTGGCAATAATATGTGGGACGCCAAAATCATCACGGTATATTTTGCATGATGATCGAAGTCCATATAATTTAATTGTACCATCAGTTTGTGGCAATGAATCCTTTGCTAATCGAATCGAAAGCACTATAACAACAATTGCCGTAATTCCGAATACAATCAATAATCCTAACGCAATTTTGATTCCTCGCAGCATTTCACCTCCTGTATATTACGGCTATTTTTAAAAAACTGGCTATTTCTTGTCACTCCCGGATGACTTTTTCTTTTTCTTAAGTTCAGTGCCAGTGCTTCGGCGAGATGAGGTTCGTTTATTTGTATCACTGGTTTTCTTTTCTGTGGTTGTCGTTACATTATTATCAGGAGGGACAGATTTACTTAAATTGCCTGGTTGAGATGGCGCAGTAGTAGAAGTTGTTGGTACAGAGTTATTTCTTTGCCCAACAGATCGTTTCTGAGTTGGCGGTAGTTTTCTGCTTTTCTGCCCGGTATTTACCAGAGAAAAATATCGATCTTCTTCCCACCAGGGCATGGTATAATAATATTGCCAGTCATAATTATCATAATCATTACTTAACATTGTATGATAATTTTCTTTAAAAGGACGAAAGCGATCAAAATTATTATGACATTGGGTACACTCATCAAAATGCGTTACATTATCATCCATATATTCATTTTCGCTAATTATGTCCTCAGAAATTTGGGGGTGTGTTATTACAGTATAACATCCAAATACGTACATGCTAATAAACAAAAGAGTGATCATTTTAATTTTATTCGTCATCACTATGTCCTGAATTTTATTATAATTCCTGACGGTATATAATTTTCATTTCTCTGTTTGATAATGGTTCGGCCTTTCCGTCCTCGCCCTTTTTATTATTAAGCAAATTTTTAGCAGAGAACTCAAGAATTAATTGACGAGCAAATAACCATCGGATCCCTACATTCATGTACCCTTTTCCTGCTCCATAAGACTTTTCATCATTATCATTTGTTCCAAAATCGTATTCCCACACAAGGGAAAGTTCTTCTTCTAAAATTAGATGTGCGCCTAAAAATATATTTAAATCTTTATCTCCACCCTGATTTTCCTGGCTGTAATTTACTCCACCATGAAATCCAAGATTACCAATCGCATTGGAATAATTTTTGCTCATCACCAGATAAAGACCCGGTGATTTAATTTCGTACCGTTTCAAGTCCTCATCGTAACTGCCCCATCCTTGTGAATTATAACCGATTGAAATTTCCGGAGGAAAAGGGTACCTTTCGCTAAAAAGTTTATAGCGAACACTGATGCCCGGCGAAGGATTCCAATTAATTTTTCCTTCCCCAATCAAATTTTGTCCACCATAAGAAACTCCAAACATCAAATGCCTGGTTAAGCCAACCATTAACCCGCCGTTCATTCCACCAAGTTTATACACGCGCAGTGTTAATAAAAAATATTTAGCCGGTTCCCGATTGTTCTCGCTCTCATCTGTTAATATATTCGCGGTGGGCATATCAACTAAAAAAACAGGCTTAAAATCTTTAACATTAGAAATCCTATAATTATCCAGTTGTGCGTAAAGGGATGTGTTGTAGAAACCCACAAGGAGAATAAACGTGCATATCATTTTACGTAACATAATTAAAGCCCTTTATAATATAAAAAATGTTTAAATTACGTTACGATAATTTAAACTAAATATTCTCGAAAATCAAGTAAAAAAACAAAGTTGCTACATAAACCGGAGGGGTACATATAAACAACAAAGGGCAGAATTAGGTTCTGCCCTTAGATAAACATATTTTAAGAGATATATTTATTCTTCAATGCTGATAGCTTCTGCCGGACAACTTTCTGCAGCTTCTCTCACATCATCTTCCAGATCAGCAGGAACTGTATCGACTTTTACAATTGCTACATCATCGCCCATTTCAAACACGTCGGAACAAATATCGACGCACAATTCACATGCAGTACAGAGATCTGAATCAATAACAGCTTTCATAATAAACCTCCTAATTATAATAGTTTAGTCTATTTATTTTTATCGTAAATTATTTATGCCTAAAATAATCATATTTTTTTAAATAGTCAAATACTTTTTCAAATATTTATGTTAGACTATCTTTGTATAAATAACATAAATTTACTTCCATTTTATATTATTCGTTCATAAAGAAAATCTTTAAATCACATTAAGAAATGGTAAGTATTAATAACCAGGATTATCTGAAAGTACTTATAATTGCGAATACAAACGAAAGCACAGTCACGATAATTGTAACAGCCGCCAGCTTTTTAATAAGCGGGGTTTCTCGGTTTAGCTCCAAATAGCCAAACAATCGTGCTGTAAGATAGCCACCCACGAACCCACCACCGTGTGCATAATTATTAATACCTGACATCATAAATCCAAATAGAAACAGAATAACAGCCCATCCCATAAGTTGCCGAAACAGCGCCTGCCCAAACACACCACCACGATGACGACCATAATAAATCAAAGCGCCCAGCAATCCAAAAATGGAGCCACTGGCGCCTATCGTAAACTGTATTCCAATTAGATTGGAGATAATAAAGCCGGCAACTCCAGAAAATGTAAAAATAAGTATCAGACGGGAAACACCAAACAGCTCCTCCACAGCCGGGCCTAACTGACGAATCCATAATAAATTAAAAACAATATGCAATAAACTGCCGTGTAAATAAATCGCGGTTATTAATGTCCAAAAACGACCCCTGGCCATTGCATAACTGCCTGTCATACCCAGTTTATCAAGACTTAATAAACTTGGAGATAGCAGATTAAAAATACCGGCTTGTTTTAAAATAGCGGATGGGTCGAGAAAGATACTGAGAATGTATAAAGACATACATACCAGGGTTACTGATTGGATAAAACTCACTTTTCCGTAAAACAAGCTTGAAATTAAACTACCTAAATTCGTTTTTCCGGGATTTTTATATCCACAATGAATACATTCTTTTGCATCGGCATTAATTAATTTCCCGCAATTCGGACATAACTTTGCACGCTTTACATTATCTGCGCTCATTACCTGCTCACTATACTTGTATAATTTACTTTTTAATTTCCGCTAATTGGCGGAAATTCATTTATCAAAAACTGATTTTCTAATGGATCGAAGCATAAAAAGCTTACCCTATTTTCTTCATAATTCCACAAAGTTAGCGGCAATGATTTTGAAATATTAGACACTTCATGGATTTGTGCTTTTGGCATAAGTTTAAAAATTGCCAGTCGTGATAGCTCAATCGTCAATTTTAAGCGTGCTACAAGCCAAGAAATAATCAAAAATAGATATATTTTTTTCATAATAATCGCCATCGAAAATAGCGCCTCATTTTTGTTTATGTTTTTCATTATAACAAAGATTTCAATAAATGTCAACTTGTTTTTATTCTATTTTAGCAAGGATAAATTCTTCAAAACGAGAACGGCACAGCCCGAATCGATGAACTATGCCGTTTTTATTACATTATCAATTTTATTCAGAAATATTTTTTAAACTCACGCGTCTGATTGTTTATATCCGCGTAATGATTATTTTTTGTTCTTCCGCGTACTCACTGCCACTTTATATAAGTACCATCCCAACAAGGTGAAAGCAGCTACTGAAACAAGCTGTCCCAGCCATTCTGTGGGATATTGTATTTCCAAATATTTCGGTATTCTGGAAACCGCAACTGCAATAATCGCAATGACGACTCCCATCAATCCCTCACCTGCGATAAAACCGGAACCAAGCAAAATACCCTGATCCTTTCCTTTTTCCTGTTTTTCTGCTCCAAATTTTTTCTCAACAATATATCGTAACAATCCACCGATGAACACCGGGGTCATGGTATAAAGCGGCAAATACATGCCCACTGCAAATGGTAATGGTGGAATTTTGAATAAAACAATTGCTACGGCAAATGCAGCTCCGATAGCGACAAGGTCCCAGTGCAAATTACCTCCCAAAACGCCATCAAGGACTGTTTTCATTAACGTGGCTTGTGGCGCCGGAAGTGCGTCAGTCCCAAAACCATAGGCTTTTCCGAGATAAAAAACTGCCAGACAAACGAAAAAGGCAGAACCGATTGCTCCGATCAATTCGCTTATCTGTTGTTTACGCGGGGTCGCTCCAACCAGAAAGCCGGTTTTCAAATCCTGAGAAATATCTCCGGCGATGGACGCTGCAATGCAAACGATTGTACCGATAGTTAACGCGGTTACTTTTCCGGTGATATCTGTCCAACCGATTAATTTAAACACCAAACCAGTTCCCAACAAAGTAACAATCGCCATTCCCGAAGTCGGATTAGATGACACGCCAATCATCCCGACAATTCGCGAAGATACTGTTACAAAGGCAAATGAAAAGGCCGCTATTGCCAGTGCACTTATAAATCGCATCAACATAAAAGTATGCTGCCCAATAATTCCCGGGATAACTGTAATTAAAAGCACTACAATTGAAATCCCCATAATCACAAATTTCAATTGCAAATCCTGTTCAGTCCGAATCCGGCCTTCGTTTAATTTTGCGGCGCTTGATTTTAATTCTTTGATTCCAATTTTAAGAGACTCGATCATGGTAGGAATGGACTTTATAACAGTAATAATTCCTGCTGCCGCAACAGCGCCGGCGCCGATAATTCGGATATAACCTTCCCAGATTTCTTTTGGCGACAATCCCCCGATCGTGGTAATTGCCGGATCGAGTCCTTTTAACTTTAAATACTCGTAAGTATCTGGCCAGATCGTTGCGTCGCCAAAATAATGAGCAATAATCGGAATGATAACAACCCATGAAATCAATCCCCCGCCAACCATTATCGCACCAATTCTCAGCCCTAAAATATAACCCACCCCAATCAGGGCCGGTGTAGTGGAGACGCCTATTTCCGCTTTCTTTATAAATGGTAATACCATTTTTACTTTGCTCGGCCAGAAATAAAATAATGAAATTAAACTTTTGTACAATGCGCCAATACCCAGGCCAACGAACACATTTTTAGCGGAGGATCCTCCCTCTGATGCTGCGATTAGTACTTCAGCGCTTGCTGTGCCCTCCGGATATGGTAAATTGTAATGTTCCTTCACTATCAGGAATCCACGCAGCGGAATCATAAACAGCACGCCGGTAACACCACCGGTGATTGCAAGCAATGTCATTTGTAACAGGGTTGGGTCTTGTTTCCAAATAAATAGCGCTGGTATTGTGAAAATAATACCGGATGCCAGAGATGAACTTGCGGACCCAGTTGTTTGAGAAATATTACACTCCAAAATTGTTGGCTTGCCAAATATTGGAGTAAGAATCCGTAAAATCGCCACAGAAACAACTGCCAGCGGAATCGCTGTACTAATAGTTAAACCGACCAGTAATCCCAAATATGCGTTTGCACTTCCGAAAACCGCACCTAATATCACACCGATTACAACAGTTTTCACATTAAAATCACGCAAGGTAACATTTGCAGGGACAAATGGTTTGTGTTCAGCCATAAGTCAGAATCCTTTCGTTAATAAAACAGACTTTTTTTATTGTCATAATATAAGAATTGATTATTTAAATCCAAAGCATAATTTTAAAATAATCAGAAATATTAAGTTTGAGCAACAACGTATAACCTCCTGACATTTGTTTCAAAAACGGACAATAATACACAACCAATTATTCGATAACATCACTTAATGTAAGTGTATCTCAAAGCGTTTAAGGCACTTCAAAATTAATAAAAAAATTTTTCGCTTTTGGCATTAATTTTGAAAGTATCAAAACTATTCACCAACAATCAAGCAACTCTGAGGATAGTTATGGAAAGTCAGTACAATATTTTATTAATTGATGATAACGTTGATCAACAATTTATTTTTAAAAAATATTTTGAAAAGACACACGATAATTTGATAACAGCAGGGGATGGTAACGAAGGATTAAATCTTATTCTGCAAAAAAACATTGATTTAATTATTCTGGATTATATGATGCCTGCAATGAACGGTTACAAATTCATGTCGATACTCGCCTCAAATCCTCTATATCGTAACGTTAAATCCATACCGGTCATTATGCTTTCATCTTTACGCAAAGACCTTATTCCACAGGATGATTTACGAAAAATGGGAGTGGATTTGTTTTTATCCAAACCATTCAGTTTTCAAGAACTTTTTGAAATCATTGAAAATCTCGTTTTATTACACTCGAAACATTACCATCATCAAATGCGGATTGAAACACTGGAACAGGAAAACAATCGGCTAAAGTCACAACTTAAGACTGACTACGATTTCTCAAACATCATCGCGATTTCATCCAAAATGCGAACTCTTTTAGAAAAGCTTAAAAAACATGCTTGTACAAACGCCCATATTTTTCTTTTCGGCGCGCCCGGAACAGAAAAAGAAATAATCGCCAGTGCGCTACACTTCAACAGTGATCGAGCTAAAAATCCTTTCATTCCCTTTCATGGAAATGGCTTACAAAATTCTTTATTAGAAAATTTACTATTTGGTTATAAAGAAAACTCGTTCCCTGTTTCAACACAATCGAGTAATGGCCTTCTTAAAAAGGCTGATCGCGGAACTCTTTATCTATGCGATTTTAATACATTTAACGAGCGCTTGCAAAGTAAAATCATTCACTTTTTATTAACAAACCGCTATCAAAAATCCAACAGTGTTCGAGTTGCATCTTGTGATACCCGTGTCATTATCGGAATCGACAACAATATTTCTGAGAATACATTTATGAACAATTTAAGAATTAATTTTGATCATAAAAGAATTTTTAAAATTAACATCCCGCGCCTCAACGAGCGGAAGGATGATATTGCACCAATGGTACTTCACTTTTTAAATAAATACAAAAAGCAAAAAAATATGAAATTCTCAAATGATTCCATTAATATTCTTGAACAATATAGTTGGCCCGGCAATGTTAATGAACTCGAGACAGTAATCAGAGGTTTAGTAGAATCTCTGCATAAATCAACAATACTTCCGGAAGACCTGCCTCAGGATATCCGTGACTACCAGGCTGCTAACAATCTAACTTTAAAAAATAATTTACCACTCAAAGAAGCTCGAAAAAAATGGATCAGTCAATTTGAAAAAGCGTATCTCCAGGCGCTACTCTCCAGGTGCAATGGTAATATATCAAAAGTGGCTAAATATGCAAAGGTCAATCGGATGACAATTTATCGATTGCTAAATACGTACAATATCTATCAGAAATAATTTAAACCCTAAATTTCTATAATGAATTATAATAATGAAAAAATAGATTTATTACCCACGAAACACACGAAATAGCGCTTAATTCAAAATAGAAAAATAACATCAGGAAAAACCCTTGCAAAGATTTTGTAGATATGATATTTAAAGATAATTACATAAATTTTAACAATATAAAACCTGTTCCATTTTTTATAACGTTCGCAAGGGTAGTTCTTTTACAGCCTGTTAATGTTGTATTACACTGAATCGCATAGATGCGCCCGCGATGCACAGGAGCAATTCACTCCGGAACAGATATTTAATTTCTATTTTAGAAATTCAGGTATTATATTAAACCTTGACTTTATATAATATATTTCCTATTTTCATTTCAGATAAATCCGCTGGAGTGGAAGGCTTTTCATTGATGCGGCATAAGTAATGCAATTACAATCCATCACAATTCAGCTAAGCCAATAGATTTAAATTTTATGCGAATGTCAGTTATCCCTCTTGCCTTTTCACAAAAATATGATTCACTTCACAAATAATTGCAATTTATTCATAAAAAATATTTATCGAAAAAAAGAGGTAATGTCATGCACATATCAATAAAAGTCGGACTTGTGCTTCTACTTTTCACCATGACAATCAATGCGCATGCTCATAGCTGGCAGACAGCAAATACGATCGACATCCCTTATTCCCTTAATGCCGTGGATATGTTGGAAGATGGCCTGACTGGTTGGGCAGTTTGCAATAATGCCATAATTTTAAAAACAACCGATGGATGGAAAACCTGGGAATTTCAGGCTTATGCCAGTGATATTGATTTCAACCTCTATGATGTCGATTTCGTTGATGAAAATATCGGCTGGGCAGTTGGCGGCGGAAGAACACTACCTTCGATTGTTTTGTTCACAAATGACGGCGGGAAAAACTGGATCATGCAATCCATAAACCTCCTTTATCAAATCAATACAATATCTGCAGTCGATTCCGACCATGCATGGTGCGCCGGGAATGACGGCATCATTTATAAAACAGTGGATCATGAATCCTGGCAATCATGTTCTATCGAAAACACAAAACAAATAAATGGTATTTACATGGTTAACCACTTAAAAGGTATCGCGGTTTGTGACGATCAAACAATCTTCTATACAACAGACGGCCATACCTGGCAGAAATCTGAACAGGTTCCAAATATCGAAGCAAGAAATATAAACAATGTTTGGATGGTGGACAGTCAAATCGCATGGGCGGTCGGAGACGCCTCCTGCTACAAAAAGGTTAGTACCTATCTTCTCATATCAAAGGATGGTGGCGTTACCTGGGAACGCGAGGATATCGATGTCACGTTATTTGAAAATTTGAAATCACTAAAATTTGATTCCGGCAAAAGAGGGATTGCTGCCGGTGCAAAAGGTGTTGTTTTTGTGACTAATGATGGGGACAACTGGACTCGGCTTCAACGACAATTTGCCAATGAAACCCAGGATGTTGCTATTTCAGGCCGTAAATTTTGGTCATTTGGCGGAATGGGAATTATTCAGTATTCCGCCGATTTTGGTAATAGTTGGAACCTTGTTCCGAAAACAACAGCACAACCTCTTTACAAAATTAAAGCGATTTCAGATTCACTAATTATTGCTATTGGATATTACAGTGCGATCATGCGCAGTAACGACGGGGGATTAACCTGGCGTTCGTCCTGCATTATTGCTGATGACGATTTTTGCCTGAGGTTAGAGGGGCTCGATTTCGCTGATGACAAAATCGGCTGGGCGTGCGGAGCGAACGGTTTCCTGGCAAAAACTACCGATGCCGGAGAAACATGGAAAAACCAGTCAAATTCGGATATTACACAAGGCAACTGGCTAAACAATATCGAAGTTATCGATCAAAATACAATATGGTGCTGTGGACGAAATAGCCTGTTGATTTCCAGTACGAAAGGCGGCGATCAGTTAATAACTCATGAAGTACCAGCCACTTCAAATTTGAATGACATTGCTTTTTTCAATTCTGAAAAAGGGCTGATTGTAGGAGACGGAACTTTGTTGTATACTACTGATTCCGGTTCGTCGTGGCATAATGCTGAATATGATTCTGAAGCAATACCCAAATTAATTTGCTGCCAGATCGTTGATTCCGATTTTAGCATCGCAATGAGCAATGACGGAAGTATTTTAAGATCGTTCGACCTGGGTCAACATTGGTCATTTACAGGAAAAATAGGGCGAGAGGGAGTCACATCTATTCTTTTTCGGGATAATCTATCCGGCTGGGCGACGAATTCCGATGGAATCATCCTCTATTCTGAAAACAGTGGACAAACCTGGACAGAACAATATTTTCACACTCAAGGCCTGTATTCCTTAACAACAACAGATAGTAAAATCTTTGCCTGCGGCCTCAGCGGGACAGTTGTAAAAACAGATATTAACATTTCCCGCTGTGATGTTGACGAACAGAATTCAAATAACCCAAAAGATTATGTGCTTTATCAAAATTATCCCAATCCATTCAATTCCTCCACAAATATTGTATATCAGGTAAAAAAGCCACAACATATTTTCGCCGCTGTTTATAATACTCTCGGAAAGGAAGTGAAAGTACTGTTTAACAACTTTAAAGCAACCGGGACATATATTCATCATCTGCATCTTGATAATTTGAGTAGCGGAGTTTACTATCTAAAAATGCGTACAAATAACTCTGTTTCCACAAAACGACTTGTTCATATAAAATAGATTGACTATTTTATTTTTTTTGATTAACTTTGTTCGTATTTGATAAATTATGGAGGGAAATTTGGAAAAATTAAAAATAGGTGTCATCGGAGTGGGACACCTCGGAAGGCTCCACACATCACTTTATAATCAAATAGCAGAAGCTGATCTGGTAGGAGTTTACGATACCGACATACAGCGGAGTCAGGAAATCGCTGCTGAGTTTAATACGACAGCATTTCATAATCTCGACGAATTAATCTCGCAGGCTCAGGGCGTTAGTATTGTCGTTCCGACCACACTTCATCATGAAGTCGCTACAAAAGTCTTAAAAAAGGGTGTTCACTGTCTTATTGAAAAACCAATCACCAGTACAAGTAAAGAGGCTGATGATTTAATCAAAATTGCGGCAGAGCAAAATTCTATTATCCAAATCGGGCACATTGAACGGTTCAATCCGGCGATAGTCGCTTTGAACAGGATTGATTTAAATCCGATGTTTATCGAGAGTCATCGCCTGGCGTCATTTAATCCTCGCGGAACTGATGTTGCGGTAGTGTTGGATTTGATGATTCATGATATCGATATTATATTGAGCCTTGTAAAAAGCCCGGTAGCAAAAATCGACGCCAGTGGTGTAGCTGTCATTACAAATGAAGTTGATATCGCGAACGCTCGCATTCAATTTAAGAACGGTGCTGTTGCCAATGTTACTGCCAGCCGTATTTCGCAAAAGCAAATGCGTAAAATGCGATTGTTTCAAAAAAATGCATACATTAGTATAGATTTTCTACAAAAATTTTCTGAAATTTATCGATTAGTAGACGCTGATTCTGAAGACGGCGCCCAATTTGGCATTCCGATAGAATTTGGCGATAATCAGCAGGGCAAAAAAATAATTTACGAAAAGCCACCTGTTGAAGAGGGAAACGCGCTAAAAATGGAACTAACATCATTTATTGAATCCATTAAAACGAACTCTCGCCCCGCAGTTAGTGGTGAAGAAGGCCGTGAAGCATTAATGGTCGCGATTGAAATAACCCATAAGATAAAAAAACAACTGCAATTGTTGGGAATAACATAATAAAATGAACAAGAATATAATGATTGTCGCTGGCGAGGCGTCAGGAGATCTTCATGGATCAGGCCTCGTCAGGGAGCTTTTGAAAGAAGAACCAGCGCTTGAAATTTTTGGCGTAGGCGGAGATAAGATGAAACAACAGGGCGCTCACCTGTTATACCATATAAATGAGATGAGCGTTCTCGGTATTGTCGATGTGATTAAAAGATTTCGATTCTTCAAAAAAGTGTATAAAAATTTGGTGGCAACCCTTAAATCGAGGAAACCAAATGTATTAATTTTAATTGATTACCCGGGGCTTAATTTAAAACTGGCCAACGCAGCACAGAAATTGGGCATCAAAGTATTTTATTATATCGCGCCCCAGGTTTGGGCATGGGGTGCAAACCGGATTCAAAAAATGGTCAAATTAGTCGACCGAATGGCTGTCATTATTCCATTTGAAGAAAAAATGTTCCGTGCAGCCGGGATAGACGCCAGATTTGTCGGGCATCCGTTATTAGAGGTGCTGGAGACCAGATTAAATCGATCCGATTTCATGAACATTAATAATTTGGACAATCAGAAGAAACTCATTGGCCTGTTACCCGGAAGCCGACAACTCGAGGTAAAACGCCTGCTCCCGGAAATGGCCAAAACCGTGGATGCATTGATTTCAAGACATAACGATATTCAAATCATTGTAAGTCGAGCGTCTTCGGTGAAGAGAGAGCTTTATGAAGAAATACTAAGCGCTAATTGCAACGTAAAAATACTCGAAGACCAAACCTACGAAATCATGAATTATTCTGATCTTCTAATCGTTGCGTCCGGAACTGCGACATTAGAATCAGCTCTTTTTGAAACGCCATTAATTATTGTTTATAAAGTCGATGCGGTGTCATTTCAAATTGGAAAACGTCTGGTGAAAATAAAAAATATTGGACTTGTTAATGTGATTGCTGAAAAAACAATTGTACCGGAATTTATTCAAAATCATTTCAACAGCAACGAATTAATTCCGGCTTCGGAGACACTTCTCTACAATTCCGAAGTACGGCAAGAAATAATAACAGACTTAAAACAGATCCGAAGCAAACTTGGTGAAACAGGCGCTTCAAAAAAAACTGCTGAACTTGTATTGGAAATAATGTGACCAGGAAGCTTAGAGATTCATGAATAAAAAAAAGCTAAAACGAACAATTGCATTCATTTTAGTCAGTAAATTTAGCTGGCTTTTGATTCTCCTTTTAGGGAAATTATGTTCAATAAAAATTATCAATCAGCGTTATTTGAACCAATTACGAAAAAAGAACAAGCGTATATTGTATTTAATCTGGCATGGCCGGATAATGCTCCCTATATACATCCATCGGGATGAAGGGATTACGGCAATGGTAAGTCTGCATTCTGACGGAGAAATGATCGCTCAGGCTGTGCACCGACTGGGATATACAACTGTACGCGGCTCAAGTACGCGCGGTGGAAAACATGCTTTTCGAGCGATGTTGCAGGCGTTAAAAAATGGTCATGAATGCGCACTTATGCCTGATGGGCCCACAGGGCCCCGCCATAAAGTAAAATCAGGAGCAATTTATTTATCGCAACAGGCAAATGCATATTTATTGCCTCTGACTTTTTCATGCAAACGAAAAATTGAGTTTAAAAGTTGGGATCGTTTTAATCTGATTGCACCATTTTCAAAAGCAGTGGCAATCTATGGAAAACCTTTAAAGGCGCCACAAAATATGGCTCCGGAAGAATTTGAAAAATTTAAAGAAAAATTAACCCAACGTATGATAGAAAATGAGCGTCAAGCGGATGACTATTTTAAAAAATAACGTTGTAAAAATTTTATTACTACCGTTTTCACTTATCTACGGCGTTATCATTTATATCCGAAATAAATTTTACGATTGGCGCATTTTCAACATAAAACAAATATCCGGAATCAGGTGCATAAGCGTGGGTAACATTACCACCGGTGGTACCGGTAAAACACCGGCAGTAGAGTATTTGGCAAATCTATTCATTGAAAATGAGAAACAGGTTTCTATTTTAAGCCGTGGTTATCGTCGTAAAAGTAAAGGCACCGTTATTGTTTCTAACGGACACCAAATTATGGTGGATTATGATGAGAGTGGCGATGAGCCTCAATTACTGGCTCGAAATTTGGCGGGTGTTCCTGTTGTAGTGGAAAGTGATCGATTCAAAGGCGGAATGTTTATTCGGGACACCTTCAATCCTGATATCATTATTTTAGATGATGGTTTTCAGCACCGCAGAATAAACAGAGATTTGGATATTTTACTGATTGACTGCTCTGCAGGGCTGGAAAATGATATTCTGCTACCTGCCGGTACATTGCGGGAATCTCTTGCCGGCCTTAAAAGAAGTGATATAATACTATTAACCCGCGTCGATCAGGTAGATCAAATTGCTTCAACAAGAAATATCATAAAAAAACATACAAATGTTCCGATATTTGAAACCATCCATCAGGCGGTCAGTTTAAATGAATTGAATGGTACTTCGGAATATTCTGTAGAGTTAATAAAAAACAAAAAAGTCGCGATATTTTCTGGAATCGGAAATCCTGATGCCTTTCGTAATACAATAATGAAACTGGGAGCAGATATTGCATCGGAAAACACATTTTCAGACCATCATAATTACTCTCGAACAGATTTGCAACAAATCCAAAAAAGAGCTGTAAATAGCAAGGCTCAATGGATAATTACAACAGAAAAAGACGCGGTCAGGCTCAGTAATATTCAAGGAATCGATTGTTCTATTTCCTATTTGAAAATTAAATTAAAAATACTAAAAAATGAACCTGCTCTGCTAAAACTTTTAAATATGTCATAAACTGAAACATATTTTTTAAAGACTTACAAAAAGTGCTTGATAAAGTAAAAAAAAATTACTATAATTATAAAAATTGATTGTAATTTGAAAAACGTGGGGAGTTAAAAGTGAGTACCACAGGACGGGTTTATAGTATACTTGTAGTTGATGATGATCCAAACATTCGAAAGCTAATCAAAGCGAATTTATCAAAATTCAAGTCTTATGAAATTAAAGAAACTGCGAACGGTGAAGCATGCCTCAAGCAATTGCGAGAGTATATTCCTGATCTCATTATGCTTGACATTCAGATGCCCGGGATCGATGGGATTGAAACGCTAAAGCGAATAAAGGAAGAGGATCCCCGAATTCCAGTTGTGATGATGTCAGCAGTCGGGACAATCGAAAAAGCTGTCCAATCCATGAAGCTTGGCGCTTATGATTTTGTTGAAAAGCCCTTCAGCAAGGACAGAATACCAGTCACTGTTCAAAATGCCCTAATGAACAGCTCTCTTCAGAAAGAAATCGATGAACTAAGAATTGAACTCAAACAAAAATATGTATTCAAAAATATTATTGGCCAAAGCGGTGTAATGCAAGAAGTGTTCAAATCGGTTGAAAAAGTGACCGATAGCAATGTGACTGTTTTAGTACAGGGCGAAAGTGGCACTGGCAAAGAGGTAATTGCGCGAGCTATTCATTATCATAGCAAACGAGCGAATAAACCTTTCGTTGCAGTAAATTGCTCTGCGCTGCCGGAATCACTCCTCGAAAGTGAACTTTTTGGGCATGAAAAAGGCGCTTTCACCGGAGCAACAGGTCGTCGTATGGGTAAATTTGAGCAAGCGAACAATGGAACGGTCTTTCTTGATGAAGTGGGATTAATGAGTCCGGTAACTCAAGCAAAGGTATTACGAGTTATCCAGGAACGTGAATTTGAGCGAGTTGGTGGCAACGAACTCATAAAAGTTGACGTCCGATTAATTTCCGCCACAAACCGAAATTTAGAAGAGGCAATGAAAAATGGCGAATTCCGGGAGGACCTTTATTATCGAATTTCCGTTTTTCCGATTAAATTACCACCCTTAAGAGAACGCAAAGAAGATATACCACTTTTATCGGCATTTTTTCTGGACAAATATTCGAAAGAGGAAAACAAAAATGTAACCGGCATTTCACCGGATGCGCTTGAACTTTTAATGGCTTATCATTGGCCCGGCAACGTTCGAGAATTAGAAAATGCTATCGAAAGAGCCATTGTATTGGCAACGAATGGCGAAATAACACCCAAAGACCTTCCACCTGCTGTTAAATCTCTCGGAGAAAAAAAGCTTTACGAATCGGATAATACACTTTCCAGTTGGATCGAAAAGCTGGAAGAAGAGGCACTTAAGCAGGCTTTGCTCGAGTGTGAGGGCAATATTTCACAGACAGCCAAAAAACTTGGTATTGGCCGAGCAACCATCTACCGCAAAGCCAAAAAATATGGACTTCCCATGGTAAAATGATTTCATCATTTTACATACATAATCTGCAATAAGCTGATAAAATTTGTTTTTATCAGCTTTTTTTATTCCTCCCTGCTATTGACTCTAATCGATACAAAAATGATGTGTTACATTGAAACAACTGTTTCACAGATGCACACCACAGAATAATCGCTCAATTATCTAATAATATATAAACTATTGATAATACTTGTTTAATTTATTGAACATTAATTTAACTTCATTAATTATCATGGTATATAATTTGCAATCGGAGAAAGATATTGAATTCTGTGTATTATTAACCTTAAAATGACCGGTCTTATGGAATCCGTAAAAGTATTCACATTGATTAAAAATATTTGTAATGGTAGTTATTCACCGTGTGAACTAACTGAGTTTGTTAATCTTTCTCAAAAAATTGCAACTAGTTATTTAAAGTATCAGGAAGTTATTGGGAAAAATATCCGTCCCAAAAATGCGGAGGGTTTAAATGATCTTGAAGACGTTGCGATGGACTGCATCGCTGGGCTTTTTATGCGAAATAATAATAACGAATTTGTTCAGTTGAAACGATATTTTGAGCCTATAATCGCAACGCCTAAAAATTGCACTGATAATACATTAATGATGAGCCTGCGCCGTCTTGTCGTAAAAAAAACCAAACAAGAACTTTCTCGCATTTTCAGAGAAAGAGATCCCGAAGGCGCAAAAATCATACGTAATATTAGAGTGGCCATCAGAAATTCCAGGAATTTTTGTTCTTTTAAAGAAATGGGTCGAGAATTTGTTTATTTACAGGAAATTAAACAAGAAAATGATAATTTTAGAAAGGAACTACGGCGAAATCTTTCTGAAATACCCGGCAAACTACTTTTCCAGCAATTCCTGGATCAATACACTCCGAATGATTCTGTGTCTGGCATGATGCGAAAAATGCTTTCCATCGTGTCAAAAACAAATGAATATCAGGATTTCCTTCCCATTGATGTGCTTGCAAATATTATTCGTGATGTTACTTTCCAGCAATTCAGGGAACAGGTCACCAAGAATGTTGACACATCATCGCCATTTCAAGATTTCCAGGTTAAAGAGGTCAATGAAGTCAATAAAGTTATCATAAAATTTGTACAAAGCAAAATTAATAATCAATATTTAATGAAAAACAAAATTGATGAGGACAAGGCAAAAATTTATTTTAAAGCGATCAAAGATTTTATTTATGACTTAACTCATGCTAAAGAATGTGAATCGAATTTTAAATATCTAAAACGCTACATTCCCGATTTAACTCAACGAGCATACCGAGAAGAAGAGCGCTCCATATTTGAATATCTTGTCAAAATTACCAAAAAATCACTTAGAATAAAATTAAAAGATTTACTCTGATTTTACGTAAAAAAGCAGGGTTGTCTGTATATAGAAATACAAACAATTCAAAATTTGCTTATGTTACAAAAATAAAGCAATTTTTGAGTGAGGGATATTCATTTTAAGTTTTTTGAACTATGGATAGCAAACATACAGAATGCCTTGACTTAAACGACATCGAGCGTTTTATCTTAGAACAAAACTCGGAACAAAATGAAACGAAAAAAATTTCGGTTCATCTTGATTCATGTTCTCGATGTAGGAAAATTTTCTCCGAATTAAAGATTTTTTATACCATTCTTTTTGATGAGTTACATAAACCTGTTACAAACCATGTAATCAACTTCATAAAACACCTTAACGGTGATGATGTTACTATTTCCGGCCTCATTTTAAAGCCGCAATTGCTTGATGAAATGCCCGGAGAGCGTCACTTTACCAGCGAACTTGTGCTTTTAAATCCGGCTTCAAATGAGAAAGAAGAACCAATTATTCTTAATCGTGACGAAATATATATCCGGATTATAAAGTCAAATTCAACCAACGAGACTACATTATATCTTTCTGCTGAAAACAGACGGCTCTATTCTGATATTATTTTCAAATTGCCAGATTATCATAGAACATTTAAAAGTGATGAAAAAGGAAAAATTGAGATCGGTAAATTCGACATTCGAAATTTGGATCAACAGGCAGTAATGATCGTTACCCAAAAATAAAGTACATTTATGCGATCCCTCTTAAAATTTTCTGATTGATTTGAACTCCTAATACTCTGATTTTATTTCTTATGAAAATGATTGCTCGTATTCACAGAGGGAAACTTTTTTTTACCCCACTAATTTTCATCTGGTTTTCAATCCTGATCACCGTTAATTACATAAATGCGCAATCCATCTCTGATGTTTATAAATTAGAAACTCCGCATTTTTCCCTTCGTAAAAAAATTTCTATTGCACTTAAGCAATCAATAAAAGATAACTCCATTAAAAGAATCTGGCTTAGCTACTTCATTAGCAGAGAAAATGAAACGGATTGTTTTTTTTATTATCCAAATCAAAAAATCGTTAATCCCAAATGCCCAATGTTGCATGAGGCAATCCATAGAATTGGGTTTAGAAGGGACGATGTTTATGATAATTTCACATTACAAAACAAACCCGATATTTCAAATAAGTACCATTCGGCTAACGATGGAGATTGCAGTGAAATTCTTATTTTTATGGACTATTACCTCGAATCCGGGCTTCCAAAGCTTATGCAAATTTATGCACTTCCGCTTAACGCACGTTTTGATTTCGGCAACAAGCCAGTTTATTGGTTGGGAAAAGCAAATCAAAGTGAGAGTATTGATTGGTTGCAATATTTATTTAAGAAAGACTCGGAGATTATCCTGGGCAATCAAATAATCGATGGCTTATCATCTCATCCTCCCGTGCAAAAAATTTACAGCTTTCTTAATCAGGTTTTATTTAACACGTATGAAAACACGATAAAAGAGAGTGCAATTTTTTGTCTTGGGAATTATGGTACAAAGCATAGTGATTACATTCTTAGTGAATTTATTGTAAAATCTCAGTGTGCCACTCTGAACAAAAAAGCGATTCTGGCATTAAGTCAATCAAATAGTCCACAAGCGTTTTATTTATTATCTTCAATTGCAATCAAGGAAGACGATAAATCCACTCGCAAAGAGGCAATTTTTAGCTTAAGTCAAATCGATAATCAAAAATCATCACTCATTTTAAAACAACTTGCATTTAAGGACAAAAATCCTGACATACAAAACTTCACTGTCTTCGCTCTGGGGCAAATGCAACATCCGTCTGCAATCAGTATCCTGTATCAACTAAGTAAAAGCCACCCCAATGGCCACATTAGAAAAAAAGCGCTGTTCTGGATTGGTAAGCATAAAAACCAGAAAGCGCTTCACTAACTTTTAAAAAATTCATGATAAACAAATTTATAATTATTTGCCGGGGTATGATTTCCCTTCCAGAGATGCCACGAACTTTTCGGCCTCCATTCCGGCGATAGCGCCGGTCCCGGCCGATGTAATCGCCTGGCGATAAATAGAATCCTGAACATCGCCGGCAGCATAAATCCCATCGATATTGGTTTGTTGTCTGCGATCTGTAATGATGATATTACTTTCATCCATTTTAACCTGTCCTTCAAAAATCTTTGTATTTGGAATATGGCCAATGAATATAAATACGCCATCAGTTTCCAGCATTGATTCTTCATCTGTTTTAATATTCTTCAAACGAACACCTGTCACGCCATTTTCACCGGACACTTCGGTAACAACAGCATCCCATACAAATTTCATTTTTTCATTTGAGAACGCTCTTTTTTGCAAAAATGGATTTGCGCGCAGTCGATCCCGTCGATGGACAACTGTAACGGTCGAAGCGAAACGGGTCAGAAAAAGCCCTTCATCAATTGCGCTATCTCCTCCTCCGACGACAACGACCTTTTTATCTTTAAAGAAGAAGCCATCACATGTGGCACAATACGAAACACCTTTGCCAATAAATTCTTTTTCACCCGAGACATTTAATTTTCGGGGATTTGATCCTGTCGCAATAATGACTGTTTTAGATTCATAAGTCTTTTCATGTGTTTTCACAACAAACGGTTGCTTCGAAAAATCAACAGACACTACCGTGTCTGCAACAATTTTGGCTCCGAAGCGTGCGGCATGTTGTTCCAATTTTTGAAATAATTCAAATCCGGATATTCCGTCTGAAAATCCGGGATAATTATCAAGAGCATCAGTTAATGTAATCTGCCCGCCTGGCGTATCTCCCTTCACCACCACCGGCGCTAACTGCGCCCGGGCGGTATATATTGCTGCCGAAAGCCCTGCTGTTCCACCTCCAATAATGACAACATTTTCCATCAAATCTCTCCCTGTTTTAACTCGAATATCTACAAAAAAGCCGCCGATATTTACGGCGGCTTATGGTAAATTAGTGGAGACGGCGGGAATCGAACCCGCGTCCGAAAGCCTGAAATCACAGACTTCTACATACTTAGTTTGTTGCATTATTTCGCACCTGGAATCACAACAAACAAAAACAGCCAGATGCTATCCTGATTAAATTTCGCTTTTCCTCCTCAGGCAAGAAAAAAAGCTATCTCATCATTAGTCGACGTTCACATTCAAACCGGATGAGCACAGCCCGAAAGGAACGGGTTGCCCTATTTAGGCAGCCATTGCGTATGCATAATTATCTGCATTTAATTGTAGTTTCCTGTTATTTTTCGAGGTACCAGGAGACCTCGGTATGCTATCCATGACTCCACTGACCCCCGTCGAAGCCAAGGTCGTCCCCATTTATTCTTTAGATGCACAAACATTCTAAAAGTTTCACTTTTAAATATACAAACTTTTTTTCTTTTTTTCAAGATAAATATTGTTAAATTAAGACAGAACAATGGAACTTATCCAATAGTAACCGGTTTAAAACTCTAAAATAACTAAGATGTTATAACGTTTTTGTCCAAAAATTCTATTCTTTTAATCACTCAGCGCGTTATGAAAAACAATATCCTTTTTTCTCTCGTCATTTCTCAACTTTTCTTTACCAATCTTTGTTTCTCTCAAATATCGTTAAGTGAAATAATGTTTGACCCTTCTGCCAGCGAATATTATTATGAATTTATTGAAATTTATAATTATTCTGAATCTGAATCGGTCAACCTGACTGGCTGGTCTATTAGCGACGGCAAGGATTCTGACAACATTATCGTAGTAGAACAAGGAATTATTTTAGCTCCGGGGCAATTTGCCGTTATTCTCGACCCGGGATATTTTGAAAATGATCCGATCTATGACACGCTTATTCCCGATGATGCCTTGGTTTTAACCATTGATGGACCAACGTTCGGAAGTGGGGGTTTATCGAATAGTGAACCCGAAACTATTACACTGTTCGATATAAATGGCTATCCGATTTCACAGTACACCTATTCGATAGACAATCGTCCTGGCCATTCTGATGAAAAAATTGACCTTTCAGGGTCAAACTCCTCAGATAATTGGGAAAACTCAAAAAATGAACATGGAACTCCCGGATTTTGGAACAGTGTTTCACCGTTAAGCATCGATCTATCGGTTCTCCTTGATTTTCACCCGAATCCTCCTCCAGCAGGAGCGCCGTTTTCTGTGAGTGTTAATATCGTAAATATTGGCTTGAATAGCGTCTCTTACTTTTCTGTGAGCGTTTTTAATGACCTGGATCAGGATTCTGTTGGGACTGACAGTGAACTCATTTTTCAGGAAAACAACATCCAGCAAAATCTGTTGTCAGGTGATTCCTTAAATCGGCGGATCGATATTGATTCGTTAACAAGTGGACTTCATTTGTTTATCGCGCATATTGATGTTGTGAACGATATGAATATTACTAATAATCAAGAAATTAAATCTATAATCATTCCATTCAATAAAAATTCCGTGATAATCAATGAAGTCATGTTCAGACCGGATGCCAATGAGCCGGAATGGATAGAACTTTATAATCCATCTGGCAATGCAATTGATGTTATAAATTGGAAAATTTCTGATTCACGAACAGATACAAAAGTGACCATTACCGGCCAATGCAATCGAATTCAACCAAATGAATATCTCATTTTATCCCAGGAGAAAGGTGAAAATTCATTTACAACTCCGCATATTTACGTGAAGAACTGGTCTGTGCTTAATAATGATTTTGATGCTGTTGTTCTTTATGATTTGACAAATATTACAATCGACAGTATGGTTTATTATGACACCTGGAGTTTTGAACCGGATGTTTCGCTCGAACGGTTCGATTTTGCTTGGTCTTCAATTGATAGTATTAACTGGGCGCCCTGTGAAGATTCATCCGGATCGACGCCCGGAATTTACAACAGCATTTCTCCGAAAGAATACGATTTGCAGATAGATGATATTAAATTCACAAGTCAAAATCCTGAATTTGACGAGATAGTACTCATTTCAGCAACAGTGGCCAATATCGGGAAAAAACAGGTCAACGGTTTTACTGTATCGTTCTACAATGACGCGAATCTCAACGCGCGTTTGGAAGATTCTGAAAAAATCAATGACAACGTAACATATCATAATCATCTTAATCGTCATGATTCGGTTACAGTGTCCGCTGAATGGGTGAATGTACCACCAGGCATTCAACATGTCTATGCAATCGCTTTCACAGAGCAGGATCAAAACACCGAAAATGATACAACTTATGCTCAATATCGTAAACGTTTTTTCAGTCAAAGTATCATCATCAATGAAATTATGTATGCTCCGTTGACTGATCACCCGGAATGGATAGAATTCCTTAATCGATCAGATGCGCCAATCGACATGCAGCAGTGGTCAATTTCAGATTCAGACACGACTAAGTTGCTTGAAATTGCAAATCATTCTCTCAAAATTCAACCGGATTCTTTTTTAATTGTTGCTCAGGCTCCTCTGTCGTTAGAAATTTTTCCGAACATCCCGGCGCACGTCATCATCACATCTCAATTTCCGTCTTTGAATAATACTTCGGACGCTGTATATTTATATGATCTAAACAACAATATCATCGATCATCTCAATTATTCTCAAGATATGGGAGGCGGTGATGGCTATTCTTTGGAACGATTCAATCCTGAAATAGCGTCTGATCAGATAACAAACTGGAGCACGTGCACGAAAATTGAGGGTGGAACGCCGGGATCAAAAAACAGTATTTATGTTGAAAAATTAGCGACAACCGCCGCAGTCAAAGCTTCGCCCAATCCATTTTCTCCGAATAATGACGGATTCGATGACATCACAATTATTCACTACAACCTGCCCTTAAAAACAGCCGCAATCAACATTAAAATTTACGACACTCGCGGCCGACTGCGACGACATCTCGCAAACAATCGTCCATCTGGCAGTGAAGGATCGTTTATTTGGGACGGAAAAGATGACAATAATCATGATTGTCGGATGGGAATTTATATTATTTATCTTGAGGCGCTGAATTCAGCACATGGCGTGCTTGTTTCCCATAAAAGTACCGTGGTGCTTGCCGGTAAATTATAGGATCACGAATAGATAAAGCGCTATCTTTTTATAAAATCACTCAATTTTAACCAATGTATAATCACCAAACCCCGATCGATCTTCAAACATAAAACGTCTGTCAATGTTAGAGTAAAACCATATTTCGTATGGCGGCACATTTAATTCCTGCACATGCCTGTCCACTGACGTGGGCTGACCATATTTAACATATACCTTGCCGCGGTCAGTATCCCAACCGTCTTTATCCAACGCATTGATGGTAAAATAATAATTAGCGAATTCCACACGTTCATAAAATTCGTCCATAAGTTGATTTCTGTCAGATTCAGGGGTGGGATCCCGCTTGTCCCAGTAGTTATCAAACCATTTTTCTTTTTCATCGACACTGGCATCTTGCAGCCATTTCCAATCCTTATTTGAAACATAATTTTTGAGCGGTTTAATTGCCTGCCGGACATCGAGTTTGTCAGGCTTGACATGCCGCCATGCTGTTGAAAATTTTTCAGATCTTTCCATTGAGGTTTCTTTTTGCGTGACATTGATATTTAATTTAAAACGTCCCGCTTGTTTCATCCGATCACTTAAATGAATTATGTATGGAAGCGCCATCGATTGTGGGATAAATGCATCCCGGGCGCTAAATACGACTTCATTCACATCGTCCACTATTTCATACTTCACAATAATCGAATCATTTAGTGAAAACGGATATATTTCAAAGTAGGCTCCGAATTCAGAATCAGGTTCATTAAAATTACGACTAAGATTCGGAGTGATTATTGTATCTGTAGTTGTTTCTTTATTGAGATTGGGAGCAAAAACAACATCGCTCACATTGATTTTATCGAATGTGTATTCCGGTGTTTTCATTATTTTTTGTCGACGCAACGTTTTTTTTGTATCAATATCAGTTAAACTTATCACAATTTTATACTCACCGGCAACAAGTTCAACTTCATGCGCAACTCGGTTCGATAATCGCCGCAGATTTGTCTCTGCAAAAGATTGCACAATTACTTCATTTGTAAATGTGTTACTGCTAATATGATTCCCTTTTTTATCAAAAACCGAAACAGATAGCTCATAGAGGGCATTAAAATTTACATTACTGGTTTTAATGAATTGTAAAATATCATTACAAAAGCCAACATGTATAACAATGCGATTAAGCTCGCGATCTGTTTTTGACAGATAATTATGAATATCATAAACAAAAACAGGAGGGCCGAAAAATGAGTCGGCTGGCGTATAAATATTATCATCGGCTATCGACTGGATGACTAAACCAATTAAAGCAACGAGAATTAGCCGCATGATCTTATCTTTTCTATTCATTATCATTCCTATTCAATAAAAACACATTTAATACATTAAAATTCAGGACCGATTGAGAAATAGTAAACCGGTTTTGCAGAGCTATCGACCCAGTCAGTAGACCAGGCAGCATCAAACCGGAGGATAAAAAAGCCCATGTTTAAGCGCATTCCGACGCCATATCCCATAAAGATATCATTCAATTTAGGCCATCCGGCATCAGTTTTATCAAACGCTTTAAAATCAGAATAATTCCAGGCACTGCCGGTATCGACGAATAAAGCGCCGCGTACATTTTGCAATCCGATCGGGAGAGGCCAGCCCATCAAAAAGTATCTGATAAGCGGGAATCTGAATTCGACATTTGTCAGGAAAAATCTGTTTCCGACTCGCTCATAATATAATCCGCCGCGCATCGGCATTTCAAACGAACTAAAATAAATATCATCAATATCATCAACCAACAAATTACCATATCTGCTATTATAATTCAACCACATGGATGTTCCACCCAGAAAAAATTTCTGTGGCTGCTGTCCGACGCTCACACCACCTGACAACCGAAACACGAAATTATAATCATTTCCGATACGGGTATATTTTCGGTAATCTCCCCGGAATGTGCCAAAATCCAGACTATAATCGCTATATCCCGGAGAATAAAGCACTCCCAGCAAAGAACGGGTTCCGTTAACAGGGCCGGTAAATCCCCACCCCCATGCAACAGTGTCGTTCACCCAAGATAAATTAAGAAGCATGTTCCGTTTCTTTTCAACACCAAACTGGGTCTGAATATACTCCCGATCAATTGCCAACCATGTAAGTCCGAGATCCACTCGGGTATATTTGGAAAACGGACGGGAAACATATCCCATAAAACCATAATTGCGATCTCTGACCCAACCGGAATACGTGCTAAAAAAATAGGCGTAATGAAATCCGCCAAAACCAAAATCTGTTTGTCTTGGCAAATAATAATATGACGCTTGAAAGTTAGAATTTCTTAGATCATAGAATAAATTTGTATATAAATTGATCCTGTGATTTCCGAGAACATCGGAGAGGGCAATTTGCGTGGAGCCCTGCATTCCGAAAAATTGACTGTAACTGGCGTTTCCATAAATAATATCCGGAGAAAACTTTATTTTATAATTATGAATTTTATATTCCCCGGAAGCAAGTTTAAATTCTGTTGAATCCAGAAAAGTATTTTCAGTATGTTCTGTTACATCAACACCCCCTTCTTTAAAATCCTCGCCAAATATATAATTTTTATATTGATTATCAGAAGTCTCATCCGAAAACTTATAAGATGTATTAAACGCGTAAAAGCTTTCATCACGAAATGCATCCTTGCCATTCTGGGAAACAAAATTTGTCGGTTGCACCTTAACATCACCCGGCGCAATTTTCAATGGATTTTTCATAAGATAAATATCATAGCCACCTTTATAGAATGATGCAAACGCCATTTTGTCATTATCGCCTTCCCATGAAATGTGAAATATTCCAGTAAGTACATTTGTGATCGGATATTCCACGCCGGTTTCCAAATTGTTTATATAGATATTGTAAATCCCGGTTCTGTCACTGGTATAGGCCAGCCTGGCACCATCGGGTGAAAAAACAGGCGACTGTTCGTTTCCTTTTGTTTTTGTAATGCGTTGAATACCAGAGCCATCTTGTTGGATAATATATACATCGTAATTATAAAAATCAGAGTAATAGATTTGGAAATTTTCGGGTAAATCATCAGGTAACAGGTAGGCTCCTCTATCGCTTATAAATGTTAAGCGTTCGCCATCGGGTGACCAGGCAGGTTCAAGATCGCTAAAAACATCATTGGTAATTTGGCGCAATGTTTTGGTTTTTAAACTGTATGCATAAATATCGCCCTGTCCGTTTTTGGTTCCCATAAATGCAATTTCATCTCCTTTTGGCGACCATGCCGGGCTAAAAATACCATCAAGGTTTAGTTTTATTGTTTTCACCAGACCTTTGTTTTTTACATTGTAAATATGGAGGGCATCACGATCACCGGCTTTCGCTGCAAACACAATCTTCTTACTATCGGGTGACCAACTGATGCCGGCCCGCAACCATTTTAATTCTTCCAAATTTCCGGACCGTTCTCCATTTACAAGTTTGGATATTATTTTCCCATCGATTGCACTCATCAGGAAGATATCAAAATAATCATCCCGATCCGATAAAAATACCATTTTATCTCCTTTTGGAGAAAGCGCAGGACCACTGTTCACAAAATTTCGTTCTTTAATATGATCTGTCATTTTCCTTGCAAATTCACCAGGTTCTTTTCGATCTGCAATATCCGGCCAGTATTCTCTTTTTAAATAAAGATGCCACTTACTGGTTAGATCCTTTATCCCTGTGCCAATTGCCTGCTTAAACCCTTTATCAACATTTTTGGTTACTTTAACCTTCCCAAGTAGTTCACCGATTTTTTCCTTACCGTATTTTTCAGCGAGATAGTAAAGAACAGACTGCCCTCCCTTGTAAGCCATAAAACCATAAAGCATATCGACATCCGGAACATACGTATTTAATGCAGCATCGCGTAAATACATATCACTTTCCGTATCCCATTCCCTGCTTTCAAATTCTGCGAGTCCTTCAATCATCCATAGCGGTAAACGCAATCGGGACATTCCGCTAATGATTGAATGAACGCCTGCGCCATATAACATCTGCAACATAACAGCATGAGTTAACTCGTGGTGGATTACATGCCTGAATTGCTCCCAGTTACCGTCAAACGGGAGAACCACCCTGTTTTTAAAAAATTCGGTAAATCCCCCAACAGACTCTTCCGGTGGCGCTAACGAAACATTTGTCTGACCAAAATCATTGTGGCTATTATAAGCAATAATTGTAATCCTGTCTACCAATTCAAAACGGAAACTCGCTTTTAGTCTTTTATAGCTCGCCTCTGAAATCTCAGCAACAAAAGTTGCGATATCTTCTCCACCCTCTGTAAAATATATATCAAAATGCTCGGATTGAATATATTTCCATTCAAAGTTTTGATATTGTACTTTATTTTTTCCAAAATACTGGGAGTTAGCCAGAGCAGGAAAAAGAAAAATTATTACAACAATAAAAAATTTAAACTTTGCCATTATCATCTCCTTGAAACGCTAAAAGAAGTTAGCTTTTTATTACTCATCGGCAATAATTGTAAAATAATATAGCAATTAATTAAGTAAATGTCAATTTCTTTTAATCCATTTCAATCTCTGTTTACCATTCAATAGTATGGTTAATTTTCTATAGAAAGAAAACCATAAATCCCAGTGAAATTCGGTTATATACCAACACAATGTTACGTCATCATAACTTAATTAATTATTGTTATTTTGATAGTTATAATTATTATTACATGCTCTTAAAAAAATTGGTCTGGATATTGCATTAGAGTAAGCCAGTCGCAGCAAACCTCACATTAAGGTGTACGATTCAAAGTCTCATTTAGTTCTATTTGAGGGAGGAGGCATTTCAGTGGTCAAAACATTAACAATATAATTCGCAGCGTAAATGCCTTCTCTCTCAACGTATTGGGAGGACGGATTATGATAGTTTATGGCAATTGCAGATATTTAACAAACGTTGAAAAATTAAGTACCATGCTAAAATTACTGAATCACGATTCAACAGTTGCAAATAATTCAAAGTTTGAAGAATCCGGCAATAATCAAATTTTCATACAAAAAGATTGGAAAGAAGTAATTTACGAAAATAATTATCAAATGAATTAAAAGTCGTTCTTTACATATCAATCTCCTATTGTGTACTTTTCTCAATGGTGAGTTATCCTCCTTACTTAATCTCTTTAATGGGCTCCTTTGGGCAGAGGAGCGAAAAAACAGAGGCGTTAGCGCCTCTGTTTTTTTTTATAACATTTCCGGGATGGTTGCTATTTCATACCCTCTTTTCTTAAATTGATCAATAATCATGGGTAGTTTTAAATGTGGATAATCATCACTTCGTTCTGATCCTAAATGCATCAAAATAATTGACCCATTTGCGCGGGTACTTGATTCTGCACCAAATGACAATATTTTTTCAGCGATTTCATCTGCAGTATGATATGCAGGAGAATGCTTATCTGCGACCCAGTCCATAGAATCCATGTGTTCCCCGCTATTTTTTCCAACAGTCCATCCAATATGACGAAATCCAACTTCCGCCGCCCACTGTCGAATTTCCTGATTATGCTCTCCATAAGGAGCGCGCCATAACGGATCGATTTTTTGGCCGGTAACTCGCTTGTATAATTCTGCTGTCCGCAATAATTCCTGTTGAACAATTTCAGCAGTAATGTGAGCAAGTGTCTGATGTTTTCTATTTTGAGCATACGTTGTTAAATGCGGGTGAGTCCATGAATGATTTCCAATGACATGGCCTTCATCTGCCATTCGTCTGACAAGTTCAGGATATTTGCGGATAAATATTCCGGTCAAAAATAACGTTGCTTTTACATTTTCCTGTTTCAGGATATCCAGGATTTCATGCGCGGCATTATCCAGATATCCACCATCGAACGTTAATGCAATTTTCATTTTATCAACATTTCCCCGGGAAAAATCACGAGCTAAATACGATGGAGTTGGTTTGCCATATTTAAAATGAACCTCCTCCAAAATCACGCTGCTGCCATCTTCATTTATCGAACGGATTACAAAATGATTCTGTCCGTTTTTTACAACAACGTCTTTAAACGCGAATTTTCTTCCCTTCGCCAATATTGCTTGCTGCATTTTACCGTTTGCTGAAAGGGTAACAACGCGATTATCCTCGGTTTCACCTTCAATATCAAAACGGTTTCGTACAATCATGGAGGCCTGTGGCACGGGAAATACCGTAAGGGTATCAATCTGTTCTGCATGTTCTGTTAGCGTGGTATCGGCAGGCGCCCTTTCATGTAATTGTAACAGTTGTTTTATCTGACGTCGATTACCATGCATTAAAATGACATTATAAATAATGATCACTACTAAGAACAGATCGATCAAATTTCGCGAAGAAAATATTTTTTTTCGTCTGAAAAAGCGGCGCCAGACCCGAAAGTGGCGTAACGTTTTGCTAACGACATTCGTTACAACATCCATAAAAAAACATTTCCAACCGCAATAAATGTGGTGCAGCTTTTGAAGTTGACATTCAGTACAAATAAGAGATTTACAATAATAACATCTGCGTTTGGCTTCCCGATCCTGATGATTCTTGCATATTTCATTCATTTCCATTTTAGAGACCTGGTTAGGGGGACTATTTTACATTATTGGATATCACATTAAATTCAAATTTAATGCCACAGAACTTTATTTCCTTGAATAACAAATTTTTCAGTTTTACCAGAAATCACGCGATCTCCAAATCCAGTGATTGCCATAAAAATTCTTAATATTCGATTTTTAAATCCTTTTTCTTGCTCTTCCGGGTTACTCATTCTTTTTAAACTGATGTCCTTTACTTCTCCGCTTAACCAGTTCTTAATTTCCTCATAATTTTCTACAGACAATGGTTTCAATACAATCTCAATATTGATAAAGTAATCGGACTCTGATTTCAATTTTTCCAGTGATATGACATTAAAATCATCGATTTCGGAACATCTCTCGCGAACCGTTTCGATGGAACTGGTTAAGCGTTTTTCTCCTGGTTGATAAATTACAAATTTGTTTTCCCAAAAATCGAAATTGACTTTCATTCGAACAAAACGTTCGATTTTTAAATGATTTATTAATCCCGAACTTTTCTCCCATAATTGAATATTGTATTCCAGCGTAAGTGTTCTGCCTTTAATCAAGCCCTCAGCGATTTTTTCATCGATAATACCTTCAATGCTAAAATCAATAGTCAAATAATTGTTATTAATTTGAACAGAATCTACCAAAACTTTTTGACCAGCGCCAAAAAGATATGAAGTGACAATCAATAATGTGAAAATTATTATTACTACTTTTTTCATCTTTGATTAAATCGTATTTAAGTTCGGTAGTGCCGCAGAGTTGGATGTTCGATCGATGATAATCACACCAAATAATCACTGTGAGGTTTCAAATATTTTCAAGATAATTCAATTGAATTTAATGTATCTCCAGGACTAAACCCAACCACTCATCCTGAATTGATTTAATTAACGTTTTAAAGCGTAATTTGTTTAATGATTTTTGTATTAATTTATCTTCCTCTGCCAAAATACCGGACAAAATAACGAGCCCTCCGGCTCTAATATAGCGCGGAAACTCAGGAAGAATTTTTTCAATTTCTACACGGTTTATATTTGCCATTATTACGTCAAATTCTAATTCTTTTAAGCTGTCCAGCGTTCCGGTAAATAATTGAATAGAATCGATAACGCCATTTTCGATAAAATTTTCTTTGGCAGTCATAACAGCAATCGGATCAATATCCAAAGCGATCAGTTGACAGTTAAATAATTTCACTGCCATTATAGAAAGAATCCCGGAACCTGTTCCGATATCCAATACCCGTTCTGCCTGAATCACGTGGGATCGAAGTAATCTCATCACCAGTTGAGTAGTGGCATGAGTTCCTGTGCCAAATGCCATTTGCGGATCCATTTTAATAACCAGTGCATTTTCCCGCGCTGTAAACTCGACCCACGATGGCTTTATAATGACATCCGGGAAGACATGAATCGGTTTTAGTGTTTTTTTCCACTTAGCGTTCCAATCACAATTGGCAATAACTTCAACGTCAATATCATGCCCTGAAACCTCTAATCCCAATTCAGACAATTCGTTTAAATATGTGTTAAGTTTTTTCACAATTTCGATGGATGTCGCTGTTTCATCGAAATATGCCTTCACGTAATAGTCCTCGCTATGACAACCAGTACAGCCTATTTCAAATAAAAAATTTGAGATAATTTCTTCAGTGTCAGGATTTGTCTTGATTTTTATTTCAATCCAGTTTTTGGGTATTACCATTTTGCCTTGATTCCTAAATAAAATTGCAGACCGATATGCGGATAATTTTCCCACATCAAAAATTCATCATCGAGAAGATTATCACTACCAATGTAAAATTCGTAATGTGTGAACATTGTCTTTTCAATTTTTGCTGATACTAGCATAAAACTGTCAAGCTTACGATCTGTATACACAGAAAACCTGCGAGCACCCGACCACAGCGATTGCAGCGATAATGTGGCTGTGCTATTCAAATTAAATTGAATCTTTACCGGAACCTGATATTTCGCAAGATACGGTATTTCTTTCTGAATAGACGTATTGATGTTATCGTCAATTGAGCCGTCATAATAGGTGAGCTGCGCGTTGAGGAATGCAACATCGGCGATATTGTAATCAAAGCCTATTATAAATTTGGAAAGCGCGACATCATTGAACTGCTCTAACTTGAAAAGACTCGTTATGTTATCTCGTTGCCAGTAGCTGTAATCTGAAATCAACTTATGACTAACACCGGCACGAAAGGACACATTCGGGATAATTTGATATTCCATATTCAGTTCCAAATTCAGTGCAACATCAGACACTGGATGTTTTTCAGATGTATGTAAATATGGATTTTGTTGCCAATAATTAAATGTCCGATACGGTTCCAGATAACGATTCGCTTTTGCAGAAACGCCGATTATGGGACTTGGCGTGAATACAATTTCCAGGCCTGGCGATACTCTGCTTTCATAATCGCTCACTCTTTCAATGGCAAGCGCTGGATTTAAGGATAAATATTGCATAAATGGATATGTTAACATAGATTCAAAAAAGAAATAATCAAAATCACGACTAAAATTCGTTGACTGATCATGCCAGAATTTTGTTCCCAAAGTCAATTGCATTTTACGAATGGTCTGATTGTACCCGGCCATTATTTTTACACTAGATTCGCTCAGATTCAGTAAATTATTATCGTTTTCCTGAGTCAATTCAAAATTTGCCAAATGCAGATGAATATCAGCGGTACTATTTTCAGAAACATTCCAATGAGATGCAATCTCTCCGTTTGCATATTTGGCCTGTCTTGACAGGTCGTTTATGAAAGAACCATGCAATCCATAAGTTTTGTAAAAATATGTGGCATTCATCAAAATATTTAAATTCTCACGGATATTCCAACCAAGATGCGCCCTTCCATTTGCAATTGAAAACTGACTATTTCTAAACTGCCCATCACTTTGATGGTAAAGAGCTGTGATATTGTAATCGATTTTATTGAATTCCTGCGCGTGAATTAAATGCAGCAAAGGGGTGTTAAAATTACCAAACTGAGCAGTAACGGACGTTGCACTCCCCAGCTCCGGGGAGCCATGCATCATCAATAATTTATCTTCACCGGGCATTGCTTTTAAAATCGAGAATTGATAATCCAGGTCAAGGTTTAACAGATTTGGCTTTTCTTCGTCTGCGTTTAATTTTGTACCTGCTTCACGAATGATTTTTTCCTGGCCATAAATGATCACATCAGGTAAATTCAGTTTTGTCTTTTCTTGTTCTTTTTGTTCTTCTTTTTCTTTATCTTTTTCCTCTTGTTGTGCAGTCAATACAGTTATTGAAAAAAGTAACAACACGCAAAGTAATGTTAATAACCAGATATTGTATATAAAACGTCCCATTTGTTTTCCCTGATTTCCATTTTTTTCTAAATAATGTAACTTTTCAAAACATCCGTTGTGTCTATTTTCCGGCGATAATCTGCAATCGTTGTTGTGCTTTTTGTTGATATTCACGCACCGATTGTTTTTCAATAATATTTTTGTATAATAGTCGCGCTTCGCTGTATTGATTTTGTTTTTCATTAATCATACCAGCCTGAAACATGCCCAGCACAACCCATTCTTCATACGCCGGATACAGATATTTTACTTTCAACAGTTCAACCTTGGCATTATCATAATCACCTTGTTCGGCATGTGTCATTCCCAGCCAGTATTGTGCTTCTGCGGCGACCCGGTCTTTATTCTTATTTAGAACCTGTCTGAACTCTCTGAGCGCCTCATCATAACGAGACTGGCGGAAATATACTTTGCCTGATTCCAGCATCGCAGTTCCGACGTGTTCACTATCAGGATAGTCTTGAATCACCCGTACAAAATTCTCTTGTGCCTTGCTTAATTCTCCGGTTTTAACATAACTCAGCCCGATATTAATAGCCGCCTCGATAGCTTCTTCTTTATTTGGATATTGCGCCATAATTTTGGAAAAGGATTCAATTGCAGCCTGGTAATTTTCGCTATCACTGTAAATATCTCCCAATGCCAACAATGCCCGTGGGGCATATTCACTTTCCGGCACTTCCTCAATTTGCTTTTGAAAGGCTCCAATTGCTTTTTCCGGCTCATTCATCGCAAGATAAGATTCACCAATCCAGTACCATCCGCTGGTTACCTTCTGTAGTCCCTGATAGTGAGTTAAAAGCTGTTGATACTCCTGAATAGCCTCATCATATCTTTTTAGATTAAAATACAAATCCGCTTTTTTAAGTTGCAATTCAGCAGCGAGTTCTGTATTCGGATATTTGTCGATGTAAGTATCTGCAAATGATAATGCGTCCTCAGTTTTATCCTGCTGAAGAAGCGACCACTGCACTCCCCTGATTGCATCATCAAACAAATCGCTATCAGAATAATTATTGATGACCTCCTGATAAAATTGAATTGCAAACTCATAATTACCCATATTATAATAGCAATCTGCCTTATTATAAATTGCGTTATCGTAAAATTCGGTTGCATTGGGATCAGCGATTACCATATTAAATTCATTAATTGCCTGAGAATATTGGCTGGACTTAAAAAGAGAATTCCCGATCATATACTGAGCTTCTATTGAATATTGACTATTGGGAAATTGTTGAATAACTTTACGAAATTCCCTCACACTACCATTATAATCTGATTGCCGAAAATAGCAATTCCCGATCTGAAACTGCGCCTCTGCTGCATAATCGGGATTTGCAGAAAAACGCAACACAGCTTGATATGCTTGCACCGCATTTTCATATTCTTTCAAGTTAAAGAACGCATCTCCGCTTCTCAACAAAGCATCTTGTTTAATGGCCTTATTATTTGAATTCATCCGGGCAATTTTTCCAAAAAAATCAACCGCGCTGCGATAGTCGTGTAATTTCATCGCAGACCAGCCAAGCCCGTAATAACTTTCAATCAACTTGGAAGATGATGGAAATCGTCGTATTAATTCCTGATAAGTTGATGACGCCTGTTTCAAGTTATTTAATTGAAAAAACGATTCTGCCTTCCAAAATAAACAATCATCATACAATTCATGATCCGGGTATTTATTAAGAAATTTATCATAATTTGAGATCGCGGATTTATATTCGTTTAAATTAAATTGACACCATCCAAGTTTGTAAAGTGCGAATGGCGCAACGGAGGCATCAGGATACTTTTGCAAAGCAAATTTAAAGGCTGTCACTGCATTTTCATATTCTTTCATGGATCGATAGCATTCACCTTCCATGTAAACAGCATCTGGCGCAATGTCATTATTTGGAAACATTTGATATATTTTTATAAAAAATGATTTCGCTTGCAAATATTGTCCGCGATCAAAATCGATGGACCCAATTTCATAACGCGCGGCAACGGCTTTTTCATGATTCTTATATTTATCAGTCAATTCCACGAAAACCTGTCGCGCCTTTAGTGTTTGATTCATTTTAACATAACTTCTTCCAATCTGAAAAAGAGACTCCGGGAGTAACGGACTATTCGGCATATTTTCTGTAATTTCACGAAATGCATCAATCGCATTCTGAAACTGACCTTTTTTAACACAAGCCCACCCTTTCCCGTAATACGCATCATCGATGTAGGAGCTATTTGGAAACGATTGAACTAAATTGTTGTACTGGCGAATTGCGTGATCATATTTTTTTAATTTAAAATGTGCCTCAGCAATCCACAGCTCCCCCTGCTCCCTGAAATTATGTTTGGGAAATCTTTTAATAGCCTGCTGTAAAAGTTCGATAGCCTGTTCATACTCTTTAATCTCAAAAGCGCTAATACCGGCCCGATAATACACTGTCGCAAAAAGATTACTTTTCGGATATTGCTCAATAAACTTTTTATAAATCTTTAAAGAAGTTTCTGTCTGTCCCTCTTTTTCATAAATCCAGCCAGCGGAATAAAGCGAATAGTCGGCAAGTGAACTATTGGGGAAATAATTATACACCTCTGCATAATGCCGGAGCGCATCTTTAGTATTATTTTGTTGATATTCAGATTCCGCCAGCCAGTAGTATGCTTCAGCTCGGAACTCGCTTTCACGGTATGTGCTGATAAAATCCTTAAAAATTTTTTCTGCTTCATGATAATTTTTCAGGCGAAAATTAGCGACACCCAACCGAAAATTAGCGCTTTCACGAAATTGAATAGCAGGATCTTCAGCAATTAACTGTTTGTATTTATCGATTGCCCGTGCGTATTGCCTTAAATGAAAATACGATTCACCCAATAAAAAACGAGCGTGAGGAATGCGTGAACTTAAGGGATAGCTGTTAATAAAATTAATAAGCTGGCTGATGGCAAGTTTATACAACCCATCTTTGTACATGCCCTGGGCAGTGAGGAAGCTTTGATCTTCCCGGGGAAGCGTTGCCTGAGCTAATAAGCCTGTAGTAAAAAACAAGCTCATAAACAAAAAAATAAAAAATTTTCTCATAGCGTGATAATTATTTTAAATTCGTGTTTTAATTTTTTAAAATTTGACATTACTTACAATGACATTCAATGCGTTAGGGATAATCGTGACAAGAATGTTTTCATCTTCATTTTCAAAAACTTCTCCATCCATGCTAAACACTTTTGGAGACGTGCGCTTTATTTTAAACTGTGTTCCCTGAAATAGTTCGACAGAAGGCGCTTTGCCAATATGGCCCGTAAACAGTTTGGGTAAATGAAAAATAGTCGGAATAAATTTCATCGACCGAATAAAGCATAAATCTAAAAGTCCGTCATCTGGTATTGCATTTGGTGCAATAATCGCGTTATTTCCATATTGCCGAACATTTGCAACTGCAACAAGAAGCGCCCTTGATTTACGTATTTCTCCGTTTATTTCCACTTCAAATTCGGGTTGTTCATAAGCGAAATATTCCTTAAAACCCGCGACATAATACGGAGCCGGGCCTCTGGTTTTGCTTTCATCAAACCTTTTTCCCAAAACAGCATCAAAACCAAAACCAGCAGTCGTAAAGAAATAATGATCTTTTACCTTGCCAACGTCTATTTTTCTTACGCATCCGGTTGTGAGTAACCGGACGGCTCTTATCGGATTAAGAGGGATTCCCAGGCCACGTGCAAGCCCGTTTCCAGAGCCTATCGGAATAATGCCAAACTGAACGTTTGTTTTTACTACAGCAGACGCAATTTCATTTACCGTGCCATCTCCGCCAATTGCCACAACCATATCAAATCCATTGTCAACAGCATCTTTTGCCAAAACATTCGCGTGACCTTTCCGTTGAGATGTGGCAATAACGTATTTACACAAATTTTTAGGGAAATAACGTTCGATCAACCTGGAAATAAAATAAATCGGATGCAGCATTCCGGAATGCGGATTGTATATGAATTTTATTTTTTTTCCATTTCCCATACATCTTGCCCTCTTTATGGAAATACCGGACCATTTAAATTATTATTAAAGTGATTATTTTCCAGGAAAGGTTCTGAATGTCCGCCCAAATACAAACCGAAATGCAGACTATGCGAAATAATACAATTTGTAATAGTTGCTCTGGAACCGCTCAGATAAATATTTGCCGGTCTTTGGCTATCGCTGCCGCCATATTTAATGTGACAAAAATTTAGATAGCAATTATCATGATTGCTTAATTCACTAAAATAAATGCAATTCCACGAACCCGGATATTCGTAGCGACCGACAATTTCGATCATATTGATCCTGCCATCAGCAATTAAGCCACCACCTGCCAAAACATCTATCTGAGATCCAATGTCCATTTTTATCCGGACACCTTCGTCAATCCGCAGCGTTGCAGAACGAATTATCAAATGATCTTTTATAAGATAGGGTAGTCTATATTGTTTAAGCGTTGTCAAATTTGTAATCACTCCATCGGCCTCTCCCCCTCTGATCTCAATATAATCACGGGCATTTCCTTCAAATTCATTTCCATCTAAAAAATGAATATTTGCAGCGCCCATGCTTATCGGAGCACCGCTGTTGTAAGTTATTTGATTATCAGAGAACGTTGTTGCGTTATAAAAACCTTTTATATAAACTCCATAATTTCCACTGTTCCGTATAATACATCCGGAAATAGCGGGATTAGAATCATCGATGTATATATTGGCTGCAAAGTCAGGATTGCCGCCACCATACTGAATAAGACAATTTTTTAAAAATCCGTTTGATTGTCCGCCAAAATAAATGCCGTCCCAATATCCGTCTTGCTGCTCCAACCCGGTAAATATAATTTGTCCATTTTCACCATCTGCAAAAAGCTGACTTTTTTCTTTTAAGCTGAAAATTTTTCTACTTGCAAAAGAAAGTATTGTACCGTCAGACAAATTGAGATTTGCATTACGTACATCCAGATGTGTATTCACAAAATATGGAATTTCAAACCGGGGCCATGTTGCGTCTGAACGAATAGTGCCTTCATCAATTTCAATGACATCTGAACCATTTCCTGTATAAACGCCGTTGCCTATATTGGGTATATTGCATGCTGCGGTAACGATCGGAACACCAATGTTTTCAGTGATGACATTATCCGCAAAAATCATCTGATTGCAATCACCTGCGAAATAGATTCCATTGGATTCACTCTGCTTAATTTCACAATTTCTGATTGTAACGCCACTCTGGCGGCAGTAAATTGTTGCGGGCCAGTTTTCATCTGCTCCGCCATTTTCAAAAGTACAATTTACTAACTTGCAGCTATCAGACCTCACATTTGGCGCGAAATAAAGACTGTTCCAGTTGTTTTGTTCTCCTTCTGCAAGAGAGAACGTGATGGCAGCGTTATCACCATCTGCGAACAAACCAGCCGATTCCATCACAGATATTCCGGCACCGCTCTTAAATTGAATTCGTGCGCCTGGTTCAATCACGACAATTGCCCGTTGGATATAAATCTCAGCTTCGATAATGTGAGTTGCGTCTGCGGCCCACACCTGATCATCAGTTATATTTTCAGAGTGAGTATAATCTGTGGTTTGAGCGACCGGATTCGACGGGCCGTTGCCTTCACAGCAACATAATAAAATCAAAGCCGTCAATGAGAACAAAAGATGGATTTTCATGGAGTCGCCCTCTTTATGTAGATAATTTATAAACGTTAATGCATCAAAAATGCGTTGCGCAAAAATTGCTTTTCTTTTCAGATTAAAACCCTGTCTTTGGCCTTCGTTTTCCGAACAAGACCGCGCAGGGTGCATTTTTAGTCACATAATCCTCTAAAATTTTACACCACAATGCGGAAAAAGTTCGGCAACTTTGAGCCCCGTCGATATCTGTTTCTTTCGGAAATGATGCATGCTCACATCGTATATCACAAAATTTTATCCGAGAAGATGTTACTCCTGCATTTTTATCATCCATATTAAACCTCAATTAATCCAGGTAATCGTATGTCCATACGTTTCGATAAAATCTACAATACCCTTATATGTCATTTGAGCGCACAGAGTTATATTGCTTTGTAATTTCATGAGTTCATTATCTTTTCGATTATCATGATGAAAATAATTTACCAACGTCATAATCCGGCCTTGATTCACTTTCCAGAAAGCGAAATTTTCATGCTCAGCATCACATTTAATTCCAATCGACCCATTCTTCAAGCTGTTGAGCGCTTGCTCAATTTTCGCTGCCAATTTTCGACTGAAATTTGCATGACAATGATGCCATACAGTATGTCCCATTGCTTCCCCGCCGCCAGAATCTGCATGAATGGACACAGCAATGTCGGCCTGATAATATGATGCTCCCAGTGCATCTGCCTGAATCGCCTGCCCGATACCACTATCGACATTCCAAATTGATTCCGGCGCTCCAATTTCTTTAAAAAACAAGTTCGAGGCTTCCATCCATTTCTGATGACCACTGATTCCAAGCTCCTCATTAAAAAAATCACGGTTTGTAAAAACCTGGAATCGCCTATCTTCATCCAGAAGAACAAATAACTCCCGGGCGACTAATACGGTCCAAAAATCTTCGACAACGCCCCAATAACTGCGGGTCTGTGTCATCCATTCTTTCCATTGTGGATTATAGTAAAAACCGTGTCCCGCGCTTAAATAAATTTTATAAATTTTTTCCGATGACATGCTATTTGGTATTTTGTTCAAATTTATAAATTAATTTCATATTTCGGATATCAAAGTCATTCAAATACCAGGTATCAAAATACATATCTTTGGAATACCAGGGTTGCTTTTCAAAAAATAATTGTATCCACTTATTATCAAATTGTTTTCCATATTTCGCAAAGAACGAATTCCGGAGAATTTTCAACTCTGTCTTTGATTTATCTTTTAAATCATCTTCCGCTAAATCAGTTAAAATTGTTTCCGATGGTGAGAAAAAGCCAATAGGTTCACTAAAAGTGTATTCCATCACATCTTGTTGCAGATATTTCCGTTGATTTTCAGGCTCAATCAGGAACCAGTTATCTGACCGATAAATGCGAATCAATAATGTATCGACAAAGGAAGACCAGAAAGAACCTAAATTCAAATGAAACTCGAAATCACTTTCTCTTTTTTTAACGTATTCCTGTTTAATCCAATTGCCAGCCTCGATATACCAGCGCTCATTATTTTCAGGATTATATTTTATTCCTGGTTTTTTGACAACAAAACTAAATGTAACTACCACCTCTTTAATTTCCTCTGGCTTAAATTCAATGAGCCATGTATTCAAATAGCCAATTCCGGAGTAATCATCAAACGTCCAATTATTCCCGATACGTTCGGTGTAATTTGAGCACTGTTCTAACATTTTAACGTCATTCACCTCATTTCCATCAATGCTGACCTTAAAATTATTGAACGCATCACAGAATATCGACTCATCAAATTTATTAATATCGATACCAGCGGCAAAACCGACTTCCTGCTGAACTGGTTTTGGAAATAGATTTTTCAATTGACTCGAGCAGGTAACAATCCAGATACCTGCGGGGTGGTGATAAAGATCGATTTTTTGTTTCACAAGTCGAATATCATTACAATTAACTAATAATGGATTCCCAGAATTATTATGCAGAACCGGACTGAGCATGGCATTCACTGGAATTGCGGCAACAAACCATCCGATTACAATTACGAAAATCGCGATCTTTTTTATTCTGTTCATATTCTTCATTCGTAAGTTTAATATACCAGATAAAGTATTGTTAAAACAATTTAACCCAAGATATGGACTAAATTCGACCTCTTTGAATATATTTTCAAAACAAAGTGGAGTATTTTCGCTCACCTTTTTTTATCGAAATACTGTAATTTGATATGTATTGTATTTTTTAATATTTTTTTTAAAAAATTCCACACGTTAATTTCCTTTTTGCAATACAACTAATTATATTTTTACATAAAAAACACATTTTATTGTTGCACTAGATATTTTACAGCAATATAATCGACTGATTTTAAATAATTAAACTTTTAATGTTAATTTATACAAAATAATCAGTATGTTAATAAAAATATATTGCTGCAAATATAATACAAACAAATAAAAATCAGTTAAATATTATTTGATTAGCTGGCACGCTATTTGCACTAAAACAATCTGAATTCGACAAGTTCTTACGAAATAAGTGTTAAGAGCGAAGCCCTGAAAATTTAATCTATCGAAATCAGAGTATCAACTGCCCGGTATTAGTCCGATTTTTAAAGAACTATATTTTTAGGAATTCTCTCTTCTCCCAAATTGAGGAGGTGATTTTGGGTGTTTAGGCTACGGATGCAGCTTCAGAAATTCTTTGCAAAAGACAAAGAAAAAAACATCAACAAAATTGTTGAGTATAATCCCATAAACATTGAAAATGTTTTGCAAAAATATGATAAGCTTACGCAGTATATTAACAACCTTGAAAAATCACTGAAAGCCGCAGAAACAAAAACCCTTGCTTATGAGGATATATTACAGAAGTATGAACGAATTTTCAAGGAAGAGATAACAGTTTACCGGCTCCACAAATCAAATATTTCAGTGCTTAATCAAACATTAAATGAGAATGAACTTTTTCTCCATGAAATTGAAAATCAAATTCGATCTTTTGTGAGCACCGGAACAGAAAAACCAAATAGCAACGAAAGAGTCTCTTCAGTTCGTCGAATCCTCACTCGCTTTTTCCATCAAAATGAATTACATAAATCAAGAGTCCAACAAAAAATTGACGAGTTAAATGAAACCATTGAACAAAAAAACCGCCTTGTTGAGCGTATGCATGGAGAAATCGAAAATTGGTTCGATCAACAGGATTCTTCATTTATACCTCCCCAACAAACATCTGTTAAACAGGCTTGTGGCTAATAATATAAATATTTTTAAATATATAATCAATAAAAAAAGCTCAAATATTGAGCTTTTTTTATTTTGATCAAATTTTATTAAAATAAAAAAAATCCTTTGCATAATTCAAATGATTTTTTATCTTATGCGTTATGGAAAGATTAAATAAACTTTATTTTCAGACTTACGGAACACCTCCGGATAAAATTATTCCATTACGTAGCGATGGATCCGACCGGAAAATATACCGTATTTTTAAAAATTCTGACACAGTTATCGGGATACTTGGTAACAATCGGGAAGAAAACGAAGCTTTTCTGGAATTTTCGCGTCATTTTAAGGCTTTTAACCTGAATGTCCCGGAAATCTATGTTCAAAATTTGGAACTTGGCGCCTATTTAGAAGAAGATTTGGGAGATCACACCCTGTTTCAATGGATGCTCGAAATACGCGATAAGCTCGGTTTTAATGACGAAATCAAACAGATGTATCGCAAGGTTGTGGAGGTGTTGCCACATTTTCAAATAACCGCGGGCGTCTCTATTGATTATAGTTATTGTTACCAGCATATTGCATTTGCCAGGGAATCGATGAGCTGGGATTTGCATTATTTTAAACATCGCTTTTTGAATTACTTTTTCAAGAAAAAAATCGATCATACAAATTTGGAAAAAGATTTCAATATTTTGATTGATTTCTTATTAGAAGAAGAACCAGCATATTTTCTTTATCGTGACTTTCAATCACGCAATGTTATGATTAAAAATAATGAGCCGTATTTTATCGATTATCAGTCTGGCAGGCGCGGTGCATTGCAATATGATCTTGCTTCTTTACTTTATGATGCCAAGGCAGACCTGCCCGAAGAATTTCGACAAGAGCTTATTGATCACTATATTCATCATGCAGAAAAAATAATTGACTTAAATGCTTCCTGTTTCAAAAAATATTTCTATGGATTTGTCTTAGTTCGGATCATGCAAGCCTTTGGCGCTTATGGTTATTTATCTGCTGTAAAAGGAAAAACTCATTTTTTCAGGAGTGTGCCTTTTGCGATCAAGAATCTCGAAATTCTGTGTAACAAAAATCTCGATATTTTAAATAGAATGCAAACATTAAAATCGATTTATGAACATTTAATTGCTGACAAATCGCTCAGAAAATTTAATGAGTAATCAATTACACGTTCAACTATTTAGTTTTGGCTATCTTAAGTCTGGTATTCCGGCAGATAAATCGGGGCATAACGGAGGATTTGTATTTGACTGTCGCTTCCTCCCGAATCCTGGAAGAGAGCAGCAATATATGTCGTTAACCGGTAAAGACAAAGAAGTTGCAGAATATTTATCTGAACATAAAATTGTAAGCCAATTTCTCGATCAAGCATTTAAAATTATCGATATGGCTATCGAAAATTATCAATCACGCAACTTCACAAGTTTGATGATTTCGTTTGGGTGCACCGGTGGTCAGCACAGGTCTGTTTATTGTGCGGAAAAGTGTGCGAACTATTTAAAAACAAAAAACATCCGTTGTGAAATCACTCATACGGAATTTCCTCATTTAAATGAAACGAAATGCGATATATGAAAGCAATGATACTCGCAGCAGGCTTTGGAACCCGCTTACGTCCCTTAACAGATCAAAAGCCAAAAGCACTAGTCGAAATAAACGGAATCCCGATGCTCGAAATTCTAATCCGCAAATTAATTCGTATCGACATCCGCGATATTATCATCAATATCCATCATCTGGGGGAACTGATCATTGATTTTCTGAAGGCTAATAATAATTTTGACATCCATATCGAAATATCGCGGGAGCAAGAAATTTTGGGCACTGGCGGAGGATTGAAAAAGGCTGCATATTTTTTAAAAAATAACGAACCTTTTTTGGTTCATAATGTTGATATTATTTCTGACATTAACGTGACGGATATGATTCATTTTCATTATCAACAGAATAATATCGCAACACTGGCTGCCATGAAACGGAAAACACGTCGCTATTTTCTCGTCAGTGAAAATAACAAAATTTGCGGCCATGTTAATAAAAATAATGAGACCAGGCGAATTGCAAAAAAGTCACTTAGCCCGTTTGAAGAGTTGGCATTTAGCGGAATCCATGTCATTTCACCACATTTACTGCCTCACCTTATTGAAGATGGCTTCTTTTCGATCATTGATGTCTATTTACGATTGATTTCCGCGGGACATCGAGTTGGTGTCTACCGAATCGATGATTGTTATTGGAAAGATTTAGGAAAACCTGAACATATTAAAGCTATTGAAAATGATATTCAACAGGGACTCATTAAAATATAAATATGTTTATGGTAAATACAACATATCATTATTCTTTATAAGCAGTTGCATCCCACTCATACGTTTCATACTCCCATTCGAAAGTATCGCCTAAAATGTCCACGACCACAAAACCTTCGGAGAAACCAAAACGTTCTCCGTTCCACCAGTTACCACTAACAGCGCCCCCTGTCAAATATGATATCCCTTTATATTTAATTTCTTCAACTGTATGAAGGTGTCCTTGCAATACCATTTTCACGTTATATGGTGCAGCTAATTTCATAATTTCGTTTGCATTTATTACAACCAACTTTGGGCCATTGGCCATTGTCGGGCTACCGTGATATTGACTGAATAAGGTATAGAACGGAATATGAGTGACGAATACCACAGGAGTTTGTGATTCAAGATTTTTCAGATCGTCTTTCAGCCACTCTGTTTGTGTAGAATCAATTTTACCAATGTAGTCTTTTTCGGGGTCAAGCGTTATTGCATCTAATAAAACAAAATGCCAGTTATTATAATCGAAGGAACGATATGTTTTATTCTCCCCCAATCGTTTGGCAAACATTTTTTTACCATATTCAGGATGATCTTTTGATATCCCGGCATCGGAATTTACACCAAAAATATCGTGATTACCAATCGTGTAATAAACAGGAATTTCGAGCGATTCAATTGTTTTTTGAAAAAGCGTGTAAAGAGAGTCGGCTCGTTTCTCATTTTGTTTAATAGCGTCGAAAATTAAATCTCCACCAGTAATTACAAAATCTGGTTTTGGATTTAATGCATTAATAGATTCAATTGCTTTTTTCAATCCTTCAACCGCGCCTTTTTCCGGCTGGAGATGAACATCTGTCATAAACACAAAACGGAAAGATGCATAATCTCTCTGTTCAGTATCGCAGCTAAAAAATATTGTTACACACAAGATCATAAATATGATGGTTTTCTTTAATACTAATTTCATTACAACTTTACTCCTTTTGGCCTAAAATACGAAACTCCGGGGGGATTGCCCGGAGTTTCATCTTTTGAGGTTGCTCTAATTGTTATTTCAAGCGAATAAATTTTTCAGGCTAATTTTAGGAAAGCCAAAAAATTTATCACTTTTTAATGGATAAGGAAACTCATTGTATATTTTCGAGATAACAAGCGGCGAAAATGCGTGTTTAATTTGCCTGTTAGTGATATTCTCTAAAATTTGTATTTGAATGGTATCCGTCGTTAGTGACTTCCTGAGTACGATGATTCGCTCATCTTTCAGATGTTCTGATACTGAATTCAAGCTGACATCACCTTTAAATTTCAGAAATTTTTCCATGATGTTTTTTCCTGTGCACCCCTTTATTTCATAATAGCAAAGTTTGAATCTGCTCATTTATTGAGCACCGGATATTTGTCTTGATGCTATCACTAATTAAACCAATTCCAATATCTATATTTTTTTTGTAAAAGTCAAGTGTTATTAATAAAATTTAACTTACAATTTATAAAATTTTAGTAAGTTACAAATCAAAAACTTACATGTCTAACTGCACTGAATAATGTTAATAGAATAACGCAACAAATCAACTAAAATGTCTGTTTTACACAGTCAATGACTGTACCATCAACCCATTTTACAACAGCGACTATTTTTTCACCAAGTTTTGGTTGTTCAGGTTTTCCCCCGCAAATCTCTTCTATCTCATTTTTCAATTCTTCGATTGTCCGAATCGGTAAATCTGAATTCGAGACTGCTTCTACTAAATCCTGCCTCAACGGATTAATCGCGATGCCTCGTTCAGTAATGATTACATCTATCAATTCACCAGGTCCGCAAAGGGTTGTCACTTCATCAACGATCACCGGGATTCGATCTCTGAATGATGGTATTGGAAGAATAGTGCATCGAGAAAACAAGCAATTTTGCCAGCCGCCGATACCGTGTAATAATCGGCCGTCAGAATGTGTCACCACATTTGCGTTGAACTTGACATCCACTTCAGTAGCGCCAAGAACGACGACATCCAGCATTGAGGCGAAATTTCCTTTCCCGTGAAAATTATAGCTGGTAAACGGACTTGTATTCACATGACGTGGATTTTCCCGCATTGAGCGAACGCCTTCAAGATCGAATGTTTGGCCATCGAGAATATAATCGGTCAATCCTTGTTCCAACATTTGCACCAGATACTGTGTGCTGCCCCCGCGCACGAAACGGGCTTTTATACCGGCTTGTTTCATCATATCTTTTAAAAAAATTGCAAAAGAAAGGGATGTACCGCCAGCACCTGCCTGGAACGAAAAACCGTCTCTTAAAATACCGGCTTTCTGGACAAATTTTGCAGTTAGTTCGGCGATAAGCAACCGGTCAGGACTTTTTGTGATCTGAGTTGTTCCGGATACAATTTTATCTGGATCACCAATTTTATCCATCTTTACCACATAATCGACATAATTGCCTTGAATTTGCCACGGAACACACGGAAATTCAATTAAATTATCGGTTACGACAATTACCTTATCTGCATATTGAGAATCAGCAAGTGCGAAACCAAGCAAACCGCAGGCAGAATCACCAGCCAAGCCATTGGCATTGCCGAAAAAATCAGCGGTTGGCGCTGCGATCACAGCAATATCGATATGAACTTCACCATCCTGAATTGCCTGGTATCGGCCGCCATGTGATCGTAGCACTCCTATCCCCCGCATTTTTCCTGCGGAACAGTAGTCTCCTAACGGTCCATTCATCGATCCCTCGATATGATGCACCACGCCATTGTCCAGATGTTTGATGATTGGCGCATGACATGGGAAAGAAGCGCTGGGAAACCACATTAAGTCTTTGACGCCAATTTCGGCGGCAGCCTCAAAAATTTGATTTGCCACCAAGTCTCCATTTCGAAAGTGGTGATGGCTTGAAATGGTCATTCCGTCCCTGATACCCGCCTTTAGCAACGCAGTTTTTAAATCCGGCAATACCTTGTTCCCGTCAGCAGGATAATCGGTGCATGTGGCAATAGGTGGTGCGGTTTTTGTCCCTGTGGGACGATATTTTCCGACGCCCATAAATGGGGTTGCCTGTTTGCCGTTCACATCAACCGGAACAAATCGACCGGCGGCATTTTGTTTCATCTGAATTTTTTCTGCCATATTATTTTTCTCCTTCCCGCCAATTCTCATCTAATTTATTGACTGCAATTGCCAGTCGTACAGTATGTAATGCTCTTTTAACAACCGGAGGATCAATCATTTTGCTCCCCAGTGAAACGACACTAAGTCCTTCGGCTTCTGCTTTTTCAAAGGCACAGACAATCGTTTTCGCTTTTTTAATTTCCTCATTCGTCGGAGCAAAAGCTTCGTGAATAGGCTCGATTTGACGCGGGTGGATACATCCTTTCCCATCAAAACCAAGAGATTTTGCTTCCAGAACGCTTTGCTTCAATCCCTCCATATCCGCGACGTCGGAGAATACCGTATCAATTGGCTGAATGCGTGCCGCTCTGGCAGCATTAACAACCATTGCTCGCGCCCATACGCTTTCCCTTCCGTCTAATGTTCGCTCAGTTCCAATATCAGCTGTGTAGTCTTCCAAACCAATTGTTAATGCAACAATGTTTTTTGCAGCAGTTGCAATTTCATAAGCGTTTAAAATTCCGAGTGCGCTCTCCAGTATTGGCATATAATAGACGTTTTTTTCGATACTATTTTCATTTAATATTTTTTGCACCTGCCTGTCAACCTGTCGAACTTGATCGGCAGTCTCACATTTTGGAATTAGAATCACATGTACATTGTGTGGTACAATAAATTGAAGATCATCCAGTCCTTTGGGTAACTGATTGATCCGCACCATTCGCTCTGCGCCATAAAAATTTACCTGACATAAAGCATTTCGAACGAGAATAGCAGCAACATCTTTTTCTGCTGGAGAAACACTATCTTCCAAATCGAGTATGACGGCATCAGGTTTATGAACACCTGCATTTAGCATAAACTTCGGACTATTTCCGGGCAAATATAATCTGGATCGTCGAAAACGATCTCTTTTTGTGTCATACATGCAAAATTCTTTCATTTCCGGTATAAGAGTTTTTTTCAAATCCGGCATTAATCTGCGGATAGCTGCTTCCATTCGTGCCATGATGACAAACGGCAGAGCCCCGGCGTCTTCAATCAAAACATCGGCATTTGTTATATCAAAATATTCGCATTCTTTACTTGCTAATTCTCTGATGGAATTTCCATACATGGATTCGACCTTACTATTTACATTTACGGAAATTCCACCTTCATTTTTTAATGTAATTTCTACCCAGCAGTCAGATCGTACATCTGCTCCGCGTGTACCGGCATGGGCAGTCGTTTTCATAAGAAAACCTCCTAAACTAAAATTAGTATTGCGTTTCCTATCAAAAAGGCTCTGATAAAAAACAATCAGAGCCTTTTAAAATCGGACAACTTTTAAAAATATTATTCAAATTGATTGGTTTGTGCTTCCACAACCGCGATTGCAGTCATGTTAACGATATCGTTCACCTCACAACCGCGCTGCAAAACGTGCACTGATTTTTGCAATCCCATTAGGATTGGCCCGATAGCTTCCGCGCCACCTAAATGGATTAATAGCTTATACGCTATATTTCCGGCTTCCAGATCGGGAAAAATAAGCACATTAGCGCTGCCTTTCAGAGTAGAGAACGGGAAATCATCTTCAACAAATCTGGGGACAATGGCAGTATCCGCTTGCATTTCACCATCGATCATCAAATCTGGATTTTTCTGCTTAACAATATCAGTTGCACGTTTTACTTTCATCGATATCGGATGCTCAACGCTTCCAAAATTCGAGAATGATAACATTGCAATACGTGGATTAACATCAAACCGTTTCGCTGTTTCAGCGGTGAGAAGAGCAATTTCCGCCAATTCTTCCGCAGTCGGATCGATATTAACCGTTGTGTCTGCACAGCAAATTAATTTATTTTTAAATAATAAAATAAACATTCCTGCGACTCGTGATACATCCGGCCTTAGTTTCACAATACGCAAAGACGGACGAATCATATCCGGATAATTCATTGTTATACCACCAATAACACAATCAGCATCTCCTTTATGAGCCATCATCGGCGCATACATTCGCTCCATTGACATCAGGCTTCGCACTTCTGGCATTGTAAGACCTTTTCGGTGCCGCATCTGATATAATTCATCACAATATTCGTCGAATTTTGGTGATTCACCTGGCTGAAGAATTTCAACGCCTTCAAGGTCGAGTTGTAATTCTTTAATTTGCTTTTCAATAATGTGTTTGCGGCCTAAAAGTATTGGTTTCGCGATTTTTTCATTTAACACAATATTGGCAGCGCGAAGTATTTTCGGGTGTTCACCTTCCGGGAAAACGACTTTCTTCGGTTCTTTTTGCGCTTTATTGATGACAATCCGCATCAACTCTCTGGACTTTCCAAGCCGGGCCTCCAATTGTTCCTTGTATTTTTCCAGATCAATTTCAACCTGAGCAACATTGGTATCCATAGCAGCTTTCGCCACAGCCGGAGCTTCCCATAACAAAACGCGCGGATCAAACGGTTTCGGAATAATATATTCGGATCCAAAAGACAACCGATCGACGCCATACGCTTTGCATACCGAATCCGGTACATCTTCTTTTGCCAGAGACGCGAGTGCATGAGATGCAGCTATTTTCATTTCGTTATTAATTGACCGGGCACGAACGTCCAGCGCTCCACGGAAAATGAACGGGAAACCAAGCACATTATTCACCTGATTCGGATAATCTGAGCGACCGGTCGCCATAATAACATCTGACCTGGCTTCTGTCGCTTTTTCGTACGTAATTTCCGGATCCGGATTTGCCATGGCAAAAATAATGGGTTTATCTGCCATAGAACGAACCATGTCTTGAGTTACACAATCCTTTACCGACACACCACAGAATACATCAGCGCCTTTCATTGCATCAGCAAGCGTACGCAATTGAGTGTCAACGGCATATTTTTCTTTGTATGGATTCATCCCTTCACTGCGACCCTTGTAAATAACACCTTTAGAGTCACACATAATAATATTTTCTTTTGTAACTCCTAATAAAACATACAAATTTGCACAAGCGATTCCGGCAGCACCAGCTCCGTTAATAACGACCTTCACTTGCCCCATTTCTTTATTGACTAATTCGCAGGCATTTATGAGAGCAGCCCCGGAAATAATTGCAGTCCCGTGCTGATCATCATGAAAAATTGGAATATTGGTTGTTTTTTTCAGAGTTTCCTCAATTTCGAAACACTCTGGCGCTTTAATATCTTCCAGATTGATGCCGCCAAATGTGGGTTCCATCAGTTGAACCGTACGGATTACTTCTTTTGGATCCTTTGTATTTAACTCGATGTCAAAAACATCGATATCAGCGAACCGTTTAAAAAGGACTCCTTTTCCTTCCATCACGGGTTTACCGGCAAGTGCTCCAATGTCTCCTAATCCAAGCACCGCCGTTCCGTTCGATACCACAGCAACAAGGTTACCCTTTGCTGTATAGGTGAAGGCATCATCCGGATTTTTTTCAATTCTCAGGCAGGGCTCGGCCACTCCCGGAGTGTAAGCCATTGAAAGATCTCGTTGAGTTGAGCAGGGTTTTGTAGGTACAACTTCTACTTTTCCTTTTCTATCACGGCTATGATATTCTAATGACAGTTCTCTAAAATCCATAACTTAGTGCGAAACTTATGTTTCGCAGCAACTCACCTCCTTATGTACAATAAGTTAAATGTGAACTTTCGATCTCTTTCAAATTATCAAATCAAAAAACTTTTCTAATTTGATTTCTTTGTAAGAATTAATCGAGTGAATTAATTAAGATAAACAAGCTATTTTTTATGTAAATGTTTTTGTGTTAGTTTCGCTCTGGTATAATTTAATAATCCTCCGGCCTCGCGAATAGCCAATATTTCTGTCGGCAAAGTCGGAAATGTATATTTTTTCCCGGCGACAACAATCGCACCACCTGCGACATTTAGTTTCACATCATCGCCATGCTGATATGCTTCCACTGCTTGCGGACATTCGATAAGCAACAATCCCTGATTAATCGCTGCCCGGTAAAATATTCGGGCATAACTTTTAGCGATCACAGCTTCAATACCAACGGCGCGTAATCCGAGAGCGGGTTGCTCCCGGGAGCTTCCGCAGCCAAAATTCTTTCCGGCCATGATAATATCACCAGATTCCACACTTTGGGCAAAATCCGGATCAAGGTCTTCCAATAAATGCGGTATTATTTCATCCGCAGTACTGCAGGTATATGTATATTTACCGGGAAAAAGCATATCAGTATTAATGTCATTACCGTATTTCCAAACACGACTTTTCTCTGACATCTCAACCTCTTAATAATCGTTATGAAACCTATTTTGAAATTTCTTTCCGCGGGTCTGTTATTTTGCCATAGAGTGCAGAAACAGCGACAGTCTCCGGACTGGCAAGATAAATCTCAGCTTCTTTGCATCCCATTCGACCCTTAAAATTTCGATTTGCTGTTGATAAACAGACTTCTCCTGGCGCCAAAACACCTTGATGCGCACCGAGACAAGGGCCGCAGCCAGTTGGTAAAACAATTGCCCCGGCCTCACTTAACGTTTCAATATATCCCCGGCGAATGGCTTCATTAAAAATTGACCGGGATGCCGGCAACACTAAAAATCGAACTTTTGGTGATATCATTTTGTTTTTTAAAATACGAGCCGCGATTTCAAAATCACTCAAACGACCGTTTGTGCATGTTCCTAAAAAACACTGATGGATTTCTGTATTTTCCACATCTTCAATTGTGGATAAATTATCTACTGTGTGTGGCTTTGCCACAACTGGTGTTAATTTTGAAAGATCATAATTTATCTGCTGAATATAGGATGCATCAGTATCTGCCCACACTTTTTCATAGCAACCGGCGTCTATTCGAATGGATTGCAGATAATGTTCTGCGATATTATCCACCGGAAAAACAACGTTTTTCGCACCCATTTCAACACCCATATTGGAAATTGTAATGCGTTCATCCATTGTTAATTTCGAAATGTCCCCGTGAAACTCCACAGAGCAATAATTCGCTCCATCCGCCTTAATATCACCAATGATTTGTAAAATCAAATCCTTTGCTGATACTCCGACCGGAATTTCACCGTTTAGCGTGATCTTAATACTCTGTGGTACTTTTAACCACGTTTCGGCAGTTAACATTAAAGCGGCGGCCTCAGTTCTGTCTATCCCGGTTGAAAAAACTCCCAGTGCGCCGTAGGAACAGGTATGGGAATCACTGCCAACGATAATAGTCCCTGGTATTGCATGTCCCTTTTCGATCACAATTTGGTGGCATACTCCTTCACCAGCATCGTAAAAATGCTTAATATGATATTTTTTCACAAACTCACGAATTTTTTTGTGATTCGTCGCTGTTTTCTCATTTGCAGCCGGAACCACATGGTCTAATACAATTACCGATAATTCCGGGTTAGCAACACCGAATTTTTCGAGGTTAGATTCAATTTTTGCGATAATTGCGGCAGTGTTATCATGCGTTAACAAATGTTCGGGGCGTACAGTTACAATTTGGCCCGGAACAACTTCGGCTAAGTTAGCTTTTTTAGCCAGTATTTTTTCTGCAAAGGTCTTACCCATATTTTCCTTCACTTCTTTAGATCAAATTACGTTTACAGTAAAAAAATCTATTGATCAAAACAATCAATGACAGTTTTCAGGTAGAGCATCATCATTGTTTTATTTTCATCTCTGATTTCATTGGCAAATTCTATATCTTCCATCATTGCCTCCACAACATACCGCAGCACCTCCGGTTGATTGCAGGAGGCGGCAATGGCTGTTACAGAGTCAATGAATTCATCGTTATGTTTTTCAATAGATTCCCAGAAAATAAAGTTTTTATCCTCCATCTCGTCCAATTGTGTTTCTGTCACTGTTTTTAACCGAACGTCTCCCTGGGACATAATTTTCCAGATTACAACACCCATATATATTAGCAATTGCCTTTCGTTCTGATTAAAAATATCCTGACTTGTCGTCATCAGATATGATAAAATTACCGGTTGTTCTAAAATCATTTGATTTACGATATTAGGAAATTCATCCGGCGGCATCATGCTCATTTCTTGCCATGTTTTCTCAACGATATCCGATGTGATTAAATTCATTCAATCCTTCCTCCGGGATGCTATGTCTTATTTCACAACTTCCAATGCATCCAATTTTTTTTGTAATTCTTCCAATTTAGTATAAATTTCCTTTAAACGCGTTTTTATTTTTGGATCAAGTTTGATGGTGCGAGTTTTTCTCAGGTAACTTGCAGTTATATCATATTGCTCTAGATTAAAATGACATTGGGCCAATTTATAATAACAAATAATTTCATTATAATGATTATTCAATTCTTCTTGTTGAACCGTATTTAAAATAAATTGATAATATTTAATCGCGTTTTCATATTGCTGGAGATTAAAATATGTTTTGGCCACCCCCCATAAAAAAAAGCGGCTATTCGGATATTTATTCAAACCCTTTAGAGCCCACTGCAATGCTTCCGAAACATTACCATGATCAATTGAAATCCAAACAAGAGCATTAATTGCCGCATATTTGGTATATGTTCCTTTTTCTGCGGCTAATTTAACCATCTCAATTCCCAATTCTCTTTCATCTTTAATCAATGGCAACCAATCGATGTAGCGCGTGAATTTACTTCGCCAGTATTTATAAGAACCAATCCCCAGATAAGCGTCGTACATTGTAGAATCAATCTTGATCACGTCATTTAATTCAGAGATACCTGCTAAACCTCGCTTAAATGCAGAGACATATTTTCTTTTTTTTCCATCATGAAATGCGCGATAACTTAAGGCCGATCCCAAATAGAAATGCGCCCATACATCTTTATTGTCCTTTTGAAGCATATTTCTCGCGGCATTCTCCGTTTTGGAAAGCAAAATAATGAAGTCATTTTCCCATTTATCCGTCTCAAAATCCATGGATTTCGATTGAATTGTTGCGGCTAATAAAAAATATCCTCTCGGATGTTCCGGTGCTTTCTTAATCAGATGGGCGAAGGTGGATTCGGCAGCAGCATAATTTTGCTGTATGGATTGTTCTATTCCGTAATATATCAGGCTATCCGGTTGAGACTGATTTTCAATTAAATTCGTTTCAAACAGGATTAATAGTAGAGTTATCAGATTCATATTGGTTCTAACAATTAATCAGCGGCAAAATAACAACAAACACTTCAGTGCTGTTTCGCGAATAATTTCTATAAAACGCGGCAACAAATTATCGAATTCTTAAATGTGATTCGTTTATGTGGATTTACGAATCTCACTTAGCTCGATTACTATACTATCTGCTTCACAAAAATACAGTGTGAATATAAGTAAATTATGCCAGATTGTCAAGCTAAATCAAATTTTATATTTTTAAGATTCTTTATCAAATGAAAAAGCTGCCGGCACGCAGCGACAGCTTTTTCCACAACCTTTTATAATTTGGGAATTAGCGCAACAAAGTCATTTTTTTGAAATCCAGGTGCGCACCAGCTTTAATGCTATATAAATAGACTCCGCTGGTCACTTCATTCCCTGAATTATCTGTACCATTCCAGGTTACATCGTAAATACCAGCAGGTTGTTCCGCATTTACGAGTGTTTTAACCTCATGGCCCAACATATTGTAGACCTTAATTGTTACTTTTCCGGATTCTGGTACTTGATATTGAAAATGCGTGGTTGGATTAAAAGGATTGGGATAGTTTTGCCCCAACCTAAATTCCCCGGGTGCGAACGGCTGTTCGAGCGCTGCCACTTTTGTCGGTAATTCTGTTCCCAGTACCAGTGTTACATTTTCAACCATATTTCCTTTTGAAATTTCAACCAAGGATTCTGTAATATCAAACGGTTCGCCAATATCAAAAGTGCCGTTGTCGTTAACATCCATAAAACCACCGACAAGGAACCGTCCCATTCGTAATTCGTCAAAGGAGAAGGAACCCGGTTCTGCAAGCACCTGATGATGGTACGGGGTGAGCGATAATCCCAGCGAAAACAGGTGAATATCTCCGTTCATTCCCTCAGTTGCCGTTACTGTGCCGGCTATTGAGCTGGTAGAAGTAGTGCTGTCTTGCAAAATAAAATCAATACCTGTGGCCGTTTCCGGTGGTTTGACATTTACCAGGCCGTTTGTATAGAATCCAATTGGCAATGAAAGAAGATTATTTATGTCTTCAAAATCAACGTTGAAGCCTGTAATCATGATACCGAAAACCCCGTAATACCCGGCCTCAAGATCTTTTAGTGAATATACAAATTCATTCGGAGCTATTTGGGTCGCTACAGTCAGGCCAAGCCATGTTGGCGAAAGACCAAGCGCGCCCGTCAAAACGAGAAAGCTATTTTGCTCACCGTCGTAGGTGATTGTCCCTGAAATTCCTCCTTCTCCGTCCACGTCTAAAATAAGGTCTTGCTGTACACTTTCATTTTCCAGCACAACAACGGGTTCAGCAATTAACTCATACGGCTCACCTTTTCCGATAGAAGGAATCGGCTTCAAATTCAACTTAGACGGATCATACGTTTTATTATCGTTTGTATCCAGAAAAGCAAACATTAGGTATTCACCCGGTGCGAGATTGTTAATTGTATAGGATGTTGCTTCCGGATAATTGATTTTTTCAAACTTGATTGGAGTATATGATTTTGCAATGGTGTAAATATAAATCACTCCGGTTTTTGTTCCGGCATAACTTATATTACCCGTAATTTGAGCACTGAAACGTGCAGGATCGAATAATTCGAGGTCAATTCCGCTCACATTTTCATCATTACCAACTTTAATTTCATCTTCCAAAAATCCAACTGGTTCGCCAATATCCGGAGTACCGTTGTCATTAACATCCAAAAATCCGACAATTGTGTATTTACCTGGCATTAATTTGTCAAGCGAATAACTGGTTTCACCTTCCGGGGGGCAATAATAGGTAAAAGGTGTTCCTGTCAATCCGAGGGCGTAAACGTGAGGTTTTCCGACCAACTCACCTGTGTAGATAACCTGCCCGGAAATAGAGCTTTTACCTCTGGGTAATTCATTTAGATGTACAATCACGCTATCAAAAACCGTAGTGTTTTCAGTGATCACGATCGGTTTCGCGTGGGCTCCCAATGGTTCGGTTAAACCAGGCATCCCGTCTTCATTGACATCCATAAACGCCCCGACAAAATATGTTCCGCTTGCGAGGCTATCAAACTGGAATACGCCGGGTCCTGGCTCCAATGTTTCTATCTCGATGACCTTATCCAGGTTAAGCTGTAAATTAAGTAGCGCAACACGAACAGGGCCGGAATTATTACCGTCATAATAAACTTGACCATTAATAATACTTTCACCTGCAAATAACATCTGGTTGACCAGGATTAAAAAGACGAACATCAAAACAACTCGTACACTTATTTTCATAATAACCTCCTGAAAATCATTACCGATAAGATATAAATTATTAGTTAATTATATACATCACATACGCTTATAAGGAGGGGTTGGTCGTTTCCACGGACGACGTCGAGGTGGCGGAATATATTTGGCTTCAATTCCGGCTTCATCAAACCCATTGACTATCGGCTTCATAATTTCATCCCGAAAATCAACCGCTGATCGCGGAACAACCTTAACTCGCATCTCATGGGCTCGTGTTAAAGAAACTACAATTTGGTAAACCACAATTTCATTCTTTTCAGGGATTGAGTATTCTCTTGGTTTTGTATCAATTACCCCGGACTGTCTGTCATAAGTGTCTATTTTATAATCTAATTGACGTAAAACAGTACGGGCAACCTCCATGGCCTCCTTTTGATTGAACTTATACCCAAACAAATGTGGTTGCGGACCGCTACACCCAACAAAGACAATGATTAATAGCAATACAATTGCTAATTTTCCAAGCATTTAACCTCCTTTTTTTTATGAATGTTACATTTTGCTAAGTCTGCTTAGCGTCTGGCAGTTTTAAATGAATCACCGTTGCGCCCCATCCGCCAATTTCGGGTGGAGCGTCTTTAAATGATTCTACACGCGGATCCGCTTCTAACACTTTATGGACAACCCATTTCAGTTTACTTTTCCCTTTTCCGTGTATTATCCGTAGTCGATATAATTTTAAATCAAGGGCATTTTTTATAAATTCGTCCACAATTTCCGGAACCTGGGCCGGGAAAAATCCATGCAAGTCCAACACATCTGTTACAATAAAATAATCATCCATATTTAACTTTATATAGCACCTGTTAATAATTCCCTGAATTAATTAATTTCTCAACAAAATTTTTCACAAAAGGAATACATTAAACATATAAAATATTGTGAAATATATCAAGCAAAAAATAGCCTTAAATTTTTTTTTATTTTAACATATTGTTAACCAAATTGTAATTTACTTGACTTTTTAAATGAAAATGCTATATTCTATTTCAACTACACAGGAGGATAAATTTGTTAGTTGGAATTACAGTTGACAAATACAAAGGAATCAACCCGGCATCGATTATTAAGTTAACACGAAAAATCGGGTTACAATTTATTGAAATAACGAAATCAGTGTTCGATGATTTGCCGAACGTACTAACTGAATTAGGAGATATGAAAACCGGATTTCATCTTCCAAATTATGGTGATAACGAATATGATTTTTCCTGCCCGGACAAAGAAGAAGAAATTAATTGCTTGATAGAATCGATAAACAAGCATCATCGTTCATTAAATATTCAGTATTGTCTTTCGCATCCGCCAGAATGTCCTAACGGAAACATGCCACAGAATGAGATAAATTCAATTCTGTTTGCAAAGCTGAATCAGTTGAAGCCACCCGTGATTATTGAAAATGTTCAGGGACTAAGCTATGTTCAGTTTTCAAGTTTTTACAAGGAGGCAAAAAAAGCGCTTAAATCAAAATTGATTGGTCAATGTTTTGATGCGCCGCATTATTATGTAAGAGGAGACGACCCGGTATCCATTCTTGAGAATCAGAAAGAACCGATAAAATGTGTCCATCTTTCGGACTGCCGTTCTGACAGGGATTCTCATCTTCCTTTTGGCGCCGGTGGCGAACTACCATTGCAGGCTATTTTGCGTACGCTAAAAAAGCAAAATTATAATAATATCATTAATCTTGAATTGCTACCACGGAATTCATCTGACATTAAAGCTGTGATTGAGAGTTATTTGATCATACTTAATGCATTTAACAAAACAGAGTATTATCGAACAAAATTGAGACTTCTTTTGTACCTGGCGGATATAAAAAGGATAATTGGTTAAATCATGTTCTGCGCACGCCTTCAATTTTTTCGCCGGATTTTTCCAGATAGATATTGAATTGCTTCAAAACATGTTTTCTTTTTGCAAGTACATCATTTTTATCATCACCAATAATGAAAAAGATATAGGCAGTGCCATCCAATACAAACGCTAATTGGCCGGGGACAAATCCCTCGCTTGCTACCATGCGAACATTTGATCCGCTATAATTCGATCCTGTAAATGTTGCTCCCGGATAAACGTAAACGCCTGTCCACACCGGATAATCATCTTTATCATTCCGCACCGTATGCGAACGCTTCGCAATAAACAAAATATGGTCTTCTTCTTTCCATTGATTAATATAATTTTTTGAATTTCCATTATCTGAAATTTGTGGACTAACTGCCATGGATAATTTTTCTGTTGATGTCAGTTTTACAACCAAAACAGGAAGTGAATCGCTTAATGTTACTTCCTCTTCTACCGGAACATCAGAATATTTTCGAACGAGTTTATTGGGATATAGATGTATCTCCGCGTTTTCTCGACTGAGGGGACTATCATTTGCTTCAAGAGCATAATCTTCCCAAAATTCATGTGTCTGAACATTAAATCCCTGAAAAGAAGACGTGTTTTTACCACTTGTCTCCGCGAAATAAAATGTTGAATTTTGGTTTGTCAACATAAAACTTCGACTTTGTCCTTTCGGTACAATAATAACATTCTTTTTTGATTTATCGCTGGCAAAACTGTTCAACAACACACCTGCAAAAATAAAAATAAATATGTTCGATTTTAATCCTCTCAATTTTTAGTTAACCTCCGTTTTTTATATTTCCTAAAATTCTAAAATAAAAATTTAATTTCGACATAAATTGAATGTGCGTTCCGTAGTGAATCGCTCCTGTGCGCACAGATTCATTGCACTCAAACCGCCAATAGAATTGTAATTTATTATTTTATTACTCTTTCAATTTAGTATATTAGTTATTTATAAAACTTTATAAATGTATGACTTTTCGGGCTGCAAATCTAATTTTATTTTGTTTGCGCCTGTTTTTTTGATACGTTGTCTTATCCCGGTTATTGCTTCATCAAAATAAACTTTTCTGTCTTTTAATTCAACGCCATCCGGCATAAGTAACTGACATTCCAAAGGTCGATCAACCATATTTAAAACAATTAAAAATGTGTTTTGTTCACTTTGACGGAGATATGCATAAACTTTTTCATCATGATTTGTTGGTACTTTGACCATTGCTCCGGTTCGAAGCGCGGGGTATTTTCTGCGCAATGTAATTAATGTCTTATAAAAATTAAAATAATCGCCAGCCGTTTTATCCCATTCCATTTCAGGTAGCATTTCTTTAGCCCCGTATTCCTGACTATATAGTAGCAGCGGAGTTCCGGGGATTGTCATTAACAAACTTGCCGCAAGCCTTGTTTGACTAATGCTGAATTGACAAATAAATCGCTCCATGTCGTGATTTTCCAGATATCGTAAATTTTGTGTGTTTGGCGGATAGTTCAAGTCTGTCTTATTCAATCCATATTCGATCGCACTAATAGGTTTTCGGCGGCTCATGACATCCAGTAAATTTCCGTAAAAATCAGTATCATAAGACATATCGAATTCACTGTCATGATATTTGGGCGACCGGGGCAACGTTTCATTCAATAATAAAAAATCAGGATTTAACTTTTTTATCTGGCGCCGAAAAAGTTTCCAAAAGTCATGTGGAACTCCCCATGCAACATCGCAACGATATCCGTCTACTCCCATTTCGAGCCAATGCGTAGCCACATCCAACATGTACTTGCGAACCTGTGGATTATCAAAATTCAAATTCGGCAGCCGATCCCAGTCATTGTAAAATTCATACTGATAAAATGCCCGGCCCTTATCTTCAGGATGCCATCGATACCAATCTCGAAATGCAGAAAACCGGTTTTGAAATGCCGATCGAAAAAACGGATGCTGGTCTGATGTATGATTCCCGATAAAATCCAATATAACCTTAATTCCTGCATTATGCGCAAAATCAATTAATTCCTTTAAATCTGCTTCTGTCCCGTATTCAGGATCAATTTTGTAAAAATTCGTTGGTCCGTATTTATTTTCAGTAGGACTTTCGAAAATCGGCATGAGCCAAATACAATTAATTCCAAGGCTTTTTAAATATTGAATTTTGGATGTCACGCCTTTAAGTGTACCCTCTTTTGTAAATTTTTTAACAAAAATCTCGTAAACGATTGCATCATTGGCCCATTCAGGTGATTCTTTATAATCCTGTATCTGAACCTTGCGCTCTTTCACTTTCAGCACAATGGTCTTCTGCGAGCTACTACCAAAACTATCACTTACAATAAGGTAATAATAATACCCACCTTCTTTCCGTGGAATAGGAATTTCTAACGTGGAATCGCCTTTTAGAACAAAACGTTCCGGATTATTGATATCCTGGTACCAAAAAAAATCCAGTTTCTTTCCTGCTTTGCTATAACTTTGCGATGCATCAAATAACATTTTGCCAGGCCGAAACGAGGCTTTCACCTCAACTGATGGCGCAAGATTTAAAGTTACCTCTTTGATCGAGTTGTAACCATTCCAGCCATCCATAACTTTCTTTGGTTCCAGCGGATCTACCATCCAATGTTGATTATTTACAAAATACTTATATTCATAGTCACCCGGATCAAGATCTACCCAGGCCGTCCATACGCCGTCTTTATCATAATCTGTCATGCGATGTGTATTGGTCGACCATTGATTAAATTCACCAACCACAGCAACACAATCCACCGAACTTTCATAAACTCTCTGATACGTTGAATCCGGAAAGCGAAATTCTGTCGGATACTGTCGGCGGATAAAAGCGTACACATCCACTGTATCTACATTGCTTTTCTTGTAGCCTGCTTCCACTTTCAAACCGAATACAAACCGTCCCACCTTATCCGGTTTAAATATTGGAAATGGGGTGTTTGAGTTTCTTAATTTTATTTTACTATCAGTTGGTTTGGAAATGATGTGCCATTCATATTTCTTCAATGGATCGAAATCCGGATCGTAATAAATCCCAGTATTTAGCGCCACCTCCTCACCTACACCGGCAATGAGGGTATATCCCGCTTCTACAAACGGCTGCTCATCATTCTTGTTTACTATTACCACCTGCGACATAGGTCGGGCGCTGTTCCCTTCTATGTCTGTAGTCACTATTTCGATAGACCGAATTCCGTCGTCGACTTCTGTGGCATATCCTCTTAATGTATTTTTATGATCCAGATATTCTGCTTTAAGCGGTATTGAATCAAGTAAAATTTTAGATTCAGTTACGTCAAGTTTATTCTTTTCGATCCCACCCCAATACTCGGCATTGATTCTGAATGAATTTTCTTTTAAAATTTCCCCGGTTTTTGGTTCCATATTTTTTAATTCGGGACTCTGCGGGCTCTCCACAAAAAGGATTGAATTGCTGTTAAATCCTCCCCAATATGGATTATTCGGATCTTTAATCCAGTTCATTCCGTTTACCACAAACCTGTATTCATACCTGCCAGGTTGCAGTGCCATTTCAGCTTCCCAAATATCTTCATCACTTGAATAAATCAACGGATTTTCGCTTTTAGACCAGTTATTAAATTCTCCGGCTACATGTACTGTACTGGTTTCAAATGGCGCTTTCAATCTGAAAACCACCAAATAATTTTCTACTGCATATAAATTATACCCCCAGGTAACAATAATTAGCAAAATAATTTTTACAAAATATTTCATTCGATTTATACCTTTTCAATTTCGATTGCTTTTTGATAATTATTTATGGTATTATTTACAACAATTATGCCATTAATATAATTATTAATAGGTTATTAAAATAAATCTACTAATTATATATTAAAACATACGTTAGCTGTTTAAATTATCTATATCAAGATTTTTATGTGAAAAATAATTTTAAATTACTTGAATTTAAGAAAATAATTTTTAAATTATTAGCCGATTATCAAATAAATTCTAATAAAAATAAACTACAAATTATGCAGGACGTATGAATTCAATAATGAAACACATTATAGTTATCTTACTGTTCCCCATGTTATTGGGAACATGTAGAATCTTTCAGCAAAATCAAAACACTGTTGAAATATCAAACATTACACCGGGCATTGAAGTGTTATTAGAATCCCATAATGAGCTAGTTAGTGGCAAACGCGTCGGATTGATCACAAATGCCACTGGCATCACCTCCACATTTACCACAACGATTGATGTGCTTTATGAAGCGCCTGATATTGCGCTTGTTGCTCTGTATGGCCCGGAACATGGGGTCCGCGGAGACATCGAAGCCGGCTACACTGTTCATCAATATATTGACTCTGAAACCGGTGTTCCGGTATATAGCCTGTACGGTCAAACAAGAAAACCGACTCCGGAAATGCTGGCAAACGTGGATGTTTTGCTTTACGACATCCAGGATATTGGCTCTCGCGGTTATACGTATATTTACACCATGGCGCTTGCGATGGAAGCTGCAAAAGAATCCGGTAAGCCATTCATTGTTCTGGATCGTCCGAATCCGTTAGGAGGCAATCGCGTGGAAGGCAATGTTCTCGATCCGGAATTTAGCTCGTTTATTGGACTTTATCCGATTCCATATATCTACGGCATGACAGTAGGTGAGTTGGCCCGGCTATTTAACAATGAATTTAATATTCAGTGCGATCTCACTATCGTCCCAATGAAAGGCTGGAAGCGAGATATGTTGTATGAAGATACAGGTCTGCCATGGGTTCCGACATCACCGCACGTTCCGCATTCAGATACTCCGTTATTCGTTGCTGCTACCGGCTGTATCGGAGAACTGGGTACTGTATCAGAGGGGGTCGGTTATACGTCACCATTTGAACTAATTGGCGCACCCTGGATCAATGGCAATGAATTGGCAAACCATTTAAATTCAATAAATTTGCCAGGTGTTCATTTTAGACCATTAACATTTAAGCCATTCTATCATAGATTTATCAAAGAACAATGCAGCGGTGTCCAGATTCACATTACGGATAAACATAAATTTTCGCCATCGCTGTTCCAATTACATCTTATCACCATACTTTTCCAACTTTATCCTGATCACGATATCTTTGACACACAGCGCATCAGCATGTTTGATAAAGCGTATGGCACGGATCAGGTGAGAAAATCTATAAAAAATGGTATCTCTGTTGAAAATATTATTTCATCCTGGAAAGCAGACCTTGTGAAATTTAATTTAATCCGTTCGAAATACTTAATTTATTCTTAACTTTCTAACAAAGGAGTCCTGTAAATTGATACCAAAATCACTATTTTTTACAAAAGGGTGTGGTAAGCATCGCGAAAAATTACAAAGCTTTGAATTAGCCTTGCGAGATGCAGCCATTGAAAAATGTAATCTCGTTTTAGTATCCAGCATTTTCCCGCCTCAGTGTAAAATTGTTACCAGAGCAAAAGGAGAGGAAGTATTAAAAGCCGGCCAAATTACGTATACAGTGTTAGCCAAAACGCAATGTAATGAACCAAATCGGCTCATCGTGGCCTCAATCGGGCTTGCAGTACCAGCGGACCGCACCGGTTACGGATATCTTTCCGAGCATCATGCTTTTGGCGAAACATCATCAAAGGCAGGCGATTATGCTGAGGATTTAGCGGCAACTATGCTGGCAACCACCCAGGGAATTGAGTTTGATCCGGAAACAGCCTGGGATGAGCGAAAACAAGTGTATAAAACATCTGGTAAAGTATATCGGACTTCTAATATAACACAATCAGCAAGAGGAGACAAGAATGGCCTGTGGACAACTGTTCTTGCTGCAGCCGTATTCTTGGACCTGGAATCATGAAAAAATTTTTAATTAAACCACGAATAGAACCTGCTCAAATCAAAAGGGGTGGAACAATTTCCGACCTGGTTAAATTATACAATGTCTCAGGCTCATTCCAGGGAGGACGGCTTGGAGAAGCCGCACTGCTGTACAAAAAAATGATCCAGGAAAACACTTCCATCTGTGTTACTCTTTCCGGCGCCATGACCCCGGCAGGGATGGGAGGCGTCATCATCACACTGATTGAGCATGGTTTCATTGATATGATTATCAGTACCGGCGCAAACTTATATCACGACATGCATTTTGCGCTGGATCTTGCAGTCCATCAAGGCGATTTTCAAGTCGATGACATTGAACTTTTCGAAGCGGGTATCGAACGTATTTACGATATTTTTATCACAGAAGATTTACTATTGAAAACTGATAAATATATTCAGGAAGCGTTATTAGATTTCCCGAATAAAAAACCCGTGTCAACAGCGCAACTTCATCATCATCTCGGGAATAAATTACTGGAAAAATCACATTCACCTGAAAAATCAATTCTTGCGGTGGCAGCGAAATTTAATGTTCCTGTTTATACGAGTTCGCCGGGTGATTCTTCCATTGGAATGAACGTTGCTTACCTTCGTTACAAAGGTAAAAATATTATTGTCGATCCGAATCTGGATGTATTGGAAACTGCGGCAATCGTTTTTAATAGCAACAAAAACGGCGTGATAATCGTCGGAGGCGGATCGCCCAAAAACTTCTATTTACAAACACAGCCATTCATCAGCCAAATTGCCGGGCTTCCGCATATCGGCCATGATTTTGACATTCAAATTTCCACTGATGCGCCTCATTGGGGCGGCTTAAGCGGAGCAACGCCCAGCGAAGCTGTTTCCTGGGGTAAAATTAATCCGAACGAGTTGAAGAATAGCGTTGTTGTTTATAGTGATGCTACCATTTCACTTCCGATACTGGCTGGTTATGTATTGAACGAAATGAACGCTCGTGAGCCCAAAAAATTATATGATAACATTCCTGAATTCATGACAAAATTTGAAAATAAAATTCTATGATCAAATTTCGATTTCTTGGAAATGACATACCTGAAGTCACATACACGGCAGCTAAAGTCATCATTATTCCTGCCCCCCTGGAAGCAACTGTTTCGTATGGAAGAGGAACACGCAAAGGCCCTGAAGAAATTCTTAGGGCCTCATCGTATGTAGAACTTTACGATGAAGAGCTTGTCAAAGAACAGTATAAAATTGGCATTCATACTTCATCGGAAATTCAACCGGAGCTTTCACAGCCAAAATTTCTGAATGAGTTGGAAGCTGAGGTTTACCAGGTTTCCCGAGACGGCAAGTATCCGGTGATAATCGGTGGCGAACATTCACTTTCCATTGCACCTGTAAAAGCCTTTAAGCAGATATATCAACAACATTTTTCAGTGCTTCATCTGGATGCGCACTCCGATCTCCGGCACACATATCAGAACAGTTTAGATTCTCACGCCTGCGTTATGAAACGCATTTTTGAACAGGAAATAGATTTCGTATCTGTGGGTATTCGCAGTTTATCCGTGGAAGAGGCTGACCTCATTTCAAAAGAAAGGCTGAAAATTCATTATGCCAAAGACTTGCACAATACAGATAACTGGATTGAGGAAGTAGTATCGTCTCTGAATGATAAAATATACATCACACTAGACATCGACGTGTTTGACCCGACCATAATATCACACACAGGAACGCCCGAACCCGGAGGATTAACCTGGTATACGATGCTTGAATTATTAAAAAATATTTCACAACAAAAAAAACAAGTCGTCGGATTTGATTTGGTGGAATTTTCTCCAAAACATCATCACAACGCCGAAAGTTTTACATGCGCAAAACTATTGTATAAAATGATTGGTTACTTTTATTCTTAAAATAAATCAATTTGATGGTGAGTGCTCGTTTGATGTTTCATTTTGTTTGTATTTAATTTTTTCATATCTTCTTTTATTAAAAATAATTCCCGCTTCAACTTGCCTGGAGTTTTTATTTCAAGATGCTGAACAATCGTCAGCGCTTTAGTTAAATTCTTTTTGCTTTCTGCAAATTGATTTTGTTTCAACTGAAAATTGCCCAAACCCCAATATCCCCAAAATTGATCCGGATTCAGTTCAATTGCACAGTTTAGCACAGTTTCAATTGAATCGAAATATTTTTGTTTATACATAATTTGTGAAAGATCAAAATAACTGCGCGGCTCCTCGGGGTTCTTAAAAATTGTCAGAAATGCAAAAAAGTCTCGTTTATTGTCCCAATATTTCTTGATACTTATTTTTGCAATTAACAGCGTAAGTATGAATGTATTTTGAGTTACATTCTTATTTTTTTGTAGCGTTTTGATTAATGTTGCAAATTGTTCTGTTTTTTCTTTATCTTTCGCTTTTACAGCCGCTTTTTTAGCGCGTTTAATCCGTTCAATTAATTTCGTGACCAGAGGTGGGATATCGATTTCCGCACATCGCAATATATTTTTAAAAACATTTCTGGAAATAAATTCCTTTTCAATTTCCGAGATATCTTCAGACAGAAAATTTTTATCGGACACTTGATCTTTAAATAACCGATGCAGCAACAATGGAATATGAATTATTTCGTCAAAATACAAATCAATTATCAAATCGCCTCGCAAAATTTGCGATACCAACGCCTCGTAAGGGCGTACATTTTCATGTTCAACAACCTGACGCCAAAAAATAGGCCATTGACAAATTTCTTTGGTAATTTTTAACTCAACTGGTTCCTGCTGATAACCATCGGGGGACTGCCCCTCAACTGTGTCCAGTCCTTCAAACAATGCAGAAAGAGAATCAACAAAACGGAATCCGTCTTTTATGGATAAATTAAAGATAATTTCCCATAATGGGTTATCCTCTGCCGGCACACCAAGGTCTGTATGCGATTGCAAAAATACCAATGCAGTCATCAAAGCATCCTGATCTATGGTCTTTGCCGAGGATTTAATTAATTGAGACAGGATTTTCTCATAACATGTTTTCACAAATTCATTTGTTAAATATTTGGGTAGAATTATGGAACGGATTTCTCGGCGATATAACGAGGGATTTTTGAATTCTTCAAATTTCAAATCATCAGCTTCAACCAGCTCACGCACGTCTCGCAACATGTCCAATTCATCAAAGCGAAGTTTTTTAAGCTCTGAACGAGATGTAAACAATTTTGTAATGCGTTGCGAATTATTTAGCAGGCGATCAAAACTGCTAAATTTTCGCTTTCTGGAATCTCCTTTTTTTTGTCGTGAACTTGCCGAATCATCGACGATTTCAAATCTGACTGGTTCCATTGGCTTCTGATTTTTTTATTAATATTTGATGCTGTAGCGTGCATCGACATAATGCCATAATTTTAAAACCATTTTCTAACATATATTCGCGCATTTGTTCATCGGTTATCGGATAAATTTTCAATCCGAAAAATATTCTTAATCCAGTTAAAAACCCGGGCGGTGAAAACGTAATTAATGCGTAACTATTGTGTTTTATTATTCTCTCAATTTCGCTCAACAGCGCGTAACGATCTTTTATATATTCCCATAAACCGCACATTAAAACGATATCTGCACTCTCATTTTTAATGGCTGTATTTAATACGTCGCTTTGAATGTAATACCCACCATTCCGTTGTTTCGCAAAATCTAACATACGAAAATTCAAATCGATTCCAATGCGCCTAAAATCGGATTGAATAAAAGTAAGGGAATTTCCAAGCCCGGTTCCAAGATCGATAACGGTCCCCTTTTTCCGCGGAATTTGCGCAAGTAAATATTCTAATGCTTTATTTTCCTGCCTTAGAAAAATTCCAAACGGAAACATCCTGCGAAAGTATAAATATAGCCACGCCTTTATATCCCACAATAATCTTCTATTCATAGAGCAAATATTTATCGCGAACCGCCATAAATATTTCCAAATCCGAATCAAATGAGGATAATATTTCTTCAGCAGAAATACCTTTGTCTACCGATTTCCGAAATTCGTCTGTTCCGGCCATAATATCAATACTCCGGACAGAGCGCCAGCCAAATTTATCAGGATGCATTTGCTTGATTAAGCATATCAAATGCACACCAAATTCTACAGACATGAAAGATGTTGGTTTGGTGGCCGAAATCAGCAGTCCGTTACATTTTAATCCTTCAAACTTTGGATTTACAGCCGCACCAGGCATATCTACCGGAACGAAAGATGTTGTATCGAGGGAAATCTCATCAAAATCGACTTTTTCAAGTTCTTTCAGCAATGTGACGTTATTCAGCCATGGAGTGCCGATAATTTTAAATGGTCTTGATGTTCCCCGACCTTCTGATATCAGGGTTGCTTCCAACAATCCGATTCCCGGATACAGCACGGCTGTTTCAGGATCTGGCATATTCGGAGACGGCCGAATCCATTGCAAGCCGAGTTCGCTGTACCAGGTACCCCGATGCCAATTATTCATTTGAACGACAATTAATTCAACTCGAATACCATCCTTTAAATAGCCTTCTTCATTAAACAGCATTGCTAACTCACCGACTGTCATGGCATGTCTCAAGGGAATGGTGTGAATACCGACAAAAGACTTAAATTCTTCTTGTAATACCGGCCCTTCTACAATACTTCCGGTAATCGGATTGGGTCGATCAAGAACTACGAACAGAATATTATTTTCTGCTGCTGCTTCCATGGCTAATGCCATTGTACTGATATAAGTATAAAACCGTGCGCCCACATCCTGGATATCGAATATCAACACATCGATATTTTGCAGCATTGCTGATGTTGGTTTTTTCGTTTCCCCGTAAAGGCTGAAAATAGGAACGCCAGTTTGTTCATCAATTTCTTTTGAAACAGTGAATCCGCCTTCTATATTCCCGCGAATTCCATGTTCCGGACCAAAAAGCGCAACTAATTCGACATCTGGCGCTGAATGAAGAATATCCGCAATATGCTGACCTCTGGAATCAATCCCTGTTTGATTAGTAATGACGCCAACTTTTTTATTTTTTAATAATGCAAACTGATTTTTTTGGATGACATCAAGACCTAATTCAACTGGTTTCCTGGATCGATTATTTGAACAACCGACCAGAGCAAGGAAAAGAAGATTGAAAATGATAATTTTAACTTGTTGTTTCATATTAATTAATTCATTTCTATATAAAACATTAAATATCAATAAAAAAAGATACAAAATTAATTTCAATTTAGCAATAATTTTTTTACAAAAAAAGGCCGTCTTCTCAAAAAAACGACCTTTTTAAAAAAACAGCCTGATAATTCTAACTATCTCGAATACTGGTGACAATCGGGACAACAATTTCATCCCCTTTTCTTAATCTGTTAAAATTACTGTTCGGATTATATTTCACAAGAAGCCAATAGGGTACTTCATATACTTCATTGCTTAAATACCAAATATTTTCTCCATTTTTGAGCTTATGTGTTAACACTCCGTCAACTCGATAATTTGTAAAAAAATCTTCCTCAACACCGCGATGAAATTCCATTCTACTTTGTTCAAATTCTTCTTTTCTAACATTTGTGTAGAGGATTTTAATACGTTGTCCTAATTGTATTTCCTGTGAAAACGATAATCCATTCAATTCACGTAATTTTTGTGTGGGAATTTTCAGCCAGTCGGCAAAATGACCTAATGTTTCATCTGGCATTACATAAATTTTGTCTTCTACAGGGAATGTAGTTTGATCCGGATCACGTTTTTTTTCATTTATTTGAGTCGCATTCGATTCCGAGTCAGTCATCGACGCCAGAATTTCCGCATTGACTGATTTGTTATTTTTATCTTCAACTGGATAATTTGCAACAGCCAGTTGTTTTTCCTCATCTTCCGCAGATGTAGTAGATTGCGGAATAATTAACGTTTGTCCGACACTTAATTTATGCTTATTTTCAATATTATTAATTTTGATCAGATCATTTATAGACACATTATTTTTTTGAGCAATCTTTTTTAAATTATCGCCTGGTTGAACAACATACCAGCTATTTTTTCTTTCGATCGGCTCAACCGTATAAAAAACAACTTCACGTGTCATATTTTCCGAAGTCACCTTATCTGAAGACCCGTGGATAGATTCTTTAGTAACGGTCTCTGCATATTTAATTTGATCTAATTTCTCTTTTTGCACTTTTAACAATTGCCCTGCATAGATCTGATTTTTGTTACGGATGTTATTAATTTTCATAAGTTTTTCCACAGATAACCCATATTGATTGGCGATTTTTTCCAGCCGATCTCCCTGTTTTATCTGATACCACTTGATATCTGCTTCCGGATACTTTTCACTTTTTTCTGTGAGCAATTTTTTAGTGCCAGGATCCGAGGAGCTTTTTTCTGTCTTTTTCTCGCTGTTTTCATCTCCTGGTAAACGAATAATTTGATTTATGTAAATTCGATGACTATTGACTATTTCGTCATTCAAAGCAAGAAGTTCATCGATGGTTGTATTAAATCTGTGAGCAATTTTTCGTAGATTATCCCCACTTCTTACCTGATACCAGTTGGATTCAATTTGGTGATCCTGTTTTTCTACACCAGGAATTTGAGCATAAAATTGCTCAAAATCAAATGATTCCTGGTATGGAATTCGTACTCTATATCCTTTAGGTAATCGACGTGTTGATCTTAATACACTTCTTCTTAAAGATGGATTAAATTCTTTAATATCAGCGACACTTAAATTCAGTTGCTTTGTCAGGGTTGATAATTTTATGTAATTGGGCAGTTCAATTTCTATATATCGGGGCGGTTTATCAAAAACAATATCGCCGAAATATTTTTTATAATTTTCAGCCACATGAAGCGCAGCCAAAAATTCGCTGTAAAAATTTCGTGATGCAAATCCGAATTGCCTGCTTCGATATTTTTCCGCGATAACGCCGAAATCACGTGTGCCTAATATTCGTACAGCGCGTTTCATTCCATTTGCGCCATGATTATAGGCAGTAAGGGCAAGGGGCCAGGTTTTTAATATTTTATAATTGTCTCTGAGCAACCGTGCGGCAGCATCTGATGCTTTTTCTGGATGAAAACGATCATCAACTGTGTAATTAATATCAAGATAAAATCTGCCAGTGCTATGTGTAAATTGCCACAAGCCAGCGGCTCCGAATTTGGAATAGGCTTTATTGTTAAATGAAGATTCGACATGTGGCAGGGCCGCAAGTTCCATAGGTAAATCATATTTTTGAAGCGTCCGCTGAATATGTTCCATATAACGACCTGAACGAATCAAGCCCTCTTTAAAATGATCTCTCAATCCATTTTGACCCCGAATTCGATTTGCGGCATTTAAAAACACATTTCGACCCTGATTTGGGCTAAACAACTCATACACTTTACGCTCATCATCATTCAATGATTCGGGTTTTGCGATATTTTTCCTGGCGAGACTTCTTAAAATATCTCGATATTCATCCTTAATCCTCTGGATTTTCTTCCATTTATCCCTGTTAGATACGTTTTCTCCTTTAAATAAATTATCCATATCGACAACTTCATAAATGATATCCAAATTTTGATTATCGTGCAAAATGACTTGATTGTGATTATACTCGGTATAAACTTTGATCCAGAATTTTACATTTGGTTTTAAATTTTCCGGTATTGGAAAAAGTTCGCTTCGTGTAACATCATTAGCAAATCCCTTTAAATAACAACAACTTGTTAAAACAACAAAAAGCAAGAATAATCGAGCTAATTTCATGTGTGTCTCCCTATCAGAATCCTTTCGTTTACTTACCTTTTCAATTTATCGACAGAATAATATTTTTTTTTAATAAAAAAGCCCTTAGAATTCGACGAATATTTCTAACGGCTTTTAAAGAGAAACAGTGACAATAAGTTAATATTATCATCAAAATGTTACATTTCATTCAAACCCTAAAGAGTCAAATTCTAAACTGTTTAATTCCTGATCGATATTATCAACATTATTTATAAAATATTTAATATGTTGTGGATCATCCGTTAAAAAGCGCTGAACCATATCAATTAAAGATTTTTTATCCATTTTATTTAATTGATTAATATAATCGCCCACATTTGCAAATTCATCCTGATCGTAAACCCAGGAGTATAGCACAGCAACAACATGATTACAAATAACTTTATCTGACTGGCATGAGCATGAGCATGAAACCTCATATTCGTTTGCCTTTATTTTCACTTTGTATTCATTAACAAATTCTCGAACAATAGCCGAAATTTCATCTTCGAAAACAATCGCATGTATTACATGGCCATTGCAATAGTAATCCCATCCATTTCCATCGGTATTTTCCTGGTCTAATATCGTAACCTGCTGTTGATTGATATCAGTTAACATTGGTGAAATCGGATATTTTTCTGTTTCATTAATCATTATTTATTGACGCTAAATATAAATGTACCAAAATTATTAAATAATATAATTGTTTCTCCATTAAAAATCAAGTGCTTTTTAAAGAAACTAATGAGGTTTTAAGTCCCTTTTATAATGTCTCGCTCACCTGTTAAAGTGGGCGCTTTTTGCTCACTTTATCAGGTGAAGTGGAGTTGTTGGGCGGCTGGCCGGGAGAGCGAGACATTGAGCGGACGTCTTTTCAGTCCGCTCAATAAGTAATTAAATAATAGTTAGTTAATATTAAAATTATGTATCTTCTCAATATTTTATGGTAGATATGGGCGATTGCCGCTATGTCGTA
>CAZCJL010000001.1:0-181868 GCA_964498785.1 uncultured Cytophagia bacterium | reverse complement strand
AATACGACATAGAGGCAATCGCCCATATCTACCATAAAATATTGAGAAGATACGATTTATTCTTGACAAATAATAAAAATTTCGGTATATTCAAAGTTCACTAAAACTCTAATTACATATTTAGCTCACTTAATTAGCCAGGCTGAATTATTTAAAGAGGATAAAATGAAACCGGTTTTCACAGAAAAATCAATCAGTGAAATTGCAGACACTTTATGTGTTTCTTATAAATACAGGCAGAATAATTATCGGATGGTTCTAAAAAATGAAGAAGAAAACCGAACACTATCGTTGGAAATTTACCCGGACATTCCAATTGGCAATAAAAGAGGTAATTTAATTTCTGTCTATACAGGAACTTCGCACCTACAACTTCATTTTTGTACCGGGTATGTTATCAGCAAAATGCTGGGTGAAGTGACTTTTATCGGGCAGTGTCATGGAACAGTAAGCGGCTTAATTATCGAAAAGGAAGCCGGGTGTTCTCTTTATGCAAATGTCGACAATTCGTTACTCTCCGGAGATTTTACACAGATGGGCCCCGAGGTAATGATGTGTGGCATTTCGCTATCATTAACAGAGCATATAATAGATCATCATTGAAGAAATAGCGAGCACACCGTGGAACAGTACATTGATGATTTTATAAATTTTTTGCTGATAGAACGAAATCTGTCACAAAACAGTATCCAGGCGTATGCGACTGATCTCGTGGATTATGTTGATTTTCTCAGTGAAGAAAATATTCTGGAACTACAGAACGTTGAGCCGGCTCATATTTCGAAATATATTGTATCCTTAAGCAAAAAAGATCTTTCTTCGTTCAGTATTGCCCGGAAACTATCTGCAATCCGAATGTTTCATCGATTTTTACAGGGCGAGCATGATCAGGAGACCAATCCCGCAGAAAACATTTCATTTCCGAAATTAGCAAAATCACTTCCGATCATTTTAAATCATGCAGAAATGGAACAGTTGCTGCAAGAGCCGGATATATCCGATATATTCGGTTTGCGTGATCGAGCAATGTTTGAATTTGCCTATGCCACCGGCGTGCGAGTGACAGAAATGATCTCAATTAAATTATCGGATTTACTATTTGCGCAACAATTAGTACAAGTTATGGGCAAGGGCTCGAAAATGCGAATTATTCCGATTGGCGAAAGTGCAATAAAATTTGTGCTTGATTATTGCTCCACTTCCAGAGAAATACTTCGCCGCGCCGAGACTGATGACTCGCTTTTCCTGAATCATCATGGCAAACGGCTTTCCAGAATGGGGTTTTGGAAGATATTAAAAAAACACGTTCTCAATGCTGGCATCAAAAAACAAGTCTCTCCCCATACACTGCGCCACACCTTTGCCACACACCTGATTGAAGGCGGCGCTGACTTGCGGGCTGTTCAGGAAATGCTTGGACATGTAAGTATTTCCTCAACACAGATTTATACACACCTTGACAGGAATTATCTTTGTGAAGTTCATCGAACATTTCATCCGAGGGAGAAATACTACCGTTCATTATGAAATATGATTTTATCACATCAGACAAAATAAAGCCACAATTAAACACTGACTATTTTGGGAAAAAGGTATTTGCATTCTGGCGGCTGCAATCGACAAATGAATTTGCTTATAAACTGGCGCATAACGGTGAACAGGAGGGCACGCTGATCATTGCAGAAGAACAATTAAAAGGCCGCGGCCGCCTGAAGCGAAAATGGTATTCGATTTTTGGTAAAGGATTATGGTTTTCTGTAATTTTACGCCCCCCGGCTGCAGCATCAAAACCGGGAATTTTTCCGTTTCTGGCCGGTGTTTCAGTCGCACAGGCAGTTGAAAATCTATACGGAATAACACCACAATTTAAATGGCCGAACGACCTGTTCCTGAATCAAAAAAAATTTTGCGGGATTCTTTCTGAAGTCGAGTTTCAAAACAACCACGTCTCGTTTATTGTTCTGGGTATGGGGATTAATGTAAACCATTCACTCGATGATTTTACACCAGACATCCGCGGTATTGCAACATCACTTCTGATTCATTCATTACATAAAACTAATCGCATAACCCTGTTGGTTGAAATTCTCCGTCTTCTGGAACAGCACTATCTTTTCGCCCTTGAATATGGATTTGATTTGATAATAGATAATTGGAAAAAAAGATGTCCCCGAATCGGACAGAAAATCGAAATTATCCTGGATAATAATTATTACAGTGGAATTTTCGAAGACCTTGATCAGGACGGCGGACTTTTGTTACGCCAAAAAAATGGTCACCTGGCGAAAATAGTGGCCGGTGATTTCATGTAAATAGAGGTGCTTATGTTACTTGCCATAGATGTTGGAAACACACATATCGTGATCGGAATTTTTGACAACCAGGAATTAAAAATTCACTGGCGACTGATGAGCAAAATCACTCGCACCAGCGACGAATCATGGATTCTGCTTAATATGCTCCTGCGTGAAAGTAAAATTCAACTCACGCAAATAAAAGGAGCCATTATATCGTCGGTTGTACCGGATGTGACGCCGGCTTTTAATAGAATGTTTGCCGAGTATTCTCACATTAAGCCAATTATTGTTGATTCAGATTTAAAAATTGGTTTGAAAATTTTATACGAAGATCCGCGTGCTGTTGGCGCAGACAGAATCGTTAATTCGGTTGCTGGCTATCAAAAATTTGGCGGGCCAATTATTATCATCGATTTCGGGACCGCCACAACCTTTGATATTGTTACTGAAAATTATGAATATCTCGGCGGAATCATTGTCCCGGGCGTTGAAACATCTGCAAGTTTGCTGCATCGGTTCGCGGCGCGACTTCCGCAGGTTGAAATGAAATTCCCAAAAGAATTAATCGGTCGGAACACAGAAGCAAGTATTCAATCAGGGTTGATGTTCGGTACTGTGGAATTAATTGACGGACTTGTGAATCGCATTCAAACCGAATTTGGCAAGCAAATGCACAAAGTGGCAACCGGCGGTCTGGCGAATTTGATTATTCCCAAATCAACGACAATCAGTCTCATCGAACCTTTTTTAACGCTGGAAGGTTTACGAATTATTTATGAAGAAGTAACCTCTTAAAGAACCGAATAACGCTTTTCGAACAATCCGGAATTAAAGATGAGATTCATGCCATTGTGGCGGCGACAAATGACCTGAGCGGTCTCTGCCATAGAAAAATTCATCGCCCTTTAACGAGGCCAGGCGCGAAAAATTATTACGCCGCGTTAACCAACGGATCATGTTGTGCAGTAAAGAATCAGGATATGAATAGGGGCATACTTTTACACATATAGAACAATCCGTTCCCTGTAACCGCCAAAAACGATAACACTTTTCCTGGCTGCTTTGCCATTTTTCCGCACCATTATACATTTTCTTTTCTCCTGCATCAATTGCACCGGATGGGCATAACTGCGCACATTTTCGACAAATTGAACAGAAATGCTGCACGCCAAACGCAATAGGGTTATCCTGTGCGAGCGGAGCATTCGTGGTTACCACCGCCAAACGCACTCTGGGACCAAATTGAGGATGGATCAATAATCCCATCCGTGACAACTCTCCCAGACCGGCATCTACCGCAATCGGCACACACATCACCCGATAGTTGCCATCCACATGCGATCGGGCATCGTAACCGAGCAGGTTCAAATATTTTGCGATAATCAGCGCCACTTTCGCAACTTCAACGTATTTAAACGCGGTCTCAGTCGTTGTGGCAGATTCGGGAGCCTGCTGTACCATTTCATAATTCATTTCTACTCCAACAACAAGCGCATATCCATGATTCAGCACAATGGGCGCTCCCCATTTTCCTGACGATCTTCCGATATGACTATATACATACGCGGAATTTAATTTTGTCGCGCCGACAAAATCCGCGCCAAGATAATTGGCAAATCCTTTCAATCGTTGAGTTAAGGTCGTGCTCGCTCCAGCCTGAATCCCATCTTCCGGCGGACATGGTTGCCATTCAATTTCCCGGGAGATGGATTCAAGAACTGTAAAAGCTGCGATTTGATATGGAGAGGTGAAAGGATTATAAGAACGGGACCCGGGACTCCCCAAATCTGGCAACGCTCTTACTTTTTCATCAAAAACATATTTTTCCGGGTGCTCCAGATAAAACTGTTCGAATTCAGGCATTCCTCTTTTAAGACGATAAAACCGATGGAAAATCGCATTGCGTTCATCAATTCGTTTTTGTTCTCCATTTACGGATAGCCCGGAATTATCATGAAATGGTAAAATGAGTAATAATACGCTTATGCTGATAATCAGTACAACACCGAACATAATATAAATTTGCATCGGAAAATGGATAAGCAGGCAGGTTAATAAAAGTGATTGAAAAGGTAAAAATAGCAGCAAACCTGTTGCTGTTGCTTTAAATTTACGTTCACGAAGAGAGCTATAAAGAAATAGAATAACTATGAAAGTCCCAGCAAAAAAAATCACCCAGCCGGCGATTAAAATAAATTTGGACATGCTTTATATTTTTGATCGAAAAAGTTAAGAAAACACAAAATGTAAAATAAATGAAATGATAGCGACCAGTATAATTCCGGCCAGTGAAAAAATAAAATTGCGTTTCGATTTTCGCTTTAATTCGGCTATTTCAGCACTGCATTCTTCTTCATAAGCTTTAAGGAGATGATCAACACCCAATAGTTTTTCTTCATGCTCATTTAGAAAAAATTTCATATTCTCGGCGTGCTTACGAAACATCGCGCCTAAATCCTGAATAGAATTTTTGGGAATGATCTCAAATTCTTCACCAATTTGCAGCAATGAACTCTCCTTTACATCTCCGAACGGAATTGATTCGTTTTCAGCCCTCTGCTCCGCCGGTAATGTATCTTGCTGATTTTCTGGCGAAACTTGTTCAGGAACAGCATGTTGCATATCCTGTCTAAGTTTCTCAAACCGGTCGTCCATATTTTTTATTGCTTCTCCCACACGTTCGCCAAGCATCTTTAGCCCACCGATCAATTCGGTCCGTACCTGTTCATATTTTTTTTCTGATGAATTGCTCTCTACGGAAATCAGAAGATCTTCCATCTGCTCGATTCGTTCAGATTGTCGCTGAAAAATATCATCAATGCGCCCCATTTCATTTGTGAATTTTTCAGCAATTGATTCCCGGATATGAATTTTAAATTTATCGAGCTCATTTCCTAATTTCACAAAAATCTCATGAATTTTTTTAAATTCATCCTTATTCGATTCAGACACTTTATTAAGCTGCTCTGTCAACAAAGCCTGAATTGATTTTAACTCATCAGCATGCTTTTCAATCTCCGCATGAAGCGCCTCCTGTTTCTTCCGTAATTCTGATGAAATTTCTTTTATATTCTGGTGATCGTTTTTGCCCCTGGGTTCTAAAGGCAATATTGAGGACTTCGATGTGTTGTTCATGATGTCTCCTAAACTGTACTGGAGGTACTGTTTTTGCAATAAAAATTTTATGTAACAAAATCTTTTAACATTAGTCTTTGTAGTTTATGAAGATAGTAATTTTTCTTGTTTAAATTTAATAAAAAAAAACTTAATTGTCAAATAATTTCTTGCAAATTTTGTAAACACAGGTGGATTTTACGCCATTTTATTTAACAACAGCCATTTGATGACAATGAACTCAAAGATTTAATTATCGTAAACCTTTTGTTAATATTAATACTTAAATTAATATCTGAATTCATCCAAAAAATTAAGTTTCCTGATTAAATAATATATAAAATTTTTGTAAAATTATAAAATAATGATAGATACTTTTATTCAAGAATACGATAATAATCTGAAACATCCCTGCATATTTTTCGTTCTAACTCTTATGCAACAAACGAATGAATGCTGGTGCACTGCGCAGTAACACAATAAAACCATAAAGATAATAAACTAAATTCGTTCCCACCAATTACATGCTAAAAACATTTAAAAAACAAAAAACAGACGCCCCAAAAGTCTGTTACGTAAAAATATTTGTCTTCTCACTTATTTTGATTACTGGATTTCCTCTTACCGGCAGACCAGCTATCAACAGTCAACCGGACATCGCTTTTGACTGTTTAACTCTTGAACAAGGGCTGTCACAAAGTACAGTAACTTCAATAGTGCAGGACAAAACCGGATTTTTATGGTTTGGCACAATGGATGGATTGAACAGGTATGATGGATATACATTTAAAAAATTTCACAGTTTGCAATCTAAAACCAATTCACTTTCAGACGACTGGATTACCTGTTTATACCTTGATTCTGAGGAAACATTGTGGGTCGGAACGCTGGGCGGGTATTTAAATAAATATTCCTCCGGGAGCCAGTCATTTCAGAACTATTTCATTGCTCCGGATTCCGGTCGATCACCCTTCCGACTGAATTCAAAAGATGCATTTTCATTTTACTATAATTTTCATAATAAAAATAGTATTACAGCCATTTTTGAAGATCATCTCGGTCGTTTGTGGGTGGGTACATACGATAACGGACTCTACTTATTCGACCGTAAAATAAACCAATTTTCACGATTTCGAGAGGGGCTTTTTGCTAATAATCCTGTTATAAATCGTATTTTATCAATTCACGAAACTAAGGTAAATGGTCGTTTTTGCTTGTGGATTGGGACAAGTGGCGCCGGGCTAATTCGATATGATGGGAGCAGCATTAAAATCTATAACAAATCCAACTCACGTATTTCTGATAACACAATAATTACAATCTATCCGGAGACCCAAAATAGTGAACCGAAATTATGGATTGGCACTCATCATTCCGGCGCCTTATGTTTTAATACGGTCGCCGAAAAATTTGAAATATTCAAACATCATCCCGGAGACCCTGCCAGTCTTAGTGAGAATACAGCGACATCTTTTCTGCGTGACATATCCAATAATCTGTGGATCGGGACACAAAATAATGGGTTGAAGATGCTTGATAACAATCGAAATAAATTCATCCATTTTAAAAATGATCCCCAATACCCCGGGAGTATCGGCAGCAACAAAATAATCAAATTATTTCAGGATCAAACCGGCATTATCTGGATCGGGACCATGCTGGGGTGCGGTGTAAATAAGCTGAATATCTGTCAAAATAAATTTACTCATTATTATCATGATCCGAATAAACCACAATCGCTGTGCGATAATACGGTCTTTTCAATATATGAAGATCAATATAAAGAATTATGGGTGGGGACCTTTCAAGGCGGACTAAATCGGATAAATCGGGAAACGAATCGGTATCTTCACTATCAGCATGATCCGCTCAATCCATCAAGTTTAAGTGACAATAATATTCGATCGATTTATGAAGATCACGAAGGCGCCGTGTGGATTGGTACATTCAATAATGGATTAAACAAATTTAACCGCAATACAGAACAATTTGCACGATATCTGGATAATCCCGGCGATTCCACAACAAAGGACGCGAATCAGGTGCAATGCATATATGAAGATCAGTTTCATAATTTCTGGATCGGGACGTTTGGCAACGGATTATGTTTAATGGACCGTGATACTGAAACGTTTACCTTTTATAAGAATGATCCGGCAGATTCCGGCAGTATTAGCGATAATCAAATTTATTGCATCATTGAAGATAGTGTAAATTGCACCTTATTGATTGGCACATTTCAAGGCGGTTTAAATATATTGGATATTCAAACACGAAAATTTACGAGCTATCAACGCGATTCTGAGCAGCCGAATTCGTTAAATAGCAACATCATCGTATCACTTTTTAAGGAACCGGGTGAAAAGGGCTATTTGTGGATTGGGACGTATGGAGGTGGTTTAAACAGATTCGATCCAAAAACCAAATCGTTTATTCATTTTGATGAAAGCGATGGCTTACCGAATAACGTCATTTACGGTATCGAGGCAGATGATGATTTAAATCTCTGGTTGAGCACAAACAATGGAATTTCAAAATTCAATACAGGTACAGGAGTTTTCACAAATTTCGATGTGTCTGATGGTTTGCAGGGAAATGAATTTAATGCATGTTCTCATTATAAAAGCGCTGAAGGTGAAATATTCTTTGGAGGAACACAGGGATTTAATTCTTTTTTCCCGGAAGATATACAGATCAATTCACAAATTCCATCGATTGTGTTGACTTCATTTAAAATTTTCGATAAAGATGCAACCGAATTATTCGGGCCAGTAGACAGAATAGATGGTATTGATTTATCATATCGGGATAATTACTTTTCCTTTGAATTTGCAGCGCTTGATTACACAAATATCAAAAAGAATCATTTTGCTTATAAACTTGAGGGATTTCACACAGAATGGATTCAATGTGGCAATCGTAATTATGCCAGCTTCACGAATTTAGATCCGGGTGAGTATCGATTTCATGTAAAAGGCTCCAATTGTGATGGTGTGTGGAATGAAGAAGGGACATTAATCAAATTAATCATTCACCCGCCGTTTTGGCAACAGTGGTGGTTTTACCTTTGCACGATTGGCGTTGTGATTATTGGCGCGCTTTTTTTTCATCGGCAACGTATTCGTATAAATATAAAACGTTCGCTGGAATTGGAACGTATCCGCACATCGGAAAACGAACGGGTTCGGCGGACAGTTGCAGCAGATTTCCATGATGAATTGGGACAAAAATTAACCCGCATTTCGCTGTTTAGTGAAATTATCAAATCACGGTTGCAAAATAGTTCAAAGGAAATCATCGGCTATGTGGATCGCATTATCTCTGCTTCGAAAGAGCTCTCCGGAAGTACACGCGATTTTATCTGGACTCTCGATCCGGTACAGGATTCGTTGTACGATGTAGCAATTTACCTGAAAGACTTCGGCGACGATTTATTCGATAAAACAGGCGTTTCATTTCAGATGACCGGAATAAAGCCACAGTTTGAAGCCATCAAGTTACCAATGGAGTGGCGACGACATTTGATTCTTATTTTTAAAGAAGCGATGAACAATATTCTGAAACATGCCCAATGCGAAAACGTGGCGCTGGGTTTCAATTTTAAAAATAATTTTCTAAAAATCACTCTCATCGATGATGGGACAGGTTTGCCTGAAAATAATCACTCGAATGGAAAAGGATTGAGAAATATGCAAAATCGTGCGACATCAATTAACGGGAAATTGATTATTTCCTCAAACACCGGGGAAGGGACAACCTTAAAATTTACCGGGGAAATCCCCCAAACGGGTCATTGAAATTGTAATACAATTCCTTTAATTATAAATAACCAATAGATGGATAGTCACATGATAAACGTCGCTATAATAGAAGATGATGATGAAATACGTAAAAGTCTCGCGATTTTGGTAAACGGCACAGCCGGATTCGAGTGCATCAATTGCTACTCGGATTGCGAATCGGCAATTGCCGAAATTGAGGACGATCCACCGGATGTCATTTTAATGGATATCGGGCTACCCGGGATGTCCGGGATAGAAGGCGTACGAATCATCAAAAAAAAACTTCCTGAAATTGACATCTTAATGCTTTCTGTTTACGATGATAATCAAAGGGTATTTGAAGCGCTTTGTGCAGGAGCGTGTGGTTATCTGATCAAAGATACGCAGCCCGGAAAACTGCTTGAAGCCATCAATGAGGCCAAAAGTGGCGGCGCTCCTATGAGTTCTAAAATTGCCCGAATGGTCGTTAATTCATTTAAAACGAATCCGCATGAACAATTAACGACACGTGAAACCGAAGTGCTGACTCAATTATGCAAGGGGAAAAGCTACAAAATGATCGCCGGCACTCTTTTCATAAGCGAAGAGACGGTGAGGCGCCATATCAAAAATATCTATAAAAAATTACATGTTGGCTCCAAATCCGAAGCTGTTGCTAAAGCGTTAAAAGAACGATTGGTGAGCGCATGATTACATACGCGGACACAATCCGGTTGGGTAACCACTTTCAGGTTGCTCAGCCGCCTAATTTTTTACACCTAAAAAGAAAGGATTTTCAATAAAATCAAAAATTAACCTCATATACAAATTCTCATAACATAACCAACTTTCATTTGTTACTCTCCTGCATTATCCCATTTATTTCAATGTTTTATCTACAGTTACCCTTTCAAAATATCCCCCGTTCGGGTTATTGATTTCATACCGAAGTTTTACTAACTTTTTTTAACATCGTTTGACATTAATTATTCAATACAAAAAAAAATAGTTACTTACTACAATAGTTTCTCTTTTCTGAATAATTAACTCAATCCAGGTGAAGACCTAACATTTGAAATTGATAGTTCTTTCGACTGTTGAATATCCGAAATTCTAAAAGATAATTGCTGCTTAATAAACGATTTATTTTAAAGGAGGTGATATTTCTTTTCCCGCACTGTAAAAATTTTTAATCGAATAAAAAGCATGTGTAAAATGAGAGGAGGTGAGCACTGCACAAAGGAAATTTGTTAATCCCTGTTATATTGCTTGCAAGGAGCAAAGCAAAATTTAATTCATTTTAAGGAGGAAAAACATGTTGAAAAAGTTGCTCTTTTTAACATTCATTGTCCTGTTACCAGTAACCTTACTTGCAGCAACGACGGGAAAAATCGTCGGAAAGGTAACAGACAAAGAAACGGGTGATCCTTTACCCGGCGCCAATGTAGTGATCGAAGGAACATTGCTTGGCGCTGCAACAGATGTTGAAGGAGGGTTCATCATTTTAAATGTGCCGGTTGGCACGTATTCAATAAAAGCGCGCTTCATCGGATATCGCGATGTTACAGTACAGAAAATTCGTGTTCATGCCGGGCTCACAGCCGAAGTTGATTTCGCCATGCCAAGCGAAGTTTTAGAGGGAGAGGCAGTTACGATTGTTTCTGTTCGCCCGCTTGTTGAAAAAAATGCAACAAACACGGTTCGAATTAAGACCGCGGAAGATATCCAAAATCTGCCGGTACGCGGTTTTAGAAACGTCATGAGTATCGAACCTGGCGTGATTACCGTGGGCGCACGAATTTATGTTCGCGGCGGCCGTCGGGAAGAGATTGCAACATATATCGATGGTGTTTACCAGAACAATCCGCTCACAGGACGTGCCTCTGGCGACGTCTCCAATATGGCTATCGAAGAAGTGAACTATCAGGCGGGTGGTTTTAATGCTGAATATGGCTTTGCCAATTCCGGTGTCGTATTAACCACAACAAAATCCGGAACAAATAAATACAATTTCTCCGGAGAAGTTGTCACAGATAGCTGGCTCAGTCAAACTAATAAAAATTTGGGCGCCTATTCGTATGGTTATAATATTTACAATGGTACGTTTAGCGGTCCGCTTCCGTTTACAAATAATCGTGTAAAATTTTACGTTGGTTTGGAGCGTCGTTATCTGCAGGATCATACGCCGTCTTCATATAGTTATCAACAGTTGGTTATGGATGACGACAGGAATCCGCTCGATGCTGATGGTAATCCTATCACATATTATGTTGAAGATACTACCGGCACACGCTCATTAATTGTTGATGATGCATTTCCAAATGATGGCGTGGGAACTCCGGGTGTTACCAAACGATATCAATGGGATGAACAGGGGCCATGGCCTCATAAATCCTCTGCACAATGGTTATGGAACGGTAACATCACAATTGATTTGAAACCATTGACCATTCGCATCGGTGGCAACTCACAGCGTGAAAAACGTCGGGATTTGGCGGGATTTCCTCCGGGCTCTGACTTTGCCAATACTTTGATCGGAGCCGGCATCGGTTATTCTATCTGGAATCATGCAAATAACCCGATTATACGTAATTACCGCGACTCATATCATTTAAAAGTCACGCACACATTGAGTCCAAGAACGTTTTACACGGCTCAATTAAATTATTTCAGAGATGCATTTAAGCAGTCCTCGGTCATGTTCGGAGATGAATTCTGGAACATCGGTGATAGTGATGACATCGGCCAATTTGGCCCGGAAGGCGATGGAATTATTAATCCATATATAGACCTGCACGGCTCCCGACCTCTGGAAGACCTCCGCTCAGCAGGATTGTTTGCAGCGTACGGAACGCAACCCGCAGTATACTGGCGGCAGAACTGGCAATTCTGGGGCGGAAAAGCCGATCTTGTTCACCAGATCGGAAGAACCCATGAAATTAAGACCGGTTTTGAATATCGCTATAACACATACCGGCAATATTTGATTGGCGGTTACGGCGGCGCAGACTTACATGCATTGGCCGGGCAGTTAGAATCCGTGAGCGAAGATTTTACTCCGGAAGCTGCATATCAAAACCGTTTTGTCAATCAATTCGGATATGATATGTTTGGCAACGAAATCGACGGCAGCGGACGGAATGCAGCAAAACACCCGATTATCGCTGCTGTTTATTTGCAGGATAAAATCGAACTTGAAGACCTGGTGTTGAATTTAGGTATCCGCTGGGATTATTTCGATCCGGCTAACGATTTTATTTCTGATCTGGAGCACGTCACCACGTATACGACCGATGACGGAACGTATGAACTGAAAGAAGAAAACTTCATTCCAAAAGAAACATACTCGCAGATCAGTCCCAGATTGGGATTTTCATTTCCAGTAACCGATCAAACCGTATTTCATGCACAATACGGAAAATTCATTCAAACCCCTGAATTGCAGCGTCTCTATTCATCCACATCGCAATACGCGTACAGCTTGTCGTCTGGCATGTTCTTTACTCAGGAAAATGCAAATCTGAGACCGGTTCGAACAACCGCGTATGAAGTCGGTTTCCGGCAGCAGATGGGCGTTAGTGCGGCACTGGATGTAACTGCATACTACAAAGAAATCCGTGATCACGTTCGCCTTCGGAACCTGGATAATGCCGTTCCAGTTCCTTACGCAACGTACCTCAATGAAGATTACGGAACAGTCAAGGGATTATCCTTTGCATTTACCTTGCGCAGAATAAACCGTATTTCAATGGCTGCAAATTACACATTACAATATGCCACCGGAACCGGTAGTGATGCGAACACCTGGTACAACATCGCATGGCAACAGGGCCGAACGCCCACGTTCGTTTCTCCGTTAGATTTCGATCGTCGTCATGTGGGTTCATTTAATTTTGATTTTCGATATGCTGATAATGACGGACCCGCTATTTTTGGATCACGGATTCTCAGCAATGCCGGGCTCAATCTTCTGTTCAGCTTTGGAAGCGGTTTGTCTTATACACCTGTTCGTATACAAACAGAAGTTCTGCCCGGAACAAGCGGATACTATCCGATTGCTCAAATCGGTTCGGCGCAGGGCCCCTGGACATATCAGCTTGATATGAAAGTCGATAAAACATTCACTCTCGCTGGTGTTCGTTTAAATGCCTATGTCTGGATCATAAATCTCCTGGACCACCTGAATGCGAACTGGGTGTATCCGGGAACCGGAGAACCGGATAATGATGGTTACCTTGATACAGTCGCTGGAGCTAATTTCCTGAATACATGGGGAGAAAATGGTCGCGACCTGTATGATTTTATGCTACACAATCCGGACATGGTTGGTCAGCCACGACAGATTCGACTGGGATTGCGTTTTGATTTATAATATTTAGTAAATAGGAAACTAATATGGTTTTTGGAGAGGAGAAAATCATGATAAAAACCTTTAAGTTATATATACCGCTAATGGTTGTCATTACCTCTCTGTTTCTATGCAGTATTGTGTTAGCAGAAGCGCCGGATCGTGTTGCTAAAGATAAAGCGCTTCGCAAAACAGCAGTAGTTGACTTGGAAACAGTAGATGGTAACCGACTTTATAATTTTGCAAACAACCGCGGCGGTTGGGGTACAGATAATAACCCACTTGGATACAGTACATTTTGGCCAGGCCGGGATGGCAGTCCCGCCAGTTTTGCCCAGGGAGTCTGGGTCGCCGGAACAGTTAATGGTGAGATTCGTACTGCCTGTTCGGATCATAGCTATGAGTACAATCCGGGAAATATTGAGGCGGATGATTCTCCTGCAGATCCCGACGACGCCCGGCACCAGATCGTAAAAATCAATAAAGCCGATCTGTTAGATGAAGGGTTTACCAATCCGGATTATAATGCATGGGTGAATGACCTTTATCAGTTAGGTGCGCCGGTATTAAAAGCAGAAGACGGTTCAGATAGTTTGAGCGCGAGCGGAAAACGAATTCCTGCCATGATCGGCGATCAGATGTTATGGATGGTTTATAACGACGCTGCTCCGGGACCTCACAGTTACTATGGCAGCAAGCCCATCGGACTGGAAGTTCAGAATACCATGTGGGTATATAACCGCCCCGATGCTTTTGGCGATATGATTTTTGTCAAATTTCTATTAATCAACAAAGGTGAAAACACGCTGGAAGATGCATATATCGGACTCTGGTTCGACATCGATCTTGGCGATGCAAACGACGATCTTGTGTTTTGCGACACAACTCTGTCCATGGGTGCATTCTGGAATGACGGCGATGACACCTATTACGATGTTCCACCCGCAGTCGGCGCTGATTTCTTTCAGGGACCAATTGTTCCTTCTTCTGGTGATACAGCGAATGTGTCCGGAGAAAAAATCCCGAATTTTAAAAATTTGGGAATGACTGCATTTGCAAAATATATTCGAAACGGTCCTGCCGACGCAGAAGATCCTTCAAATTCCGTGGAAGTTTACAATTTTATGCAGGGATTAAATGGTCTGGGAAATGATATTACCGATCCTTCAAATGGACTGGTCACCAAATTTGTAAATATCAGTGATCCCGAAACCGGTACCGGTTGGGTCGATGGAACAGACCTGACGTCATCGGATCGTCGAATGCTGATGAGTTCCGGGCCGTTTACCATGGAACCATGGAGCGATACGAACGGCGACGGAATTCCGCAAGTTGGAGAACCCGGTGTGCAGGAAGTCGTGGGTGGTTTTATGGTTGCCCAGGGGACAACTCCTAAAAATAGCGCCACACGCCTTAAAATGGTGGACGAGCTAGCACAGTTAGCGTATGACTTAAACTTTGCATTGCCACCGTCACCACCAAATCCGGCAGTTCAGGTTCATGCAATGGATCAGGAAGTTGTATTATCCTGGCAAGATGAGCTGGAGACCTATCGCGTTATCGACCGTGTCGATGTCGATGATGAAGGACAGCCAACTTACTACGAATTCCAGGGCTATAATATTTATCAAACCAATACACCAACAGTTGGCCCCAATTCGGAGGTTATTAAACTGGCAACTTATGACATCGTTGATGGTGTAATGGACATTCAGGATCAGGTGTTTAGTGAAGAATTCGGTGAAGATATAACCGCAACTGTGCAACGGGCCAGTGATTCCGGCATCAGGCGAATGATCCGCATCACAACAGATGCCTTAAACGGAGGTATCCCGTTGAGTAACTGGAACCATTACTGGTTCATTTTAACAGCGTATGGTTATAATCCATACGGGATTCCCAGGATTTTAGAGTCTCCATATATGACAATTGAAGTTGTTCCGCAACAACCTAAAAATGGTATGAATGTGTTAGCGAATTATGACGATGTGATTGCTGCTGTTACCGGAGATACAACATTCAACGCCGAACACACCTCGGCAGGTCCAATGAGTGACGGACAAATTGAAGTTGTTACCATTGATCCGACGCTGATCACCGGTAAAAATTACGAAGTCACATTTGAATTTGATTCAACATTAAATCAGATAGTTTGGAACCTCGATCGTTTTGATGGTTCAGAGAAAACACGATTGCTTTCAAAACAAACAAACCAGACCGGCGACGATGGCTATACCGTTGTTGATGGAATGATGGTCAAAGTGCAGGGTCCGCCGGCCGATGTCAAGAGAATGGCAATGACCGCGAATGGCAATGGACCTATTACTGAAACCGCCGGATTTGATATTACACCTGCACCGCCATATCCCGGCTATTCTGTTGACTGGTTCCGTGATATCGCTTTGGGAGATGCAAGCATTCTCGATCTGGCTAACGGAATGCAAGCCGGAGGTGGCTGGTATTTCGTTGTCGCCGGTGGAAATAATATCACAGATCACGAAGCGTTTATGGGACGCATCCTCCGAGATGGTGATAATGACCAGATTTTCCTGCCAAATGATTACGAGATTCGATTCACGCAGGACGGCGGCTATGGAGTCATGGCGTTCACCACTGACGAACCAGTGGAAGTCCCGTTTGAATTATGGTTCCTCGGCTCAGGCACACTAGACGATCCCAGCGATGATGTCCGAATGATTCCCTGGGTTTTGGATATTGAACATCCCCTGGGTTATGATATTGGCGACAGCAGTGGTATCGGCGTATTCAGTTTTTCACTGGATCACGAGGCATCAAGCGCGGATAATGATCCCTGGTCAGATTTAATTTACTGCTATATGCCGGATGAGGACAGCCCCGGTGAAGCCGGATATGATCAATTTGTCTCCGAACTGTTAGGCGGCACTTATGATTACACCGGCACCGAGCACATTGCCCGGTTATCCCTGATGAACTGGAATATGTACCAGGGGGACGGCAGTGTGAATGCAATGCCGGATGTGGGAACCATCATCAGAATTGAAGCCACGAAAGTGAATTCGGTAAATGATAAATTTGCTTTTACAACAGCAAACTTTGCGCCTGTCAGCAGTGAAGCTCTTGCGAAAGCAGAAGCAAAACAAGTTAATATTTTTCCAAATCCCTATTTTGGACAAAACAGAGCAGAAGTGAATCCAATTACCCGATTTGTGACTCTCACTCATATTCCTGAAAATGATGTCACAATTCGTATCTTTACGATTTCCGGCTCATTAGTGAAAACGATAGATGATGATATCAGAAGCGAACAGGGAACGTTAGGCACGAATACGGCTCAATGGGATTTACGGAATGACTATGATGTACCGGTCGCCAGTGGTATCTATATTGTTCATGTCGATATGGGTAAATTAGGCGACAAAGTACTGAAAGCGGCTGTTTTTATGCCTGAAGAAAGATTGGATAAATTTTAATAAATTATTTGTTTTCTGCTTTTATCAAAAAGATTTAGAAATAAAACTGGAGATATAGATATGAAAAGATGGAAAATCACTTTCTCTTTCATAGCGTTAGCTCTTTGTTTGCTACTGGTTACCAGTGATATATTCGCTGGTACCGGAAGACGGAGAGGTACCGCTGGCGCGCAAGAGCTGCTGATTCCGGTAGGATCGATCGGAACCGCACTGGGTGGCGCCAATTTAGCCACCACATCGGGAACCGAAGCGATGTACTGGAACCCTGCCGGCCTTGCCGCATCGCAATATGCCACTGAATTAATGATTTCACATTTAAGCTATATTGCAGATATGAATGTGAATTACGTCGCTGGCTATTTCCAAAATCCGACTTTTGGCGCGTTGGGTTTTAGCATCAAAACTTTGGGATTCGGCGACATCCCCGTGACCACCAACGAAAGCCCGGATGGAACCGGTGAAATGTTCTCCCCCACTTTTTTAACATTGGGACTAACCTATTCCCGCGCCATGACCAATAAAATTTTCTTCGGAGCATCGGTGAAACTCGTATCCGAAAAAATTATGCGCGAATCAGCCACCGGCGTCGCATTTGATTTCGGTCTGAGATATGATACCGGCATGGGAATTAAAGGCGCCGTGTGTTTGAAAAACATCGGGACCAATATGACGTTCGATGGTTCTGATCTGGAAGTTTTCACTTCAGATATTTCAGATCGTCCTGATGCCGAAGGTGAAAACACACGGATTCCCCTGGCAGCATTCGATATGCCGACGCTGTTCGAAATCGGCCTGTCCTATGATTATCATGTAAATGAACAAAATGGTATTACTGTCATGGGTTCATTTATGAATGATAACTATGCTCTCGATGAATATCGGGTCGGGCTTGAATATAATTTCAATAACCTCGTGTTCCTGAGAGGTAGCTATCAAACAGCTTACGACGCAGACAATGAAAAATTTGTGGCTGCCGATCAAGACAATTTCCTGTGGGGACCATCTCTCGGAGCAGGTTTAAATCTGAAATTAGGTCCCAATATGCGATTGAGCCTTGATTATGCATATCGAATCACTGAAATATTTGATGATAATCAATGGTTCACATTACGATTTAACTTCTGATCCCTGAAGTTCAGTTACTTCAAAAAGGTCGACCACAATGTCGGCCTTTTTGATTTTATTTGGAGTGCATAAAATGAAAAAAATAACAGCTCTCATTGTTCTGATAATGGCAAGTCAAATTTCAGCGCAGGTATCTGCTGAACTTGACTATGCCACTTTCAAATATAACGATGAAGAAACCCTGACTGAAATTTATTACGCCATTCCCACGGCAGGACTTAAATTTGTCGAAATTCCATCCGGTAAAATACAGGCGCAGATAATGGTTCGTGTTTCCGTTGCTGTTGAAGGCAATATTCGGAATGATGAAACCTGGAAAATGGAAAAAACGCTGAAAGATACTTCTGAAATAAATTTTGCTGACCGCATGATGGATGTTCTCCGCTACCTGATGAAACCAGGCGACTACGTTTTGTCCTTTTATGTGCAGGATTTAAATGACAAACAGAACAACTGCAGCCTAAAACAGCTTATGAAAATTCCTGGGTATTCTGATAAATCGAATTATTTGAGTGATATTCAGTTAGCCAGTTCTATGCGTAAAGCCGAATTGGACACAACCAACGTATTCTGGAAAAATGGTCTTGAAGTCACGCCAAATCCTGCATCTCTTTACAGCACCAATTCCCCGATGCTTTTTTATTATCTCGAAAGCTATCATCTCAATCAAACCATTACTGGTGAGTATTACAAAAACAGGGTTCAGGTAACAACGACAGAAGGCCATTCAATCGAATCTGTAACACCCAAAACTCAGCAAAAAAAGATATTGCCCGCAAGCCTGGAAATCGGCACATTAAATGTGTCCTCTCTGCCCAGCGGCACATATCACCTCAAATTTGATATTTTGGATACGAATGATAATGTGCTGTGCGCACAAGAAAAAACATTTTATTTTTACAATCCGGATCAAATTGAAAATAATAATATTTATGTAAAAGAACTGGAAGCCTCATTTTTACAAAGCGATTTTGCAGAAATGAATTTAAAAGAGCTGGAAACAGATTTCAGACTGACGCAATATTTCTCAATGCCAGAAGAAATGGATTTCTATGAAAAATTAGATGACGTGCAGGCAAAGCGTCGATTTTTATATAAACTCTGGAAAATACGGGATCCGAATCCTGAAACCGATATCAACGAATATCGAATCGAGTATTTACGCCGGGTGGAACAGGCGAACAACAGATATCGCAGCTATTTCCAGAAAGGATGGCGCACAGATCGCGGTCGCGTCTACTTGCTTTATGGAGAACCATCAGATGTGGAGCGCTATCCCAATAATCCAACATCCTTCGCACATGAAATCTGGCATTACGAGCATATCGAGGGCGGTGTAAAGTTTGTATTTGTCGATTTACAGGAATTTGGTGAATACCGTCAAATTCATTCGACAAAACGAGGAGAAACAACGCATCAGGATTGGGAAAGAATTATTGAGAAATAATGAGTAAATACCCTGAATGGGGAATTGTGTTTTTCGTGCAAAAGTATATATTTTAATATGATAAACAACGGACACACCTATGATTTATGTAACAATTATTGAAGATGACGATGACATCCGCGACAGTCTGGCTATTTTAATCAATGGCACGGCTAATTTTCATTGCACGAAAAATTACAGAGATTGTGAATCTGCGCTGCCCAGAATTTTGAAATCCCCCCCTGATGTTATTCTGATGGACATCGGGTTGCCCGGCATTTCAGGAATCGAGGGAATTCGACGACTTAAACACCATTACCCTGACATGAATATTTTAGTTTTCACAGTCCATCGCGACAGCCGCCTGGTTTTTGAAGCATTGTGTGCCGGTGCGTGCGGCTATCTGACGAAAGACACCCAACCGGCCAAATTACTCGATGCCATCGAGGAGGCATTTAAAGGGGGCGCGCCAATGACGACTCACATCGCACGAATGGTTGTGGAATCCTTCAAAACAAGCCCCCACGCTAGCCTTACTCCCAGAGAAACGCAAGTACTTTCCAACCTATGTGAGGGCATGAGTTATAAAATGATCGCCGAAACCCTGTCCATTAGTGAAGAAACGGTACGCCGGCATATCAAAAATATCTATAAAAAAATAGAAGTCAGTTCAAAATCTGAGGCAGTGGCAAAAGCAATTCAAAAAAAATTCGTCCCCACGCCGGTTCCGAAAAAATTGGATCAAACGTGAATTTCAGGTTATAAAATCATTGTATTTTAGTGTAAATCACTATAAAAATATACCCTTTTGGGTTATTGTATTTTTTTATGAATTTGTTATCTTCTTAGGAGAGATTAAACAGGACATCCTTTCAGTTAAAATAATCACTTCCCTACTTAAAGCCCTCTCCCTGGCTTAGGAGAGGGCCAGGATTTATTTTCAAAGGATAGCCTTCATAATCCTTCTGGTTCATTAGGTAAAACAAAACGGCACGAATGCTCTGACGCGCACCAGGGCATTCGTGTTTTTTTATGGCCCCCCACTTTTTCCTTCCAATTACATCGGGAACTCTTTGTACTCACTTCCGTTAGAATCAATATAAAATCTTGAAATCACAATCAATTGCTTCATTTATAATCTAAATTTCTAAACTGAAATTCAGGAAAAATCAAGCCACAAATACCAAATGAATCACAAATTTCAATTTGTCAATTTCCAAACAGTAAAAAAATTTATAGACACTCAAAAAGTAAGAATTGATTTCATTTATACTTCCTATAAATTAACAGAAAGGAGCCCTCATGAAAGAAATGGGAATAGAAAATAAAGTCGCAATTGTCACCGGCGCCAGCAGCGGGATCGGAAAAGCGACTGCATTGAAATTAGCTAATGAAAAAGCGAACGTCGTGCTCGTCTCACGCAATGAAAAATCGCTGCAATCTGTTGTGGATGAAATTACATCCAATGGAGGAACCGCACAATATTTTGAAGCAGACTTGACATCGGAGTCACAACCCGCGAAAGTCGTACAATTCGCGGTTGATACTTTTGGCGGGATTGATATATTAATCAATTCAGCCGGTATTATCGGAAGCGGCAGCATTGAAAATACGACTCTAAAAGATTGGGATTATATGATGAACATCAACCTGCGCTCAGTATTTATTTTAACGCAGCAGGCTCTCCCCCATTTAATTGAGCGGAAAGGAAATATTGTCATCGTATCCAGCGTGACCGGATTGCGCGCCTTTCCCAATATTTTGTCCTATTGTGTCAGCAAGGCAGGAGTGGACCAGTTCACCAGATGCGTTGCTCTCGAACTGGCGCCCAAAGGAGTGCGGGTAAATGCCGTTAATCCCGGCGTGACTGTCACTGAATTACACCGCCGCGGCGGAATGGACGATAAAGCATATCAGCAATTTCTGGAACACAGCAAAACAACCCATCCCATCGCGCGGGTCGGACAGGCTAATGAAGTCGCGGATTTAATCGCATTTTTGACATCCCCGGCTGCTGGCTGGATCACCGGCGTCACCTACAGCATCGATGGTGGGCGGGCACTAACCTGCGCCCGTTAGCGGCTGTTATGAAGTAGAGTTGTATCAAACGTATTTTTTCGCCACCATAAAGCACCCAAGAAATCAATCGAATAGAGTATTGATTTAGCCGGCTGTTTCGTACAATCTCAATCGGTACTATTCCAGGCTATTTTAAATGCATCATCAATACCGTCTCTGTACGTGCAGTTTTCCAGCATTCGGATTCTTCGATCCAAGTATTCACCGGAAGATGCGACGTCACAAAATAACAAGTCGTGACTTTCGCAGGTGTTCGTATGCTTTACAACCATAAAGTTTGCTTCGTCGTTGACTCTTTCTACAATAAAACTGTCTGATTCGCTGGCAAAAATACCAATTTACATCACGAAATACTTTTCGTAAATACGTTTCCGGTGCTTTATAGTAATTTCACCATCTAACAAGAATCCGATTCGGTGCGGTTATCAGCATTTTGGCATTCTTCTTATTTCGGGACGTTGTATCGTCCGTATCTTTCTGTGCAGCTTAACTTCTGCTTTTTTTGACGGAAAGATATTCAGATATCTGCCCGCTGCTTCGGATAGATGGCGATCATCGCGAAATGTGAATCCAGGAAATTGAAAACTCTCTTGAGTTACATTAGTTACATTGACTATGTTCGTTTATTCTTTATCGCTATTTCAATGGGCTCCCCAAAATATCGCGTACTATTTAACAAAGTCGTCAACAAAACGATACTGTGAGCGCCACAATGCCTCAATACCTCATCTTGTTTATAGAACCAAGATATCCTCCAAAACGATGATAGATATGAATAGATAAAGACAATAATTAGAAATAAATTGAAGCGGTAAAAAAATATGAAAATTGGTTGCAGAAAAGGCTTCAACCGTGTATATTTAATCATCGAAACTAACACAAAACAAGGTGAAGCCGTTGATGGAACTTACACAATTATCTGGTAAAATTGACGTAAAATCAAATCAATTTCTTCAGACGTATGGCAAAGAAATTTCAGATTGGCCAAAGAATGTAATCGGCTATGAGTGTTTTGTGGACAGCTTTGCCATCGGAGAAAAATCATTGTCCGAGAAATCACATCTTTATCCTTCCCGGGTTTACGAATATCAAACAAAATTTTTAGAATGGTCTGAAGAATATCCGGAATATTGTTATGGATATGCATTTTACGGTGGCGACTTGCGAGGCATTATCGATTCCATTCATGAGTACTTGTCCGATTTTGGAATTAACATGCTGTATCTAACACCGATATTTAAAGCAGAAAGCAATCACAAATACGACACACTGGACTATAAAACCATTGACCCGCAATTTGGCGATTTGTTAATATTTAAAGAACTTGTAACAACCTGTCACAGCCACCAAATAAAACTCATTTTAGACGGTGTGTTTAATCACACAAGTTATCATCATGACTGGTATTTGAACGCCCTTTCCGGAAAACATCCGTTTACAGGTTATTATCAAAAAAACGAAAATGACTACTATTTGAATTGGAATGGCATTAAAACCCTTCCTCTTTTAAACCATGACCATCCGGATGTACAGGCATATTTTTACAATTCGCCGGAAAATGTTATCCAATACTGGCTGGATCAGGGAGCAGATGGCTGGCGCCTGGATGTGGCAGAACGATTGGGGAAAGAAGTTATCAGGAAGATAAAAAACTCCATACATCAAAGATATCCCGACAAAATACTTTATGGGGAAGTAGTTGAAACGTATGGCACAGAATGGCTGGGAACGGATATATTAGACGGCGCCATGAATTATGTATTTCTGGGAAATTGCGTTAATTTTTTAAAAGATGCCATAAACGGCGAGGCCTTTTTATATGAACTCACCAAAATGTATCAGGAATATCCAAAAGAACAGTTGTATAATAGTTGGAACATCATCAGTACACATGACACAAATCGGATGATTTATGAAGTGGATGGCAATGAAAACCTGTTCAAAATTGCTGTCACGCTGCAATTCACCTATCCCGGCGTCCCGATGATTTACAATGGGGACGAATTGGGAATTTTGCCGGGTCGAAAAGATGAAAGTAACAGGCAGGGACTGGATTGGCAGCGAGTGGATATTTTACGGCTAAAAGAAAAAGAGCCCTGGAAAATCATTTTGCCGATGGATTGGAACAGGGTGAACCAATATTCAAGTTTCAATTTTTTTTACAAGCATCTCATCTGGTTGAGAAAAAATTACAACGTTCTGATAGACGGCGAATTTATAGCAGCATATCATGATAACGATATTATTGCCTATTTCCGTACTCTCGAAACAAAACATGCATTGATTATTGTTAATAAAGGCCACACAAAAGAAATTAAAATTAGCATCCCGGAGCATATCCGTAAAAACAAGCCTATTCTCAAAGGCGTTCACGGATATATAAATGAAATTCAACTCTCTGAAAAATTGTTGAGTATCACAGTCTACAGTCAAAATTCCCTCATTTTTTTGAATTAATGACGTACCATTTACTTTTTTTGACGATGCAATAACAGTTTCAACCGACAACTCAACAACACCTCAAAATGGAAAAATCAAAGTTCTTACAATATAAAAATATATTGATTATATTTTTCCTGATAATTAGCTAACATAATCCTTCCTTAGTTAATCTAAAATTCTAAAAAGAAAATTATTATACAATTGTAGCCCTCTAAACACACAAAAATACACGAAATGTTATTTTTTTATTTTGAATTAAGCACTATTTTGTGTGTTTCGCGGGCAATAAATCTATTTTTTCATTATTATAATTCATTTTACCTGCATTATTCACAAATCGTGCCACAAAAGAACAGAGAAACAATAACTTGTGTGCACATTACTTTTCAAACTGAGTTAAGAAAAATTCGAGCTACTATTGTTTGCGTAACATTTTGAAAATATAAACTCTGTGTACTCTGAGCCTCTGTGGCTATGACTTTTTCAGGGTTAATAATTTTTATTGTTACTATTCATCGCCGGTGTTTTCTGGAACCGGAACTTTGATTACTTCACAGAACCTTTTGATCCCAACCTCGTTTATGTCACTCATCTTTATAATTTTACCGATGATTACACGTCTCTCGAATATTTTGAAAATTTTAGTATAAACCATAACGTCCCGATCTGGTTGGGCGAATTTGGCGAGCGGAATTCTGAATTTGTAAAAACATGCCTCGTCTGGTGTAAACAGAATCATTACCCGTGGACGCTCTGGCCATTTAAAAAGTTGAACAACGATCACTGCATCGGCCGGATTTGCCACTCGTAAAAAAGGCATTGGATGACTTTTTGATCAACTGCCGCTTTAAAAATACAGTACCTTCAAAATTTTATTTCAATGCACTTGGTTTAAATTAAAGCGTTATAATATTAAAAATGCTACAATGTAAATTTTATGAACTTCCTCATTTATCGGGTCGAACTGTGCGTCGTCCACATTTTCGACAAGCAGGCGCCGCTGCGGTAAATATTTATGAATATTTCAGGAGGTCAATATTTGCTTAATATTCTCACACAATCCAATAAACATAGCCACACCAGATACAATTAATCACATAAATTACTTTTTAACGAAAATTTATTACAACCATAAATAATAATTTTTGGTAACAATTCAGCAAGCATCTAAATATTTAAAACAACATATTCGTTAATTTTTACGGTTTATAAAACTATGTAACTTTAATGTCACAATCAGATATCATACTGTTTTTTCATGTTATTATAAGTAAACAATAAAAACATGTGTCATTTTATTTACACAAAGCTATTATTCAAATCATAATTTTACACAGAAATGTTATTATTTAATTTACTGTATATATGTATGTTATGGCCTTGTTAAAATATTGGCATATTTATTGATCTGTTAAAAAGTAATTTGAAAATATTTTTTTGTGTCAAAACTGCACATCAAATTAAAAGTAATTCTTCTCATTAAAGGACGAGCCACATGTTAAAAGCAATAAGGTCTGTGGTCATTTTAACTGAAGATTCTGATGTAATTAACCAGCTCGGAAAAACGTTTATGAGTCATGATTATTCAATCATTATTGAAAAATCAAAAATTAAATCTATCATAAAAATATTGGAACAGCATATTGACCTGATCATTCTTGATACAGAAGATTTTGAAACGTCTATAATTGATTTAGTCAGTATTATTCAAAAAACACGCCCCCGACTGCCTATTGTTGTTATCTCTGAAGATAACTCGATACAAATGCTAAGAACCCTGGCACAATTGGGGGTATTTTATTGTATTATAAAACCGGTTCGTTCGTCTGAAATAGAAAAAGTACTGGAGGCAATAGAGCGATTTAAGAATAAAAGGAAACAGATGAACTCGCTGATGACCGAACATTTACAGAAGTAAGAATTTTTCAGGTTTCATAAGAAAGAGGCTATCAGTTGACTCGGCCAAGTCACGTAACTGATAGCCTCGGGACCACAAGGGGGTGTATTGTGTTCACCCTGTGGCATTTTTAATGTATAAATTTTTTTTGAAAAAATCAATACTGATTTTTCTCATGTAAATATTATCGGAGATTTAAATGATTTTTAAAGCTCGTTTCATCATTTTGTTAGTGTCCTGTTTCATTATTTTTCATTTATTAATCACTTTTTCTTATGCTCAAGAAAACACTATCACAGACAACCAAAGCAAAAAAGATCGCTATATTTACAGTGCCGAGAATAAGCTACAGATTGTGGTGCATATTTGGGGGGAAGTAAACCGACCTGGCCAATACATCGTTCCTGACGGCACAAATGTGTTGGAGCTAATTTCGTTAGCCGGCGGCCCCACAGAATTTTCAAATTTGGGAAATATCAGACTGACACGTGAAGTTATGTATAATGCAAATAGTCAGAACAAAATTCAGAAAGAAATACTTAAGATAGATCTGAACAATTACCTGAAGAAGGAACATTCACGTCAGATACCAGTGCTTCAACCCGGGAATGTTGTTAAAATATCGAAAAACAATTGGTTCCGTTATCAAACTGTCATTCGGCTTGTTTCTCAGGCAGCCATTATCGTCCAGGCATTATATTTTTATAGTCGAATTGAATAACAACCGGAGACGAGTTCAATGGAATTAAATAGTCAAAAACAGAATGATTTGACAAAGATCATTCAAACAATTTTCAGAAAGAAATGGCTAATCTTGCTTTGCATCTTCGGAACCTTGCTCCCAATTTTTTATTATAACAGAACCTCTCTCCCGGTTTATGAATCAACAGCGTTAGTCGTTTGTGAAGAATCACACGGAACGTTATCTCCGTTGAGCATTGCAAGCGCCCGGCTGGAAAACACATTTATTATAAATCAACTTCAGGAATTAAAAAGCTGGTCATTAGCAAACGAAGTTGTAAATGCACTGCCGGAGTTTGCATTGCAGTCATATCCAAAACCTGACCCGCTTCCCCCGAATTTTGATGAAAATGAATTTTATATATCGACCATCCAAAAATGTATATCCGGAAATCCGGTTACGAATTCTGATGTCATTCGGATCAATGCAGAAGCTCATAACGCCAGAGATGCCAGTGTGATTGCCAATACCGTTGCCGAAATATTGAGAAACAGAAATTTAAAAGCGAAAATTGGTGAAATTGCAAATGTTCGAAGCACAATTGAGGAACAATTAAAAGTCTTCAAGGACAGAGTTGAAGATACTGAACGAGCGCTGAAAGAATTCAAGGAAAGTAATAAAGTAACATTTCTGGACCAGGAATCTCAGGAAATTTTCAGAAGAATTACGGAAGCGGAAGTGGAGTTTAACAGGGTAAAAACAGCTTATGATGCAGCAAATAAGCGATTCAGTTTTTTACAGCAAAAATTAAATGAAGAACGAGAGAAATTAGTTCCTTCGATCACGACGACTACGAGCCCCTGGGCGCAACGATCAAAAGAAAACCTGATCGATCTGGAAGTTCAATATACAACTTTAAAAGTACAGGATTATGATGATAACCACCCGCAAATGAAACGGTTGAAAACCCAAATCGAGGAGACGAAAAAGAATTTGCGGGAAGAGACTTTGAAAATTGCAAAGGGCGAAAATACCATCGACCCATTATCCCAAATCCAACGGAACCTGGAAGAAATTGCGAACCTTGAAGTCGAAATTCACACGTATAAAGCGCAGGAGAAAGCGTTGGGAGAGGTATTAAACAATTATAATAATACCTTGAAATCCGTTCCCGGGATCGAATTGGAATTAGGCCGATTAATGCGGGATAAGGAAGTGGCTGACAATATTTATACAATGCTTTTACAACAGCGCGAACAGGCAAAAATAACTGAGGCAGAAAAAGCCGGGAATATTCGAATTATTGATCCGGCGCGGATTCCCAAAAGTCCTATTCGGCCAAGAAAAATTTTCAATTTATTTATTGGCATCATTATCGGCTCTGGTTTGGGAATCGGATTGGCATTATTTTTAGAATCCATGAATGATTCGATTATGGATTCAGATGAAATTGAGCAGGCGATTGATCTGCCGGTTTTAGCTACAATTCCTCGCATTAAATCGAGTACAAACGGAGGGTTCAAGTTTTTAAATAATAAAAGTAATGATAAAGAAATTAATGCATTAACTTCCAAATTGATTGCCGGGAGAGATATTAAATCACCGGCTGCAGAAGCATTCCGGGCATTGCGGACGAACATTCAGTTTGCCGATCTCGCCTCTCCGGTTAAAACAATTATGATTACCAGCTCAACACCAAATGAGGGGAAATCGCTTATTGTCGCGAACCTCGCAATTGTGACAGCACAAATGGGACTCAAAACATTATTAATTGATCTGGATCTGCGAAAACCGGTGCAGCATTCACTGTTCGGGAAAAATCTTCAACCCGGCATTATGGATATTTTAGTGAACTCAAATTCGATGAATACACCTTACAATTTTGATAATAACACTCCGAATAATTTTAAATTATCGACAGATACACAAGCGACAATTCATAAACTCACGATTCCGAATTTACACTTGTTGACATGCGGTACAATTCCATCGAATCCTTCTGAAATTTTGGCGTCTGTCGGAATGAAGGAATTTTTAGACAAGTTAAAGGATAATTACCAGGTGATTTTACTTGATACGCCTCCAGCGTTGACAATTACGGATGCAGCGATTATCGGACGTATTGCAGAGGGAATTATTCTGGTAGTGCGAGCGCAAAAAATCTCAAAGCGAGAGATAATTAAAACTGCACAGGTTTTAAAAAGGATAAAAGGTAATTTAATCGGATCAGTTTTTAACGGAGTGGATAGAAGCGCTAAATATTATTCATATTATAATAAATATTACAGTGGTTAATTATGCGTTAAACGTTACGATATTAGGACATTCTAATATGAATAAATTAAAAATCAACAAGAGTGGACACCATGTATAATCAATTGATCAAAAACAAAAACGTTATCATTGAAATTTTATTGGACATTGTCATCTTCGGAGTTTCTTATTTGCTGGCATTCGCGCTGAAAATGGAAGGAAGTTTCGATCGACAAACAGCAATGACTTTCAAGGCAACGTTACCATTGGTTGTCCTGGTTAGAATAATAACGTTTTATACATTTAAAGTTTTCAGCGGACAATGGCAATACTGCAGCATTCCAGATGTTATTCTAATCTTTAAGGCGATATCAGTCGGCTCAATTATAATGGTTTTCATGTTCCATTTTCTAAATCATATTAGTCATTTTCCGAGATCAATTTTTATTCTCGACTGGATGATTGTAACGCTGCTCATCGGAATAATGCGATTTTCGCACCGAATCACCAAAGAAATCATGATCGGTCGAACCAATAAAATAAAGAAAATCCTTATTGTTGGCGCGGGCAGAGTTGGTAAAAGTTTAATAAACGAAATGAAATCAAATTGGGAGATGGGTTACCAACCCGTTGCACTCGTGGATGATGATGTTGTCAAATTGAAGAAATCCTATTATGGCGTCCGCGTTTTCGGAAACAGAATGAGTATCCCGCATCTGGTATCAACGATGAAGATTGATGAGATTATCATTGCCCTGCCACATGTATCAGGGAAAGATATTCGCGAAATTGTGAATTTATGTCGAATTTCCAAACGTCCCTTTAAAATTGTGACAAATGCATTGGGACCTACAGATCAGAAAGATATTACAAACAGAATCCGAAACCTTAACATCGAAGACATCATCGGGAGGCGGCAGACAGAAATCGACTTTCAGGAAATTCGTGAATTCATTAGTGGAAAGCGCGTGTTGGTCACCGGTGCTGCCGGTTCAATTGGATCCGAGCTGTGTCGTCAGATAGCTGATTTCAATCCGGAAAAATTAATTCTGCTGGATCGTTCCGAAAATGGGCTTTTTTATCTGGAACGCGAGTTAACAGAAAAATATCAGGACCTGGATTATTCTCCTGCCCTGGCAGATGTGACTGATAAACAAGAGCTTGATGTTGTATTTTCTCAATACAAGCCACACGTTGTTTTTCATGCAGCCGCGTATAAACATGTTCCCATGATGGAATTACATCCGGCACAGGCTGTAAAAAATAATATCATCGGCACCAAGCAGGTCGTTGACACGAGCATCCGGCACAATGTCCAAAAATTTGTCCTCATTTCCACAGATAAAGCCGTGAATCCGGAAAACGTTATGGGCATGACAAAACGAATCGCCGAACAATATGTGCAGGCATTAAATGAGACAAAGGGGATTAGCTGCGTTGCCGTGCGTTTTGGCAATGTACTGGGAAGTAGTGGCAGTGTATTACGCTTGTTTCAGGAACAGATAACCAAAGGTGGTCCGGTGACAGTAACTCATCCGGATGTGGCGAGATTTTTTATGACAATCCCGGAAGCAGTGCAATTGGTTCTCCAGGCTGCGACACTGGGTAAAGGAGGCGAAATTTTCGTATTGAAGATGGGTGAACTTGTAAAAATCAAAGAATTGGCAAAAGAAATGATTTTGCTTTCCGGGAAACAGCCAAATACAGATATAACGATCAAATATACGGGTCTGCGCCCAGGAGAAAAAATTACAGAGGAACTCTGGGAAAATACAGAAGAATGCACCGAAGATTTTAATGAAAATCTTTATGTGATACGCAATGGCCATATTAATAACGTCCTCCATTTTGAAAAAAATTTGGAAAATCTTCTACAGATGACATCAACGCCGAATGCGTTATTAAAATCAAAATTAATGACAATCGTTAATAACACAAAGAGTATTGAGAATGTGGAACTTAATTAGGATATTAATTATATCTTGCCTACTTATGAATTATTCACCTGCTGTGACTAAGGATTATAAAAATATTTATACCTTTGTTGATGGTATTCTACTTTCACCACTCACAACAGCAAAAACTCTTGAAAAGAATACACTCCAGATTGGAGTATCCAGCTTTTATTATCGACATCAAAAAGATCAGAATAATATTTTATACTATCCTTATAAAATTCGTCGTGTTGCAGAGGATATACTTCTTAATCTTTCAATTGAATATGGGCTTTTTAATAGTACTGACATTAGCATAATTATTCCAATTGCCCCAGACTGGAATCCGACGTATGGATCCAATAGAACCGGAATTGCGGATATTACACTTCTGCTAAAACAGTATCTATTTGACATCAAAGGTTATTATAGCGGAATTTGTATGGGTTACAAATTCAACACAAGTACTTATCCAGATATTCTCAATTGGTATGGTACTGATAATGCAAACTTGATTATCAATTATATTTTCTCAAGTTCATTTACAAAATTTCACTCTTTTATGAATTTCGGTGTAAAACGGATTGTTGGTAAAAGGCAGCGCCCAGCTTTTGATATTTATTCTGCCTATAATTATTCTAATACCTATACAGGCGCAATAGGATTTATTTTTACTCCTTTAAATAATATCGGTCTAACATTGGAAAGCAACTATGAATCTCATAACAAAGAGAGAATTAAAGGCTACTTTTTAGATATTTGTGGCGGTTTTAAAGTCAAACTAAATTCAAAATTTTCGTTTTATGGGAAGGTCGGAAAAAATTTAAGTCAATATACACCGTTTCTATATTCAATTTTCGGAATGACAGTTACGACTCCACTAGAATTTTAAGAACTTCATTCAGAAATCAAGAACACTTTTTTTACGGAGTAATTATGAAAACAAAAGAAAAAGTAAGAAAATTTATTTTACAAAATTTTATGCTTTCTAACAATACCAGCGATCTAGCTGATGATCAATCCTTTATGGAATCCGGAATCATCGATTCAACAGGCGTTTTGGAGTTAGTGACTTTTCTCGAAAAAGCTTTTAATATAAAAGTGACTGATGAGGAATTACTTCCGGAAAATTTAGATTCAATAGATAATTTAGCAAACTATATTGAACAAAAAAAAGCACAGGAATTGATTGCTGCATGAATTGAATCATCTGGTCAAACGCCCACGATGTCATGCAGGAATTTTAATGTTTCCAAATGGGGGCATAAATGAAATTCAATAACGTATACCTGGTACATCACGTTTTAGAAAAAACTGCCGATGAAATTCCGAACGAAATAGCACTGATTCATAATGGAAATTATATAACATATTCAATAATAAACAGTTCAGCCAGTAAACTGGCGAATTTTTTAAAAGCTCTCCAAATTGAAAAGGGAGATCGTATCGGGATATTTCATAAAAATTCATTCGAATATGTAATTTCGTATTTTGCCATATTAAAAGTTGGTGCAATTGCAGTTCCTCTAAATACTGAAAGCACCTCAGATTCACTAATTTATATTTTTAATAATTGTTCTTTAAAGGGATTGATGAGCAGCCATCAATATAAACCAATAATAAATAATTTTTTATCGATCACTTCCTCGCTGGAATGGATTATTTTTGATAACATCGTCGATGAGAACAACACACCGAGTCGAATAGAAAAATATAGTTTTAGCAGCATATTCAAACAGGAGTCGGACAATTTTCATAATTCTGACATCATTGATTCAGATATTGCTACGATATTATACACTTCCGGCAGTACAGGAAAGCCAAAAGGAGTTGTGCTATCACATTTAAATATTGTCACAAATACCAAATCAATTGTCTCCTATTTAAATTTAACTTCAAAAGATAAAATACTTGTCGTACTTCCTTTTCATTATTGTTATGGGAAATCTTTATTGCATACTCACTTTATGGTTGGTGGAACAGTCGTTCTAGACAATCGATTTTTATATCCGAATCTTGTCCTGGATACGATGCTCAGGGAAAAAGTCACTGGCTTTTCCGGAGTTCCTTCGACATTTTCTGTGTTGTTAAACCACTCAAATTTCGGAAAGATGACTTTTCCTGATTTAAGATATGTTACCCAGGCTGGTGGCGCTCTGGCTCCTTATTTGATAAAAAGGCTCATGGAAACCATCCCTGATAAGAAAATTTACATTATGTATGGAGCGACTGAAGCGTCCGCCAGGTTATCTTACTTAGAACCAGGTGATTTAAAATATAAGTTGGGGTCCATTGGCAAGTCAATTCCAAATGTTGAATTAAAAGTGGTTAATGAGAAAGGTAAAATCGCGGCGCCGATGGAGGTCGGAGAAATTGTCGCACGAGGTTCCAACATCATGTTAGGTTACTGGAACGACACTGCTGAAACGAAATTAGTGCTTCGTGAGGATGGATATCATACTGGTGATCTCGCAAAGATTGATCATGATGGTTACTTTTATATTGTGGGGAGAAAGAAGGATATGTTAAAAGTGGGAGGAAATCGTTTTAGTGCAAAACAGGTCGAGGAAGTGGTATGTCAGTTCCCGGGTATTGATGAAATTGCAATCGTTGGAATTGATGATGAGATACTTGGTGAAGCTGTAAAAGCGTTTATCGTTCCGAAGCCGGGATCAACATTGAATAAAGATGAATTACGAATATTCTGCTCCGAGAAATTAGCAAAATATATGCAACCTCATCTCTATGAATTTATTTCAGAAATGCCTAAAAATAGTTCTGGCAAAATTTTAAAAGATAAATTACGTGAAAAGTCTATTCCTGATCAAATAAAAATGGTGTGAGTTTTATTGATGGAAGAGTATCCTTTTATATCAATTATTATCCCGATGCACAATGAAAAACTTCATGTACAGGAATGCATTGACTCAATATTATGTAATAATTATCCATCCAATCGATATGAAATTCTTATTATTGATGGGATGAGCTCCGATGGGTCGCGAGAGATTATTCAAAAATATATGAACTCTAATCTGCAAATTGAACTATTAAGTAATCCTGAACGAATCACACCAATTGCTTTTAATGTTGGTATCAAAGCAGCAATTGGGGATTTGATTTGTATTCTGAGTGCTCACTGCTACATAGACAAGGATTTTTTTGTCAATGCTGTTAAAAAAATGAATACTATGCCAGAAATCGACTGCATCGGAGGACCGGCAATATCAACATCAAAAAGCTATTTCGGTAATCTGGTTGCGTTCGTTACATCATCAAAATTTGGGACAGGATCCTTTTTCCGATATGGTTCCTCTGACAAATACGTCGATACAGTACCATTCCCAATCTTTCGACGCGATACATTCAAAAAAGTCGGCTTCTATAATGAAAGATTAGAACGAAATCAGGACAATGAATTTAATTATCGATTACGAAGAAATGGGGGAAAGATATATTTTTCGAGTGATATAAAAGCTTGTGTTTATGTTCGTTCTGATTTCATTTCTTTTATAAAATATAATTTTCGGTCTGGAAAATGGAATTATTTCACAAACAGATTATGCAAACACGCATTTGCACTGAGACATTTTGTTCCTTTATCTTTTGTAGTTGTTTTGTTGATGCTGAGTATTTTGACATTATTTTTAGAAATTTCCAGAATTCTTTTTATTTCACTGATAATCAGCTATTTGATAACCAGTTTTATTGCATCGTTTTCTATTAGCACCAGAAAGGGATGGAAATATTATTTCATCTTACCCTGGATATTCTTTTCAATGCATTTCAGTTACGGACTCGGAACATTATATTCCGTGTTAATAAATTGGCAACCAACAAGAAAACAATGAATGGTCAACTCTGTATGCAAACTAAATTAAACACATTTTTACCGTTCGCGACACCTCTGATTTCTGAGGAGGAAATCCAGGAGGTGATCGATACATTAAAATCCGGCTGGATAACAGTCGGCCCAAGAACGAAAGCATTTCAAATAGAATTTAGAAACTATATTGGCTGTCGTTATGCAATTGCGGTTAACTCATGCACAGCAGGATTACATCTTGGATTACTCGCTGCTGGTATTCGAGAAGGAGATGAAGTTATCACCAGTACAAACACGTTCGCCGCCACATCTGAAGTCATTTTACATACACGTGCAAAGCCGGTGTTTGTTGACATCGATAACAAAACTTTAAATATTGACACGGACAAGATTGAAGCATCAATTACAAAAAAAACCAAAGCAATTATTCCGGTACATTTTGGAGGACATCCATGTGAAATGGATCAAATTCTAAAAATAGCAGACAGATATAATTTATTCATTATCGAAGATGCTGCACATGCACTTGGCGCAAGTTACAAGAACAAAAAAATAGGCACGATTGGTGATGTTACATCCTTTAGCTTTTATGCCACAAAAAACTTAACTACCGGTGAAGGCGGTATGATAACGACTAATCAAAAAAAGTTGGCTGAAACAATGGAATTACAGAGCATGCATGGAATAAACAATAATGCATGGAAAAGATATTCCTCTGAAGGTTCCTGGTATTATGAGGTTGTCTATCCCGGTTATAAATACAATATGTCAGACATCAATGCTGCAATTGGTTTAATACAATTAAAAAAGTTCGATACCTATCAGAATTTAAGAAAAAAATATGCATCTATTTATAATGAGGAGTTTAAAAATTTATCTGCAATAGAAATCCCAACATCCCGAAATTATGTCGATCATGCATGGCATTTATATGTCATTAAATTGAATTTAGAAGAACTTACAATAAACAGAGACAAATATATTAGAGAACTTTTTAACAGGAATATCGGAGCGAGTGTACACTTTATTCCAATGCACCTTCATCCGTATTATAAGATTACCTATGGTGATCAAAACGGGAAATTCCCTGTAGCCGAAGATATTTATAGAAGAGTCATTTCTCTTCCTTTGTATCAAAAAATGAATTTACAAGATTTGGATAAAGTAATTAGTTCTGTGAAATCGATCATCAAAAAATATAAGAGATAATATGAAACGTGCGGTAGACATAATTTTCTCTCTAATTTGGATCATAATTCTTTCTCCTATTTATATGATCCTTTCTCTGATCATCAAAATCTATTCAGAAGGTCCGATCCTTTTTAAGCAAAAAAGAATTGGTTTGCATGGTAGGCCATTTTACATTTACAAATTCAGGACAATGCATATAAATTCTTCTATCGATCTTAAAATAACTCCTGAAGATGATAATCGAATCACACAAATTGGGAAATATTTAAGAAAATATAAATTAGATGAATTACCACAACTTCTCAATGTAATTAAAGGCGATATGAGTCTTGTTGGTCCACGGCCGGAAGTACCGGAATATTTATCCTATTATTCTGATGATTTTAATCGTATTTTGAATGTAAAACCAGGAATTACAGATTTAGCATCTATAAAATATCGGAATGAATCCCAGCTTTTAGCGAATAGAGAAAATGTAGCTGAGTATTACATTAACACAATTTTGCCTGACAAAATGAGAATGAACTTTGAATATATTAACAAGAGGTCATTGTACTTTGATTTCCTGATAATTATAAAAACTATTAAATCCATTTTTTATGGTTAAAAACCGATATATATTTATAATTTTAATTTTCATTAACTAAAGGGTATTTAAATGTTTATTAAAAAAAGAGGCAATGTATTTTCTGTCTTTCTAAACTTATGTTTAACAGTTTTAATTCTGACCAAATTTTCTTATGCCCAGGATTCGCTCACAATTCATTTCTTACACCATTCAACAGGTGCTAATTTGATTACTCAGGGAAATATCTACGAAATGTTCGAACAATATAATACGGATTGTAATACGAATTACATTTTTTCAGATGAGTGGTCAACGCCATCAGGCAATTATCCTTATGATTATTATATCGATACATTTTCACCTGAACGACTTGCAGAATACACATCTGCTTACAATGTCATCATTTTTAAACATTGCTACCCTGCCAGTGATATTGCAGCAGATACCGGAGAACCAGATATAAATTCAAGTCGCAAGTCTTTAGAAAATTATAAATTGCAGTATCGTGCACTTCGTGATCGATTTGATAGCTACCCTGATAATAAATTCCTTGTTATGACGATTCCCCCAAGACATCGACTGGCGACTACTGCTGAAAAAGCTGCCCGGGCAATAAAATTCGTACAATGGGTAAATGAGGAATTTTTAAATGAAGATGGTAATAAGCACAACAATATCGGTATTTTCGATTTCCATGTTTTATTGGCAGATTCAAACGGATATCTCAAATATGAATACGAAATTAATCATAACATCTCGGATTCTCATCCCAACCAGTTAGCAAACGAGACTATTTGTCCCATTTTCTTTGATGCGATTATCGATTTCTGTCAAAATCCAACCGTGGTTCCGGTTGAATTGATCGCTTTTAATGCAAATATTCAAAAACGTTATGTCAAATTGAACTGGGCAACTTCAACTGAGATCAACAATTATGGTTTTGATGTCGAGAGGAAAACCGACAAATCTCATTACAAGAAAATTGGATTCGTAACTGGAAACTCAACAAGCACAAAAGTTAATCATTATCAATATGTTGATAATTTAACATCACCGGGTAAATACTATTATCGTTTGAAGCAAATAAATCACGATGGTTCATACACTTACTCAAAGGATGTTTCTGTTACGCTAACACTTACTAATACAGCTTATTTAAGTCAAAACTACCCGAATCCATTCAATAGCAGTACACAAATTAGCTTTCAACTGTCAGGATCCCACAAAGTAATTTTAACGATTTTTGACTTATTGGGTAATCCGGTACAGACTCTGGTAAATAAGGAACTCCGACAGGGCAAGCACACACTGAATTGGGATGGAAATGATGACAATAATCAGTTGATCTCATCCGGTTGCTATATATACTGCATCAGGATTGACGACTTAAGTGAAAAAAGAAAAATGATATTTTTAAAATAAAAAAGGTAATGCAATGATAAAAATCAATGGAATCGGAACACTTTCTCTGATCATTTTGGGCTTAATTCTCTTTATCATCCTTGGAAGTACTTTAGGAAGAAGAGCATGGCAGTATTGGAAATACAAACGATTATCCACGCCGTTGCCAGTTGGAACTGTAAACTTTGAGAAAAATACTGGTTACAAAAATATAATTTTTTTGCATCATTCAACAGGGCGAAATTTAGTAGAAGAAGGTTCTGTACGTAAACTATTGACAGAAAAAGGTTACCAATTTTATACCCATGATTATAATTCCATCGGACTTACGGATCCTCACGGTAAAAAATTGAACTTTTGTTATGATATTCCGACTGACTCGACGAATACCCGTGGAAACGGTAATACTGATCCTGAAGGTTTATATATTTTATTTAACCAGCCAGTTACTACCCCACCATCGAATGCTTTCAGCCGTTTATTGCAGCATGATATCATCATTTTCAAATCATGTTTTCCGAACAGCGCGATCAAAAGCGAAAAAATGTTAAATCAATATAAGGATTGGTTTCGGAGCATTCGAAGTATAATGGAATCACATCCTGATAAAATTTTTATACCACTTACGTTTCCTCCTCTACATCCGTTAGCAACGAATTCGACGGAAAGTTCAAGAGCTCGGGAATGGGCAAATTGGCTCACATCAGATGATTTTCTACAGAATACATCAAATGTGTTCGTTTTTAATTTGTTCGATTATTTAGCTGATCCATCAACCAATATGCTTCGCACAGAGTACCAGAAGAATGAAAATTATCGGGATTCTCATCCCAATGAAAAAGCAAATAAGATTGTGGGACCTGAATTCGCTAGATTCATCGACCAACGAATTCAGGAATTTAAACAAAAGAAAATTAAAGCATCATTGGCAGGAGTCAATTAATGTCACTAAAGTTGAGAAAATATCAAGACGGAGACGAAAAAAATATCCTTGCTCTCGATGCCACATTAATGAAAAGACCTAAAATAAATACACTTGAAAAATGGGAATGGGAATTCAGAAAAAATCCACAAGGTGATTCACAGATTACTGTTTACGAAGTAAATGATAAGATTGTTGGCGCTTACAATTTAATCCCAATAAAATTCTGTTGTAATAATCATCATTTTAATACCGGGCGAGCTGTTTACGCAATGATGCATCCTAAATATGGGATTTATTATAACCGATTTGTGAACCTGGTCAAAGAAGGTTCCAATTTTTCAGATTTCGATTTTATCTGGACAATATCAAATCAAGGGACTATGGCATCTCAAATCAAGGCTGGTTATACACATATTGGAAATTATAAAACGATTTTCAAAATTTTAGATGTTGAGAAAATTTCTAACACCTATATTGAGGCTCTTGTAAAAAAACAGACTCTCGTGAGATTAGCCAAATTTTTAGCAAAAGCAGTTTTCCCAGTGATTGATATTTTCTTCAATTTCAACCGCGATACTAAAAATTCTAAACTTAAAATTATCGAAATAACAAGTTTCGACCACCGATTTGACACGCTATGGGAAAGAGTACACGATAAATTTGGAATCACAATTACTCGTGATAGTACATTTTTAAACTGGAGATTTATCCACAATCCAAATAACTCTTATAAAATTTTTGCAACTACTAAAAACGAGGTACTAACAGGTTATATTGTATTAAGCTCCTATTATTCTAATAAAATTGAAATTGGTGTTATAAACGATATTCTTTATGATCCTTCAGATAAAAAATATTACAGAACATTAATCGACTATGCAATACAATATTTCCGAAGCAGAAACGCTTCTTCGATTATGTTTATGATAGTAAAAAATGGGAAACATTATTCTGATTTTTCGAAATATTTGAAAATGCGAGGTTTTTTGTTTAATAATAAGCGACTTACTGCTCCAATTTTAATTTTAAAAAATAAAAAATCACTTTCGATTAATGAAAAAGTGGATGATTTAAAGGAGTGGTATTTAACATTTGCTTTTACAGAAGGCATTCGATTTTAATTATATGAAAACTCAACTAGTAAATAGAAATTTGAATCCTCAGATTATAATTAATGAAAATTTTGATAAGATTATTATCGCTACATTTTTTGTAATAAGCATAATCTCTGGCCTGATAATCATGAATTTTGATATTATGTTTAAATATTTGATCGCGCTGTTTGGGATTATCTTTGTCATTTATATCATTTTAAAAAATTTGTTCTTAGGTATTGGAATTCTGGCTGGATCTGTCTTAATAGAGGAAGGATTTTCACTTTTTTCGTCATCTCAATCCATTACTAAATTATTAGCAGTTTTTATCATTGGCCTTGGTTTATATAAAATTATTAATTTAAAAAAGGACATACTCACAAAAAATGGTTTATTAGGATTGACCTTTATTTTCTTTCTTTGGATATTGGTTACAACCATCGCCGCAACAAATACGCAAGTCAGCATCATGAAATCACTGACAATTTTTCAAATGTTCTTCCTATACATTGTAATGATTAATCTGATAAATTCAAACGAAGAACTTGAAAAAGTGTTATTCGCATTTATGTGGACCGGAATAACAATATCACTTTATTCATTGCTTTATAATTCTCCGTCAAGCATAAATGCAAGTTATTATGGACATACCATGGTAAGACTTGTCGGTACCGGGGAAGATCCGAATTTATTTGCCCAAAATTTTTTATTACTTGTACCTGTCGGATTTTATTTTTCAATACATAAAAGTAAACTTTATATCATACCGTCAATACTATTTATTTTTATAACAATTTGCACCTTATCAAGAGGCGCATTGGTCGGGCTCATTATCGTTATTATCAGTTCAATGACAATTATTTTTATTTCTCTAAGTAAGTTTAAGAAATATTTCTATTCGTCACTCTTTATTATTTCTTTTGTCTCGATTTTACTGTTTATAAACTCACAAACTAATGGACTTTTTTTTGATCGAATCAGCCAGCGAGATGGATCTGTAAATACGAGATTACAACTGATGGATGTTGGAATGGATATGGGAATTAACAATTTTATTTTTGGTGTCGGGATTGGCAACTTTCGGTTCAATTCGGCATCTTATGGACATTTTTTTCACTATATGAGGGAATCGCATAACGGATTTTTGGAGATATTTGCAACATTGGGATTACCAGGGCTGGTGATCTTTTTATTAATCATATTTTTCGTTTTTCTATATTTTAAAAAAGTAATCACATTTTATAAAGACGACAGACGTCTACGGGATTTATATTTATTTTTAGCAGTTGCGTTTGTTTCATTTTTAATCACTGGCTTTTTCATTGGTATTTACGACCATAAGCTATTTTGGTTTTTGGTTGCATTTGCAACGGTATCACAAAAAATTACTTATGCTAAAGAAACTTGATAATTCATAGTTAATAAATGCTTATGAAAATATTACTTATCGCAAATCCCAAACTTTCTCAATTTTTGATGAAAACTTTTTCCGAAATTGGACATGAAAGTTTCCGGACGTCTAAAACCAACGGTATAATGTCAATCATTAGGGACTTTCAAAGATGCGATTTGATATATGCACATGCTCCTTATGATCTTTCAATCCATATTTTGGCTAAATTATTCAGGAAAAAAATTATCGTCCACTGGATTGGTACTGATGCTTACACTGCTATATCAAATTCATTAATAAGGTATAAATCTCAATTATGTAATTTACTTATTAACAAACAAGTTGTTGTTAGTCAATTGCTTAAAAAGGAGCTCAATAGCTTTGGGATTAAAAATAGTCTTGTAATACCAATTTTACCCAAATTTATTAAAAATGAAATTTCAAACATAGAGCAAAAGAACAAGAAATTCACAGTACTAACGTATGCTATCCCCCATCGATTTGAATTTTACGGGGGATATGAAATTATGAGCCTGGCAGAAAAATTACAGGACATCGATTTCTGGTTCCTCTCTGAATGCCCTGATGATAAATTCAGAAAACTAAAAAATGTACGTTTTATGGGTATTTTAAAAGCTACTGAGATGGATTCAATTTACAACAATTGTCACCTTCTCATTAGGTATGTTAAACATGACGGAACGCCTAAAATGGTTTTAGAATCGCTGCAAAAAGGATTGCAGGTTATTTATAATTTCGATTTTCCACATACGCATTACTGTAATTCATTAGAACACATGGAAAATAAAATTAAATATCTAAAAGACAATTTTTCCATTAATTATCCGGGAAGAGAATTTGTTCTCCAACAATACTCAGCAGAACACAATAAAATGTTATTCAAAAATTTGTTTAATGAATTTACTAACCACAAGGATTAAAATCGTTGCCGACTAAGAAGGAAAAAATCGCCGTAATTACAAGCGTTCATTATCCGGCTTTGGAACCGAGGATTTATTATAAAGAGATATTAAGTTTAGCAGAAAAATATTTAGTGCATTACATATTCCCGGACGATGGGAAACAGATACTACCGGATACCCACGATGTGACAAATCACCCGATCCCCCTGATAAAGAATCGTCTGAAAAGAGTCTTAATGCAGTGGCAGATAATTAAAATTATTAACACACTTAAAAAATTGAAATGTATTCATATTCATGATCCGGAATTGATCCTCTTGGGATTATTTTTAAAGATGAAAAGACATAGAATAATTTTTGATTTGCATGAAGATATCATTAATTCAATATCTGAAAAAACATATATTCCCATATATTTTAGAGGAGTAATTTCTTTTGTAGTGAAAGCGTTATTTTTTATCGCAAGAAATACTTTTGATTATTGGATATTAGCAGAAGATGCATATCAGGTTCATTTTAACGGCAAAGCGAACCATGAAGTTATTCATAATTATCCAAGAATCTCATTTATCCAAAATATGAGGATACCATCAAAAAAAAATGGCTCTCTAATTTATGTAGGACAAATTTCCAGAGAACGGGGTGTACTTGTGATAATTGAGGTTGTTCATGAATTGCGTAAAAAGGATCATAATTTTTATCTGACATTCGTGGGCAAAATTTCTGATATTTCAACCAAAATCAAGATGGATGAGTTAATCGCTAAATATCATCTCCATAAAAACATAAAATTTGTCAATCATGTTCCGAACGAAAAAATTTACAGCCTTTTATGCAAACATTCGATTGGATTGGCATTGTTGAAACCGTTAAAAAATTATATCTATTCGATTCCGACGAAAGTATATGAATATATGCTGGCAGGAATTCCGGTAATCGTTTCAGATTTTCCGATGTATAAAGAATTTGTTTTAAAAAATGAATGCGGATTTGCCGTTAATCCTGAAAACATAAATCAAATCGTTGAGAACATTTTGGTACTTCATTCAGACCAAAAATTGATGAACCGATTTGCAGAAAACGGGAAAAAAGCAACTGCGAAACATTACAACTGGAGTTTTGAAAAAATTAAATTATTTAAAATTTACAACAATTTAAATTAACAACTTATTTTATAAATCAATCGCGATATTGCAAATATTGCTGACAATTTATTTAAGCTAATATATAGATGAATTCATGATGGATCAAAAATCACGATTAATTTTAAATTCTTTCATAAACATATCGACCAATTTTTTTTCGACAGGTATCCGATTCTTTCTTGTTCCTTTCATATTGGGAGTAATTGGAAGAGAACTATATGGTATTTGGATAATTTTAGGTTCGTTTTTTGCGTATGCTAATGTGCTACAACTTGGCCTAAATTCCTCAGTAACTCGAATTGTACCATTTATGCTGGCAAGAAAAGATATATCGGAATTAAATGTTCGGATTAATACGGTTGTGGTTTATTTTTCTTTTCTGGCATTTCTGTTATTAATTATCACGCTCATCGCTTATCATTATTTCTCATCGTGGTTTTCAATCACTACCGAATTTCAAAAATCAACTCAAATTGTAATTCTCATTATCGGATTTTCGCAGGTGATTTGCTTTCCATTATTAGCCTATGCAGGTATTTTATCGGGAATGCAACGATATGAATTGCCATCGGTTTTGAATATTTCCAGCGATATTGTTAGGGTAATACTAATTTTTTCTTTTTTGTCCTTATTTATAAAATCCAATGCGATTATTTTTATTGCAGTGGTAAATTCTTTCATTTCCATCATGATAGCTGCTTTTAAAGCAAAATTTGCATTTAGAATATGCCCAGATTTAAAATTTAAACCATGGAAATTTAATTTTTCATTTTTAATTGAACAGATGACCTATGGGATTAATAGCACATTGTATATTTTATCCGGATTATTATTATCTAAAATAGCGATTTTTATTTTGGGAAGCCTTATATCAATAAAAGTTTCAGCAGATTATGGAATTGCAATGATGGTCATTATCGCTTCTGCCTCTGTTATTGAAGCGTTTTGTCGCGGTGTGAAACCAGCGGCTAGCAAACTGGAGGGGGAAAATAAGGAAACTCTGATCAAAAAATTACTAATCAGATCTACTCGTTACAATTCGATCATTGCAGTCTCATTATTCATGATTATTATTATATTCGGTCCTTCATTTTTCAAATTTTGGGTTGGAACTGAATACTTAGAATTGGAGAATGGAAAAATTATATTGGCAACCATTGTAAAAACTGCGATGCTTATAGGAATAGGCTACTTAACAAGTTGGCTCGTTCAGCCTGCTTATATGGTTGTTAACGGTTTGGGTAAACATCTATTTCCAGCTATATTATCAATTCTTGCAGGCTTGATTGCAACACTGATAATGATACCGCTTGCAAAGTTAAATTATTCAATTGATAAAATTGCACTGGGGATTACGTTCCCCATGATTTTAGCCTATGGTATTGCAATGCCAATTTACTGCTGTCGTATTGTAAATATAAATCTACTAAAATTTATTACAAACGGTATTATTATTCCCTTCTTTTATTCAATGCCAGCTGTTTTGATCTTTTATTTCATTGTAAAATATCTTCCACCTGAAAAATGGCATGCTCTAATATTACAGGTATCAATTTTTTTAACATCGATTTTCATCGTGTCATGGATATTCATTTTAACCAAAAGTGATAAACAATATTTCAAAGAAATTTTTTACAAAATTAAGAAAAGTCGTTATTTAATATCAATTTCAAACCACCAATAAAACTAATACAATGCCAGGAATCAATATATTATACAAAAAAAATATTAATCAGTGGATGCAAAAATTTCAAATGATCCAGGGAAAAATGCTGCATAACGAAAATTATGAAGCAGAAATTCTGGAAATCTCCACTGACATTATTATTGGTAAAACAAAATATAAAAAATATCCTTTTTTAACTATTCATGACAAAAATTTTACTATTATTTTGGAAGGGGAAATATACAATAAAACTTCTACTAGCATTCAAAATGAATTAAAGACACTCGCACGAAAACTATCGAATGACTATTTTAGTTATTTACAGAAATTTATTTTCGATTCAGACGGAGACTTTATAGTTGTAATTTTCGATAAAGTAAAGAAACATTTGTTCGTGTTTAATGATATATTCGGGCGACTACCATTATATTATTACAAGAGCAAAGATTCCTTCATTATTTCAAGAGAACTTAAATTTATTACACATTTCTGTCAAAAAGAATTATCCATTAATAGATATTCATTGGCAGAATATCTTCTTTTTGGTCATTTTTTTGGCGATAAAACATTTTACCATAATCTTAAATATTTAAGTCCTGGGAGCTTACTAAACGTTAATTTGAAACGAAATGAATTATCGCTCATCAACTTATTTACATTCAATTTCCAGGATGTTGATTATGGTAATAAAAAAATTATTGAATGTTCCTTAAATTTAAAGAACTTATTTATCGAATCCGTTCAAAGCCGTACTTACAAAAATAATGGCTCAGAAATTATTCTATCTTTAAGTGGTGGATACGACTCCCGTTCTGTGTTAGCTGCACTTATTCTAACTAAGATGCAGGGTAAAGCTGTTACTTATTTGGATCCGGAGGGATTAGCCTCAAATGACGCAATGGGCGCGGAATTATTAGCAAAAAAAGCAAATTATGATTGGACTTTAATTAAAACCCGAAAACTTGAATTCAATGACTTGCTAAGATTAATAGATTTGAAGGATGGTTTGAACCATATCGGAATGAGTTTTATACTTATTTTTTTCGATGAATTGCTAAAGCATTTCGGAACAGAAATTTCATACTATACTGGCGATATAGGCGGCTTCTTATATCCTGTTCTCCAGGAGCGACAGTTCGATTCTTATAATCAATTAATAGATTACTATTTGAATAAAAATTGTTTCTTTTCGTTAAATGATATTGAAAAAATATTAAATATTGATATACAAACTTTCAAACATAATTTTTATTCTCTTTTAAAGGAATACCCGGAGGATGATTTAGGCTACAAAATTATTCATTTTCGGTACTATGGTCAAATATTTAAAAAGGATATTGAAGGAGAAGATAGAAATAGATGTTTTTTTTGGACAATTGCACCTTTCTACTCTAATCAGTTTGTAAAATATGCGATGAGCATCCCATTTAAATATAAAAAAAATATGGAATTGTATCTAAAATTTTTATCTACTTTAAATCATGAATTTTCATTATTTCCTAGATTTGATGTGATGTCTTCTGCACACCTAAATAAAAATCAGTGGATAAAATCATTTTTGCTCGGAATATACCAGTATTTTCCAATTAATATAAAAAATTATCTCCGTAGAAATCTCAGGTCAGGTTATAAAGTGTCTTTAATAGATAAAACTAACTGCCAGAAAGTAATAGAATCGTTCTATTTATCTGATATGCTTCAGGAAATATTCTCAGAAAAAAGTGTAGAAAATCTCAAGCAAAAAAGATATAACTATTCTCAGTTTAATTATTTAAGTACTATCTTCTTATACTTGAAAAGAATAGAATCACAAAACTTGGAAAATGATAACATTGTTTCCAAAAACTAAAAAATTCGCTTTTTCGATCGTCGATGATACAGACCATGCAACAGTGGAGAGAATAAAACCCATTTATGATCTGTTGCTTAATCTGAATATTAAAATTACGAAGAGCGTTTGGAGTTTTTCCTCAGACGATAAAAATAATAAATACTATGATAGTCAGACGCTGATGGATGATGAATATCTCGAATATATAAAATGGCTCCACAAAAATGGTTTTGAAATTGCGTTTCATGGTGCTTCAATGGCGTCGAGTAGCAGAGATAAAATAATTAAAGCACTTAATAAATTTAAAAATAATTTAGGATTTTATCCAACGTTATATATCAACCACAGCATGAATCGCGAAAATATCTATTGGGGACATGAAAGATTAAACAATTTATTTTTTAGATGGATAATGAAATTAAAGCATAAATCGTCACGGTTCGAAGGACACGTCGATAATTCACCTTATTTTTGGGGGGATATTTGTCAGAAACACATTAAATATGTTCGTAATTTTGTATTTAATGATATAAATATATTCAAAATTAATCCCTCCATTCCTTATCATGATGAAAAAAGACCATTTGTGAATTACTGGTTTTCTTCATCAGATGGGGGGTCGGTGGAGAGCTTTAACGAACTTTTAAAGCTCGAAAATCAGGAACGACTTGAAACAGAAAATGGGATTTGCATCGTTTATACGCATTTCGGAAATGAGTTTTTTCAGAACGGTCGTATCAATCCGGATACAAAATTTTTATTGACTGAACTTTCGAAAAGGAACGGCTGGTTTGTTCCGACCAGCCAATTGTTAGATTACTTGTTATCAAAAAGAGAAAATATGAAATGTCCAAAATCGGAATTAAACAAGATGGAATTTAAGTGGTTTTTGTCAAAGCTAATTCATGGTAGTTCGTAACATTCGTATTCGTATAAATCTTTATTTTAAAAACAAGCAGCGTCAATATAATAAATAATTAATTATAATATTATAAAACAATAAGTTATTAAATGAAAGGAGTCATTATGAAAACCTATTTAAAATTTGCACTCATGATTTGCATCGCTTTGGGTTTTTCATTCCAGGTAATGGCACAGAACACACCGCCTGAAGCAAGGAATTTCGGTATCATTCCCGGTAATCCATCTTTAGATGATGATTTAACCTGCTATTATGAATATTATGATGCAGACGGAGATCCCGAGGATGTTGGACAACGATTTGTTGCCTGGCAACGAAATGGTGTCTGGCAGACTCAGTATCGTGGTGAATTAACAATTCCTGCATCTGCAACAGGTGATAATGAGCTCTGGGAGCTCTATCTAAGAGTTCATGATGGAACCGATGCCAGTATCACTTACACTGCCTCAGTCACGTTTGGAACTCCTGTACCAAATACAATCCCGGAAGCACGGGATGCTCAAATCTTACCCACGAATCCGCTGACAACTGATGATCTGCACCTTTCCTATACTTATTACGATGCTGATGATGATCCTGAAGACATTGGTCAGCGAGTGATTTTCTGGCAAAGAAATGGCGAATGGGCAACTGATTATCGATATCAAACCACGATCCCCTCATCAGCCACCGAAAAAGGAGAAATATGGCAATGTGTTCTGGGTGTCCATGATGGGAAAGATCCGAGTAATCCCCGAATATGGGTTGATCCGGTCACAATTGGCAATACGCCTCCCGAAGCGACTGTTGTCTCGCTGACGCCGCTGGAACCGGCTGTCGATGAGGATATCGTTGCTCAATATAGCTATTCTGATGCAGATGTTGATCCGGAAAGTGGTACTGAAATCCGTTGGTATCGCGATGATGTATTAGATCCTGCTTTCGATGACCAACTTGTCATTCCCGGAACGGCGACAGTAGGCGGCGAAACGTGGTATTTTACTGTGCTTCCGATGGATGGTGAAAATTATGGCGATCTGCAAACATCGAATTCTGTGATTATTGGAGGCCCGGATTATTCGGCTCCAACTGCCACGTTTGATGCAGATCCCACAATTGGTTTTGGACCGATACATGTGCAGTTTTATGACCGCTCCAAAGGACAGGTAAACTCTTACCATTGGAATTTCGGCGATGGAACCACCAGTCGGGAAAGAAATCCGGAACATACGTATGAGATTCCGGGTATCTACAACGTCACTCTCACGATTTCAAATCCGCATGACTCTGATACGAAAACCACCGTTGGATTAATCGAGGTGTTCAATGAAGATGATTATGTCGGATATGCATATCTAAAGGTTGTTGAACAAAGTAACTGCTGGCACGAAGCTGAGGATTGGGACAATGCCATTGACCGCGATACTTATGGCTGGTCTGGAACAACAAATGCAGGACCGCAAGATGCGTGGGCGATTTTCTGTTTTGAAGACGAAATGGTTCACACTATCCATAAAGCCCGAATGATGACAGACACCGGTGTTCCAAATAAAATGCAGGATTATGTAAAAAAATTCAGGCTGTTTGCATCAACTGAAGGCACTGAAGATTCTGACTTTACCTTAATCGGCGAATTCGAAAATACAGAACAAAGCGGCTGGAATGTTTTCGAATTTATACCAGTGTCTGCAAAATATATTCGAATAGTTGTTGATGAACCAGCACGGGGATGGCGCCAGGTTGGTGAATTCGAAATTTACGAACAAGTCGTTGTTCCTGAAATATCAGGTTCAATGATTGACGCAACAACACCGCACTATGCAGATGGAATAGATCAATCTGTGGTTACAATACACCTAACTGATAATACTGGCAATCCGGTATCAGGCGTTTATCCCGGTGCTTTCCGAATCGTTGCGACAGGTGAAAATAACTATTATAATCCTGTGTATGAAACAGATGAACCGGGAACATATCAGGGTTCGTTTACTTCAAGCGATGCGGGTGAAAAAGCAGTTGTGGTTTATGTTTACAACAAATTAATTCAGTATTCCTCTCTTGAATCTCAAACACCAGTGGTTGTTAATTTTTTAATGCCACAGGAAACGCAAGGCGTGCTTCAATTAGTAGAAGGTACACGTTGCTGGGAAAACGAGGGCTGGGACAATGCTATCGACGGCGACATTGAAGGTTGGGATGGTACAGTCAGTGCCGGACCGAAATGGAGAGATTGCTTTGCAATTTTCGAATTCAATGATCAAGCAGTCAAAAATGTGACAAAATACAGATTGATCACAGATACTGGAGTTGGCTGGGAGAAACATTGGGTAACCAAGTACCAACTTTGGATATCGACGACCGGCGTTGATGATGCTGACTTTCAATTTGTGCATGAATACAACAGAACGACTGGTGATTGGGAAGAAGTGACAATTCAACCGGTCTTGGCGAAATATATAAAGCTGCAATTACTTGAGCCCAGAAATAACTGGCGTCAGATTGGGGAATTTGAGATATTCGTCACGCATAATCAGTTATCGGAATCAGCATCAATTTTCGAAAGCAATGGTGAATTAAGCGCGATGCCAACAACCTATAACTTATTGCCAAATTATCCGAATCCTTTTAATCCGACGACATTTATTCAGTACGAATTGCCGGAGGAATCGAATGTGACCATCAGAATATTTGATATCCAGGGCCGTGAAGTTTGTACTTTAGTGAATGGAAAACAAAACATTGGCAGACATACTATTATGTGGGATGGAAAAGATAATCTCGGCAGCCAGGTGACGAGCGGAATTTATATTTATCAAATGGAAGCGTCAACCGACGGAAATAACTTCAAGAAATCTCAGAAAATGACACTGATCAAATAATTTAGAAAGCCGGATAATCTGGTTTGGTTATCCGGCTTTTTTAACTCAATTTATAGATTAATTTTCAGAAGTGAATTCTGCATTAATATTATTAGGCGGATTGGGCGGTATGTTGTCTATTTCATTTATAACTGTGATTTCATCAGTGAAGAGTTCTGAAATTGACCGATCGGATTGCACTGCATAGCAATTGATATTCCAATTCCCTGATTCGGCATTTGGTAATAGCTTTATTCTTGCCCTTGCCCAACCCTCAGCATTACTTATTCGATATTCATTATTATCATCATCCACATAAAGTCCCAAATGACCCGTATTATTACTCCATTCATCTGATCCCTCGCTTTCTTTTACCCAAATTTCCGGCGTGGCTACTGAATAACTCAAAACGTAATTATTAATTGAAGAAAAATTTCCTCCTCGGTTTTCGATATTTCCTGTTCCATTGGAAGAATGATGGAGCCATAAATCTGCATAAGAGAGTTCATTCCAACCGGCTGGTGTAACGAAATCAATATACAGATCGTACCATCTATCAACTTCAATCTGAGTCACGGCATTTGTATCTTCAGTTTCACAAAATCGCACTCGATTTATTCTTAAAACATTTTCAGGATCGACAGCACGAATTTGAGTCGCTGCAGACGCAGTCTGATTATCACTGTCTGTCACAGTTAACGAAATTTGGTAATTTCCTGCATTTGTAAAAGTGTGTGATGGATTTGGCTCTTGAGATGAACTATCGTCACCAAAATCCCAAGCGAAAGTGTATGGGGCATTTCCATTGGAAACAAGTGATTCAAAATTTACTAATAATGGAATATTTCCTGAAACCGGATTCGAATCGATTTTGACACTCATTGAGCTATCTTCTGAAAAAGAACCAACTAATTCTGCTAGTTGCTCCATCATATTAATGTTAAGTTCTTTATTGATTCTGTTCTCCATCGGCCAAGGCCATAGTAATTTATTGGTTAAAACTCCGTTTTCATATTGAAATAGAACATTTGCACCAATATCGGCATTATTCTCGCCAGAATTTTTACAAGGTGAGTCAATCGGGATGGATAGTATATTTTCATCTATTAAGGGATCTCGTGAAATAGAATTCGTCCAATTGCTTCTAATTGAGTTATTTGAACTGTTATTATAAATATCAATATAAGAAAAGTCACCAGCAGTACTGGAATATCCTGAATTATTGTTATAAATTATTGTATTTTTGATAATGTCACTTGAATTTTCAGAACTAATTCCATAATGATGATTACTTAATATTGTACAATTTTCTATAATAGTATTAGATGTCGAACTTAATCTTATTCCATAATTATTATCATAAATAATACAGTTTTTAACTGCGTTATTTCTTGGACTCACAGGTCCCCCGGATGCTGATATAAAAACACCCAAGCCAGGATCAGCAATGTCACCGTCTCCAGCTCTCATGAAAATACAACCTATAACTAAATTATTATCACACCTATACGTACTTTCCCAAGAAGCTGAATGTATTGAAATGGCAGCGTATTCATGACCTCCCCATGCAATACAATTTTCAATAATATCGTTAGATGCACCATAAATATTAAATGCGGAGCGACTGCTTGTCGAGTTACTGGAAATTCTATAACCATAGGCAAAACATCTTCGAAAAGTATTGTGAGTTTCTATTCCCCGTGATGACCATGATAAAAACAAATGTCTTTCTGTGCCTGCAGCTATACAGTCTTCGAGTAAGTTATATGTGCCTGTTATTTCCCAGCAATGGTCATTTCCTCCAAACCTCCCATTATATGCAGAACATCTTTTGATTTCATTATACCGACCGGATACAACAACAACAGAGCCGGACGAATTTTGAAATACGATTCCGTTAATATGTATATAACTCCCTGAAATAGTGCACGGTCGCACGCTACTCCTTCCATCAACAAAAACCTTCCCGTCATTCATTGCACGTATCGAGATCGGATTTGATGAAGTGCCCGAACGAGAAACATATAAACTCTGATTATAAGTTCCATCTAATATGATTAATTCATCACCAGGTGAAAGCCGCGATACCGCATGACTGAATGTCGCCCATGCCTGTTGTGCAGGCATCCCGGAATTGCTATCCGATCCGGTCGTACTCACATAATATGTTGCGGCATATACATTACTCATTAAGAAACAACTCGTTGTCAACAAATATATCAATCGTTTGAAATTCACGTGAACCTCCTCGAGTAAATTTTAGGACATCAGGATTAATCTCAAATACATGTCGTCCGAGAAACACTTATCCATAAATTAAAATTCGATTATCATCTCCCTAAAATAAAAAAAGGGAGCATCGCCCCCTTATTTAAAATCTCGCATGATATTTTCCTCACTCATAATCACTTACTTTATTCCATCAAATCTCATGCCAGTATCAGGTAAATCGTAACTATAAATATTGCAATAGATTAAAACATCATCAATATTATATATAAGCATATCATCACAAAAATGCAACAATTAATTTCACTTTTGTACTTATAAAATCGTCAGATTTAACATTTAAATGACTTTTTACGATAATATTCTCTGAAAATTATTGAAGTTTTTCGACCATTGTTTGTCAGTATTACTAGTGCGTAACAACTAACTTAATCACACCGCTATACCTGTTCATCTCAAGCCGACAAAAATAAATCCCCGATCCAACTCTTTTTCCTTCACTGTCCAATCCTCTCCACTTAATCGTGTGCTGGCCCGCAATTTTGTATTCATCCACCAGTTTTATTACCTCCCGACCAAGTATATCGTAAACTGTTAGATTCAGATGACCAGCCTCGGGAATTGTGAACTGGATCATCGTTTCCGGATTAAAGGGATTCGGATAGTTCTGAATATCCAATGAATTGGCGATGAGGGTATCAACTCGGCCGTCAATATGGGGTATTGCGACGATCATCACTTCATCAGAATAATCGCTTATATTTTTTGCAGAATCTGTGGCAGTCATTCGGTAGTAATATGTTCTCCCGATAGTAATTGATGTATCATAATAGACGGTTCTTAGTGCAGGAACAGTCGCATAGGCTTGTTCCGGTTGAGAAGAATTACCGCGATAGACTGTATAATGCATTATGTTTTCTTCAGGATTCGGATCCCAGGTAAGTTTTACCACCTGCGCATTGACGCATTGACCCCAAATAGTAAATAATAAAAATAGAAATGCCCCACTCTTCATCGTGAATAAATTCATTTTTCTACCTCCTTACTGATGAACTCTTGAATACTGAAAGAATTCCGGGTAGAATGTGTCTTAACTCGAATTAATATCGTTTCAGCAATAAAAATCAACTTAAACACAGTTCCATTTTGTCATAACTGGCGGAATTTGAATGATTTCAAAGAACAAACTGCTCTCTTGAACTACACTTTTCAGATACCGTAATTAGAGTTTTAATGATTTAGATATGTTAGTCCCAATTTAAAAATGATTTCAAAATTGTAAATTGATCGCCAGCACAATTTATCTATTTTTCTCCGATAATATTTTTTCACCAACGAACATGCTACTTAATTCAAATATATTTTACTTTAATTATTACGTTTAATGTTTAATAATTAAGAGAGATTTCAACTCATTTAATTTAGAAAAGTTTCATTTTGTAAATTACTTGATTCTTTGCATTGCTTTTATTATCTTTAGAAATATTGCCTAATCGAGATTGAAAAATAACATCGGAGTTATTCATGATCTGGTTCGCTCTTTTCGGGCTTCCCCTCGCCATTCTTATCCTGGCCTATGTGCTGTATATTCTATTAAAAGAGGAGGGAGAATAAGTGGAAGACGCTGGTACTTTTGTTGTTCAAACGAATTTATGGGCTGTCATCTCTTTTATCTTTTATTTAATTATTATTATCGGAATCGGTGTTTTTACAACCCGCTTCTCTTCCGGTGGAATTGGTGAATATTTTTTAGCTGGTCGAAAATTGAAACAATTCGTCGTTGCGCTAAGCGCAGTCGTTTCAGGCAGAAGTTCTTGGCTTTTACTGGGCGTCACCGGAATGGCCTATTTAAGGGGTGTATCCGCTATCTGGGCTGTGGTTGGTTACATTATTGTCGAATTATTTTTGTTCTTATTTGTTGCCAAAAGATTGCGGCGATTCACTGAAAAAATGGATAATATCACGTTACCGGATTTTTTTGAATCTCGGTTCGCAGATTCCTCTGGTTTGTTGCGTATTCTTTCGGTGTTCATTATTCTTATCTTTATGATCACTTACGTCGCTGCGCAATTTAGTGGCGGCGGAAAGGCGTTTTTTGCCGGTTTTGGGATTGATTATACAACCGGATTGTTTTTAACAGCAGCAATTGTGTTAATTTATACAGTACTGGGCGGTTTTTTAGCGGTATCATTAACAGATATGATTCAGGCATTTTTCATGATCATTACACTGATTGTTTTGCCGATCATTGCAATTTCTGATAAAGGAGGATTGCACATCATGATTTCCTCACTAAAAGCGCTCGAACCCGCACTCATTGATCCGTTCTCGCTGACTGTTGGCGGAATTATCGGCTACATCGGAATCGGACTGGGATCTCCGGGCAATCCGCATATTTTAGCCAGATACATGTCGATCGATGATCCCCGCCAATTACGTGTTTCAGCGCTCATGGGAACTGTATGGAACGTATTCATGGCATGGGGAGCGATTTACATCGGGCTTATCGGGCGAACATTTTATCCGAACATTGATATGCTTCCGGCAGGAGATCAGGAAAATTTATTCCCTGTTCTGGCGCAGGCGCATCTCCACCCTATTTTGTTTGGGATGGTAATAGCCGCAATTTTCGCCGCGATTATGTCTACTGCGGACTCGCAATTACTCGTTGCTGCATCCGGTGTTGTACGTGACGTTTATCAAAAAATACTTCATAAAAATGAAGACATTCCGCAGAAAAAACTCGTGCTATATAGCAGAATCGTCGTTACTGTGCTTGTTCTTTTTTCGCTGATACTTGCTATCTCTGCGTCGCAAATTATTTTCTGGCTGGTGCTGTTTGCATGGGGAGGCCTGGGCGCATCTATCGGACCGACAATTATTTTATCCTTATTCTGGAAGAAGACAACAAAATGGGGCGTTGTCGCAGGCCTGGTTTCCGGAACGCTGATCACAATTATCTGGAATCAAACGCCTGCTCTGAAAGCCATTATTTACGAACTGGTGCCGGCATTTGTCATTGCAACGATCTTAACAATTCTTGTCAGTTTATGCACAACACCGCCACCAAACGCGGCACAGGATTTGGAACTCATCGCGACAAAATATCGTAACAGAAAGAAAATTTAATTTTAACCCTGATATCAGAGTTTTGAAAAAATATCCCTTTTATCACTTATTAAAAGCCGGAGACAAAGTTTTAGTCTTCGTTATATTATTATTCAGTATTTTAAGTTTCTTTTTTGTTTCCTCGTTTCAATCCAAAGGAAACTACCTTGAAATACAGGTGGACGGAAAAATCATTTACAAGTTATCATTAAAAATCGATAAGCAAATTATCGTGAATGGCCCAATCGGCAAAACCACAATTTCAATCAATAATAAAAAGGCCAAAATCATTCAATCGGATTGCCCACACAAAATTTGCATTAAAACAGGATCAATAAATCGTCTTGGCCAGGTAATCGTTTGTGTTCCGAACCGGGTTTTTGTTCGGGTAATAAATACGAAAACCAACCAGTTTGACGTCATTGTTGAATGAAATCTTTTAATGAATAAAAAACAGTTTAACAAAAATCAAAAACTTGTCTGGCTGGCGATGTTAATCGCAACCGGTCTTATCATTTTCATATTTGAAATCTACATTCCGCGACCGTTACCGTGGCTGAAACCCGGACTCGCAAATATTGCGACATTGCTGGCGCTGTATATGTTCGGTATTCAGGCAGCTTTTGTCGTATTCATTAGTCGTGTTGTTATCGGTTCTCTTGTTTTGGGAACATTACTAAATCCGGCATTCATTTTATCAATTGGGGGCGGAATTGCAGCGACCTCGATTATGGCTGTTACAAAGCGATTCGGCGAAAAATTTTTTAGTATTTTTGGCGTCAGCATTTTAGGCGCAGTGGTTCACAATGTCGTTCAGTTAATACTGGTTACCCTTATCATCATCCATCAGACGGAGATTTTTTATCTGTTGCCCGTAATGCTGGTGTCAGGTTTGTTCACAGGAATCATCGTTGCATTAATTAGTTATTACTTACTCATTAATATTAAAAAACATTTTGTTGATTTTTAGAATAAAAATACGTATTTTCTAAGCCTGCCAATTTAATTCGAATCACCTGCTGATACACGTCATATCAGTTTCCGAACGAAAATTATCTGAATAAAGAGGATGTATTATGAAGAAATATTTTTTGGATCGATTAGCAAATGAAATACTTGTCTGCGATGGCGCAATGGGAACGATGTTATATGCAAAAGGCATTTACATCAACCGTTGCTTTGATGAGCTTAATCTTTCCAATCCAAAATTAATTCAGGATATTCATCGAGAATATGTCGAAGCCGGCGCTGACATCATTGAAACCAACACCTTTGGCGCCAATCGCTCAAAATTGACTCCTCATGGGCTGGAAGAGAAATTATATGAAATAAATTACTGGGGAGCGCTTCTTGCCAGAGAAATCGCAGAGACGAAACAATTTGTGGCCGGTTCAATCGGGCCGTTAGCCAGGCCAATCATTCCCTCAGGAAAAATCACCCACCAGGAAGCAACGGATAATTTTGCAGAACAGGCGCAGGCATTGGAGGACGGCGGTGTAGATTTGTTTATTTTGGAGACATTCAATGATTTGCGTATGCTGGAAATCGCAGCTAAGGCAGTACAATCCGTGTCTCAAAATCCGATCATCGCGCATATTTCCTTTTCAGATGAAGCAATCAAAGTTCATGGCGTCACTCCGAAGCGCGTTACAGAAACACTGGAGCCATTAAATGTCGCCGCAATCGGTGTGAATTGCAGCACCGGCCCGCAACCGATCCTGGAACAGATTCAACAAATCGCGAGCCTTACAAAAATGAAACTTTCCGCGATGCCAAATGCAGGTATGCCCAAATTCGTGGAAGGTCGATTAATTTACCTGGCATCACCGGAATATTTCGCCGAATATGCGAAGCGGTTCATTCAGCATGGTGTTAGCATTGTCGGTGGCTGTTGTGGTACGACACCGGAACATATCCGGGCGATCAAAGCCGCGGTAAAAGCGCTACGCCCCACTCGTCATATTGAAAAACCGGAACAGATCGAAGTAAAGGAAACTATTAAAGTCGTTAAAACCGATGTTATTAAATCAGATTTACACCGACATTTAAAGAATAATGAATTTGTCACATGTATTGAAATCAATCCCCCGCGCAGTCCGGAAGTTGATAAAGTTATTAGCGGATGCGAATTAATAAAGCAAGGGGGAGTCAATGCAGTGAACATCCCGGATGGACCACGCGCCAGCGCCAAAATGAGCGCGCTTGCACTGGCTGCTATCATTGAATCCCGGGTGAAAATAAACACCATCCTTCACTACACCTGCCGAGATCGGAATATTTTAGGGATCCAGTCCGATCTGTTGGGAGCCCACGCGCTGGGATTGCGTAATATTCTCTGCGTGACCGGTGATCCCCCGAAATTAGGCGATTACCCCACCGCGACCGCAGTATTTAATGTCGATTCCATTGGGTTGGTGCGAATTGTGAATAATTTAAACCAGGGAATGGATCTGGCCGGAAATCCGATTGATAGCGCAACAACGTTTTACATCGGAGTTGGAGCGAATCCGGGAGCAATTGATTTTGAAGAAGAAATGGATCGATTGCGTCAAAAAATAGACGCCGGTGCAGAATATGTGTTGACACAACCGGTATTTGAATATTCATTATTTGAAAAATTCATGGATAGCTGTCAGGAATTCGATATTCCGGTCCTTGCCGGTGTATTACCCCTCGCCAGTTTCCGCAATGCTGAATTTTTACACAATGAAGTCCCGGGCATGTCGATACCAGAGGATATCAGAAACCGTCTCTCCGCAGCCAAAGATGCGGAACATGCAAGAGCTATCGGAATCGAAATCGCACAATCGATGGTAGAACAAGTCAAGCCTACCGTTCAGGGCGTTTATTTAATGCCGCCGTTCGGTCGATATAAATCCGCGATGAAGGTGCTTGAGGGGATTTTGGCGGTAAATAGTGAAAAGTGAATAGTTAATAGTGAATAGGGGAAACGGGCGCACGAATTTGAAAAACAGGGTGATACGGACAAGAGAAAACACGACGGATGAGTGCAAACCTCCTTTATCCCCCATCAAATACAATGCTTCTTTTATTATTTTTCCGTGATATGTATTACGCATTACGAATCACGTATCACTTATTACGTTTATTCTTCATGAGGCTCAAACAGCATCACTACATTATCTTCTGAATCCATTATCCAGGAATGGCGCCCCCATTCGGTTTCAAAAACCAATTGTTCTATTTCCTGTTCTTCCTTTTTAAATTCATCCGGAACAAAAACAGCAACGCCTTCGCTTTTGAGCCGTTCGACCAGTTTCGGAAGTTCTGCTTCAACCAATACAATCAGGCCTTTTTGCGCGCCCTCCGGGCCCAGCCAGAGAATTGCATTGTCAGTGCGCAAGGCCGCCCATTCCGTATTTTCGTTCGCTTTAATCTGACCTTCAAATTTAAATCCCAGGTGTTGTTCATAAAACAATCCTGCCCGGTCGACATCTTTTGCATATAAATGAAAATTCACTTGAATCCGTGGCATAATCTCTCCATTTTTATCTTAAAAAATTTTTTTGAATAAAATTCGGTCTGATCCGCAATCCGATATAACGGTTAGAAAACTCAAACTGGATTAAATTATCCATCAAACTCAGACCAAAGCCATGATCTGTTTTCCAACCAAATCGGAACATATTTTGATATGTCATGGAGGCGGGTAATTCATCGTAAAACTTAATAACATCCCCAAAAACCATGAACTGAATTTTATACAGAGTCAGAAGCCGCAATCGCGTGGCAATGAGTATTTTATCAATCCAGGATCGACCGAAGAAAAAACTGACTCCGGAACTGAGCGCCCCTTCCCCGTACCAGTTCTCATAATCGGCATCTTTGCTGAAACGATAACGATCGTGGATCGAATTGAATTTATACTGCAATGGTAAATGGCCCAATCCGAATCCGCAATTCAGATCAGCTTCAAGGGAACAGCCAAACGGTAGCAATTGAAACCGTTGAACACCAACATACGTGCGAAAAAATCCGCGGTCATTCTCATTGAGCTGCGGAACAGCAGACAGTATCTGACTGGTTATCGCCCAGCGCGATAGTGGCAGATGTGGCGCTGCATTTTCCCAATTCGTGAATAGTTCAAAACAAACAAATCGCCCGGGTTCAATTTCGGGATTGTGACGATATTTTCCGGGTTTATAGGTTTCTGCGATCCGATGTTGTTCAATACTGATTCTTAATCCGCTGGTTACATTTGTAGTGACATTACATTGCAGAAAAATGTTCCCGCCGGTTTTGCAATAATAATCATGAAAATCATTGCCGCCAAGAATAAATTCAATTGAGTTCCACAATGGTGAAATCACTGACAAATCCACTGGCGATAGCTTATCGAACAAACTCAATCCATACGAAAATCCGTTTGAAGCCGGATTGTAATGTCCGAAATCGAAGTGATAATTGAATTTTTTATTACCACGTCCATAGCCGGCATGAACAGCCGCACGCCAGTATTTTGAAAATTCTCCTTCTGTTTTCATACCAAAACCAATGTACGTCTCCTCTACTCTGTTCACACGGATAAAGTGCTCCATTCCGGTTCCGGAGATATAACGCCCGGAATATTTGTACTGTTGTACAGAACGTTCATCAATATCCTGTGCAATTTTTGCCAGCGAAAACTGTTGTGTATTCAGGAGTCCTTTTGCTGATCGCAGGTCAATTTCTTTATCATCGAAAAGAGTATCCGGCAAACCGGTGTTCACGACAAAATCACTGAAATTTGCTTTCAACACCATGTTTGACTGCACCATTTTGGGTATTTTGATATACATCGAAATCAGAATTTCATGGCAGAGATGATACTGCCCCAACCATTCAAAATATTTTAATTCACACTGATATTCCTTCAGAAAGCGAATTTTCGACTTCTGGCGAAATGAGATTTTCATATCCACTACAGCAAATTTATTTGAATCAATGCGGATGGAGCCAGACACTAAATTTAGATCATCGGTTTTTGGAATAATCCCGATTTCGTAGTATTTGCGATCATCAAGAGTCACGATGGACATGAGCCTGTATTTATAATGAGCAAAACAGCTATCCCCCAGTGGAGAAATCAATTTAAATTTTTCAAACCAAAATGGTCCATGTATGGAACTGCTCATAAATTCGATTGGTGCAAACACCGAATCACCCCAGGTTTGTGAACGGTAATAATGGTTCACATAATATTTGAATTTGTCTGGTTGCTTGTAGAAAACAAGTCCTTTTGCCCAGTCATCGACGAGAGTAAAGGCATATTTATTTACATCATAACGCTCGTAAATGTCCAGCAACTCATTTTTCATGAACGCAGCAGTCCGGGTGGAACAGGCATAATCCTCAACGATAGCCGTACCCGATGTGATATTTTCCCGAGCTTTTTCAATAATTTTATGTGCTGACATTTCTGCAAAACTGATCGAACCATTGAATAGAATAAAGAAGAAAAAGAATGTGATAGAATTCTTTCCAATCATGCGGACTGATCCGTCAATCATATTAAAATTCAATACTGGGTTGAATTAACCAGGAAATATGAGAGCTTTCTTTTTCATCGAAGACCCGGTTTTCGCTATCGAATAGTCGGGTATATTCCCACAGAATACCCCCTCCGAGACGCAGCGCCCACAATCGACCCCATAATTTAAACGGAAATTTTTTACCATAGCTAACATGTTGCCGGATAGTGAACGGCAATCGCCCCCAATCATCCCCAATGGGGACATGAAATTCATAGTGAATCCGACTGTTTCGCAGGATCGAAAATTTCCGAAAATTCCACTCCGTATGGCTACGGTGCAAAACAAAAATAAGCACATCCGGGGCTAACGGCGTTTCATGAATTTTCGCGCCGACCCGAAAATTCCATTCCAGATTTCTGACGCTCGGTTCTTTCAATTGCCCGGTCAATATCAATTCCAGATGCCACCAGCGATCGTTTACCCGGATATTATCATGAATATGCAAATGCCCGGCAGTCATCATCATTCCCGCCAGTGCAGATCCCGATTGTCGGATTCTCAATTTATTATTTTCATCGTGGAAGCGATATCCAAATAGTGCAAAATTACCGAACAGCATGGATAATGCATACGGTTCTTCATAACCGGCGCCAATAGATTTTAATAAATTCATACCTATAAATTCAAAGCGGTTGAATATACTCGGATGATAAGTCTCAATTTGGCTACTGCCATACGCCAGGGGAAAGAACGTGCCCTGGGTTACAAGATAGCGTGGTTTGTACAAATTCGAAAGCAACCAGGTATATATTTGAGATTCCTGAGTGGGACGGAAAATACGAGTCGATTTTCTTTTCTGGAGCATTAAAAATGTGCTGGCATAACTTTTATATGCGCCGGCGCAAAATGTCATTCCGCTTTCAAAACCAACAACTGATGCACGAAAATTTAATGTCTGGGCAGATCCTATCGTCAGCGTTAGCAGTAATGAGAGGATCATGAACCGATAGCTAATTCGATCCGCTATTTTCACCATACTCCCTTTTCTCATTTCATCAAAACAAAATATAAGCATTTTAAATAATAGTATCAATAATTTTTTCTCAAAAAAGGCTTGCAAATTATAATGTAACAATTATATTATAATTGCGTATTTGCTGATGAACGAATTTTCTAAGGAGGTCTCGTTAATGAATACACAAAATGAACAAATTCCTGCCGGACAGGCATCGACAAAAGATGAGAGAACCTGGGCCATGTTATGCCACTTGAGTGTATTTTTAGGTTTTCTGTTTCCATTCGGAAATCTGCTCGCGCCGCTTGTTATTTGGCTGATTAAAAAAGATGAATATCCATTTGTTGATGACCAGGGGAAGGAGGTTGTCAACTTTCAGATAAGTTTGACAATTTATTTTATCATCTCAATTCTTTTGGTTTTCATCGTTATTGGGATTCCGTTATTAATTGGCCTGGTAGCATTTGCCGTCATCATTACAATTATGGGCGCAATTAAAGCCAATGACGGAGAAGAATATCGCTATCCGGCAAATATCCGTTTTCTAAATTAATGTAACGAATATCACCTTAAATTTTCATAGATCCCGCTCTTTCAGAATCAGATCGAGTGGGATTTTTTTTAGCTTGCTTTCACGGTCATTATTGAGTATTTTATTGACCGAACAACGTGATACAATCGATGAAAAATATCAAACTACTTTTTTTTGCAGATACGCTTTTAGTACCTGAAAAGTAAAATTCTGTGCTTTTTCTGGCAAAAAAATTATCTGATCAATTTTATGAGTTTTTAATTTTTCATTTTAAATTTTTAATTGCAGCTTGCCTGCGTTCGGATTTAACGTGTCTCAATCACTAGAAAAATTTCACCAGTATTCTGAAAATCTTTTAAAACTAGAGAAAAATCCGATTCAGCCGGATCGTGAAGCGCCGTTAAAAATTGCGCTGGTGTTCCCCAATGAATATGAAGTCGGGATGGCAAATCTTGGCTATCAAACTCTGTACAGGCTATTAAACAGCTTTCCCGGTGTTTTATGCGAACGGGCGTTTGTGTACAGTGCATTTCCGGACATCACCCGAACGCTGGAATCAAAATGGCAGCTCACTCATTTTGATGTAATCGCATTCAGCGCCTCGTTTGAAGCCGATTATCCGAACATGGTGCATACGCTGTCCAACATGGGGATTAACCCACTTGCAGAAAAACGGCGCCCGAACGATCCGCTAATTCTCGCCGGCGGAACCGCCACATTTATCAATCCCGAACCCATTGCGCCATTCATTGATCTGTTCGTCATCGGTGAAGTCGAGCCGGTTGCAGACATACTTATCGACCATCTCCGTGGGCTCAGAACCAGTAAGAAGGCGAAAACCGATATCCTGCAATCCCTCGCTCACATCGATGGGATGTATGCGCCTCAATTCTTTTCCCCGGAGAAAAAAATTGTACGCTTGACGAATGATAGCCGAAATTCGGCGCCGCAATTTTCGCCCATCATCACACCGAAAAGTCATTTTCAAAACATGTTCTTAATTGAGGTCGGTCGCGGCTGCGGTCGCTTTTGTCGGTTTTGTGCAGCCAGCCATGTGTATAAACCGGTGCGTTTCTTTTCACCAGAACGGATTTTAAAAACGATTCGCGAAAATATTCATTCCACGAATAAAATCGGCCTCATTGGCGCGGCGCTGTGCGATTATCCCAACTTAATTGAAGTCGGAACAGAACTCATCAGAGAAAACTATCAACTTGGCCTGTCTTCATTTCGTTTTGATGCAATTTCCGGGGACTTTTTAGACATCATCGAAAAAGGGGGCGTTCGTACCATCACGCTGGCGCCGGAGGCAGGATCGGAGCGGCTGCGTAAAATCATTAACAAGCCAATCACAGATGAACAAATTCTCCAATCCATCAAATTAATCAGCCAGTTCGATATCACCTCAATCAAATTGTATTTTCTGATCGGCCTGCCTTTTGAAATAGAATCCGATTTGAAGGCAATCATTTCGTTGGTAACAAAAATCAAATCTCTCTATTTTACCGGAACCTCAACAAGGCGGGAAATAACTGTGAGCATCAACGCATTTATCCCGAAACCATTTACTCCATTTCAGTGGGCGCCCATGGACAGCGAGAAAAATTTGCGCAGGAAGCGTCGGTTCATTGATTCTGAACTTCGTAAAATTAAAGGAATAAAATTTAATCGGAAAAATGTAAAAGACGAGATTACTCAATGCACGCTTTCTCTTGGCAGCAGGGATACCGGGCTTAACATCATGAATCAGGCTGGTGCGCAGTGGATTCCCGATATCGGTAACAGGAATCATTCTGGAATTTATCAAGAAAAAAGTAACACCGATATATTACCCTGGGATTTAATTGAGTATCCGATTCGAAAAGACAAATTATGGCAGTTATGGCAAAAGTCCGCTGAGGTTGCAGGTAAGTAAAAATGTAAAATTATGTTGCAATTATTAAAAAAATATCTTACATTTTCAATTAGTAAACTTTTTTAATTTATTATTAAATGTACAAAGTAAAGGAGGGTAAACCATGCAACGACGTTACCGCTTCACTTTTCTGATACTATCCCTCATATTCGTTTTTTCATCAATTATTTACGCTGATGACAGTTACAAACGATGGAATAATCCCCGTGATTATGAACCGGTTCTGTTACGGGATACATCACTACCGGCAGAACTGTTAACGTTGCCAATAGCCGAACTATTTGTTTATAGTTATAATTCCTCGACCGAAACATGGACGCAAATTCCATTTCAATTTGATAAATATGATGATACGACAGAACGATTTCATCAGCCGCAGGCAGGTGATTTACTAACAACAAACGATGAATTCGTTTTCATAGCGCGGGACATGGGGGATCAGGCGCCGGACGGTTCTTTCTGGATTGACAATGCTGATTCGAAGAACTATCCGCGTGTTGAAATTGTGGCGACCGATGGCGCGCAAACAGCGTATGCATACATCTATCGCTCCGCAACCATTGTTCGTGGTTCAGAAACTTATGTAACGTATACTCCTGCGGCAGGTGGCGATGGGCAGGATCAGATTATCGCTCAGACGTATACCGAAGGACACACAGCAGACGGAATTCCAAATCTATGGACTTTGCCGGACGGCACTGGTGTGGATATTCTTGATCGCCAAAAAATGAGAATCATTCTGAAAATCGAACTTTTTAATACATTAATCGATTATCCAGCATCTGAAGACTTGTTGGTGGGTTTTCTCGACCGGATTGAAGTTCGCTCCGGCCCAATCCGTATTCTGCGAGAAGTTTTCTGGACTGTGGATGTCGGCTTTGGTTTTGAACCGATTCCGTTTGGCTTACCACTGCAATACTATCCCTATAGTATTAATTCCGAAGGTGTGTCAGGCACATTCACTGCAGATCTTCATGTCAGTCACGTCAGACAATCTTTCGATCTGAACTCTAACGCAGTAGGTATGACTTTCTACAACCCCTTTAATACCGGCGGAATTCAAATCACCGGCTCCGGAGGAGAAAAAGGAGTTGATAATACAATCCTGGATTTACCGGGTACAAACTGGTTCATGTTTACCGGAGATCAGGGTACGTATACCTTTATTTTTAAAGCGCCGGAATTAGGAGATAGCCGAACATTATATTTCTGGGAATCTCAGAGCAGTACTGCGGGTGATGGTACAGACGATACCGGTGATCTTAAATCTTACGGCGACGCCGGACTTCAGTTCGATGGCGAAGATATCGAAGGGCGCATTAGTTTCACTTCCAATGCATATTTTTTAGGCGCAAATAAAGAATACGGGGTGTGCGAAACCCTTGCCTCCAATTTTGATAATCCGATTCAAACATCAACCAGTAGCTCCGAGTATGTGCAATACGTGGATATTGCCCTTTCGATCCCGGATACTTCGGCCAGAGAGCTTTCCACTGTGCAGATTCCAATCTCTGTTGCAGATGTAACAGGGCTGGATGTCACCGCCGTTACATTCGACCTGGCGTATGATAATACAATCATCGACCTGCTGAATGTAATCACTGCCGGCACCATTTCAGCCGGCTGGAGTGCTCCTGCTGTCACAGAGACCAGTACAGGAGCCACTTTATCTTTTAACGGAACGACACCGTTAACTGGAAGCGGATATCTTGCGTGGCTGGAATTTAATGTTATTGGCGACTATAATCAAACCACAAATATTAATTTTGAAAATATTGTATTTGAACCGGCCAATGTTTTGGGAGATCCATCGAATGGCTCACTTTCAGTTGATCCGGGCATTGTCTATGTGAGCCTGCCGGATACAACCGAATCGTCCGGGATATCGATCAGCATCCCGGTTATGGCGTCGGATGTCACCGGACTGGATGTTACTAAAGTGACATTTGCGTTTTCCTTTGATCCGACAATTCTTGATGCAACCGGTTACCAGACACTTAACACATTAACCTCCTCCTGGGATTCTCCGACATATTATGATTTAGGAAATCGTGTCGGATTTGTTTTTACAGGCGCAGCAGCTTTAGAAGGTTCCGGGCCTCTTGTGTTCATAGATTTCGATATTATCGGACCAGATAGCGCAGTATCTTCATTAAATTTCATCTCATTTAAATTTAACAACGGAGCTCCGCAAGCTCAAACTGATAACGGTAGTCTGCGTATTGAAGGAGTTATTCCGGTAGAACTGGCGTTTTTCGATGCTCAGGAAACCGATGGACACGTGGTGTTAAATTGGAGCACAATCACTGAATCAAATAATTATGGTTTTGAAATCCATCGCCAGCAAAAAGGTGAAGAAACGTGGCAACGCATCGGTTTTGTTGAAGGTCATGGCACATCCGGTGTTCCGCATAGCTATTCTTTTGTCGATCAGGAAATTCCTGGTGGCAGCTATCTTTACCGGTTAAAGCAGATCGATTTTGACGGCACTTTTGAATTTTCCGGTTCTGTTGAGGTTACTGTCTCTAAAGCAACGACTTTTGTGCTCGAACAAAATTATCCCAATCCGTTCAACCCGGATACACAGATTAATTACCGGATTCCCGAAACCGGAAACGGGGATGTGTTCGTAACCCTGACAATTTACAATATGTTGGGCGAAAAAATTAAAACCTTAATTTCTGACCGTCAATCACCAGGTGCATATTCAGCAAACTGGGATGGCAGTGATGAAAATAATGTTCCGGTTTCCACCGGAATTTACATCTACCGTCTCAAGGCAGGTCAATATGGAGCAACCAGGCGAATGATACTCATGAAATAACATATATTAAAACTTCTAACACTTCCGAAGTTGCTTAAACTTCGGAGGTGTTACATCAACCTACTTTCACCGGTGTAATAAATAATCCCCGCAAAATATTACATTTTTTAAAAATATTAAAAATAATCTTGCTATTTTTCAAAAAATGTATTACATTTTTTTATCATACTAACTCTGAGAAAATTATAAAAATGATCAACGACAAAGTTTTTTTAATTATTTCATATTAGTGCTTTGCATTCAACAGGAGGGCAAGTTATGCATCGATTTTCTCTTTTATTAGTAGCATTAATTTCCCTCTGTTCCATTCTTTTAATGACATCATGGGCTGCTGACGATTATAAAACATGGAACAGTCCGAGAGATTATGAACCAATCGTCATGAAAGGGAGCGATCTTCCCGCCTTTGTAGGACAACCCGTTTCCAGCATTTTCGCATATTCGTATAGTATCGTAAATGGTCAATGGGCTCAGATTCCAATACAAATTGATGAGTGTGATGATTCCTCCCACATCTGGATTACTGATCCAAATAATGTACTTGATCTGAATGATGAAATTGTATTTATGGCGCGGGATATGGGAGAAGTCGCGGACGATCCCTCTATCTGGATAAATGACGACGATTCCAAAAATTATGATCGATTTGAAATTTCGGCGACTGACCCCACTGATTCTGACATAACAAAATATGTTTATATCTATCTAAGCAGCACCTTAGCCGACGAATCGGTCCAATATATGCAATTTGAAGACACGCCATCTGCTGGTTTGAAATTCACCGTAAGTGGAATTTCTTATACAGAAAAACACAATGAAAACGGGCTTCCGCAATTCTGGGCAGTGACTGATGCATTGGACGGGAATAATACAAATATCCTGGACAGACAAAAAATGCGTGTATGTGCAACCATCCTGACATTCCTTGATTTTAATATCACCGAAGATGATTTGAATGGGGATGCGGTTATTGAACATCGCACCGGCAACGTACGGGTTGCCTCCCGCGTCCGGTTCCAGAGTGAATATTATGAATCTCCGGTTCATATTTCATTTCAAACATTCTATTATCCTTACTCAATTACTTATAAAAATGCGCAGGACATATTTGAAGACGAAGGGATTCGCGTCCGACTGCTTCGTCAATCCTTTGATTTAAATAGCGCGGCATCCGGAATGACCTTTCATAATACTGAAAACAGCAATATTCCGATTGATGGTTCACCGCCCCCTGATGATACGATGAATACCAATATTGTTTTTTCACCTGAGCTCAACTGGCAAATGGTCACAGGGACACCCGGTTCGATTATTATCCTGACAGAATTAGAGAACATGGGGACAAGTTCCCTCTATTTTTATGATGATAATTTAAGCGGAGAAACTGCTGACACCACAGTGGAAACCGGCGATGGCCAATCCTGGGGAGATTCCGGAATTCTCGTTAAGGGAAATGTTCTGGATGATTTGTTCGGTTTTGCATATACATCATATTTTGTATCTCCGAATCAGCAAGTAGATGCAGGAATGAATTATGCCGAGAAAATGAAAAATCCCTTAGAAATTTCCGTTTCACAAAATGCTGTTCCGGTTGAACTGATAACATTTGAAGCGGTCACAGACAAAAACAATGTATTACTAAAATGGTCAACAGCAACTGAAAGTAATAATCTCGGTTTTGACGTTCAACGCCGGGAAAAGAATTCTGACACATGGAAAATACTTGATTTTGTGAAAGGACACGGGACAACAGCCACTTCTCATTTCTATATGTACTATGATAATACCCTTCAGGCTGGTACGTATTTGTACCGACTGAAACAAATTGATTACAACGGCCAATTTGAATTATCGAAAACCATTGAGGTTTCATTGAATGCTCCAAACTATTTTTCGTTGCAGCAGAACTATCCGAATCCATTCAATCCGATAACAAAAATAAATTTTCAAATACCAGCAGAAGTCGGAGATCATGCGACCATATCATTGGATATTTATAATTTATTGGGCGAAAAGGTTAAATCGTTTGTTCACGAATCGAAATCAGCAGGATATTACTCCATCGAGTGGAATGGGAACGATGAAAATGCCAATCCGGCGCCATCAGGAATTTACGTGTATCGGCTTCAGGCAGGCCATTTTGTTGCGTCAAAACGGATGGTCTTGATGAAATAAAAATTTCCAAATAAAGACTTTACACAGAAAGCAGAGTAAGTACTACTCTGCTTTTTTTATATCAGAGGTTCTAATATTCAAAATTGAAAGATGCGTTTTCGAGCAACGGAAGTTTGGCATCACGTTCAGAAAGGAGCGGTTCGTTAGTTGGCCATTCAACACCGATTGTCGGATCGTTCCACAGAATCCCGCGTTCTGCTTCCGGAGCATATTCACTGGTTACTTTATACATAAAATCAGCCGTTCCGCTCAGCACGCAAAAACCGTGTGCAAACCCAGCGGGGATATAAAGCAATTGTTTGTTTTTATCCGATAAACAGGCTCCGACCCATTTACCGAACGTGGGAGAACCTTTGCGGATATCCACAGCGACATCAAACACCTCTCCGGCTAAAACAGTCACAAGCTTTGCCTGTGCTTTTGGATTTATCTGAAAATGTAAGCCACGTAACGTGCCTTTTGTAGATTGAGAAAGATTATCTTGCAGAAAGTCTTCTTTGATACCATTTCTTTCAAACTCAGATTTTTTGAACGTCTCAAGAAAAAAACCTCTTGGATCATCAAATATTTTAGGCTCAATCAGAATCACTTCCGGAATTTCCAGTCTCTTAAATGTAAACGGCATAGCAGCGTCTCCTCGGTATTCGTGTTCTCCGTGTTAATCAATATAATAAGAATTCATACAATATTCAAGAGATTTGGAAATAATTTTATACGGGATATTCGATTATAATTTATTAATTTTTTCAACATAAGCATATGCATCAAATTTTCGACGAAGTCCGTTTGCATTCATATATCTGGTTTTGCCAAAGACAGGACGTTCCTGCCATGCCCGATCATGTTTTCCAAAACACCAGGCAACTCCGGTAAATCCGTTCGGATTCCTGCCATCAATTTCATATTTGTTATTCAAACACAGCGCTGTCTCAAACGCTTCTTCCGGGCTGCGAGACCATTCGATGATTTTTTTGCCCCAGTACATCCTCATATAGCCATGCATTTTGCCAGTGATCATCATTTCCTGTTGCGCGGCATTCCAATACGGATCATGCGTTCGTGCATTTTCCCACTCTTCCTGGCTGTACACAAAGTCCCGGCGATCTTCGCGATGTTCGGCCAATGTTCGCTGTGCCCAATCCGGCAGGGACGAATATTTTGCATAATCCGGATTATAAAAAATAAAATTCATGCTCAATTCGCGACGAACGATTAATTCTTCCAGATAAGCTTCAGAACCCGGACTGTTGGTTGCCAAAACTTTGAGTGCGACAAAAAGCGGAGAAATCTGGCCGAAATGAAAATACGGACTCATGTGCGAAAGATAATCCAGTGTCGGATCATTTCGTAAATCTGCATACTTATCCAGTTTTATCGCGATGAAATCATCCAATCGTTGTTGCGCCTGTTTAAATCCTCCGGAATAATAATCTGATTTTTTTACCTGATGATCAATTTTTAACTGAGATATAACCCCGGCGATATTCGATATATCAATCGAACCAACATCAATATCCAGCGAAGATATTTGGGGAGCAGCCTCCGGAAGCGGAATCAGGAACTTATTTAATTTTTTGGAAATCTTCGGACGGAATGTTCCTGCGGAATATGCTTCTTTTTGCTCTGCTTCTTCCACAGGAACGACCACGTCACTTTCCACCTGAATCAATGGGCATTCTATTTTTTTTGCGACATGAGATCGCCAGCCTTTTTGAATATTCAGATATCCGCGATCCACAACAACCAGGTCAGCATCCTGAGCCAACTCAACCGCGCCTTTTTCAGGCGACTGATAACGCATAACCATTTTTATCCGACGTTCTGCCAGCTTTTCCATAACTTCACGCAAACCCTCCAGCATGAAATAGTAGTGACGTTCGTTCGCTTCCGGGAAATCATCAGTGATTCCAAAAAATACAATTAATGGTTTCGCACGCTCGTTCGCTTGTAAAATGGCATATTCCAGCGCATGGTTATATTCAGCCCTTTGGGAAGCCTGCATCCAGTACAAGACATACTTCCCACTTTTAAGCGCATTGTTATTTAATAACTTTATTCGTTCATCCTGTATCATTGTTTGGCTTCCGTGATTTGTATGAATCCGACAATCTAATAATCTCTGCCTTTGCCGGAATCAGTAATTTCCTGCAATGCTGTCGGATAAGGTTCAAAAAATGTCTGCTGTTTTAAATACTCGGTTTTAAATCGAATGATCCACGATCTGATAAGACTTGCCGGAACACTAAGAGGAATTTTCCCGATGCGGTATTGTTCGAGGACATCCAGGAAGTACGCCTTTTCTTCGGAATTCAATTCTTTGGAAAAGTAACCCAACGCATGCATCAACACATTAATATTCGACGGATAGCGAGCAGGACGCAGAAACGCCTGATATAGATGTTCGCTGTAATCCCGGATCACATCATCAAATTTTTTGTTCTCCGGATTTGCGACGATCCTCCCCATTATTCTCAATTGTTTCTGATTCGCGGCCATTAAAAGTAATTTGTTGCTGGCATGAAATTGCACTAATTCTTTCATCTGCCCTGAACCCCGTACAGCTTTGAATTTGGAGAGTGTAAATAATTTTGTAAAAAAATGCTCACGTATTTTAAAATTGTTCAACCGTCCTTCATCTTCGATTGGTAACAGGGGAAATTTTTTCCATACCTTTGCCCCAAAAAATCCTTTTGTTTTGGATTGAGGCCGTACCTTCCCGGCGCCGGGATAAACTTTTACATCGCCAATACCACACGATGGAGAACGGTTCTTCATAATAAATCCATCGACATCTGGCACTGAATCCAGAAATGCTTCGGCAAAACGAATCATATCTTCGGTCACATCTCGCCCGGTAGCCGGCTGATTTAATCTTAAATCCCCTTCACGAATAGCAATAATCCGAATCGGATCTCGCGGAATGCCCAATCCAATCTCCGCTTCAGGACATACGGGGCGGAAATCGACATGCTTTTTTAGTTTATCAACCACATCCGATGCGATCATTAATCCATTGTAACGACAATTTGCAAAACCGATACATTTGCTAACAACTATAACCGGTTTGTTAAAACCTTTCATCCTGCTTCCTTTCTGATAATATTAAGAAAGTGCATCATATTAAAAAACATATTATTATGATGTTTGAATATACCAAAATAAGATCGGACTGTCAAGCAGATATTATTATAAGAAAGGAAAATAATAATGAAAATTTAATTATTTAATTCTTTGTACACACGACGGGAGATGGGCAAGATTTCTCCGTTTCGAGTTATCAACTTCTGTTTTATTCCTCCGTTCTTAACTTTTTTAATCTGATTTACATCAACTAAAAAGGAATCGTGTGTTCGCCTGAATCGAGGCGGTAAAATCTGATCTAAATTTTCCAGAGATTTATCAAGGGTCGTTGTTCCGCCGTCTTTCATCTTTGCATCAACATAAATACCGGCCGATTTAAAATAAACAATATCATCAACTGCAATTATTTTGCGGACATCACCGCTGCGTGTTGTTAAAAATTTTGTATGAACTTGCCGCTCATTGCCATTAAAATCAAAATATCGGTTAAATGACAGCTTTATTCTTTCCATATCAACTGGCTTCAATATAAAATCAACTACCCCGTATTCAAAAACCTCCCTCTCATAATTTTTATTTTCTGAAATCACAATTGTGTGAAAGGCACCAGAAACAACCGTTTTAAGTAATTCAATTCGATTTTCGCGACTTACATCTAAATCTAAAATACATAAATCAACCGGTTCTTCAAACAAATATAAAGACACACAATTCGACGTATAATATGTACGAACGGAAAGAATTTGATTTTTCAGAATTGAGTAGCATAGATTTTCGATGTGCCGGGCAACGTCCCGATCATTCTCTATCATAATGATTCTCATTGTCCTCCACCAAAAAAATAAAGACCTTTTTGAGTGAATAAAATCAGATTAACTCTGCTAAAATAATAAAATAATTTAACAATGCAAGCATTTTTTTACATTTCTTTACAAGCCCTTAAAAATCAATTACCCATTTCAATCGAAATATTTCAATCAACATATTTTCTGATAATTAAATAAAAAATGACTTGACAATAATCGAAACTAAATGTATATTTGAGTGTTTTTGGAGTGTTATTATAGTGCTTTAAGGGTTACATTTTATTCTTTTTTGTGATTTTGTAACAACACTCTGTAATTAAATAATAATATAAACTACATTTTATCAATGAGGTGTATCATGAAGAAGTATTATTTTATTTTGATTCTTTTTCTCGTTCCAATGCTTTGCGTTGGAATGGATTTTAGGACGCTTTGCATCCAGTAGTAAAAATACGACGCAAAGCGTCGATCAATACATGGGGCTGTATCAAAAGTCATTTTTTGGTGTCATTCCTGCGAATGCAGGAATCCCCTAACTTTTTAATAATCAGGAGATTTTGGGACAATCCCGGAATGACATTTTACAAAAAAATCAAACTTATGATACAGCTCCACGAGAAATTACCAACTTTTGGGAATTGCTCCCTTCGTCGCTTCGCTCTTCAGAATGACATTTTCTGAGTTTCTGGACAGCTTGTAAAGAAAATGCTCCCCGGAGTGAAATCCTTTTATAGATCGCTCGAATTTACGATAAAAATGAAAATGAACAGAAAGGAAATCAAATATGAAACGCATCTTTAAAATGAACCTGATTTCTGTCGTCACATTCTTATTGACGACTCAGATTGTAACGGCGGATGACACATCATCCCCTGTTAATTTTTCCGGTGAAATCCGTGTACGGGGTGAATTCGACAACCGTGACTTTAATTCCGAAACAGCCGGCTATAATTATTCACGCCTGCGGACGCGGTTAAATATTAAAAGTCAACCGGCCGAAAACGTATTGCTGTTTGCCCAAATTCAGGATTCCCGGGATTTTGGTACTGAAGATACTTCGGGCTATACTGGTACACTGGCAAATTTTCAAAATCTTGATTTACGGCAGGGATATTTCCAAATTTGGGAATTCTTTGTCCCGTGGTTATCTATAAAAGCAGGGAGAATGACATTGGCTTATGGTGGCCAACGATTATTGGGGGAGAATCCCTGGAGCAATACAGGGCGCGCATTTGACGCCGCAAGGTTGACAATTAAAATCAATAAAATTATGCTTGATATTTTTAACGCTTCGCTCGTTGAAACATATCAGGACGGCAATGAGAATGATGGTGATCAATTTCTAACTGGAGTTTGGGGATATACTCAATTTCATGAATCACACAGCATAAATTTTTATTACCTGTTTGATGCCGACAAACAACGAAATGAAGCGAATGATTGGAAATTGAGACGCAGCACGACAGGCGTCCGCGTGGAATCCAATGTCGGTGATTTGACGATCGAAACTGAATTCAATTATCAATTCGGATCGATGGCTTATAACAGCGATATTTCAGCGCTGTACTTTATATCAACGTTGGAATACGGTTTTCATCATCCCTGGAAACCCAGATTCAGCATCGGGTTTGATTACCTTTCCGGAGATGATCCAAACAGCAAAAAATTTGAGGCATTCAATACGCTTTATCCGGCCCGGCACCGATTTTTTGGATATATGGATTATTTCAAGGAATTTCCCAAACACGCTTCAAACGCCGGATTGAATGATCTCAGATTCAGAGCGACGCTATCTCCTTTAGCGAAACTCAATTTGCAGGGAGATCTGCACCTGTTTCATCTGTCTCAAAAAGTGATGCTTGCAGATGAATCTGAATCGAATAAAATCGGTAAAGAACTGGATGTGCGGCTGAAATATGGTTATCTTAAAAATGTAAATTTCGATCTCGGGGTTGGTGTCTTCTTGCCGGACGAAGTTTTCAAACAGTGGAAAGGCAGCGATACCCCATTATGGTTTTATGGCGCCACATCGGTGAGTTTTTAAAAGGAATTGCCAGATTTCCGAAATCTTTGAGATTTCGGAAATCTTATTTGAGGGTGATTTCACCATTTCATACTTTCTCATGCCGACGCTTTGCGTCAGGAATGACATACGACGCAAAACGTCGCTTAAGGCATTCCCACGAAAATCGTGAGAACGAGTTGTACACAGCATGGCGTTCTTTATTATCTTGCCACACAGGGCATTCATCTCAATAAAATGCATTTACCAAATTGCGAGTGATTATTGTAACTCACCTGATACACATACACACCTGCCTCGTAAGTCATGGCGTCCCATTGAACGATATGCATTCCGGGACTTTTATTTTCATTGAAAATCGTTTCCAGATACTGGCCCAGAATATTGTAAATTTTTATGTCGACCTGTCCCGCCGCATGCACTTCAAAAGTAAAATGGGTTGATCCATTGAAAGGATTCGGATAATTATCAAATAACCTGAATTTTCGGGGGAAATCTGACTGCCCTTTTTCTTCATTAACCGGGATATATGGCTCAAGAAGATTGTAACTATCGCCATCTCCTAAAAAATGCAGCGTCGCATTAATCAATCCGGGATAATTTGATGATAATTTTTTATTGAAGCCGACGTGCGTTATATTCTGAGTTTCCAGGATATAAGCTAATTTTTTCACCGAAAGAACGCCGTCACCGGAGATTGTTGCAATGCTTCCCCAATCCAGGTAAATCGCAACATGTCCGGGATGACTTGCAGCGCCATACATCCCGCCAATGAGACGGTTTTCCGAATAATCCGTATTTTTCCAGACATTGGGAATGATCACCGAATTCGGCACAATGCTATCCCCTGCCGTTTGGGCGAGCCTGCCATACCAGGCATTAGTGGCGCCGGATGTTAGATTCGTAATGACCACTTCGCCGGAGTTGGCAGTATTTTCATCAGAACCGACTAATTCTGCCGGCGCAAAAACAGGCTGTGCGGGCGAAATTTCGACTTCCTGCATATTAGGTCCCGGATCGATCAACTCCCGCGTGGCGATATCGAAAATGGCGCCATGAATGAGCTGGTGATATTTGATATGTGTAAATGTCGGCGCTTTCCCTTGCTCACAGCGAATCACCGATCTCTCAGTTTGATGAAAGATCGTTACACATCCCTCTCCGAAGCATATTGCGGATTTATCCGGATTGATGCAGAGCGCCGTATTTTCATCAACACCGATGGCCATTAAATCCGTATCCCCATAATCCTGAATCCGCCGGGCAACCATTGGCGCCAGTCTCCCCAGGCGTGCTCTGGGGTGAAAATGGCTGTCAGTAAATACATTGGGCAGAACATTAAAAAAATCGTCAGTGTATTGCACATCCCGATCATAGGGATTTTGAGAAACAGACCGCGGTTGTGCACTTTGGTAACGGGCGTCGTAAACAACTTCTCCCATAACAGCACATCCGGCGCTGGTTCCGCCAATCACGCCGCCTTTATTGTACACATAATGCAGCGCATCTTCCACCAGTGTGCCCTTCCAGACGTAAACGTAATCCCACTGATTTCCGCCTTCAATGAAAATACCCTTTGCAGAAATCAGATCCCGATATGTGGCAGAATCATTGGCAACGGATTTATTCGGAATGCGCAGGGAATGGCTGCTGCTATCTGCTCCCCATCGGATGAATGTAGTGGCGTAACTTTCTGCAACCGGATCAACATCGATATTAATAATGATGCCGGAATCGGCCTGCAGCACGAACCATTCAAATACATCATAAGCCCAGCGTTTTGTATCGCTGCCGCCGCCCATGAGCAGGATTGAGCCTTGTGCGTATAGCAGATATGGGATTAAAAATATGAAGATAAATAATTTGAATTTCATTCTAATTTCCAGTACAATTATTTTTTTGAGATATAATTTTAAAAAAGTTTCTAAAGAATGCATTCCCTTATTAAACATGAATAAGGGAATAAAGTTAATTTCGTGAGGAGTCCGTTTCTACTAAGGTAGAAAAACAAAATATCAACTCCCCGGCTGTGTTTCATCATTTCGGATTTTGGGAGCGATGGCAAATCCGCTGTAGCCATAAATAAGCGCGAACACGATGCCCAAATAACACATAAACGCCCACGGCGCATATTTCACCGTGGGAACGCCGAGGGTTCCTGCCATGTACACGCCTGCCATGCTCCACGGAACCAGCGGCACGAACACGGTGCCGGAATCCTCAGTGGTCCGGGACAGATTTTTCGCTGCCAGTTTCCGCTGTTTGAATGCAGGTGCAAACAATTCGCCGGGGATTAAAATGGACAGGAATGAGCTTCCGGTAATGAACGCGACAACCACACTACTGCCCGCAGCGCTGGCGACAAGAGATCCGGTGCTTTTGACCACTTTCAACAGTCGCTCCAAAATAACGTGCAGCATTCCCGCTTTTTGCACAATTCCGGCAAAAGCAAACGCGCAAAATGCAATCAACGTCACGCCCATCATGCTCATCATTCCGCCGCGGGAAAGGAGATTGTCAATGCTTTCCACGCCGGTGTGTGCAGAATAGCCAATCGCCATTGAATTGAACACAGTTACAAACGAGCCGGTTTGAAAAATAATTGCCAGCACTGATGCAGTCAAAGATGCGGTAATCATACCGGGAATGGTTGGTAATTTTTTAAATGCAAAATAGAGAACGATTACCGGCGGAACGAGTAACAGAATGTGAAAATTAAAATTTTGCCGCAGCGTTGTTGTAATCAAATCCATTTGTTGCTGTGGCAGGGATTGTCCCTGAAATTTCAATCCGATAACGAAATAAAAAATCATTCCGATGAACCACGCCGGAGTGGTTGTCCATAGCAAGTGGCGGATGTGATCAAATAAATTACTTTTCGCAGCAATTGGTGCGAGATTGGTGGTATCAGAAAATGGGGATAATTTATCTCCAAAATAAGCACCAGCGACGATTGATCCGGCAGCCGGTCCGGCAGGTATTCCCAACCCCTGGGCAATTCCCATAAAAGCAATACCGACAGTGCCAACCGTCCCCCATGACGTACCGGTGAAGAGCGACACTGCGCTGCACACCAGAGAGGCCGTGACCAGAAAGTATCCTGGTGAGACAATTTTTAAGCCGTAATAGACGAGCATCGGAATCGTACCGCTGGCAATCCACGAGCCGATCATCAAACCAACGCAGATAACGATTAACATTGCCGGCATTGCCTGCTTTACAGATTCAACAATCCCCTGCTCCAACTCTTTCCAGCTATAACCCAATGATTTTGCCAGGACACCGGCAACAGTTGCCGAAAGTACCAGCAATACTTCAGCGCGAATTTTGAATAAACCATATCCGACACCTAAAAATAACGCCATTGTCAACAGTGGAATCAGACTGATCCATAACGATGGTTGTTTGCGATCCTGCATTTGAAATCCTTTTAACGCTTGTTTGAATAATCCAGTTATATCAGGGGAATGTAAACCATAACCGCGTTCTAACATCCCCTGGTTTTGCAGTTGGCGAAACCGTTCCCTATTCAAACCGGAGGTGCGTCGTCTCTTTGGCGTAGGGAATTCTTCGCGATTTCCGTATACTTCATTGCTCATCAACTTTCAGGTTAGAAAATAAAAGCAGGGTGCCGGAAATTTCATGGCATCACCTGCTTTTAGTATCTTCTCATTATCTGCGAATTTAGAATCCGATTTTAAAACTAAAATAATGAATATCGCCCAATATTCCGAACTCGGAATATCCGTAGTCGAGACGGGCATTGAAGGTACCGAACGTTAGATTCGATCCCAGCCCCACGCTGAAACGTTGTTCATCATAACCAATTTTATAGCCCGCACGCACCATAAACATTTCCTGAAACGCGTACTCTGTTCCGAAACTCATGCGAGACTGATTATCATTCGGATCATTGGCAGCGGACGTAACCGTAATCCTGTGAATTTCATTGATATACGGATCAAAGGCGACGCCGACATTAAATACCTGCGGCAATGTGTACTCTTCGGACAATCGATCGACACGGGGGTTATTCTCTTCCTTCAGTGCCCTTTCTTCTGCTAATTTTTGATCAATGGGATCACCGCTCATTTTCAAATTTGCACCAAAATTAGAAATATTCATCCCGATTCTCACATTGTAAAAACCGGTTCTAAACACGGATCCGAAATCAAATGCAACAGCAGAGGAACTTGCTTCCCAAATATATTCATAGACATACTTGACTGTAGCTCCGAATGAAAAGCGATCCGTCAACTGCCGAGCATACGTTATTCCAAACGCATAATCGCCGGCGCCAAACATCTCCCCTGTTCCGTCCGGTTGATATGGCGTGGTGATTTCCATTTCATCCATTGTCAGCGCAGTAATAGCAACACCAAATGATCCTATTTCACCAAAGTTATGAACCAGGCCCAAATGGGAAATCTGTGTATCCAGAATCCAGTCGACAGTAGAAATCAACATTTCCGTACCTTTAAGATACGTGATTGCCCCCGGATTCCAGTAAAGGCCATCCACTCCTTTTGCCATTGCGACATAGGAATTTCCCAGCGCCGCGCCCACTGGTTCAATGGGGATCTGTAAAAAATTCGCTCCGGAATGCCCGGTATTCTTAAAATCTGATGCATTCAGCGGAATATATGCAATAAAAATCATTATGACTATTAACGTTAAGAACTTGTATCTCATGGATTATACTCCTTATCGAATAATGGCAAACTTACCGACTTTTTCTCCGAAGTTCGATTTAACATGATAAAAATAAACTCCGGTAGCAACCATCTGGTTGAAATCCGATCGAACATCCCAATACGCTGTTCCTCCTGTGCCGTGATGTTCCAGCACCTTTACCAAATCACCATCGATAGTAAAGATATTGATCGTGCATTCGGCGGGTAAATTTGTGAATGCCAGTTCCCGAATGGGTTCGCCATCTGAAATATTGCCCAGCCGCTCACGTTCCCAATTCGTCGAAATCACGTACGGATTTGGCACGACTCGAATTTCTTTTGTCGTTTGCAGTGCATCAGATCCCGGTCTCAGTTCCACGGTGTTACGATTTTCTGCCAACAACGCTTTTCCCGACTCGTCGCCACTGCTATCAACTGGGGTAACCGAATAACTGTAATAAAATCCATTGATCACCTCATTATCGATATACTCGTACGCGTCTGTTCTATAAGCGCTGTTTTCATCATATTTCACAGTCACTGAATCGTATAAATTCCATGTCAACCGATTGGGATCTTCTGTTTTGTAAATGCGGTACACCTTGAGCGTATTCGTACCGGTATTCGGATCAATATACTCCAGATCGATTCGATTATCCCAGCGCAAGGTTGTCTGCATATCGCCAGCGACGCCGGTTACTTTTGGTGCGGGCACAGATTTTACCTGATAACCGTTATTGTAGACCTCCCAGATACGGTCGACATTTTGGCTGATATCATCATGATCCTGCCCCGCAACCAGAGCAGTAACAATCCGAAGCGTTTCTCCCGGTTCCATGTAATACGGACCGCTTGAAGCAAAGACAATTAACGTATCGCCCTCATCAGGTATCAATGATGGGTCATCATAATGAATGTCATTGCCGTGAAATAAATTGGGCCAGTTGAATATATCTGCCTTCAACCGGGGATCACTGCTCATCAGCCAGTATTGCTCAACATCGTCATTAATATTTCGGGGTTCGCTCCAGTTATCGGTATAATGCCAATCTGTCAATCCCGGTCGCACGCCATCCACCTCTGGCGTCTCCAGGAAAACCAGGCCTAAATTCCAGGTCGGTCCATTCCACTGGTCGCTCCAGCCATCGGCGTCATAAAAATAAAAGAATTCCCGGTCGAGATCGAGCGCTAATTTATCATTTGTCCATTCATTCGCTGATTCAAATCCGCCAATATCAAAATCACAGTACAGACAAAAGTAGACACTGTCTCGGGCAACTGTTGTATCATTCACCAGATCAAATTTAAAGATGACATAATCTTCATCCAGTGCGGTATTCCAGGCGTAACTGCTTTGGTGAACAGTTATATTTAACCGCTTATTCGGATCCTGGGTTGCCAGATAATTCGTCCAATCCCTGTAAACGCCATAAGAATCCTGGTGCGAACGGATAATCGGCTCTCCGTTCGAATTGCGAACCGGCCAGTATGGTTGATTGTTTTCATTGAGTGGCCAGGTAGTGCTATCATTGCTGACAGCTAAAAATCCGATATCCGGATTATGGTAACCAGCCACCGGGTCCCATTCTTTTGTTCCATAAGTTCTTGTTTGTACAACATTTTCAGGCACACCCACATAAACATTCATACGATACATTTGTTCATGTCCGGCGCCGAGCGGCCAATCCGCGGTTGGCGCCAATTCATTCCAGGAAGAATAAAACTGTCCGATATTCGAAACATATTGACCGAGTTTATTGACATCAATGACGTTATAAGCCCGATCCGAAATATCCATTTTTTTGGCTAACATCATGCTTTCCGTTTCCCGTTGTCGGGTGGGCGTATCAGAAGCCAGTGCTGTAAAAGTTCCGGCAACAAACAACCACAACGTTAGCCCGATAATTACTTTAATATGAAATTTCATATTAAAAAACTCCTTTATTATAATCCGAGACTAATACCTAAATAAATCGTGCGCGGCGCAAAATAATTTGTCGGGTCTGTCATATACTCCACAGAAGCAGGTTCCAACGGGCCGAAATCGTTTGGTTTACCTGAACCAGTGTAAACATAGCCTACATTTTTACGATCCAGCGCATTGTAAATCTGGCAAAATACACCCATATAAAAGGCGTCGAAATAGAAGCGCTTTTCGAGTTCGAGATCAACGTTATACGTCGCCGGCATTCGTGAATTATTCAAATCTGGTTCATATCGTTTTCGCGTTGGATTATAGGTAAAAGGCAATCCCCCGCCATATTGAAAGATCATGCTCATATACGAGTTTTGAAAAACTTTGGGAGCAAATCCGAATGGCGCTTCGCCTTCTTCAAAATTTATCGTCACATTTGCATTTACTTTATGACGTTGATCGAATGATAACGGGTAGAATTGCAGCGATTGTCGTCCTTTAACGTCATACGCTCCTGTAAAACGCTCCTGCTGTGATGAACTGCTTCCTTCGGCAATTTGAAAGGTATAATTTGCCCTGGCGGCAATATTTCTCATGCGCCATTTAAAACTAACTTCAAATCCCTTAACATAAGCAAAATCTTCGTTGGTATAATACGCGTATTGCAGCGGCACACCGGGAACTTTAAACTGCCAGGCAACGCCAATTAATTCCTTGATCTTACGGCTAAACACAGTTGTCTGCAATGTGATGTTCGAAGTCACTGTCGTGTTGACGCCCAACTCATAGCTGACGGTACTTTCAGGGTCTAAATTCGGATTTCCGATCAGTGGTTTGTTAACGTCCATGTTGCGGCTTAAGTCTTCATAAAGCACATCAAATTGGGGGCGCTGAAAGAAATGTCCGTACGCAAAATGAAATACTGTCTTTTCCGTTAGCGGGTAGGCAATTCCCAACCGCGGACTTAATTTGCTTTTTATACTTGCATCAGTAATTGACTCATCCCTGTTATTCGGATCAGCGACAAACGTAACTTTCGGATGATACAAATCATAACGTAACCCTGCGTTCAAAACGATATGATCAAATTCAATTTTGTCTTGAAGATAAACTGCGCCTTCATACGGATATTTTTGAAAATCATTTATGTATTGATTACTCGCCAGTCGTTTGGGGCCGTAAATCCAGAAATAATCCAGATCATGAAGCTTCAGTTCAAAACCGGATTTTAACAGATGAAAGCGATTGTATTGGTAGCTGACATCGATTTTACCGGTGAACGTTTTTACATTCTGATCAATATATTCCTCATTTCCTGCCGAAAGACGAAATTCGCCGTTATATCGTTGGGATATTCCGGTTGAATATTCTTTGAAATGATATCCGCCGTAATTTCTCAGATAGTTATATTCTAATTGAGAAAGCCGGATTTCGTAAAACATTTTTGAACTCGGCGCATGCGTGAAATTCAATGCAAATAATTTACTCTCGCTATTGCGAACATAAGCGCTATCCGGAATGTATTTATATGAATGCACATAATTCTGCCATTCCCGATCATTATAATTGAAAGAAAGGGATAACTTTGCGCCGGCAAATGGTTTAAAAAATAGTTTGCCAAAAAATGAATTTGAATTGTCGTAACCAAACGGTTCGCCGGAAAAATTTCCGGAGGGTCTTGTTCCCAGACTATCGGTAACAAGAGTGCCGGATTCGTAATAATTATCCCCGCGGATTAGTTTACCGGACAGCAAAAATCCAACAGGACTATCGCGCCAAAATGGTCCGCTTAAATTTCCCTCAACATATCGTTCATTCAGATTGTCACTTTTTTCATTGATACCCAGTTTAGTTGCTTTTGCGCGGATTCGACCTTTTAAGCGGGATAAATTCTCTTTTGTCACGATATTCACGACACCGGACATTGCATTTCCATATTCCGCATTAAATGTTCCGGTAATCAATTCCATCTGTTGAATCGCTTCATTGTTGATATCTGCTGCTGCGCCCCCGAATAACGGGTCATCCACCCGGTGTCCGTCGATCAGGTATGCCAATTCGCCACTTCGACCGCCTCGTATATGCAAGCCGCCACGATTGACAACACCGGCTTGCAATTGCAGTACTTCCGACACGGTATTCACCGGTAGTGCATCAATTTCGTCACTGCTCACATTTACAACGGTGGAGGTCACATCCCGTTCCACTTCCGGGCGTTCTGCCTGAACAACAACCGCTCCGCCAAGTTCAATAACCTGTTCATCTAATTGAAAATTGATTTGCGTGGTATGATCGACACGTACAAAAACCTTTGTTTTCGTGACTTTTTGGTAGCCAATATAATGGGCGGTGAGATTATAAGTTCCGGGTGGTACATTTAAGATAAAATAATATCCTTCCAAATCTGTACTCGCGCCCAATTGCATTCCTTCTACAAAAACATTGCAACCGACCAACGGTTCTCCATTTTGTCCGTCTACTATTCGGCCAGTAATTTTACCGGTGGTTCCTGCAAATATTATATACGGAACAAACAAAAGGAGTGTAAAACTCACAATTTTGAATCTCATTGATCCTCCTCATTAAAATTTAAATAAAAAATAATCTGCATATTTGCAGAGTCTTAGAGGTTCAACTCGGGCAGATCAATATAAGAATTTGATCTGCCCGCTGAGGAAAAGCTATTTCGATAAAATCATTTTCCGAACAATATTCTTGCTCATATTTTCCGATGTAACGTTTAACTGATACAGGTAAAGTCCGCTCACTACTTTCTGTCCGAAATCATCTCGTGCATCCCACTTTAACTCATAATTGCCGGCATTCATTTTCCCGGATGTTAACGAACGAATGAGCTGTCCCTTAATGTTGTAAATTTTCAATGTTACGTCTGCCGGCTCACTCAAAGAGAACGGGATAACTGTGCTCGGATTAAACGGATTCGGATAATTCTGGACAAGCCGAAATTCATAAGAAATCACATCTTGATGAGCTACTGCGGTGGTTTTCAGAAATTGATCATAGACACCCCCTGCATCTGCCATTAATGCCTGTAAACCAACGAGTGTGGTTGCGTAACCAATCGCCACGTAAATATCGACGCTGTCATCTGCGGCAATAATGGTCTCACCTGCGTTCAGAAAGTTCGCGCTGCCATCAGAGCCGGGTTCAAACGGATAATCGGAATTTTCAGAATTCACCATTTCATTCCATTGAACAGAATCCGGGAATGCGCTATTCATGGAATAATCAGAATAATAAAGCGACCGGAATGACGCCGGAGTATGTGACAGCATTTTAACGCCAGTGTAATGATCTGTTTTGTAAGCAATTGCGATCTCGCTTGTCTGGTCATAATCCAGAGTTTCGTCGCCATACGCATTATTCACCTGCGGAATTACTTCAATGCTGGCGTAGCTATTGACATCTTCCCCGGTGTTATTTATCAACCGAATATTGGCAATCAGGTAATTTTTATCATTCCAAAAATAAATATGTTGTTTCACATTGACCGCGATTGCAACGTCGCCGATATCGTAACTGAAAATCTGTACGTTTTCCACATCTGCGACAGTTGGTGTAATTTCAGTCGGGCTCAATACCGGCTCTATGCCACCAACATCTTTGTAATGATGCACAATATTTTTATCAACGCCAAAATTAAGACTGATCCGATCGATTTGACGAGCATCGGTTGCGTCATAAAGCCGAATTCTCCCCCAGTCATTTAATGAATAATCAATTTGTGCAAACAAAAAAGTTGTACCCAGCAACAACATTGCTGCCGCTAAAATCATTGTAACACCTTTTTTCATGATGACCTCCTTAAATTTAGTGTGTAGTACACAACGTTCTTTTTTTATTTTATGCTCCGTTTAATTTTCCGGAGTAAAATCCCTTTTTAGATTTTCCCACGGCTGTATTAAAAGTTAATCTTTCTTATGCAAGATTTTTTATTAGACCAGCGATCCCATCGCTTGGAGCGATGGGATCGCTATTCCTCATAAATTTGCAAAATACAAATCCTGGACTTTTGATACAGCCCCACTCCGGATTTAAAAAATTAACTATCAGAACGGCCCCCACTGTATCATCACAGCAGGCACCAATAAAATCAATCCAATGATGAAGAAAATTATTTCAACAGGCAACAACCATTTCGCCCATGTTTGCCAGGGTATTTTCGCCATTCCCAAAACTCCCATGGTAACACCGGATGTGGGAATGATCATATTCGTAAAGCCATCTCCCATTTGAAAAGCAAGCACAGCCGTTTGCCGGGTAACGCCAACCAAATCTGCCATCGGTGACATAATAGGTATTGTGAGTGCCGCCTGCCCGCTGCCGGACGGCACAAAAAAATTAATAAAGGTTTGCATAACAAACATCATTTGTGCGGCAAAAACCGGATGAAATTTTGAGATTAATCCTGACAAATAATACATAATCGTATCGATGATCATGCCGTCACTTGCAATTACCAGAATTGCACGGGCAAAACCAACAACCAGCGCCGCGCCGATCAAATCCCGTGCACCATCCACAAAGCTATCAGCAGTTGTATTCACGGACAATCGGGATACAATTGCTACAGCGATTCCCATTCCTAAAAACAGCGCCGCGATCTCCTTAATAAACCATTGAAATCTCATCACTCCAAAAACCATGACTCCAATTCCCACTAGAAATATCATCATGATAATTTTATGCTTCCGGGAAAAGCTGCCCAGTCCTTCTGCCTCTTTCTCATAAGTCAATCGCCGATTTTTATCAAGTTCATAAACCGGGCTCATTTCCGGCGCTTGCTTCACCTTTTTTGCGTAACGCATCACTGCAAGAATGCCGATTAACGTGACAACAAACCACACAATCAAACGGTACATTAGTCCGGAAAAAAGTGGTAGCTCCGCTATTCCCTGTGCAATTCCGATGGTGAACGGATTAAGCATCGCTCCGGCAAATCCAACCCCGGCTCCCAGAAACGGAATTGCGACACCAATAATGCTATCGTATCCCAGCGTCATTGCCAGAGGAATAAAAATAAGCACAAACGGGATCACTTCTTCACTCATGCCAAAAACCGCACCAAATATCGAGAATAATGTCATTCCCACCGGAATTACAATCTTCTCTTTACCTGTAAGTAATTTTCCTACCCATCGGATTGAAGCGTTTATCGCACCTGTCTTCTGGATAATCGAAAACACACCACCGACAATCAGGATAAAACCGATAATGTTCGCTGTCTCCATAATTCCTTTAACAGGTGATTGTAGCACTGCAAACAGCCCCTGTGGGTTGCTATCCGCGTAGCGGAATGTATCTCTGTCAACAACCTCGCGACCTTGCTTATTTGTGACCCGTTGATATTGTCCACCCGGAATAATCCATGTCAGTATGGCCACAAAAACCATGATAGAAAAAATCAATGCCAGTGTGTGTGGTAATTTTAGTTTTGTTAGCTGCATAAGTTCGATACGTTATGATTTCTCTCGAATTATCATTTTTCCGGATTTCATATCAAATGACTGCCCTTCATGCAAAACACTCAATCGCAGATGTTCTGCTGACAATTTTTTTGTCTCAGAATCGCTCGGAATTAATGCGTTTCGGGGATCATATACCAGCACCGAACCCTCTCCGTACACATCAAAGGTATCGTCCGGCAAATAAATAATCGCGGTGGATTCATCGACGCCAATTCCGGGTATTTCCTTTTCGATCACCAGGCTCAGTAGGCGATTATTTCGTCTTCTGGCGACAAAATGCTGATCAATAACACAATTTATCAGAAATCCGAATCCCGGTTCAGTAACAATATTATTTTTTTCCAGGATTGAAAAATCGCCATCACCGGTAATCATCAATTCGCTTTGTACTGCGGCTCCGGCGCTTGTTCCGCCAATAACGCCCTTCTTATCAAAATAATGGGACCGAATTACCTGTTCAGCACGTGTTCCCCGCAACCGGTTCATCAGACGACCCTGCACTCCGCCAGTGAAGAAAATACCCCGGGCTTTCCGGATTATCTCCACGATGCGGTCTGCATTCGCAGAATCCGGGCTGATAATATGCATCCATTCAACATTTTCTGCACCATGTTTTTTAAAGAGCTCCACCGCCGCAGGGCCGGATTCATTCGGATATCCGCTGGCAGCCGTAATAAGCAGGATAAATTCATTGTCGCACAAGTCAATGAATTTCTCAATTGCAGCCGTTGGCTTTTCCCTTCCTCCGACAATTAGCAGATATCCTCTTGTGTTGTGCGATCTGTCACCTTGTTGACATGCCATTAAAAATAGCAACAAAATAAGAATAATTATTTTGGCTTTCATGCATCCTCCACTTCAAGCAGTCGCATTAGTAATTTAGTAACATTCACAAAATCATCTATCACAACAAACTCATTGCGCGAATGTGGATTGTTCACCCCAACGCCGATATTTACTGCGGTAATTCCGTTCGCATTTAGTACATTTGCATCGCTGCCACCATAATACCTTAATGGGCCTGGTTTTAAACTCAGAGCATTCATGTTTTTTTCAAGCTCGTAAATGATGCGCTGATTATTATCCAAATGAAATCCTTCGAAACCAGTGGTGAAATTGACATCAATCTGTGCCCCATAATTTTTTGAAATAGTGGCAGCATCTTTCTGAATGTTTTCACATATCGAGTCTATTTTCGTCCGGCTAAACGAGCGTATTTCACCAGTTATTCGAACATTATCCGGGACAACATTAATTGCCGCTCCCCCGTTAATCGTACCAACATTCGCGACTGTCTGTTCATCCACTCTTCCCACAGGGATTTTTCGGGTCAATTCAATAGCCATGGACAAAGCATTAATACCTTTCTCCGGCGCCACTCCCGAATGGGCTGCTTTTCCATAAAAATCAATTTGAAAATCAATCGCCGTTGGTGTTGTTGCCACATAACAACCTGCCTCACGGGAACAATCAAAGATGTAACCACTATGTGAATGTAATTTTGAGAAATCCAATGCCAGGGTTCCGTACATTCCCAATTCTTCGGCCACAGAAAAAACGACTTCAAAATTCCGGTGTCTCAATTTTCGTCTGGCAATATCCTCAATGACATACAAAATGATCGCCACGCCGGTCCTGTCATCACCGCCTAAAATGGTGCTGCCGTCAGACCGAATAACACCATTCTCAACAATAGCCTTTAAATTCGCTGTTGATTGAACAGTATCCAAATGGGCTAATAACAAAATAGAATCATCTTTTGCAGAGTCATTGAAATATTGAATAATCAAATTGCCACAATTTCCATTGATTTTTGAGGCAGCGTCATCTTCATAAAACGAAAGCCCGTTTTGAGAGAGCCGTTCTTTAATTGCATTAGCAACACGTTTCTCTTTAAGTGAAACACCGTCTATCTCAACTAATTCTAAAAATAATTGAATGAGCCGTTCTTGATCTACTTTCATTGTCGGATTATTTTCCTGAAAGGATTTATTGATTGGGTGCAATTCCATTTTGTTGGTATTTTAAAATCCTAAACAATGTTCTCGTTCCAATGCTTTGCGTTGGAATGGATTTTAGGACGCTTTGCGTCCAGTAGTAAAAATACGACGCAAAGCGTTGATCAATACATGGGGCTGTATCAAAAGTCATTTTTTGGCGTCATTCCTGCGAATACAGGAATCCCCTAACTTTTTAATAATCAGGAGATTCCAAGACAAGCCCGGAATGACATTTTACAAAAAAATCAAACTTATGATACAGCTCCACGGGAAATTACCAACTTTTGGGAATTGCTCCCTATTGATTTATAAAATAACGATTATCTTTAATATTTTCTTCAATAATTTTCAATGCTTTAAGGGTTCGTTCTTTATCCCGGAAATTCAATTCAGCAATGATTGCATTGATGACCACTGCAATGGCACCGAGCGAATTACTGAACATAATATTATCTGTTTTGATTTGAATACTGCGCGATGCATACTCACGAATAGGCGCTGTTTTTTTATCGGTAAATGCAATACAATCAATTCCTTCTGATTTTGCAAAAGCAACCGCTTCAACAGTTTCCCGGGAATATGGAGAAAAACTGAACGCAATCAATAAATCATCCGGGTGCATAAAAGCGATCTGCTCCTGATAACGGAGAAAATCCAGCGAAAGCGTCCGCGCATCATAATTATAGAGTCGCAATTGAAATGTCATGAGTGTGGAAAAATGATAAGATAATTCAAGCCCCAAACAGCAAATTTGTCGCGCTGCAATAATTTTATCAACTACATCGGAAAATACTGTTGAATGATTCGATTTTATCGTATCATTAATATTGTTGATCACATTTCTGGCAACCAGCTTTAATGTATCCGGAGATTTTTCCTTTTCAGAAGTCGCATACTGATATAATTCGGTAGGTGAAAGCTGATTTTTCAACGAAAACGAAATTTTATCTTTAAGTTCTTTAAAACCAGAAAAACCAAGCAACTGTGCAAATCGAACAATGGAAGCCTGACTGACATCTGCTTCTTTCGCAATATCTTTAACAGGAAGAAGTGCGACTAAAGACATATTTTCAAGAAAAAATTCAGCAACTTTTTTTTGATTCGGAGGAAGTACGGGAACGACTTCCATAATCAGTTTTTCAATTTTCTTGCTCGTATTCATCTTAATGTCATGTTATATTAACTACTGTTTTTTTGAAGAGTTAGTATCGTTTCGGAGTTTTTTTCATCAAATAAGTTAGCATCTTTTCTGTACTGCGGATGATCGTAATTTAATTGTCTGACCGAGTGGCAGCATTAATGTAACTTTAATTTCAAACAATTAACTAATGAAATTATTGTTTCATCTTAAATATAAGAAAAAAAATTGAAATGTCAAGACTTTTTGTAAAAATTATTTCACTTTTATAAACTATGAAATTTTTATTTCCTGCAATTAGAGATTGACTTTTGATTTAAAATACATATATTACCTAATATCAATAATTTATAAATAGCCCGGATGCAAAGACGCAATGTATTATTCTAACAATGAAATATTATTTACAGGAGATAAAATATGGCAAAAGAAACGAGAAAAAAATTCCATTTCAAATCATTTACCAGTATTTCTGTGCTTGTTTCATTTCTGATAATGACGATCTCTGGGATCATTCTTTATTTTGCTCCTCCGGGGCGAATAGCGCATTGGTCTGAATGGAAATTTTGGGCATTGACGAAAGAACAGTGGCAGGCGCAGCACACGATATTTTCTCTATTGTTTGTTATCTTTTCTGCACTTCATATTTATTATAACTGGCAGGCGCTTATTGGGTATATAAAAAGAAAAGCCCAGAAAGGTCTCAACCGAAAAATGGAGATATTGTGGTCCACAGTGTTGAGTGTTGTAATTATCGTCTTGACATTGTTTAACCTGCCGCCGTTTTCGACAATTATGGACTGGGGATCGGATTTATCCGAGTCATGGTCAAGTATGGAAACAGAGCCTCCAATCCCGCGTGCTGAGTTGATGAGTTTAGAAGAACTTTCTGCGGCGATCAATATTCCGGTTGAACAAATAATGCAGCGATTAAACCACGCAGGCATTGAACCACAAAATTCCCGGGAAATTGTTATTGATTTAGCAGAGCGCTATGATAAAACACCACAGGAATTATATATCATAATAAAACCCGAACAGGAGACAGAACGTGATCCGATATCCGGCGGTGGCTGGGGACGTAAAACTGTCGAAAAGGTGTGCGCTCAATTGAACATTCCGGTTGCCGACGGATTGTACAATCTGGAAACGGCAGGAATCAAAGCAGATGCTAACGATAATATCCGTGATCTGGCAGCGCACCAAAATATGACTCCGATTGAGGTAGCAACGATCATTCGCGGCAAAGTTGGAGAAGAAACCGAAATTAACAAATAACCCAGAAAATTCTAAGTCCACGAAGCGCAGGAAGGACACGAAGAAAAGATTATCTCAAGAATTCAGATTTCCGAAATCTCAAAAATTTCGGAAATCTTTTTAACTATTGAGCCACGTAAAGCACATAGAACATAAAGGCATTAATTTTTCTAATTTCTTTCTCTGCTATCTCTGTGCGCTATGTGGTAAATAAAAACGATCAACTCAAACCGACCGATGCCTTAAAACACTGCCAGCCCGCACGCCGCGGTGCTCTCCCCTCTCTATCGTAATTTTACCGTTCACCAGCACATATTCAATTCCCGCTGCATACTGATGCGGCTCAACAAATGTCGCCATATCAATTATTGTTTCAGAATTGAAAATAGTGATGTCAGCATAATAATTTTTTCGAATCATTCCCCGAGCTTTCAGGCCCAACTTTTCGGCAGGCATGGCTGTCATTTTCTTGATTGCGGTTGCCAGATCGAATATGTTCTCCTCACGGCAATACTTGCCCAATACACGAGGAAATGTGCCGTAATAACGCGGATGCGGTTTTCCTTGTGCCAATTTTCCGTACGGAGCGACAGCACACCCATCCGAGCCAATCATGGTAAGAGGAGATTTCAACACGCTTTTTAAATTGTCTTCGTCCATTGCGAAACCAATAATGCTTACTTTCATCTGCTCTTTCGACAATAGATCGATGACAAATTTAACAGGGTCTGCATTTTCCTGGTCTGCACAATCCCGGATATACTTCCCTTCAAAAATTTTATTTTTTTGATTCGAACAACGACTGATCAAGACCCGATCCCATCCGCCAATATTCTGTGCGCGCCGGGCTGCATATTTTCTAATGTCAGGGATCAAATCAGGATTCTTTAACCTGCCTAAAATATCATCCGTTGTTCCCTGTCGCGCCCACAATGGCAAAAACGTACCCAGTCCTGTTCCATACGCAATATACGGATAACGATCCGCATTTACAGGCAGTCCGGAATCCAGTGCCAAATGGATTTTTTCCAGAAGTTTTTCAGTTTTATGCCAGTTGGCTTTATTGCACGCTTTTAAATGCGAAATCTGCAACGGAACAGAAGCCTGCTCGCAAATCCTCAATGCCTCCTGCACAGCTTCCTCAACCCTGTCGTCCTCACTTCGAATATGAGTCGCGTAAAGTCCCTGATGATTGGATACTACTTTGCAGAGTTCAATTAATTCCGGTGTTTCAGCATAACTACTGGGAGCATATTCCAATCCCGTGGATAGCCCAAAACTTCCAGACTCCATTGTCTCGGCTAATCTATCCTTCATCTGTTGCAATTGTTTAACAGAAGGCTCCACATCATTTTTCCCGATGACAAAACTTCGCAAATCGCCGTGTCCGGTTAATGTTGCATAATTCACAGAAATTTTCGTTTTTTCAAGCTCATCCAAAAACTGTTGAATATTTTGCCATGTGAGTTTTAATTGATATTTGTCAGATAGATTTTTTTCCAGCTCTGAGAAATCTGTGTCATTTAATGGAAAGGGAGATGATCCACAATTGCCAGCGATTTCGGTTGTAACTCCCTGGCGAATTTTACTTTCTGCCAACGGATTCACAAATAATTCAGTGTCCGTGTGTGTATGAATGTCAATAAATCCCGATGATACCACCAATCCCGATGCATCAATAATGATATCTGCGTTCGCGCTTTTTAAATTATCGATAGCTGTAATACGGTTCCCGGATATGCCCACATCCAGTTTTTGCCCTTTCTGGAGAATTCCATCAAAAATAGTTCCGTTTCGAATAATGATCTCAAATCTGTTTCTGACAGAACATGCAGTTAAAATTCCCAGCGAAGCTAATCCGGCTGTTTTGGTAAATTTACGTCGTGTTATTTTATCTTCCATATTACCCTCGGTTTAATTAAATTTATGAAAAAAATACAATACTGATCTTTAAATTAAAATACTCATTCCAATGATAATTGTCAAGAAACTTTCTTTGAATCAAGAAAAACAGTTCTGCTTTGAACAAAAAATTCACTCCAAAACAGTTGAATTCGCAATTTTTACAAACGTTATCGTACTTGATTTTTTATTAATTTTCTTTAACAAGTTTTAAAATATTATAATAGCGTCAGTTACAAGATCAACACTGATAACCACTTTTTTTAATTAAATTTATTTTTTACTTGACATTTTCAAAATAAAATAGTATAATATGGTTAAAAGTGGGTGATTGTGGTTAATTAGACAAGATTTTGGTTTATTTGCCCATCATTATGGTACAAAATACCAGAAAAGTTGATTATGGCCTTTTTCATCGGAGAATATCAATATACGATAGATAATAAGGGGCGTGTGAACATTCCGGCCAAATTTAGGAAGACGATGTCACCAGAGGCAGACAATACCTTTATTATCACGCAGAATAAAGACAAATGCCTTGATGCTTACCCGCTTGATGTTTTCCATGAAAAAATCGTTAATAAAATAAATGAATTTTCAGAATCTGATGAAGCGCATCGTTATTATACATCTGTCAAGGGTTCCAATTCGGTAGATGTACAACTGGACAAACAAGGCAGAATAGCGATATCACCCAAATTGCTTGAATATGCCGGGATTATAAAAGATATATTAATTATCGGAGCTTTTCATCGAATCGAGTTTTGGGAGCCAGCAGCAAGACACGAATACCTGGAAAAGATGAAAAATTCCGAAGTAAAAATTGATAAAGAGTTAATGCCGTAGGTTTATATTATAGAGGTTACCGTTTTCATAAATTAGTAATGATTTGGTGAAAATGGTTTTCCGTTTATCAAGACAAAATAATTTTAACATTGATATAAAACAGAACACCTGGATTGGTTAATTGCTATGAACTCGAATCAATTTCATGTGCCTGTTATGAAGGAAGAGGTAATTAAGTATTTAATTACTGATCCATCAGGCACATATATCGATTGCACAATCGGAGGAGCGGGTCATAGTTTGGCGATTCTGGAAAAATTAACGAAGCATGGACGGTTAATAGGAATCGACGCTGATCAACAGGCTATACATTTTGCTAATGAACGATTGCAGCGATTTAAGAACCGGTTTCAACTTTTTAATGTAAATTTCTCAGCATTAGCAGATGTTATGCAAGATGCGAATATTTCGCACGTTGAGGGAATCCTGCTTGATTTAGGGGTTTCATCTTATCAGATCAATAACGGGCAACGCGGATTTAGCTATTTAACTGATGGGCCGCTCGACATGCGCATGAATCGAGACCAAAAACTGACAGCAAGAGACATCATCAATAATTACAGTAAGGACGAGTTGTCCTCCATTTTCAGAGAATACGGAGAAGAACGACAAGCTCGTGCGATTGCTCGGGCAATTGTAAATAAACGCAAACAGTCTCCTGTTAAAACAACAAAAGAATTAAGCGACATTATAAGACGCATCGTACCGCAAAAATTTCATATAAAATCCTTATCCCGCGTTTTTCAGGCAATTCGAATCCGGGCAAACGATGAATTGATAAATTTAGCGAATGTATTGGAACATTCAATTCCGATATTAATGGAAGGGGGCAGGCTGGTTGTTATCTCCTATCATTCATTAGAGGATAAAATTGTTAAGACTTTTCTCCGGAAACAGAGCAATCCCTGTACATGTCCGACTTCCTTTCCTGAATGTATTTGTCATAAAAAACCAACGGTAAAAATTTTAACAAAACGAGTCGTAAAACCGTCTGAGGAAGAAATAAATACAAACAAACGAAGCAGAAGCGCTCGCTTAAGAGCAGCGGAGAAAATATATGGTACGACGTAGAACGAAAAAACGATTTTCAGTTGTCCGGAGTTTAAATGACGTCAACACAAAAGTGAATAAAAATAGCCAAATTTCGCTTATCATGCTGGTTTTTATAATTATCGCATGCATGATGATTGGATTTGTGTGGCAAAAAATCAAATTTAATCAACTAACAAATGAATTGGAAGATTTACGAAAACAGGAAGTTGCTTTACTGGAACAAAGAGAAAAATCAAATGCGATTGTGTTAAACCTTTCAAATGACGCTCGGATTATCAATATCTCGAAAAACAGCCTGCATCTGACATTTCCAGAATATGAAGTCGTTGCGATCCCGGATGGCTATTATGCCCAGCGAAAGCTGCTGGCCGCTATGTTGCCCGATGATTCGGTTTCAGTTTTAAATAAATTTCGCAACATCCCGTATATGGATTTTAAATTTGCAGAAAGATAAATAATTTGCCGGACTAACAAGATGATAAAGAGGTTATGACACATGGAAATGAAATAAAGCGTATCTCATTTTTACTAACGCTGGCGTTACTATTCTGGATCATATTGATTTTATGGATGGCTCAACTTCAGTTAATTGACAGAGGAAAATATATTCAAAAAGCAAAGAGTCAATATATAATGGAAACGAAATTAGCTTCAAATCGTGGTAATATTTATGACCGAAATGCAGAGTATCTGGCGATTAATCGGCCTGCACTATCCGTTGGAGTTGATGTTAGTAAAATTAAAGATCCGAATTACGCTGCCGGAAAATTTGCCGAAATTCTGGGCGGAAATCAGAGTTATTATTTACGGCAATTGACAAATGGCAATCATTTTATCTGGTTACGCCGCGGCATCGAAGACGAAATCGCACCTCAATTTGACAGCCTTAAAATTGAGGGGATCAGAATCGTTAATGAAATGAGACGCTATTATCCGCATACGCGGTTAGCTGCAAATCTGGTTGGCTTTACTGATGTGGATTTAAACGGCTTGAGTGGTATTGAACTCACTCAGGATAAATTGTTGCGCGGACATCCGGGGCGGGCATTTCGTCAAAAAGACGCCCTTGGAAAAACTTTTGCCGGCATGTCACAATCAATCCAAAAACCAGAAAGCGGTAAGAATATTATTGTGACGATTGATAATACATATCAACTATTCGCGGAAGAAGAACTGAAATATACGATCAACGAGCATAAAGCAGAGGGGGGAATTGTTATTGTCACAAACCCTGGCACTGGTGAAATTCTTGCGATGGCAGTTTCCCCGTCTTTCGATCCGAATGACGCTGGTAATTTTCCGCCCGGCTCATGGCGTAACAGAAGCATTACAGATACATTTGAACCTGGCTCTACATTCAAGCCATTCTTTATGTCTGCTATTCTTGAAGAAGAAATTAAAAATCCGGATGATATTATATTCTGTGAAAACGGTAAATATAAAATCTATGACCGTGAAATCGAAGATGTTAGCGGATATGGCTGGTTAACGTTAAGAAAGATTATTGAAAAATCCAGTAATATCGGCATGACAAAACTGGCGCAGGAGATTAAGCCTGATGTGATTTATCAATATGCCAGAGATTTTGGATTTGGCGTGAAAACAGGAATCGAAATCGGCGGCGAGGTTTCCGGTGAATTAAAAAATACAATCGAATGGTCGCGCAGCACTCCGATTGCACTGGCAATGGGCTATGAGGTATCAGCCACAGCGCTACAAATGGCTATGGCTTATGGCGCAGTGGCAAACGGAGGTAAATTGTTAAAACCACGAATCTATTTGGATGATTTTGTGAACAATTCTTCTAACGGAAAAAACAGTAAACCTAAAATGATTCGCCAGGTCATTTCTGAGGAAACTTCTAAAATCTTATGCTCAATGTTAGAACACGTCGTGGATGAAGGCACCGGAACTCACGCGTCAATTCCAGGATTGCGAGTTGCAGGCAAGACAGGGACTGCCAGAAAATACGATGTTAAAAAACAGGGATATTCTACTAAAGAATTTATCTCCTCTTTTATCGGGTTCTTCCCGGCAGATAATCCGCAAATTTTAATTACAGTAATTATTGATAATCCTAAAAAGGATTATTTTGGAGGAATTGTTTCAGCACCAACTTTTAAACGTATCGCTCAGCGAATTTACAGAACATTGGAAATTGACACCGGAGAACGAATTAAAGTATCTCCAATAAATATCAATCAGAGCCAGGAAATACAAATCGTCATGCCCGATCTTACATCAAAAACAATCGAAGTCGGAAAAAAAATATTGAATGGACTGGGTCTGGATTATCACATTGAAAACACCGGACAAATTATTGCCAATCAAATTCCTGTACCAGGTACTAAAGTAGAACAAAATTCGCTGGTTCGGTTGACATTAAAAAACATGAAAAAAAGCAACGGAAAATATACGACCGTACCGAAAGTCGTCGGTTTGACAATACGAGAAGCGTTAAATAAATTAACCTATGAAAATTTGAATGTGATTGTTCAGGGCAGCGGACGGGTTGTGAAACAAAACCCACTGGCCGGCGAACGTATTCGGATTGGCGCTCGTTGCGTGATTGAATGTGAACCAACCATTAATTTATCAGAATTCAGAAGTTGGTAAACGTATCAATCGGTGAAATAGCGAAAGAAAAATCATGGACCTTAAGCTGATAGAAATATTAAAGATTAAACAATTAGACGCCGGTTTTTTTGGCGATAATTCTGTCTTAAATCAAACTATTCGCGGTATTTCAATTGATTCGCGTAAGGTCACAAAAAATCAGCTCTTTATTGCAATTAAAGGTGATAATTTTGATGGGCATTCATTTATCGAAAATGTTTTACAAAATAAAGCCTGTGCTGTTGTCGTTGAAAAAAAATGGGTTAAGCAAAATGAACTAAATGGTAATTTTATTGCCGTACCAGACACTCTCAACGCACTTCAGGAGATCAGTGGATATTATCGCTCAAAGTTCAATTATCCGTTTATATCGCTGACTGGCAGCAATGGGAAAACAACCACGAAAGAAATGGTGGCCACAGTTCTTTCAAAAAGATATCGCGTTCTCAAAAATGAAGGCAATTTAAATAATCATATTGGTGTGCCATTAACGCTTTGCAGGCTCGATGAAAATTATAATATGGGCGTGATTGAGATGGGGGCAAATCATTTTGGAGAAATTGCCCGCTTATCCGAGATTTCACAACCAAATTTTGGATTGATCACAAATATCGGGCCGGCTCATCTGGAATTTTTTGGCTCGCTGGAGGGCGTTGCAAAAGCAAAGACAGAATTATGGAAATATCTGGAATCGACCCATGGGACTGCGTTTGTAAATATTGATGATGACTATCTTTCACAAATGATTCCAAACACGAAAAAAGTTGTAACTTATGGATTTAATAATAATAAAGCAAATATTGCAGGTGAATTTATCGGATGCGACAGATTCGGATATCCGCGATTTTCAGTTATGGGTACTCAATTTAAACTAAAGGTAGTTGGGATGCACAACATTCATAATGCATTAGCAGCCGTGACGGTGGGATTGGAATTCAATTTAGATATGAACCAGATCAAGTCGGCATTGAACGATTTTTTACCTTCCTCCAAACGGATGGAGGTTTTACGTGAAAAAGGGTTAATTATTTTAAATGATTGTTATAATTCGAATCGAATGTCCGCAGAAAAAGCGCTAATCACGTTAAATCAGTTGCAAGCAAAGGGACGTCGGATCGCTGTTCTGGCAGACATGCTTGAATTGGGCGATTTAAGTGAACCGCATCACCGGGATATTGGTGAGTTAGCAGCTAAACTTTCTGTGGATTATTTATTATGCTATGGTAAGTTATCAAAGTACACGTTAGATCAAGCACGAAGCATTGGTTTCAAAAAAGCCGAACATTTTGAGAAAAAATCTGACTTGATTTTATATTTAAAAAACCTTGTGATACCCGGCGATGTCATTTTAATTAAAGGTTCCCGGGGTATGGCAATGGAAGAAGTGACACAAGCGTTAACAACTTCGGAACATACGAACTAATTTGTTTACAAAGGAATCGGAAAATGTTTTATCATTTATTTTTTCCGCTAAAAGATATCTTTTTCGGGTTTAATGTCTTTAGCTATATTTCATTTCGCTCAGCATCGGCAGCGATTTTTGCGCTTCTTCTCAGCTTTATTTTTGGCCCTTTTATTATTCGTTTGTTAAAACGAAAACAAATCGGAGAAGAAATCCGACTGGACGGGCCGAAAACGCATCTTCAAAAAGCCGGGACGCCAACAATGGGGGGCGTTATTATTCTGATTTCTGTGTTAGTGCCAACGCTATGTTTCGCCAGACTGGACAATGCTTACACCTGGCTAATATTATTAGCCACTGCCTGGATGGGTGTGGTCGGTTTTATTGATGATTATTTAAAAAGTGTTAAAAAGATGCCAAAAGGATTGGTCGGGCGATATAAATTAATCGGGCAGATTTCATTGGGCTTGATTGTCGGTTTTAGCATCTATTTAAATCCGGCTTTCGAGCAATTTCGAACATTATCCAATGTGCCGTTTTTTAAAAATTTTCAACTTGATTGGGGATTATTATATATTCCGATGGTCGTGGTCGTGTTAACGGCAACCTCAAACTCTGTAAATCTTACAGATGGCCTTGACGGACTGGCGATCGGATTAGTCGGTATCTCCTCGCTTGCCTGGGCTGCGATTGCTTATGTGTCTGGTCGTGTGGATTTTAGCAGCTACCTGAACATCATATATTTACAGGGGGGTGGCGAACTAACTGTTTTCGCGGCTGCACTGGTCGGAGCTTCGCTGGGATTTCTATGGTTCAATGCATTTCCGGCACAAGTTTTTATGGGTGATACAGGCGCACTGGCTCTTGGCAGCGCGATTGGTACGCTGGCAATTCTGTTAAGAAAGGAATTATTACTTCTGATTATTGGCGGAGTTTTCGTCGCCGAAAGTGTGTCTGTCATTATTCAGGTTTTGTATTACAAAAGAACCAAAAAGAGAGTCTTTTTAATGGCACCGCTGCATCATCATTTTGAGCTTAAAGGATGGAAAGAATCGCAGGTGGTCATCAGATTCTGGATTATCGGAATTTTACTTGTTTTACTCAGTCTCACAACATTTAAAATTCGCTAAACAGGAGGAATGCTTTGAAACCTCAAATTAAATTTGACATTTTGCTGTTACTTAGCGTTGTACTTCTCATCGTCATTGGAACGGCAATGATTTACAGCGCCAGTAGTTTCAAAGCAGAAGAACAATTCGGTGACAGTAACTATTTTTTGAAAAAGCAGTTGTTGCGAATTTTCATCGGATTAGTTCTTATGATCATCTTTTTTCATATTGATTATCATGACCTGCAAAAATTATCGTGGGTTTTATTAATTTTATCGATTTTGTTATTAGTTTACGTTCTTTTTAATGGTTTGAAAATTAACGGCAGTCGACGATCATTTGAAATTATGAGTTTTATGTTTCAACCGTCGGAACTGGCAAAATATGTGCTAATTATATTTTTATCCTATTTTATATCGATTAAAGGAAGTCGAATTCGTGAGTTTAATAACGGCTTGTTTCCGGCGCTGTTAATTATCACAGCTATACTGATCCCAATTTTTTTAGAACCGGATTTAGGAACAGCTATTATCATTTTAACAATTGCCGGAATTTTATTATTTGTCGGCGGTAGTAACTTATATCATTTGTCAATGCTTTCTATCTTTTCGTTTGGCGTTATCGCTTTTGTTTTAGCAAATATTAATTATCAACGGGCACGGCTGGTATCCTTTATCGATACAATCAAAGGTGAAATTGATCCGCCATGGCAAGTGTTGCAATCACTGATTTGTTTTGCAAATGGCGGTTTATGGGGATTGGGACTCGGTAACAGCAAACAAAAATTGCATTATCTGCCCCAGCCGTTTACAGATTTCATCTTTTCAATTATCAGCGAAGAGGCAGGATTTATTGGCGCGACAATCGTCTTGTTTTTATTTCTGATTATTTTATGGCGCGGAGTATGGATTGCATTTAATGCACCGGATAAACAGGGGATGCTGCTGGCGATTGGTATCACCTCTTCAATTACGATTTATGCATTTACAAGCGTGGCCATTGCTGTTAATTTGTTGCCAATTACTGGTATACCAATGCCATTTATTAGTTATGGCGGCAGCTCCCTGGTAATGAATCTCATCGCCATTGGTATTTTGCTAAATATTTCGACACAAACGAAGCGTAAAAAACGGATCGAGCAAATTTTTTCGCAAACAACTTCAAGAAAAACAGTAAAAACTAACTATAAAGCACGTAAATATCCGAGAAGAAAAATTGTACGAAGACATTAAAATAATCATGGCAGGCGGCGGCACAGGCGGCCATTTATATCCAGCGATCGCACTGGTAAAAGAGATCGAGAATCGATTTAAGCAATCCCGAATTCTCTTTATTGGCACATCAAAGGGCATCGAGGCGAAATTGATCCCCCAAATGGGTTATTCAATTAAATTGATTTGGCTAAAGGGTGTTCAACGCAAATTGACTCTTAAAAATTTGTTGATTCCGCTGCAATTAATCGTGAGCTTTTTTCAATGCTTCATCACGTTAATAAAATTCAGGCCGGATGTCGTGATCGGTACCGGCGGTTATGTAAGCGGGCCTGTTGTATTTATCGCAGCGCTGTTGGGTTTCCCGACCGTCATCCAGGAACAAAACAGCTACCCCGGAGTCTCGACACGATTACTGGCAAAAGTTGTAAAACAGGTTCACCTGAGTTTTGAGGAATCAGCAAAGTATTTTACTAAAAAAGAAAAACTGCATTTCAGCGGGAATCCGATTCGAAGCAACCTTAAAACAGTGAATAAAGAAACTGCTGTCGCCAACCTCGGTTTGAGCGCCGATAAAAAAACATTATTGATATTTGGCGGCAGCCAGGGGGCGCATAGTCTGAATCGGGCGATAATGAAAATTTTAGAAGAAATTATGAATATACAGGATTGGCAAATTATTTTGGGCTCCGGAGAGAGAGATTATGAGGAAGTTCAGCGGGTGTGTAGCAAGTATGCGAAACGGATTATTGTAAAACCGTTTATTATGGATATGGCATCTGCCTACAGCGCAGCCGATCTTGTCATCTCGCGTGCAGGTGCAACAACACTCGCTGAACTTCAGGCGTGCGGACTGGCTGCATTGCTGGTCCCCTACCCTTTCGCAGCAGCCGGACACCAGGAAGCCAATGCCCGAACGCTGATGAAACAGAATGCAGTCGAAATGATCCTGGATAGTGAGTTGCAGAGCGACACGTTTTTAAATACTGCTCTGGCGTTAATGAGGGATGATTCCCGACGAAAAGAATTGGGCGCGCATCTGAAAAAAACAGCAAAGCCGGATGCAGCGAAAGATATTGTAAATAAAATAATGATATTAATAAACAATGCTTAAATTAAGTAAAATAATACTGAACATCCTGCTTGTAGCGCTTGTTCTCGCGATTACGTTAATGTGGTTTCGTGAGAATAAATTATTTGTCATCGATCAGGTAAAAGTCGAAGGTAATAAAATTTTAAGTGATGAAGAGATACTGAATCAGGCACATTTGGATTTATCAAAAGATATTTTTGAAATCGATTTAGATACGGTGGAACAGCGATTAATTTCACATGAGCTTATTGATGCAGTTGAAATCAGGCGCTTTTTACCCTCCGCGCTTAAAATTGAAATCATTGAAAAAGATATTATTGCAAATGTTTCCGAATCAAAATTGATCGCGATTGACAGCAAAGGGAAGGTTATTGAAACTGAAAAGTACTTTGCGCTTTATGATTTGCCCATTATTACCGGAACAAATTTAATCCCGGATTCATTGGGGCAATTATATGCACCGCCAATAATTCGGGAGATGGCAACGCTATTAAAAGCGATTCGTAAAATAAATATGCACTTATATCATGATATATCAGAAATCAATTTTCAGCGAAATTATGGAATTTTATTATATTTGAGAAAAAACACGATTCCGATTATTCTGGGATATGGAAATTATCAGAGCAAAATGTACAATTTATCTCTTATATATAATTTATTAAGCACGCGAGAAGAACTGTTATCATTAAAATCAATAGATGTTCGCTTTCAAGGACAGGTAGTTGTTCGTAATTAAAACAAACATAATATAATCTCTATTTTAAGGAGACAATCCAATGGCAAGTAACGAGTATGTTACCGGCCTTGACATCGGGACGACCAAAATATGCGCGGTAATCGCAGAAGTGGAAGAAGGGACATTACCTAAAATTATCGGCGTTGGTACAGTTCCGTCAGAAGGATTACGGAAAGGCGTTGTCGTTAATCTTGAAAAAACTGTTCAATCAATAGAAGCTGCTATCGATAAAGCAGAAAAGATGGCCGGCGTTAAAATTGGTGAAGTCTATGTGGGCATCGCCGGAGACCATATTCGAAGTTACAATGGCAGAGGCGTTGTTGCAGTAGCCGGCGATGAAAACGAAATAACCGAAGACGACATCCGCCGGGTTATTGATGCAGCAAAAGCCGTGGTAATGCCTATTGATCGCGAAATATTGCATATCATTCCCCAGGAATTTATTGTGGATGAACAACGAGGAATTAGGGATCCATTAGGCATGTCAAGTGTCCGTTTGGAGGCAGAGGTACACATCGTGACCGGTGCGATCACCTCGGCGCAAAATATTTGTCGAAGCGTGGAACGCGCGGGTGTTCACGTAAAAGACCTTGTGCTGGAACCGCTTGCCTCCAGTTATTCAGTGCTCAGTGATGATGAGAAAGAGCTTGGAGTTGTTCTTATTGATATGGGGGGAGGAACAACTGATATCGCAATGTTTTATGAAGGGTGTATTCGTACGACTTCAGTTGTTGCGCTCGGAGGCGGAAACGTTACCCACGATGTTGCGCTGTGCCTACGAACCCCGATTGACCAGGCCGAAGCAGTAAAATTAAAACATGGCTGTGCATTTGTATCAGACACGGAAACGAAAGAAGAAACTATTGATATTCCTGGCGTTGGGGGAAGAATGCCACGCAAAGTGTCTACTGACCTGCTTTCCGATATTATTCAGCCACGCATGGAAGAAATTTTCCGATTGACGTTAAATGAAGTTAAAAAATCTGAATTCGCCAGTCTGATGACTACCGGGGTTGTGCTCACCGGTGGCGGTTCTCTATTGAAAGGAACAATTGATCTTGCGGAAGAAATGTTCGATATGCCGGTAAAATTGGGTATTCCAAAAGGTTTTACGGGTCTGATCGATTTGGTTAAAAATCCCATTTATGCCACTGCTATCGGACTGGTCATTTATGCAGTTAAAAATAGATACGAACTTGAAGGTATGTTAGCTGAAGGTGAAGCCACATTATTTGAAAAAATATGGGATCGAATGAAAATGTGGTTTAGTTGATGAGTAAATTCGATGAATATGGTTAATTATTAAACAGGTATCAAATAACTAAAAAAGAATAAAATAGGTCATGTCGATCTCGATTGTGGCCACAACTCCCCATCCAATGAAAGAGGAGGGATATATATGAGTTTAACATTCAATTTTGACGAAACAGTAACACCGACAGCACGCATGAAAGTTGTGGGCGTTGGTGGCGCCGGTGGAAATGCAATTAATCGAATGATATTTTCCGGACTTTCCGGCGTTGAGTTTATCGCAATTAATACGGATTTGCAAGCGCTAAATACCTGCAAAGCGCCCACGCGGCTACAAGTAGGGCGCAATTTGACCAGAGGGCTCGGCGCCGGGGCAAAACCGGAAATCGGACGACGGGCTCTTGAGGAAAATAAGGAAGAAGTTTTCAACGCGCTAACTGACGTGGATATGATTTTCGTGACTGCCGGTATGGGCGGCGGAACCGGAACCGGAGCAGCGCCAGTCGTTGCTGAAATCGCAAAAGATTTGGGCGCATTAACCGTCGGGATAGTAACGAAACCATTTCTGTTTGAAGGTCCGAAAAGAATGCAGCGCGCAGAAGAAGGCATTGCCGAATTAAAGGAGCGTGTGGATACGCTAATCGTCATTCCGAATCAACGGCTGCTTTCCATTGTCTCCAAAGATACCAGGCTGAACAAGGCATTTCAGTTAGCAGATGATGTTTTGCTCCATGCCACAAAAGGTATTTCAGACCTGATTTCTGTTCCCGGACTCATCAATCTGGATTTCGCTGATGTGAAAACGGTTATGTCTGAAATGGGCGATGCGCTTATGGGATCTGCCATTGCATCGGGTGAAGATCGAGCGGCTCAGGCTGCGCAAAATGCAATCCGCAGCCCTTTGTTGGAAGAAGTATCCATCGCCGGTGCACTTGGTTTACTTGTCAATATTACAGGTGGCGAAGACTTATCGCTCCACGAAGTAAATGACGCAGCCTCTATTGTCCTGGAAGCCGCAGGCCAGGATGCGAGCATGATCTTTGGCGCTGTTCTTGATGAGGAATTTAAAGATCAAATTCGAGTAACTGTCATTGCAACCGGGTTTAATCAAAATGGCCGACGGATAGACAAAAAAGAACGAAAAAGACCGGAAATCTTAAATTCTGGCGTTGATTACCTTGACATTCCGACATATCAACGACTTCATGAAGTGGATTATGATGAGGCCGAAAAACCTTCGGAAGAAAATGAAGATATTGAGATCATAAATAAAGGGAATGGAAATGGTAATAATGGCAATGGAAATACGATTGATTATGAATTACCCGCATTCATTCGTAAACGCATGGACATGTAAACGAATTCCTCAAAAAGCATTGGCATCTGATGTTGATGCCAATGCTTTTTAGAATGTGAGCATATTTATTAATAATTCCTGTCACCTCCAAGAATTCCGCCTAAAATATTACCACCCAGGCCAGCAACGCCTTTTTTCTCGCCTCTGCTCTGGAATCGCGCAGCAGCATAAATTCGATCAGCCAACCGGGAAAAGGGCAGGCTTTGCAAATAAACCAGACCGGGACCTTGAAGTTGAGCCAAAAAGATACCTTCGCCACCGAATAATGCATTTTTAAATCCACCCACAAACTTAATATCATAATCAACGCTTGGCATAAATGCAACCAGACATCCGGTATCTACACGTAAATTTTCCCCTGGCGCCAGTTCTTTTTTAATAATCGTTCCGCCAGCATGAACAAAGGCCAGGCCATCACCTTCCAAACGCTGCAAAATAAATCCTTCACCACCAAAAAGACCTGCGCCGATTCTTTTGGTAAAGGCAATTTCAATTTCAATCCCTTGAGCAGCACAGAGAAACGCATCTTTTTGACATAAAAATTGATGACCTAATTTATCAAGATCCAGGGCAATTATTTTGCCCGGATAGGGCGCTCCAAATGCAACATGCGATTTACCTCCACCATCATTTAAAAACGTTGTAATGAAAAAACTCTCTCCGGTAATCATGCGCTTCAAGCCTTTAAATATGCCGCCTCCGGTGTTCGTTTGCATTTTAATACCACTTTCCATATACATCATGGCGCCAGCCTCGGCTCGAACGGCTTCACCAGGGTCCAATTCCACTTCAACAATTTGCATATCATCTCCAATAATTCCATAATCAATTACATCTGCCATATCCAGATCTCCTGTTTTATGTTTAAAAAAATTTAATTTAATTAAGACATTCTTTCTTTTATAATCGTCATATTTAAATAATGCCTGATGGATTTATCTTTACAGATAGATCCTGATTGCCACAACGAATGTTAAATCGTCTTTTATAATTTAAAAAAAATAGCTCAATAATCAAGCAATTTTACGCATTTCTTCTTGATTTACATAACAAATTTTTGTATATTTTGTGTTTGTAATCTCGATAACTAAATTGATTTCGGAACTTGTTTAAATTCTTATCGTTTTATTTAAAAAATTAAGTAACTATTCAGGCGTCACGCCTGCGAATGCAGGAATCCACTAACTTTATAATAATCAGGAGATTCCGGGACAAGTTCGGAAAGACATTTTACAAAAAAATCAGACTTATGATACAGCTTCTATCGGGCATCCACTTTGCTTAATTTTAGGAGATTCCCGCTAAAAACATGCGGGAATGAGAGCTCTATGCTGAATAGTAACAAAATTAATTATAAATAATAAATTATCTAATCGTAACCAGAGGTAATGTTATGATTGAACTAAAAAACTTAACCAAACATTACGGAATTACCAAAGCTCTGGACGATGTCACCTGTTCAATAAAACAGGGAGACATTGTTGGATTTGTGGGTCCGAACGGAGCGGGAAAAACCACTGCAATGAAAATTATAACCACGTACACAGCTCCCACATCTGGCACGGCAAAAATTGGTGGATATGATGTTCTGGAAAATCCTCATGAAGTGCGTAAATTAATCGGATACTTACCGGAAACAGTCCCCCTTTACTGGGATATGCTCGTGTCCGAATATTTGGAATTCATTGGCCATGCCCGACATTTAAATGGTTCATTTAAGTCACGCCGGGACTGGGTCGTTGACGCATGTGGTCTGAAATCTGTCTTAAACCGAAAAATCAGTGTTCTTTCCAAAGGTTATAAACAGAGGACATGCCTGGCACAAGCACTGATCCATGATCCGGAAATTTTGATTCTGGATGAACCAACATCAGGTCTTGATCCACTGCAAATCATCGGTATTCGAAAGTTAATCAAAGAACTTTCCCATCAGAAAACCATTATTCTCAGCACGCACATTCTCCCGGAAGTGACAACACTGGCAGATAGAATTCTTGTTATAAATAATGGCCGCCTGGTGGGAGATGGTTCCTTTGATGATCTACAAGCAAAGGTCACAGAAAAAAGCTCCATTTTTCTCATTGTTAAAGCTGATCAACAAGAATTTGAAGCCAAAATTCAAGATGTAAAAAACATCGATGATGTTAGATACATTGATACAGTGAGAAAAAATCTGGTTCAATGTCACATCTTCTTTAAACCGCAGGTGGACATTCTCGATAGTCTCAATAACGCCATCCGGGAAAATAATTGGGATGTTGTCGAATTTCATCAGGAAAAGCTTTCGTTAGAAGATTCCTTCATTCTGCTCACTCAGGGAGGAAACTCAAACTCCGATAAATCGAAATCTGATGAAATAACAGATGAAGGAGGTGCTGAATGAAAGATATTGCCATCATTTTTAAGCGGGAATTTAATACCTATTTTTATTCTCCGATCGCTTATGTGTTTAGTATTATTTTTATTATTCTGAATAGCGGTTTATATATGTTTCACTTTTTCTTTTTTGGCAACGCAGATATGCGGGAGTTCTTCTCTACCCTGCCGATTACACTGGCGCTGATCTTTATTCCCGCCATTTCCATGCGCTTGTGGTCCGAAGAGAAAAAACTGGGAACGATTGAACTGTTACTAACTCTCCCAATGAAAATTGAACACATTGTTCTGGGGAAATACTTTGCCGGCCTGGCATTCTATCTGATTGCCCTTGCCGGAACACTCACCATCCCAATCTTACTGATGACCCTCGGAAATCCCGATTTCGGCCCGATTGTGGGTGGTTATTTTGGCGCCATTTTTCTGGGCGCATTTTTTCTCGCTGTCGGAATTTTTATCTCAGCCTTTTTCAATGATCAAATCGTGTCGCTGATTATCACCAGTTTAGCCTGTGGCTTTCTGGCGCTGATCGGCTGGCAATATGTGCCAATGGTTATTGATGGCTGGCTTCCCGGACTCGGCGAATTCCTCTATAGCTATGTTGGGGTTACACGACATTTTAACGATATTGAACGCGGCGTTATTGACTTGAAAAGCATTGTTTATTTTGTATCGTTATCTGCGCTATTTTTAACCTTAAACATTAAATATTTAGATGGGAGAAAATATTAATCATGAAAGATCTGAAACAGCATTTTATAAAAACATTCATTATCGGTGCAGTTTTACTTACCGGCTGTGTGATACTTGTCAACATGATTTTTGACAATCTCAATATCGGGCGGTTTGATTTGACTGCGGGGCAGGTGTACAAACTTTCGCCGTCGGTAAAGAAGATTTTATCGCAGTTGGATGCACCGATTGACATCACATATTATGTATCGTCATCTGAAAAGATGCCGACCAAATGGAAGAATCTCGAACGTGATGTGATCGATAAATTGGAAGAAGTGAAATTAGCTTCCGGTGGTAAACTGGATTATACCGTATTCGATCCTTCGGCAGAAGAAGAAAAGGAAGCATTTGAAGAACAACAGGCCGAGGAAAATGACAAAAAATTAACTCGCAAAAAAATAGCCGAGCGATTATATGAAAAAGGAGTGATCCCGTTCGGCGTTCAAAGTACCGAACGAGACGAGTTCGCGATCAAGCGGATTTATTCTTCGATTGTCCTTTCATATCTTGATCGAAAAGAAGATATTATCGAAGAAGTGCGACCCGAAATGTTCGGAAGTCTGGAATATGAGATCATGTCTCGTATTTACAAGCTCATTTCAAATAAAAAACCTCGCATTGGATTTTTCCCGTCTCAACCGGAAACGCCGCCACAGTATCGCCAGTACTTTCAGCAGCAGACACCACCTGATATGTATACAACAGCGGTAAAATTGCTTGAAAATTCCGGCTACGACGTCACCCGAACGAATATCAAAGAAGACGATCCGATTCCGGACAATATCGAAACAATGGTTGTGATGATCGACCAGCCATTGAATGAACGTCAATTGTTTGAAGTAGACAAATTAATTCATAACGGTGTTGATGTCATTTTAGGCGCGCAAAATTACAATTTTCAAATTATGCCATCCCGCTCCGGGACGCCTGGTACTTTTGATGTTCAGGCAATGCCAACGCAAGTCAATGTCAATCAGCTTGTTAAAAATTACGGCTTTGAAATTGATTCTAAAATATTTATGGATCGCAGTTCGGCTTATATTCAGGTACCCGCTTTCCGCACCCGAAACATGGGAATCTTTCAAATTCAGGAACAGCGATATGAACCTGTATCAAAGCCGGTGATTATCAAAGTAAATCCGGAAAATATCAACGAGAATGTCTCGATTTCAAACAAGATTACCGAACTATTTTACCTTTATGGTAGCAAGCTGAATATTTACAATGAAATCATCGAAAAGGACACGCTCAGTGAAACGGTTCTGTTTACCTCGAGTAAACATAGCTGGACCAGAGAGAGCATGGGCTATCGCCCCGTTGATACAGACGAACCGGGTTCTGACGGATTTCTGGAGAATGAGCCGCTGGCAGTCCTGCTCAAAGGAAAGTTCACACCTGCTTATAAAGACGCAGAGGTTCCGGCATGGCCTGCGGCAGGTGCCGCAGATGAAACAGATTCCGAAAGCGGCGCCGCCGAAAAGATCAGCGGCCCGTCGAAATCAGCCCGCATCATTGCATTCGGCAGCAGCAACCTGTTCAAAAATGATGTGCTGAATTCGTTAATGAGCCACAAGGCGCTTCTGTTAAACAGCGTGGACGCGTTAACTCTTGGCGATGATTTAATTAATATTCGTTCCAAAAATATTGTTGCGCGACGCATTCAGGAAACCAGCCCCATGGGCAAAGCATTATCAAAGGCATTTGTTGTCTGGTTTCCGCCACTCGTGTTTGTTGCGCTTGGTATTTATTTAACGATACGTCGAAAGAAAAAATAGTTCAAATTAGTATTTCAGATTATGATATCAAATTCATAAACGAGGTAAAGACGAATGAAAGAAAAACATCTTTATTATTTAGGTGGCGCTTTTCTCGTATTATTAATCATTTACTTTTTTTCACAACCCAAATTATCGACTGTCAATTATGATGATATTGTTCAATCAGTGATAATAGGTGTATCCAAAGATGACGTGAAAGAAATTGAGGTGTATAAACAGACGGGCAACGATGAATCCCGCATGGTTTTCACGAAAAAAGATGATCAATGGTATATACCCACAAAATTTTATGCAAAAGTGAAAGAATACAGCATTAATCGCATCCTTGACGATATGCTGGAAATGACGGGAAAAGTACGCTCATCCGATCCGAAACACCAGGAGATGTTCCAGGTTAGCGACCAACATGGAATCCATGTTATTTTGAAGGACAATCAAAAGCCATTAGCAAATCTTATTATCGGTAAAAAAGGTGAAGATTATAATACCGGTTTTGTTCGATATTCCGGAAAAGAGAAAATTTACGCAGTGGATAAAAACATCCTCTCTGCCCTTGGTATTAATACTGAGATTGATACATTGACGCGTTTTAAGACAACCAATTTTATTGATTTGAATGCGGTTAAATTAGCTAAAGATGAGCTAAAAATAGCCGCGCTTGTATCAAACGGAAAAGAATTACAGATTAAAAAAGTCGAAAAAATCGAAGAACCAACAGAAGCGGATACCACACAACCAAAGAAAAAAGAATTTGAATGGGTGCTGGTAAAAGGCAAAACTGAAGTCAAACTCGATCAAACTGAAGTCGATAAATTCTTGAGAGAAGTGACAAATGTTAATAGTCAGGAAGTCATCGATAATATTGGCAATACGCTGGAAGATTTGTCAAAATCATCTCAATACGGATTCAACCGTCCTTCAAATTATATGGTTTTTATTAAACAAGCGGATGACTCCAGATATAATGTTATTTTTGGCAAGGAGTATGAAAAGGATGCGGGATATTACATGTATGTAGAATATAACAATTTGGTATATAAAGTGAGCACCAGTAAATTCGATTCAATTTTCAAATGGGTCGATGAACTTCCCACAAAATTGCCTAAAGAAGAAGAAACGTCTTCATAAGTTTAAAAACCCTTCCGGTAATCCAAATTTATCGGAAGGGTTCTTTTTATTGTCCCGCCTTTCCGGTAATCGATTCGATTTTCAGTTTTATAATTTTCACTTTATTGTATACCTCATCATTCTTGAGGAGGCGTTTTTTAACTTCGACAGAACTTTGCTCCAAATGATCAATCATCACATTCAGCGCGTGCTTTTTTTCTTCTGCTTCATCCACAACACACATTTTCCCCAGAAAAACAACGGAACGATATTTGTGTTCGCACTCCCCCATCATATAACCGCGATCCTCAATAATAGTGCCGCATACGTCTGCATTTTTCGATATAAAATCCACCTTCAATCCATCCTGTGCGCTGTGAAAATATAATATGCTCTTTTCTTCGTCAAATCCGTAACTCAAGGTAACAATATACGGCTCATTCTGCCAGCACATCGCGATTGATGTAAATTTTCCCTGTTTTAAAATTTGTTTTAACTCTGCCGGATTTGTTATCTCACGGTCAGAAAGTTTTATATGGTAGTTCAAAATGCCCGCCTGTTTTTATATTCTTCATTACGTTGACTTATATAACATCATATTACAGATAAAATAATTCAGGTAAAAAAAAGCGCAGCCACGGTCTAACCGTTCCTGCGCGATATCGTTAATTGACAACAAGCTAACAATCAATCGATGTGCGGTTTGTTTTCCAAATGAATTATTAACGTTAAAATACAACCCTCTAATTTCGCAGTTCCAAATTTCTGTTGATAATTTTCAAATACAAATTGATTATCAGATTGAATCAATATTTTCAGATAAGGATCGAGATTTTCTGATAAATTTTGAAACGTGCTGTTTGCTTTTTCTACATCAGGATAAGGAATGACAATTTGAGTATAAATGGCGCCATCATTCCGATAGGCTGCAAGGTAGCCAAAAACTTCACCATTCAATTGTAAAATATCCCCTTTACCAAATGTGTAAATTGGCTGCAAACTGTATGGCCCCCGAATAATCTGCTCAGAACCTGATACTTTATTTTCTTCGGGTAAATATTCCCATATATCTGCATTTGAACTTTCTGGCAGCGATACAAGAATGTGTTGAGCCAGAGAATCCATCACCGGGACAAATTCTCTGGTTCCCTCAAAATTATTAATGAATATAAAATATCTATCCTGCACTAATGTAAATTGAAATTCATTTACAGAATTGCGAGCTTTGATAGATGAATTCGGCGTTTCTTTACCGCACTTTGCCAAATAAATGCCCAGCGCAGATAATGGATTGTCCATGATGTAAATTTCAGCAGATATCTCAGCATCTCCTTTTTGATAGCGTTGAATAATTAATTCATCAAAACCGAATTCCAAAAATAATTCTGCACCGCCATTGATATATCCATACAAATTATTTGCAGAAAATTTCGAGTGACGCGCTTTTGTCCACCCATCGATAAAATCGTCCTGAGGAAAATTTATCTCAGCGCTTAAATGAGCGTTCAAAAAAAGGGATATCGTCAGAAATATATATATTGTTTTTTTCATTATTCTTTCGGTACTGTTAATAAATTTTCTATTATCAGATAATAAACTAACCTATTATTATATGCTCAATTTTAGCGGGATCAGCAATTCCGAGTCCTAACCGTTCACCATATCGTAGATATTCAGTGAACCGCGGATGTTCATTTACATTTACTTCCATTGCTTTTCGTTTTTCAACCAGAATATTATGGCAGGTTAAATCCAGGGCGAACGGATCAGTGGCAAAAAATATCGTTTTATAGGGATAGGTAAATTTTGCCACCGGCATAGGACCGCCATCATATTGCGCGCGCAAGCCATCCGTAATATTCAACACAAGTTTATCTCGGATCACCGGAAAGGCTAAAACTTCTGTACAGACGTCAAAAAATAACGGCCGGTGCAAACGCCCTGTGTTACATATCGCGCCGTATCCCAAATTCTTTGTTGCCATGGAAATACCATTTCCGGTATTCTTAAAAACCGGCACATTGATAATTTTCGTCAACTTCTTTGTCAGTAATTTTCCGAAGAACGAATATTTGTCATTCACGACATGTTGATTCAAATATCCGTTATCTTCAGGAGCGTCGACATCGGCCCAGTAGTAAACTTTTCTGTCAAAATTAATCAGGCTCACATGATTTCCGTTTTCATCCAGCCATTTACTGTTGTCGTCGCTTTCTCCGCTGGCAGCAGCTTCATCCATGGTTTGCAGACCCTGGATTTGGACTCCCGGAAACCGAACCGTGGTAAAACCGGAATCTGCTAACATATAATCAAACCGATCCCAGATGACAATATTTTCTCTAGGCAATCCACCTGCTACCAACCAATTAATAATGGAATCCACCAATTCAAGGCGGGTGCTGATTAAGCCAGACCCCACCGGATTGACTTTAATTCCAACCACATCATCTTCTGTGAAAAATAATCCAAAACTTTCTTCCGGGGTTTGACCCGTTAATTTTTCAATGCCAGTTTGAAACATGCGGTCGACAACATCCGGAATTGGCAGATTATCTATAAGCGCCTGATCATCTGATGTCTGAACAACCTTGCCCGGGAATCTGCCTGGTAGTGATAATTCAGTTTTTGGCACATTAAGTACTTCACTCACATTTGTTTCCGGACGTTCAGCTTTTTTATTTTCCTGAGCCCACAGCGTTGGATTACCAAGCAACAGCCCGGTTCCGATTCCACAACCAACTTTTAAGAAATCACGCCGGTTTACTGTGGACGTCGATTTAATTGATTTATATCCATTTCCTCGCATTTTACATACCTCCAATCCAAAGCAATCAATTAATTATTTTTTAATGATTGACCGAAATATATTTTTGTCATTCTAAAGAGCAGCGCACCGATTTTGTTCTTGCACTACTTTGTATCTTCACCAATGATGTGTAATTTCATCAGATTTGTAGTGCCTTTGATAAAAATGGGTGAACCCAATAAAATAACAATAATATCGCCTCGTTGAACTAATTTTTTAGATAGAAGAACTTCCTCTGTTTTTTGGACGATCTCATCTGTATTTTCTAAAAATTCCATTTTAAAGGGCATAACTCCCCAACAAAGGTTTAGCTGATGTTGAACGATTTTCAGGGGTGTAAAGACAATAATATTCGTATTCGGTCGATTTTTGGAAACCATTTTTGCAGTAAAACCAGACGTTGTAAACGCGACAATTGCCTGCGCATCCAACTGTTCCGCAGCTTCACAGGCTGAACAACTGATCGCATCTGCAATAGATAACGATGGATCTGCAAAATTCATCGTCAAATTCAGAAAATCTCCCTGCGCATGTTCAGCTTCTTTTATAATACGAGCCATTGTATACACAGTTTCAGCCGGATATTTCCCGATTGACGTTTCAGCGGAAAGCATTACAGCATCGGAGCCATCGAAAATTGCATTGGCCACATCAGACACCTCAGCACGAGTGGGACGCGCATGTGATTTCATGGATTCCAGCATTTGTGTCGCTGTGATCACCGGCTTCCCTAATTGTCGTGATTTCAAAATAATCTCTTTCTGCAACGGCGGTACTTTCTCCAGAGGTATTTCAACTCCCAAATCACCGCGGGCAATCATAATTCCGTCTGCTTCCTTGATAATATCATCCAAACAGCTCACAGCTTCAGGCTTTTCAATTTTTGCGATGACAGAAATATTTCCATTTTTATCAGAAATAATTTTTTTAATTTCCGCAATATCGTCCGGCTTTCGTACAAAGGACATGGCAACAACATCCACGTTTTCTGCAAGGCCAAATAATAAATCCTCCCTGTCTTTTTCTGTGAAAGAAGGCATACTAATATCCACACCCGGCAGATTCATCCCTTTATGATCAGACAGTCTTCCCCCTTCAATAATTTTACATTGCACTTTATGATTTTTTACTGCGGTCACTGTCAATTGAATCATTCCATCATCGAGTAAAATACGGTCACCGGGATTCACATCATCGGGTAAATTTTCATAAGCGGTTGAAATCTCATGTTCATCGCCAACAATATCATGCGTCGAAATTGTAATTGAATTTCCTTTTTCTAATTGTACAGAACCATTCCGAATTTTCCCGACGCGTAATTTGGGACCCTGTAAATCCTGCAACACCGTGATTGGCTTGTTCAACCGTTGAGAAACAGCTCTAATGGCTTTTATCACTTTTTGATGACTTACGTGATCACCGTGTGAAAAGTTAAGTCGTGCAACATCCATTCCGGCCATAATTAATTTTTCAATCATCTCTTCAGATTCAGTTGCAGGGCCGATTGTACATACAATTTTTGTTTTACACATGCTTTTGTCCGATATAATTTGAAACACCTTTATACAATTAAAAAAGAAAAACGCAATTTTAAAACGCAACGCATTATTTTAAATAGCGGTTGCCTATTTTTTTATCAATCAAACGAGCCCTGCGCATGCTCCAGATAAACTGCCCGATAACGCACCTCGTTCCGTTAACTATCTGTCTTTACTGCGGTTCGTTGTATAAGAATCTTTATCTATCAAAGGTGAATTCAAAATAGAATTTTTAGTGTCTTTGCCCGGAGAAAATTAATGATAGTAATTTTTTTAGACATACCTATTTTTAAAATTCAGTGTTTATTCACTAATAGAATTACGTTTTTATTACTTTGCGTCTGTTGCCTCATTGCGTTTATTAAAAAAATCGCCAAAAAGCTAATCAATGATATATTTATCAAGGCGCATACCTGCCGGTATTTTCACTTTTTCCTGGTAAATATCCCAGTAATACTTTCGTGCATCTCCCAATTTTTGGTATAACTCATGGTCACAATCAACAGTATGAGTTACAGAAGGTTTATTGTTGCTGTCAACTAAAACCAATTTATCACAACGATTTAAAATACCGGCTGTACCGATACTACAGATTGCAATGACTTCATTTGTGTTGACTTTCCTCACCAGCTCGCCATATTTTATATCCTGTTCCAAAACAGTAATACCGAATTCCTCTAAAATCGCGACAATTCCCTGGATAGTTACAGACGGTAAAATCAAATTGCTTTCCGGTATTTTAATGATGGTGCCGTCTCTTAACGCAAATAAACAGCAGGAGGTATCCCATTCAGTAATTTTTCGATCGATAATATCCAAATGGGGTTGATCATCCAATAATAGGGCGGTCGCCGCGGTGGGCTCTATCTGTTTGGCAAAATCAACAGATTTTACGCTCATCAGATAATTAATTCCCAATTTTAGACAGCCGGTACCATTTACATCCACAGCACGGACGACATTCGGGACAACCACGCCGGTAAAAGGCTCACCCAGATATTGATCATAGCGACACACAACCGCGCGTATTGATGGATTTTGCGGAAAAGTGACGCCAATGGACTGTTGTTCATCCACAGTAAAAGGCCTTAAATAGCCCTGTGCTCCCAAATCCGCCATTTCCTCGAAAAAAATCCGCATGGATGGTTCTTTAAAATATTTATCAATAAACACCTGGATAATATCATCAATAGAAGGCACCCATTCCTGTTGCTCTTGAGACAGGTTAAATGCAATGCTGCGCTGAAACCGCTTTAAATTCATGTCCCAATTTAAAAACACCACTTCCAATTGGTCGTCATCATTCCGTTTGCAGAAAAAACGAATGCCCTCAAACGCGAGGAATAATCCGTAGTGTATGGAACGAGTTACCGCGTGCACTTTAGCATCAGCTTCCTGGAGATCAAACCGTTTATCAGCCAATGTATAACACATTTGTTTTGACGCCCATTTTATGCCTTCAAAACCAGCCATTCAACATCTCCTTTAATCATAATTCAATTCTATTTATCTGATTTTTTAATGAAATTACTTTATTGATTTCAGTGCTTCCGTAGTTGCGTTAATTAGCGGTTCAGACGAGATTGGCGCACCAACCGCAGCCTGCATCCAGACGGACGGAATGATGGAACCCAGCTTGCACATCCGTTCCATTTCCTGGGCTAAATTTTTGTCTTTGAAATATTGTTCGATTTGGAAAGCAATGATATGGCCCAGCGGATAATCCGGTAAATATAAACCCGCGTCAATCATGTGAGAATAAATGCCGAGTAAAATCTGATCTTTTATGCCAAAAACCGGGGCATAATATTTATTCCAGACATCCTTTGCAATCGTTTGAACCGCCTCATTCAGTTGCGCTGGCGTTGCATTGGGATTGTCATACATCCAGTGCCAAACGTATATATCCACCAGCGCCACGCCGCTGATTTCATAGGTTGACCAGAATGTATCCAACACTTTCATAAATTCCTGCTGCGAATCCTGTTGCTTCATTCCCAGCAATTCCAAATCCCGTGCTTGAAATACAAATGCAAAACCTTCGGTAAACGCAGTATTCGGCACACCCTGCAGGACAATGTAATCAATTCGATTTAAGGAAAAAACCTGTTCCACATTGTGCCCAAGTTCATGGATCGCAATATTGAAAGCTTTATAATTCATACCTGATTCACCGATTCGGGTCCGCAAGTGAGCATTGTCTGAACGCATTCCCGCGCCATACGCATGACCGGCGCCCCGTGACGGATCCACAGTGATTTTGGACGACAGAAATTCGGCAGTTTCCGGCTTAAAACCCAGATTGCGCAAAATAAATGGCAGATCATTTTGAAAAGCAGTTGTATTCGGATAACGGCTGGAAACGATTTGATCCAGCTTTTCGACATTTAATCGGCTACGTGCTTTAAAGCCATCGTACCAAATATCAAATGGTTCCAATTCACGCCCAAGACGTTGTTGAATGAGTGACGCAATATCCTTTGCAACAGGTGCAGATACGATATTGATGAGTATTTGCTCAAATTCTTCCTCAAGAATTTCTCGATCTTCCTGAAACCGTCGATCCATTTTCGATGGCATATCCGGATAATAGGGATCAGCCATCTGCTCTGCGGAGCATACATTTAAGAGATGGTGATAACGTGTGTTATCTTCCGCCATGGCCTGCACTGATTTTTCTGCATCTTCTGTTTCCGCACCAACAACAGTATTATTCATGGGATCCCAGTCTACTTCGGGATTATCAATTACCACTGCGGGTATTTCCTGCCGGATAATCCGCTCCATCACAGTCTGAATCATCTTCTGTTGTGGCAAGCCATCGGGATTAGCGTATTGCGCTTTCAATTCATCCCGCAATCCCCAGTGACTGATTAATTTCAAATCCTCCGGAAACAGTCGCTCTCCTTCCGGTGTAACGAGATGTCCCATATAAATATTGTAATTGCTGATATAATGATCCGCTTTTACATACGCTTCGGAAATGTGCTGTTTCACTTCTGCCGGAACGCGCTGTGAAAACTGCTGCACTAACCTCGCTTTTGCCCAATCCTCACGCGACCATTGGGGGCCTTTTTCAAGCATGTCATTGAGTGAATACAACGAAAAATTCAACAACGCAGTAAACGCGATTTTCGTTTTAAAAAAATCTTCTTGCAGATGGGCAAAGGGATTATATTCTGCAAACAGCATATCAACCGGCAGAATTGGGCCAATATCCAGATGGATCGGTCGCATCAATTTTCGGTTCATCGCTGTATTCAAACCATATATCTGCTCCAGATTTTCATCAAAACGATCAACAGTTTGGTTTAATTCAACGGGATCAGCAACAAACTGTTCCTTGCAAAATAAGGCGAAATCATCTTGAGAGCCATCGCCCGATCGCCAAAATCGAGCAACCTGGCGCACGCCCTGCTCTATTCGGGCTGATTGGTCTTCTCCGTGTGTCTGCTTTAATTGATTAATAACAGTATTGATCGTTGCTTCATTCACCCCTTGTTTTCCTTGTTGACATGACGTAATCAACATCACTAAGAACAAAATTAAAAAAATCTTACGCATTATTTCTCCTCCTGTTAATTTAAATACATATTAAGTTAATATAAAAAAGTAAATGGTATTAATCAAGAAAATTCAGAAAAATATATGGGTTAGATGATTTTTTTCTCAGTTCCTGCATCATTTCAGCCTGCTATTATTCCGGAGTACAATCCTTTTGTGAACTGCCTGCAATGCATAAACAACCTGTTCATAGACTTCTGAATCTTTGGAAAACTCTTGCGAAGATTTAAGAGTAAATTCATAAAGGCGCGGTGGCGCGGAGATATTCGTGGTGAGTTAACGCAACCACGATCTAACATTCCCCTGATTCCGCCGTTGGCGAAATCGTCTCTCGTCAAAGGGGGGATCTTCACGTATGGCTCGTACTAATTTTATAATTACAGGATAGCTGTACATGGTATTATACAGAAAGTCTGAATTATTACTAGCGAGTGAAAATCGATTCGAAAAAAAAGCGCTCATCATCACCGGGATAATAAACGCTTTTAAAACGAGTATGCAATACTTTCATTTTAATCAAATTTTGATATTTCAAACTTAAACTCTGAAATGCCGGATATTGTCACAAAATCATCGACACTCACTGCCACCATTTTCCCTTCAGTTCCATGCAAGTGGAGTCTTGTATAAATAAATAATCTTTTTAAATGATCCGTGTTATTTGTAAAAATATTCAAATCATTTTCCGAAAGTTGCACCTGATTTACTTTCTTAGATGCTTCAAAAACCTGTCCGCTGTTATCGATTTTCCCCGCAAGCATTTCAATGGGGCCAATTTTCAATTGCGGATTTTGAATCAATTGATTGAGATTATCTGTAATAAAAATTTCGACGCCCACTCCCACCGGAAAATGATTATACACTGAAAATTTCATTTCTCCGGATGAAATTCGTTTCATTAATCCGCCATCCAAAATCTCTTCATCAGACTCGATTTCACCGTCATAATCTTCCGGTTCAATAATGATCTCCGTGGTATCCAGACTGACGATATTCTCTGAGAAAGCTGCTTGCAAAGGAGTGGTAAGTTTGTAGTCAACCTCTATTAAATCACGATAATCAATGCTCCCGGTAGTAATCCCGTCACCGACATAAGCTTTCCCCTGCACATCAATTTTTTGCGGCAGGTTGGATAGAAAATTCAGAATATCGCTATTGGATTGCGTCAACATGACAGTGGTTTTTGTTTGATTGGCAAAACTCCCGGGTTCAATCCGTTGTTGAATTGGCAGCATCACCCGGTTCCCTGTTTTTGAGACACTGATCAATTCAAATTCTGTGTAAATGGGAAAATTGATGCGATTGTAAAAATTCAAATCAAGACGAGCTTTGTTGAAGCGAATTTCATTGAAATTATCAGATAATGCTGTGAATGAAATTTCGGAATCAATATTCATTTCTTCTCTGTTTAAAATTCCGGATATATATGCGAATTTCATGTTCTCCAGCGCAATATCAACTTCCGCCCAATCCTGTCTCGTTAATCGAACGATTTCTTTGCCATAATCAAAAGTTGTCACTAAAAAGTGAACCCGTAATTTTTGGCCGGTCATTCCTTCATCAACTGGTGGCTTAAAAATTAAATCCTTCAAATTAATAGACGTCTGCAATTTTTGTTTAATGGTGAGAATAAAATCCAATGTCAACAGATTTCCATCTGCCCGAAAAATATCCGGAAACTGCATTGAAATATTTGCCTCCATTCCGGTATGATTTGTCAATTCCAGATTCGCTTTTCCGGAAAGAAAGCGCGCCTCTGAAATGTGCATATCATCGATAACAGTTAGTTCAACCTCATCCTCGTACATCACAGAGGACACATACGCCTCTGCCTCGATAAGTTGTAAATCATGGACAATCATGCTCGCCACAATGTAACTATTGTTTGTAATATATACGTTATCATTACCGCTTCCCGGTGAAACAGCAGAAATTTCAAGAAACAGCTCGCTGGACACTGACTTACCGGCCAGATCGACAGAGGCGGTTCGACTGCTGCCTGGAGTTAATGGGAAATCAAATTGCATTTCCTCAACAAAACCATAAATTTCATCAAGCAAACGAACTTTGATCGAATCAATGGAAATCGGCAAATAATTTTCGATTTTGATTTCCGCAATCCCGCTGTTAATTTTGATATAATTGATTTTCCCGACAGTGAATGAATTTGTCCGCATCTGATTGATAGAAAATCGTGGAATGGGCTGATAGGTCTCTTCAAATTGTTCGATACCGGGAATCACATCCCATAAACGGATGGATGAGTCGCGCATTGTTGTATTAATGGTCAAATAATCTTCCATCTCAATTTGTTGATTAAAAGACTCGGCTTGAACCGCAAGTTGATCTTTTACATAAAAGGTATCCGGATTGCCATTCACGATAAACTCTGGTTGGCTATTTCCGTTAATAACGATATGATCCGTATCGTCCGACAAATCTGTTAACGTGTACATGGTATCCGTTAGAACTAATTTTAATGGAACCTGATACACCGGCGCTTCCGGAGCCGATATCTGACATGTTGATAAATACAATCCCAAAAGTCCTGCCACAGTTGCAAATAGACGTCTTCTCATTGGTGCTTTCCTTGTTATCCGATCAATTCAAATGGGCATATTGAAAATGAAATGACTGCATATTAAATAAGATTTATTTAAATATATAAATTTACAGTAAGTTATATAAATTAATGATAAAAGTATTTGATTTAAAAGTACTAATTAATATTTTTATTGTCAAGCGAATTTTAATTGTTGCGAGAACTTAATTTGTAAGTGAGCGAATTAAAAGTCGCAGAACCAGATGGAATGGCAGTCCGCTCTTATCGCTTGTTTATCCGCAGCTTATCACCGAACGAACACCATTTTCTTTATCTTCTCATCAGCACCTGCATTTAATTTGAAAAATAGCGGTAAATATATTTTTCTTGACTTCATTTTGTAATTTTGGGTGCAAAGCGTATTATTCGTGTATGTGTTGTTATCCTATCGACTTTATTAAATGCAAAATTTTATCTCAAATATCGCTCCCACCAATCCAATTTCATTCGAATGGCAGCTTCAATATGATTTGGCTCTGTAAAAACATGCGCCTCACGCGGGACACGGGCAAGCACCGCCGGGACGCCCATTTTCTTGAGCGCTGTAAAAAGCTGTTCCCCTTCTGTAATATGGCAACGCCAGTCATTTTCTCCGTGGATAATGAGTGTTGGCGTTTTGAAATTCTGGGCATAGTTGATCGGACTATTTTTCTCATAAACGATTCGCGTATCCGGGTTGTACGGATGACCGCCAAAATCCCATTCCGGGAAGAATTGTTCATCTGTGGTTCCGTAGAATGATAGCATGTTGACAAACGGCGCCATGGGAACAGCAGCTTTAAAACGGTCGGTGTGTCCGATAATCCAGCTTGTCATCCAGCCGCCAAACGAGAGGCCAGTGACTCCCATTCGATTTTCATCGATAAAGCCGAGGGAGATCATGTAATCCACACCGTTCATAATGTCGCGGTAACATCTTCCGCCGTAATCCTGGTTCACATCATCGGTAAACTGCTGACCATATCCAAAGCTTCCTCTTGGATTACAATAGAACACCACATACCCCTGTGCCGCAGTGACCTGATATTCAAAATCGAATTGATTTTTATACATGCCCTGTGGGCCGCCGTGAATATACAAAATCATGGGATACTTTTTAGTTTTGTCAAAATTGGGTGGCGTAATATACCAACCCTGTACTTTTGTTTCCTTATCACCGATAAACCAGACTGAGATAGCTTCCTGCAAATCAATTTTTTTCAACAATTCATCATTAACAGACGAAATCCGCGTCATTCTTTTTTTATCCAGAGAAGCGTAATAAATTTCTTCGGGTCGGGTGGGAATAGTACGCGCCATAGCCACGTTGTCTCCATCAGGATCGACATCCCACCCGCGAATGCGATGATTCCGTTGTATGACAGGTTGCACTTTTTTCTTTTTGACCGAAACTTCATAAAGATTGTAATTCCCCTCATCTCCGGCGATAAATAAAATATCTTTGCTATCGGGATGCCATTTTAAATCTCGCACCACCAATTTAAATTCTTCGGTGAGATTCGCTATTTCTTCTTTTTCCAGGTCTTTCACAATAATATCATAATTATCAGATTCATAGTTGTAGCGAAACGTAGAGCGCCAGGCGAGGTAGCGTCCGTTTTCAGACCAGACCGGCGTATGATCCGGCCCGATGTTTTCAAAAACTTTTGAAACGTTGCCGCTATCTGTGGACACGATCCAGATGTCGGTATCGATATTATTTTCCCGATCCGCAGTTCTGTTCGAGACGAATGCGATATTTTTTCCATCCGGTGAAAATGAAAATTGCTGATCAAAATGATCGCCATCCGTTAACTGCCGAACTTTCCCACTATCCACGTCTGTGATAAAAATATGGGAGCGCCAACCTTCATCATAGCGGTTATCATCATACCACCAGCGGTATCGCAGATGGGTGTACAATCTAATGTCATACAATCCTTCGGGGTTTCGCTCTTTGGATTTTGTTTCCGATAAAAAGGCAATACTTTTTCCGTCGGGTGACCATTGCGGATTCCACGGGCTGTTTTCCAGATGCGTCAGTTGTCTGGTTGAGTCGGTTTCAATATCCATAATCCAGACCTGGCTGCTGCCACTTTGATTTGATATGTATGCAACCATAAGTCGATCTGGCGCCCACGCCGGTTGACTGTTTTTTGTACCATTTTTAGTTAGCTTGCGCGTTATATCGGACTTCACCGATGCCAACCATATATCTGATACTGTTTTGTTCAAAACAGAATCATAGCGGCTTACTTCATAAACAACCCATTCATTATCGTAAGAAATTTGCGGATTCCTCGCCTGTCTGATTTGATAAAAATCAGCCATTTTTAACGGACGCATGGGTAAAACCGCACTGCTAAGGACAATTAAAAAAAAACAATTGAATAAAAAAATTCGACGCATTTTGATCTCCTTTTCTTCGTTTTTAAGATATTGATATTTTTGCGCATTCTCTACCAATGAAGTGTATTAAAGTGAAACTAAAGATAATATAAGTTCACGTATCATAAATGTCAAGAACTAATTCACATCGAAAAATTACATTTGTTATTGATACAAACGCGATTGGCGGTACGGAGCGATATTTGTCCGATCTCTCGCGAAAAATGGCAGACATTCATCAGGTAACTCTCATCTGTCCCAGCGACAAAGCACTTGATACCTGGATCAATCAAATTAAAAAACATGGGATTACAGTTCTAAGATTTCGTATCGGACACATTCTTGATCTACCAAATTTATTTCGATTTTACAGGCATGTTAAAAAAACAGATATTGTGCATTTCGTTCTCCCCTGCCCGTCCCGGTCACGGTTGGGAATACTTTTCTCCTGGCTGATACGTATCCCGGTTCGAATTGCCACCATCCAACTGGTCACACCACCGGATTCAAAATCAAATCTTCGTAATCAATACACCCAAAAATCAATTCAATTCGCCTACTCAACTTTGAATCGAATTATAGCTGTCTCCCGTGAAAATAAACGTCAATTACAGGATGTTTTTAAAATTCGACAGACTGATATAAAAGTGATTTATAATTCGATTGATGTCAGACATTACTCAAATGTAATTACATCCAATACTGTTGTTTTGCCGTTTATACAGAAAAAAAATAAAACCTACATTGCGCATATCGGCAGACTACATCCACAGAAGGGTCATGAAATTTTAATAAATGCCGCGCCTAAAATTGTCAAAACATATCCTGATTGTCATTTTCTGTTTATTGGTGAAGGTGAATTGAAACATGAGCTTCAAGAAAAAATCCGATTAAAAGGATTAAATAAATATTTCGAATTTACCGGTAACTGTTCTGAAATTGATAAAGTATTGACATTAGTTGATATTATTGTTCTGCCATCACTTTTCGAAGGTTTCCCCTTTGTATTGCTCGAAGCCATGGCCGCGGCAAAGCCGGTTGTAGCCTCAACTGTTGGCGGAAACTCTGAAGCCGTTAAAGATGGAATCACTGGTTTTCTGGTGCGTCCAAGAGATATTGTGCATCTCGCGGATCGTATTCTGTTCCTGCTTGAAAATAGAATACTTGCCAAAAAAATGGGACAAATGGGTCAGGAACGGGCTCGGCAAAAATTTAATTTACATAAAATGGTTCAAAAAGTCGACCAGATCTATCATGAACTTGAAACAGTGAACGGAGTGATACGCTAAATTTCCAGGATGAATTTTTATTGTCAATATTAATTTTAAAAAGTGATTTGACTGATTCAATTTATGCATAGGCATAGTCGATGTACTTCATGTAACACTGGATTTAAAATTTTATCTCCCTTCGTGCTATTCAATTAGTTCAGTCACAGAATACCCGCTTTCACAAATGCATTTGATCTATTAACACCATTTGCTTTTTAATTTTTTGTAATTTTTTTTCTTGCTTTTCATGAATATTTTAATATAATTGTAATTTACTTTTCTTATACTAAGAAAACTGAAGCACGGAACAATTCTGTTGTTTCTATCGTTGACTTTATCTAACTGTGTCGCTTACGAAATCTTAACTGGTGGTTTAATGGCAAAATCTGCAAAAATTCTGGTGATTGATGACGAACATGTCATTTGTATGGGCTGTAAAAGGACGCTTAAATCTGATGGCATGGCTGTCGATTGTGTTGAAAATGGAATACTTGGCATTGCGAAACTCCACGAAAAAAAATATGATATCGTCCTTCTCGATCTGATGATGCCTGCTATGAGAGGAATAGAAGTATTAACAGCCATTCAAAAAATGGATGAAGATATTGTTCCGATTATCATTACCGGATATGCTACCATGGAATCTTCAATACGAACGCTGAACAAGGGTGCGTTCGCTTTTCTCCCAAAACCATTTACCTCCGAAGAACTGCGTTCTGTCGTTTATAAAGCACTTAAACACCGCAAATCAATATTAGAAAAAAAATCAAAAAAAGAAGTGACCGAATGTTAGCAAAAACGGCTTCCGGAGTAGATCCAAACGCCGTTTGATATTATAATATTTCATGAAAAGTCTGGTAAGTATTCAATAATCGTTCATTTTAAAATGGTAAGATTGATTTACAATTCAACCGCCAATATTTTCTAAAAATTGCTCCGCAGTCCAACGATAATATTCCGTCCCGGCGCATCCCACCATGTTACATTTGATAAATGATCACGGTAACTTTTATTAAATACATTTTTCACATTGCATGTCAGAAAAACCGGATATTTAATATCGAAAAGTTTGCCGAAATCAATTCCTGAACTCAAATCATAAATACTGTAGCCCGGTGTTGTTAATTCATTTTCAGTTACCCTGTCTTGTTCATTCAAAAACCGTCCAGAAAACTCCATCCAATAGTTACCGTTTGTTTGTTCAAATCGAATTCCCAATAAACCCTGTAATGGTGGGATTTTTGGTAATGGAGCATCCGTATTGACATCAGTTCCCCGAACAAAAGACGCGTTCACGAAAATACGGAGTGCTTGTGTTAATTCAATATTCGTCTGAAATTCACTGCCATACAATTCAGCCTGTCCCACGTTATCATAAAGAAATGTATCTGCCTGCACGCTAACCGGCATCATGACAATTAAGTTATTGATTTCATTTCGAAAAAGATTGAATTCGCCTTCTAATCTGGCGAAATTCCATTTTACTCCAGTATCAATATTCACACTTTTCTCTGAATCGAGGTTCGGATTTCCATGGAGATATCCAACCTGCGCTGTACCCTTGAAAAATCGTTCCTGCAGCGTGGGAGCCTTAAAGGCCTGCCCGACATTGGCTATAAAATAGACGGATTCTGTCAATCGAAACAATGCGCCAATACTGGCGCTGATATCAGAATCCGTTTCATTGAAAGCAGTCTCTGCCAATGTTCCGACGGTGGCATCTGCCTCACTCCGGATATAATCAAAACGGGTTCCGAATGTAAACGACCATTTTTCCCCGGGATTGAACTCATCTTCGACAAAGAAACCAATTCCCTGCCGATTCGATTTTGGTGTCGGCGGTGTTAAATCAGCCGGAGGATTTTTAACGACATCACCTGCTGCATTAATGATTGCAGGATCTGCGATGCGCTTTGTATCATCAAATTCCGCAAATAAATCCAGTCCGGTAGTGAGCATATTGGTATGCGAGAAAAGATAACTCGTTTGAATATTAGCACTATAGGAATCCACTGTACGCTCTGCATTCAGTAACTGATTGACAAATAATGTGCCTTTCGGAATCCTGCTCAAATACGCGTCAAAATTACGTTCTCCTTTTTGATAATGCGCCTGCACTGACAGGTTGCTCCACTTTCCTTCCGGATTATAATATTTGTACGCAAATAACACCATATCCCGATTATATTTTAAGAATTTTGCATCTATCGCGTAGGGATTTACCGGTACGCCCACGTCATTCATTCTGTTTAGCTGCGTTCGAAACTCGGCACGATGTTTCGGATTGAAATTGTAACCGAGATGTCCGTGAATTGACCAGCCGCGAAACGACGTATTTTCCAATGTGCCTTTCGGCGTTTGTACATCTTCCGCTATGCGGCGATTCATGTTTATCATTGCATCCCAGTTATTCATTTTACTTGATAATGTAAGCTGCGCCAAATTCTGTTGATTTACAGAATGATACTGAAGACCGACATCACCCTTGAGCACAAAATCATTGCTAAAAAAATCAGGCTTTTTAGTAATAATATTGATTACACCGCCAATCGCATCGGAACCATAAAGAATTGAAGCCGGCCCGCGAATCACCTCAACCCGTTCAATGAGTTGAGGATCAATTAATGGAGCATGGTTTCCATAGCTCCTTAAAACATCCAGACGCATTCCATCAACCAGTGTTAAAACCTGTGGTCCCACAAGTCCTCTGAGAACGGGCTTCTGGCTCCAGGGTCCGACATCGGAAAATGTTGCTCCGGGGACTCTGTCAATCAGCTCCCCAAAATTTGAAGTACTCTTCTGCCAAATTTCTCTTTCTCCAATAGTATTTGCCGGAATATGCGTTTCAAAAATATTTTTCTGATACCGGTTTGCAGTGACAATCAGTTTTGGTAAATGCACTACTGCCGTATCGCCTCGCAAATCATATACCTGCGACCGGAGAATTGAAGTGAATAAAAACATTGAAATCAGGAAAACAGAAATAATCGTTCGATTTTTGTGCATAGCGATCGACTCCTTCATTTAAATCATTTAAAAATTATGAATGTCCCTTAATGAATCGATTCGATCTGATAACTTTTAATCAAATCAGTTGAATTCAGGTTCGATATGTTCACTTTGATAAATAATTCGCTTTTATTCATCAATTAATTTAGCGAACGCGGTTTTAACAGTTACTTGCGGCAATTGACCCAATTTACCTGTTAAGGCACCGATTTCATCAGTAGAACCGTCAACAATAAGGGAAATGATGGAGAGGCGACGCTCCCGATAAGGAAGGCCCAATCTTCCGATAATTATGGAAGAATAATCATGGAGAATGGTATTCAGTCGGTCGTAAACTTCATCTGCATTATAAACGATGATTGCAACGACTCCGACTCTGTGCTTTGTGGATTGATTTGTCATTTTTCAACCTCCTCAACGTCAGGGAGCGTTCCCCTTCATATAAGAGTTAATATTCATTGTGAATTTTGTAACAATGAAATATACAAATTTTTTTGTTAAAATGCAAGGAAAGATTTGTGATTTTTTTTAACCTGAAAATTTTATAGCCACAAGGCTCAGAGTACACAAAGTTCATATTTTCAAAACATTACGCAAATAAAATAGTAACTCGAATTTTTCTTAATTCAGTTTGAAAAGTAATATGCACACACGTTGCTGTTTCGCTATGACCTCTGTGGCGCGTTTTATGAATAATTCAGGTTAAAAGAAAGCCCTTCAACAAATTTTGCTGAAGGGCTAATATGTGGCAAAAATAGGAGTGTTATTTCATGAGGATCATTTTTCGCATCTGGGTAAAACGCTCTCCATTCGTGCCTGTAGCTTCGATGCGGTAAATATATTCACCAGAAGAAAGAGCGTTTGCCGAGAAATTAACCACATGATTTCCGGCAGACATACCTTTGTCAACCAATGTTTTTACTCGTTGTCCCAGTGTATTGTAAACTTCGAGCTTGACATGGCCGGCGTATTTTAAGGAGAAATTAATTTGTGTTACCGGATTGAATGGATTCGGATAGTTTTGCGAGAGCGAATAGTCAGAAGGAACAGTTTGATCGCCATCAACTGACGTAATCGTTGCATTCACAACAGCAGATAGCTCGCCAACATTTCCTGAAAAATCGACTGCTGCCAATTTGTAGTAGTATGTACCAGTTTCAGTGGCATCGTCAACAAAAGCTAAATCAACAGTCGTACCAATTTCCGTTGTTTCATCTGCAACGAAATCCGCAGTGGTCGCACGGAAAACCCTGAAATAATTAATATCCGGGTCTTGCGGGGCTTCCCAGCTTAATTCCACATTGCCAGCAGACGCCAATGCAATAACTGACGTCGGAGCTTGCGGAACCAGGTTATCAACCGAGTAACCTTGTGCCGGCATCGATTCATGAACAGCGCCACCACGGGTTACAGCAACAACCTTATAAGTCGTCTCGTACATTCCGTCTGTAATGGTTGAATCAAAAAGTGTGGGAACGACTAATGCATAGCGATTACTGCCATCGGCAGTATGCTCACCAACGCCAACCCAAACATCTTCAGCATCATTGCGTTTTACGATGTAACTATCAACCGGATCTGTGGCAACACCATCATCGACGAATTTGTCCCAGATAATCCAGACTTGTTTACCCTGGTCATTGGGAATATCCTGAATCGCGACAATTTCACCTTCCAGAGCGTTATTCACAAGCGCCTGGATACTAACTTTTAGCAAAGCAACAGTGAAGGCCGGGTTGTGGATTCCATAACTGTGATCGTAATAAAGCATCCTGTGATTATATGCAGCTTTAAGTTCGGTAATCGTCCAGGTTTCGTCTACGTCTGCATGGGGATCAGGATCGGGGAGCATTGAACCTAATACATCCATTAAACCATGGACTTCGGCTTGCAATCCTTCCTCAACACCATCGCCATCATGATCTGCGTTGCCGTTCATGTAAAATTTCTTTTCTTCGAAAGTGTCGCCAACATCACCATGGCAACCCTGGCAAGAGAAAACGTTATCCACCCCATCTTTGCTGACCATACTGAAAGAGTGCATACCTGCGGTTGTCAAATTGCCATCGGCATCATGTTCACCATGATCACCCTTTTCGTGCATGTGACAATCAACACAGGCATCATCGGTAGAAGCGAGATGAGCAGAGGTTGGTAATTGTTTACCAAATGTTACGACGTTTGTACCAATAAAAATGTCAGCTTGTGGTGCATAATGTGGACCATAATGTGAACCAGGTGCGTTTGTGTATGCTTTTGCATCTCTGCGGCTTTGGTGACAATTCATACAAATTGCGCCTTTACCGGCGTCCGTCACAGCTTCTCCGTTTGCAAGCGTTGCCATCATGGTGCGAAGTTGATCAGGATTTTCATCACTATGGGGATCGTGACAAACAGCGCATGTAATATCAACATGGGGCTGAACGGTAATTGCTTCACCCTTCACAAATTGAATAAATTGGGCTCCGTTATGGCACCCACCACAATCAGTCCGGTTTCCTGCTGGATAAGGAGGCAGGTTTGCATGACCGGCACCATCCCATTGAGACGGATACACGTGATAATGGTCATCATCATGGCACACAGCGCAACTTGCTGATGACAGCGAGGAAACTATTTGGTTACCCCCCATGGGGCCCGGATGGGCGCTTCCCGGTCCATGGCAGCTTTCGCATTGAATATTGGCGCGTTTCATTGCTTCCGGATACGCCGCCACCATATTATCATACTGCCCCTCATAAAGGGTGTCCGGGAATACAAAATCAAAATCGTCGAAGCCATCATTTACAGCAAATGTATCGTAACCAACTGTATGGCATTCGATACAACTTTCTCTGTAATGACTGCTGGCAAGTCCGTCCAGACCTCGCTGGAGCATTGTGGCATGACCCGTCATTTTCCACTCATCACTCTGATCCTTGTGGCACAAAGCGCATCGACCGTCTTCAATACCCAGATACAAACCAGCATTAATTGTCAGCGATGCCGGGGCGCCGCCATCGGCAAATTCAATAACATAAGTTCCTAACAAATCAGGAATAAAAGCGACAACCTGGACATTTGTATCCACATTAACCGGCGTACCAAATTCAGCGACAGACCCATCTGGTTTTTGCGTGACAGTCCAACCTGGATTAACAAAAGCAGCATCTGACATGCCATTGAAATACATTTTGGTTTCCACTCCAACATTCAGCAGTCCCGTATATGGACGGTCAAATAAACCAACGTAATCCGGATTGCCAACTGTATCTGCTTTTACAGCAGCAGGTGAAACCCCATAAGGCATCACTGCCACATCCTGGGCCAGCATCATTGATGCTGCACAAACGATTACTAACATAGTGAGTGTAAATTTTTTAATCATAAAATCTCCTTTAATTATTTAATTGTTTTATCGCCTCTATTATTTTATGGACATCAAATGGTTTTTCAAAGTATGATACAATCTCCAAATAATTTGATTTGGCTAATTCACAAGGTATACCGTAACTTGATATTATAATTACTTTTTGAGGGGAATTATGTTTAGCCAGTTCTATTAACCAGTAATCATTCGCGGCGTCAGGAAGTTTTAAATCGGAAATTATAAGATCATAGGAGACTTGCATACACAGCTCAGTGGCTTTTTTCACGCTCGTTGCACATTGTAATCGCAAGTTGGGCAGTCGAGTTAACAATTTGCATAAAGACTCGACTAAAAACTCTTCATTATCGATCACTAAAACATCCAGAGAATTTTTCCGGGACTTTACAGTTATTGGCATTTTTTGTGCCATAGCATTCACAAAGTTATAATTTATTATTTTTCAATAAGTAAATTCGAATTGAGATTATTTACCGTTGGGTTGATTGTATAAAAATATCCGACTCAAACGAATGAAAATATGGAAATAGATACTTAAATTAAATTATCTTCGTTACTATTCAGCATCGAGCTGTCATTCCTGCGTCCGCAGGAATGACTTCTGAATAGTTACTTATCTTCTTTAATATCATATACTTTTTTTTCTGGAGGATTTTGACCATTCATTTTGTATAAATGGTTACTTTTTTACATTTTAAGCAATTTTATTAGCCTTAATGAAAACAAGCATTTCTCATGCCACAATCATCACAGATAAAAGTAATTTATTTTTATTGAACTTAATTACTGTTATAAAAATTTATCGAATCATTTTTGGCTAAGAATCACCACAATATCAACAGGTAAATTTTTGAATAGCGGATTTTTTGTAGACAAGACATTAGAAACAATTCAGATAGCAGCGGTGAGAAAATTGACCTCTAAAAATGGGGCTTTGGAGAAATTTATCCATTTAGCTTGTGTTTTTTGATAAGATAACGAATGATGTGACGCGGTTCTCCCAGTATTTCAGCAGCTTTCAACTGGTTTCCGTTGCTTAGCTGGAGAGCTTGAGAGAGAAAATGCTTTTCAAGTTCATCAAGATATTGCTTTAGCGATTTATTCTTTAATTCATGAAATCCTGGTTTAAAACCATGTTGCTTTTCTGCATTATCCACCATTTCACAAGGTAGATGAATAATATCAATTGTCTCAGATTCACATAAAATAACTGCTCGCTCAATTGTATTGTGGAGCTCTCTCAAATTACCGGGCCAATCATAGTTCAAAATAAATTCCTGAGCTTTTTCAGAAATTCGAGTTACTGGTCTTTGCAATTTACGGACAATCTTTTCCAGAAAAAATTGAGCGATCAAAAGTATTTCATCTTTTCGTTCCGTTACCGGTGGCAATTTAATATGAAACATATTCAGCCGAAAGAAAAGGTCTTCTCTGAATTCCTTTTCTGCCACTTTCGCTTTGATATCCCTGTTTGTTGCGGTAATTATGCGCAATTTTATCTTAATATCGCGAATTCCGCCCAGGTGTTTAAAAGCCCGCGTTTCGATAACACGGAGAATTTTTGCCTGCAACGTTGGCTGCATTTCGGATATTTCATCCAGAAACAGGGTACCGCCGCTTGCTAATTCAATCAAACCGATTTTACGTTTTTTAGCGTCTGTAAAGGCGCCCGGTTCGTAACCAAACAATTCACTTTCGAGTAAATTTTCCGGTAACGAGGCGCAGTTGATCTCAACAAACGGCGCGTTGGCATGCGGTGACTTTTGATGGATAAAACGGGCTAACATCTCTTTACCTGTTCCGCTGGGTCCCTCAATCAAAATAGTACTTTCTTCAACCTGGGCAATCTTCAGCGCCAGATTCTGAATATCTTGTATTTTTGGCAGAGCGCTGACAAAAAAATCTTGTTCCTGACTTTCCATCAGCTTTCTTTTATAATAATTAAATTGATTATTTAATTTAAACCGCTCCAACTGTTTCTCAATAGTAACGATAATTTCATCAAGCTCGAATGGTTTTACAATATAATCATCCACTCCAAGTCGCATGGCTTCAATGGCAGAATTTACGGAACCATGTGCGGTAATCACAATTGTCGGTATTCCCACGCCATTTTCCTTGATAAGACGATACAAATCAAGACCATTGCCATCCGGTAAATTTAAATCCAGCAACAACAAATCCGGGAATCCAACTTCCAGTATTTCGCGGGCTTTGGTAAAACTGTTCGCTGTATCGATAGTATATTTTTTTTTCTCCAAAGCTGATTTCAGGAAAAAAGCTAAATTCTCCTCATCATCAACAATTAATATATGTGGTTTCATGAAATTTTTCGCCCTTCGGGTATGTGAATAATCACTTTTGTCCCCTGGTTTACTGTGCTCTCTATTCTCAAACTCCCTTCATGCAACTCGACAATTTTCTTACTGATTGCAAGTCCCAATCCACTGCCCTGAGCCCGTGTGCTAAAAAACGGCATAAATAGTTTCGGTAGAATATTTGGTGGAATTCCATTGCCTTCATCACGGATAATCATATTAATTCCATCATTGTGCAGCTTAATCTCAAAATATATCGATCCGCCGGAAAGACTTGCCTGGGCAGCATTCAGAAAAACATTCCATAAAACTTGCTCCATTTTATTGGGATCAATATAGATTCTTTCAGGAACGGCGTCTTTTTGGATTATCAATTTTAATTGATTTTTATTTAGAGTCGGCTGGATCATGGTCTTAAAATGTGAAATAAATTGATCCAGTTCAACATCTTCACATTCTAATTCATCTTCCCGGGCATAAGCCAGCAGTCCCTTTAATATTTTGTCAACTCGCTGAATTTCGGTTCGTAATCTTTCATAATAATTTTTATTGGCACTATTCTCTTCCAACTGCGATTCCAGCAATTGAATACCCGTCTGAATACTTGCTAATGGATTTTTAATTTCGTGAGCAATTCTGGCAGACATTTCTCCGATTAATGCCAAATGTTCCTGCTGCCTCTTTTCGCGCTCAAATTTCCGGCGCTCGGTTGTATCGTGAATAATTCCCTGGTATGTTATTTTTCTGCCCAATAAAAAGCGGCGGATTGAAATTTCAACTTCCAATAATTTGCCCAGCCGAGTCATCATTGGAAGCGATAAATTAAGCTCTTTTTTTTTCAATTTTATGAAATTATATATTTCTCGCTCAAAAGAGACGCGATGCTCTTGCGGAACCAAACCGAATAACGACGCGAAGTCGGCTATCTCTTCTTCTTTTAAATTAAACAGTTTTATAAAACTTTGGTTATATACCAGCATTTTTTTTCGGGTACATAAAAATATTGGCTCAGGAGACTGTTCCACCAGGACTTGATATCGAATCTCGGCAGCGCGTTTTTCCTCTAATAAATTTGCAGACGCTCGTAAATATTCTGATTCTTTTTGCGCGGCAATACGTTTTGAATTTATCCGTGTAATGAAAACAGCGCCTCCGAGAACAGTAACTGTCATAGACAGAAATAAAAGCAAGAAGCTGGTAAAAAGCAACCGCATGGATTTTACAACCGTCTCAAAAGGCGAACTCACAGCGACAATCCATTCGATCTTTTCAAATACGATTCGGGTATGGGCAACAACCTGTTCATGCATCGCTGGTTTTCTTTTAATTTCAACACCTGAAAATTCTACCATCATTTGTCGTTCATAATTAAAATTCTGATGGCACTTGCTGCAACTTTCATTATCTGTAAAAATATTTTTCAGGAGCATTTCCGGATGCCTGGGGTGATAAACAAGATATCCCTGGTCATTTAAAATCCAGGTGTAATCCTTTGATTCACTGCTTGAAGGTGTTAAAACGGATTTTAATGATTCTATCACATCCAGAACACCAAGTATAGCTCCGCGAAATTCGCCAGCCGCTGAATAAATCGGGCAAATCAGACAAATAAATATTGATCCGTTAACGCGTACATTTTTGGAAAAAATTATTGTTCGCTTTAACTCTCGGGCAGAAACAAAGGTTTTCATAAATATTTTTCGAATTTCAGGAGGCTGTTTGGAAGGACAGAGAAAAGTATCCGGATACCCGAATTGTGCCACACCATCAGGATTAAGAAAAATCAGATACGCAAATCCTTGAACAATGTCATAAGTACGCTCGAATTCTCGGTTAATTGTGGTTGAATCCAACTTATTAAATTCCGGGCAGATAGCGAGTATTTCAACAGCTTTTATACGTTCGTTTACAAAGGCTTTGAGGCTCACGGCCGTCCGGTTTGCAAGCTCCATTTGTTTTTCGCTGTAAAGCGAAATAACATTTCTTCTTGATCGGAAAAATTGAAGGTGTGCAATGAATCCAAGGATAACAATCAATAGCAGAGCACTGCTAAATATGAACAATTTATCTTTCATTTCAAAGTCACGAAGTGATTTCTATCTAAGAAATTTCGATTCCAGACACATATAAAATCGTTGAATGTATAATATACTCCAGACAACATGAAATATCAAGCGAAAAATGATAAAAACATGGCTTATGAAATATCATCTAATTATCGAAAAGAGCTAATCAGTATCTTTTTGTAAAACCACCGTAAATGTGCTTCCCACATCTGGTTTACTTTTTACATGAATTGTTCCTTTGTAAAGGTTGACGATTTTTTTCACAATCGTTAAACCCAGTCCACTGCCCTGAATATTTTTTGTGTTTTCATTTCGAATTCGCACAAATTCCTGAAATAAGCGCGACGCTTCCTCGTCCGACATCCCGATACCATTGTCCTTCACAGTTATACTAACCGTCTGTTCATTTGGACGAATATCAATATCAACCTTTCCGTTTTCTTTGTTATACTTCACTGCATTCGAAATGAGATTGTTCAATATTATTTCGATCTCGCCACTGTCGCACATCATCTCTACTGCATCCGGCGGATTGAAATTTAAGGAGATATTTTTTTCTTTTGCTGCGGGCAAAGCTGTTTCCACTGCCAGTTCTGCGATTTTTGTAATATCCTGTAATTTTAGTTCTCTTTTTTTCTGACCAGATTCGATACGGGTTAAATCGAGCAAATCATAGATCAACTTACGCATTCCATCGATGCGGATGAGGCAGCGGTCGATCATATTATCATAATTGGAGACATCATTTCCCAGGGTTTTATTTTTCATGATGTCCATATATCCCTCGACCGAATTAAGAGGAGATTTTAGCTCGTGACCAAGTACGGAAATGAATTGGAAACGAACCTGATGCTTTTCCTGCTCCAGCTTACGAACCCGACGGGCGAGAATTAATTTATGCGCGGCCTTGGACAGAGTCTTATATAATTCATCCGGTGTAAATGGTTTTGAGAGAAAATCAAACGCTCCCCGTTTTACAGCAGTCACAGCAGTCTCAATGGAAGCATACGCAGTGATCATGATGGTCACCATTTCGTTATCCTGCGACGCCACTTTTTCCAGTAATTCAAGCCCGCTGATTCCCGGAAGTTTGTAATCCAACAAAAGTACGTCCGGTTTATCTATATTTATTTTATCCAATGCTTCTTCACCGGTCTCTGCAACATCCACTTCAAAACGAACAGGATCATCGATGTCAGGCAGATTTACTTTATAGTTTATTAATGCGCGTTTAATACTCATTCGCATTCCAAGTTCATCATCAACAACAAGAGTTTTTAACATTTCCATTTTTGACACCTTTTTTTTTGAAATATTATACTACCTAAAATTCTTACATGAGAATATATTTTTCCATCAATTGAACGTTCGTTCCGGAGTGAATCGCCTTTAGAACGTGTCCAGGAACTCGGTAATTGCCGGGCAAACCCTTGCGAAGGCTTGTAGCTAAACAAGATAAGGGTAGCTTGCAGAATATTTTCGTATGCAAGCGATAAACATCGACCAGGGTGAAATCCAGTTGAATCAAGGTGCGAAGTGAAAATATTCCCGAATCAACCACAGATTCCACCCTGGCAGGTTATATAAATGAGGAGGAAGCAATGCCCTTAACTTGCTTTACGGATTGTTCAATCCAGTTTGAGTAATTTTTTTATTTCGCGCAGCAATTGCTCAAATCGGATTGGTTTTGCTAAAAACACATCCGCCTTTACCCATGAACGCTCTTCATCTGTTACTGCATCAAACTCGAGCCCGGCTTCGCTGGCGACAGCAGTTACCAAAATCACCGGAATGGATTGATCTTTTTTCTTAATATGATATGCTAATGAAAATCCGCCATCCATATTTTCCATCATCAGATCGATAATCGCCAGATGCGGGGTTGTGTCATTCAAAATTTTTTCAGCGGCTTGTTGTCCATCTGCTGTGACAACGTCAAAGCCTTCTCCTTTTAAATTAATTTCCAATTGTGTTAAAAAATCAATGTCATCATCAACAATCAGAATTTTTGTATTCGAATTTCTCATGTCTGTCCTCGTTTAGAAAATCTGTCACGTTTCAAATTCTTATAAAAGCGCATACACAGATAATTTATTTTTAGCTAATCTCTTTGTTTTTTTTGGATTAATAAAAACAACTTTTTGAATCGCATAAATGCAGCACAGGCGCACAAGAGCGATTCACTCCGGATTATTTTTTTCTTTCGCAAAGCAAATTAGCTTTCACTTCTCAAGCCAGTCCGGGGCAAGGTTACTCTAATACTCGTTCCGGTCGGGCCCTCGTTGGGATCACTATTTGAATCGACATAAATATCACCGCGATGCATTTTCAGAATGCCATACGTAATCGCCAAACCTAATCCGGTTCCTTTTCCCAGTTTCTTTGTGGTAAAAAATGGTTCAAATATTTTCGGAATCAGTTCCTTTGGAATACCAGTCCCGGTATCTTTCACAGTAATCATTATCTTATCACCATCATCTCTTCCCTCAACTGTCAACTTTCCGCCATCGGGCATCGCGGTGATACTATTATTATAAAAATTTGTAAAGACTTGTATCAACTGGTCCCGATCAATATCAGCGGTTGGATTTTTAAATTGAAAATCGGTTTTCACTTTCACATTTTCAGGGATATAAACTGACTTGATGCTATCATTGATTAAATCAGGTATATTTACAGGTTTTAAATTAACTTTATTTTGCCGGGCAAAATTCAACAAACCAGCGACAATTTTTTTGGCACGATCCGCGTGTTGCACAATCATTTGTAAATCTTCTGTCTCTTCATCCTGCTCACCGTATTCCTGCATCAGCAGATGCGAATACATGAGTACTACACCAAGGGGATTATTAATCTCATGGGCAATCCCGGCGGCTAATTGTCCCATACTTGCCATTTTTTCAGATTGAATGAGCGCTTCACGGGTGCTCGCCAACTGTTCATTGGATATGCCTAATTCTTTTATTGTTTTGTGTAATTTTTCAATGGTATAAGGCAAACACATCTCACTTTCGGCAAGTCCTTTGTAAATCGCGACAGCATGTTCGCGGCAGGTTTCGTAACCACAGGCTCCGCAATTCAGTTCATCCTCTGGTTTGAGTTTTCCCATTTTCGCCAGTATCTCTTTAATTTTTTCCTCATCCGGGCTGGAGATTCGTTGATCATACGGTGTAAATGAACGTGATAAATCCAGGTCTTTGAATTTTTTCATATATTCAGCCCAATCCCGCTGTGATCTCGTTTTCAGTGAGTGGCGCACATACGCACTCACACGTGATCTTCTGCGGAATAGCGGCTCTTTGGTCGTCATACCAGCCCCCATGATACAGCCATCACAACAAAGCACATCTAAAAAGTCAGCATTTTCTTCTCCCAGACTGAATTCGATAATTGCCCCAATGAAATTCGATTGGCCTGACGCTGAAATCACTTTGTTTGAAACCAAATCTTCCTGAATATTCGCTGCTTCTAACAGTCCCCTGCCAATCGGAAAGAGCGATCCCCGATAAGCATAAGGCGGATCGAAATCCGACAGCTCGATCGCATCAGAAGATACTTTGTTTTGGTGAAACAATTGGCGGAGCTCGGAAAATGTCAATACCTCGTCGATCTCTCCGTTCATCTCATCACTATAGGCTTCCCCCTTCTTTGCAATACAGGGACCAATAAAAACAATCTTCAAATCTTTACCATGTAGCTTCCGCAATGCCCTGGCACTGGCGATCATTGGCGAGACAACCGGAGCCAGATTATTGATTAATTCCGGATGATAGCGTTTTACATATCCAAAAACAGCCGGACACGCAGTGGCAATGTACCGATTTTCGTTTGTCTGAGCTAATAATTCCCGTGTTTTACGAGCAACCAAATCCGCACCAAAGGCAACTTCAGTGACATATTTAAAACCCAGTTGCCTGACCATTCCGACAAGTTGTTCTTCATTTATTTCTGTAAATTCTGCAGCAAAACTCGGTGCAACACATGCAGCAACTTTGGCCTCAGAATTAACCAGTTTCATAACATCATCTGTCGAGCTGACCACCTGTTTCGCCTTTTGGCTACACACCCGAACGCAATTACCGCATCCGATACATCGTTCTGCGATCACTTCTGCCTGTCCGTTGGCAATTCGGATTGCTTTGGCCGGACATTCCCGAACGCAGGTGTAGCACACCCGGCATCTGTCCTGTATTGTTGTGACAATTGCCTGTTTGTATTTACTTCTCAAAAGAGATCAACTCCTTTTATAGTAAAACTTCTCGTTTTTTATAGGTCGTATGTAACAAATGGTGACTCTTTTTACTCAACGGTTCACCAAGAAATTCATTGTAAATTCGCTTGATATCGGGATTTGCATGTGAAGTCATTATTTTCGCATCCCGGTCGATCTCATACAGCCTCCGCATTCTGGCACGGATCACGTCCGGGTTAGAAGTTAACGGTTGTCCCCCCCCGGAAATACATCCTCCGGGACATGTCATTACTTCAATAAAATGAATATCCTTCTCTCCCCTTTCTATCGCATCGAGGAGTTCCCGGGCATTACCCAAACCACTGACAACAGCGACGCCAAGCTCCGTACTACCGATTTTCACACGGGTTTCCTTAACGCCGTTCAGCCCGCGAAGCTGCTGCATTTTCATATTCTCCATTTCCGTACCTGTCAACAGATAGTGAGCTGTGCGAATGGCTGCCTCTGCCACACCGCCGCTCACGCCAAACAGTTTTCCGGCCGAACTTCTTTCGCCAAAGGGATTATCAGCAGCGTCGGGTTCCATATTTTTCAGGTCCAGACCGCGCATTTTAATAATGCGGGCGAATTCACGAGTTGTTAATACGGCGTCAATATCAGTAACGCCATGTTGAACCATTTCCGAACGATCCGCCTCAAATTTTTTCGCGGTACAGGGCATAATGGAAACACTATAAATATTACCAGGGTCGACGCCTTCCCGTTCGGCAAAAAAACTTTTTATAATCGCGCCCATCATCTGTTGCGGGCTTTTACAAGTGGAAAGATTATCAATAAAATCAGGATAATACTGTTCAACAAACTTAATCCAGCCTGGCGAACAACTTGTCAGCATTGGCAATTTACCGCCATTTTGAATCCGATTCACAAGTTCAGAGGCTTCTTCCATAATTGTTAAATCCGCAGCAAAGGCAGTATCGAACACCCTGTCAAAACCCAACCGTCGCAAGGTGGCTGTCATAATGCCGACGACATCATGTCCTGGTTTTATTCCGAATTCTTCACCCAGGGTCACGGAAATACTGGGGGCATGTTGGACGACCACAAATTTATCAGGATCGTTCAGCGCGTCCACCACCTCTTTGATGTCACTCTTTTCCCGTAATGCACCGGTCGGGCACACCACAATACATTGCCCACAATTAATGCAACTGGAAACGTTCAACCCTTCGTCAAATGCAGTTCCTACATGCGCCCGGCTACCGCGACTGATAAAATCGATCGCGCTCACACCCTGAATTTCTTCGCACACACGCACGCATTTTCCGCATAAAATACACTTTGCCGGATCCCGTAAAATCGCGGGATTTGATGTGTCGATATTATATGTATTTTTTTCTCCGGTATATCTTCGCTGCCGCACACCCAATTCTTCGGCCAAATTCTGTAAATCACAGTTTTTATTCCGAACGCAATAAAGACAGTCGTCCGGGTGATTTGATAACAGCAATTCAATGATTGTTTTTCGCGCCCGAAGCGCTCGCTCAGAATGGGTTTTTATTTTCATTCCGTCACTTACAGGATATGCACAGCTCGGAACCAATCCTGCAAAACCATCAACTTCCACGACACACAAACGACAGGCGCCTGTAGGAAAAAGTCCTTCAAGATGACATAATGTGGGGACATTAATTCCTTCCCGCTTTAAAACAGTTAAAATTGTTTCGCCTTCAGTTGCCTGTATTTTTCTATTGTTCACTTCAATTGTAATCACTTTTAACCTCGCTTTAGTTTACAGAGATAGCTTTAAACCGACATATATCCACACACGAACCACAACCGATACATTTGTCATTGACAATGTAATGCGGTGTTTTTGCTTTTCCTAAAATTGCACCTGTTGGGCAATTTTTTGCACAGAGGGTGCATCCTGTACACAATTCAGGATCAATCTGATATGTCAGCAATTCGGTGCATGCTGCTGCCGGACATTTTCGTTCGTAAATATGGGCTTCATATTCATCCCTGAACCAACGCAGAGTACTCAATACCGGATTCGGCGCGCTTTTTCCGAGTCCGCATAAGCTCGTATCTTTTATCACTATTGCCAGACGATTTAAATACATCACACCTTTAAATCGTTCCAGGGCTTCCACGCCGGTTTCATTTTTTCGACCATGCGTAATTCTTTGCAGAATTTCCAGCATTCTTCTGGTACCTTCCCGACACGGGATACATTTTCCGCAGCTTTCCCGCTGAATAAATTCCATAAAATATTTTGCAACATCCACCATGCAATTCGTTTCATCCATTACAACCAATCCGCCAGATCCCATCATCGCTCCAACTGTTTGCAATGATTCATAATCAATATCAATATCCAGATGTTTTTCAGGAATACAGCCGCCAGACGGCCCCCCAATCTGCACTGCTTTGTATGTTTTATTATCCGGAATTCCGCCACCGATTTCAAAAACGATTTTCCGCAGGGTTGTTCCCATCGCTATTTCTACCAGACCGGTGCGGTTAATCTTTCCGGAGAGAGCAAATACTTTTGTTCCTTTGCTTTTTTCCGTTCCCACCGATTGAAACCAGTCTTTTCCGTTTCGCATAATCAGTGGAATATTTGCCAGTGTTTCAACATTGTTGATGACAGTCGGTTTTCCGAATAAACCACTATCAGTCGGATAAGGCGGTCGGGGTCGTGGCATTCCCCGCTTCCCTTCGATACTTTGCATGAGCGCGGTTTCTTCACCACAAACAAACGCGCCAGCACCCATTTTAATAATGACATCCAGTTGAAATCCGCTATCCAAAATATTGAATCCGAGCAAGCCATATTCTTTTGCCTGGCTGATCGCCTCCTTCAGCCGTTTAATCGCCAGAGGATATTCAGCGCGAATATAAATATATGCTTTTGAAGCACCGATAGCGTAAGACGCGACGGTAAGACCTTCCAGTAATCGGAACGGATCGCCTTCAATAACTGCCCGATCCATAAATGCGCCCGGATCGCCTTCATCTGCGTTGCAGATAAAATATTTTTGATCCGATGATGTTTCATGAGCAAGTTTCCATTTCAACCCGGTTGTGAAACCACCGCCCCCTCTACCTCGCAATCCACTTTGTTGTACAACATCGCAAACATCCCGCGGTGTGTGTTCTCTCAAAGTTTTGGCTAAGGCCTCATATCCGCCATAAGCAATATATTCATTAATATTCACCGGATTTACGATTCCACAATTCGCCAGTACCCAACGCGTTTGCGGAGCAAAAAATGGATGCTCATCAATATACAGTGAATTTTCCCACGGCTCCAATGCTTCATTTCTAAACTGCCCGATAACTTGTTCCTCTACGACCTGTCCGTTGAAAATGCCGTTCAGCAAATTATCGACTTTCTCTTTGGTAATGTGTTTAAACGAAATTCGTGTTCGTTGCGGCAATTGCACATCAACTATTGGTTCTTCCACACACAGCCCAATACACCCGACTTCAATGACTTCTGCGTCGATTTTATTTTCATTTAAATATGATTTAATGCGATTTAATGTTTTACCGGCGCCAGCACCGAGACCGCACGTTCCGGTTCCGATGAAAATCACCGGTTTTTCCACTTTCTCCCGGCGAAGTGATGCAAACACGTCGTGAAGCTCTTCCTGGCAGGAACTACTCGAATGGCAAAAAGGATTATTTTCATTTAGGCATTTCAGTAATTCCGGACATGGATTGGACGCCTCATGCCAGCACTCATCGCAGCATTTTATATCATCAAATTTATTCATTTTTAGCGACCTCTTTTCGATACGTTTTCAGAATTTTCTTAACTTGATCAGAAGTAACTCCGGCATAAAATTCACCATTAATAGCAATTACAGGCGCCAATCCACAGGCGCCGATACAGGCAACTACTTCGAGGCTAAAATGACCATCTCGGGTAGTGGAACCTGGCTCAACGTTTAATTCACGTTTCAGAGATTCGAGCACCTTTGCCGACCCTTTTACGTGACATGCGGTGCCACGACATACTTGAATATGATATTTGCCGGTAGGTTCAAAGCGAAATTGGTTATAAAACGTTGCCACACCGTAAATTTTGCTTGAGGGTAATCCGAGATGCTGCCCGATTGCGGCAATGGATTGCCGGGAAATGTATCCTTCCGATTCCTGAACCTCCTGCAAAATGGGAATCAGCGAATCCCGTTTTGCATTCGGATGTTTTTGTAATATCGATTCAACAGTATTGTTCATTATAATTTCCTCGTATTTCGGTTACCAGCCTTGAGAAGGTTCCAAACCTTCGCAAGAGTCTACTTATTTCTATTTTATCGCTGTGCGTGCAAAATAAGCCACTTTTTCCACTGCGAGTGTCATATCTCGATTGTCCACATATATTCCCGGGGGAAGATCTAATTTTACCGGCGCATAATTCAGAATGCCTTTAATTCCGGCGTTAACCATGCGTTCGGCAACAGTTTGCGCTTCACCAGCCGGTACTGCAATTATTCCAACTATAATATTTTGTTCGCGAAGCACTTTTTCCAACTCTGATACATGGTAACTTATACAGCCATGGATAACACGATTTACTTTTGCAGGATCATAATCAAAAGTGGCAGTGATATCCAGTTTTGGTCGTCTGCCTTTGAGATAATCCAAAATTGCCCGACCAACATGCCCCATTCCAACCAAAGCAACACCCTGTTTTGTATCGCCATCAATAAATTCTCCCAGGCTGTTTATCAGGCTTTTTATATTATAGCCACGCACCGGTGAACCGGAGTATCCGATTGACATGATATCTCTCCGAATCTGTGCAGAAGTAAAACCCGTCAACGTTGCCAGTTGATGCGAATAGATATTTTTCACTTCACTGGACGCCATATTTAGTAACAGCCCGCGATAGATGATAAGCCGTTCAATTGTTTTTTCTGAAATTGAATTCATTATAACTTTCTTTGTGATTTAATTAACGTTGTTTATTTTTTCACAATATAATTTACAATATTTATTCTAAAATGCAAGTGTTTTTTATTTTTTTTGCACTATTTTAAGATTGACCTGTTTAGATTTTCGGCAAAAAAAACGTCTCCTAAAAATCTCCGGCTTTTCAGGAAAAGTCATTTATCCATTTTTGATAACATCCAAAATTTTAAAATTGAGCAAAACACATTTTCTGTGCAAAAGAACCAGGGAAATGATGTCAGAGGCTGCGGGAGATTAATATTAACAGAAGGACTCCTCAATTGGTTAAGCTGCACCAATCAAGGAGTTTAATAGAAGTTATGGTTTTAATATAGATGCAACGATTGCATTTAATTCATTCTCATGAATCTCTTCAGCTTCAGGAGTTCCGTAATAAAAAACGAGGCATACCATTTCTCCATCCGGTGAAAAAAGTGCGACAGTGACATTTACATCATCACCTTCTTTATCAACCCCATTGCCCTCGGAATACAGAAACACGAAATCATCATTTTCGATTTCTTCGAAATCAGCGAGTTCCAGTTCTGAGAGAAGTTCAGCAAGAACTTCGTCCACTGCATCCAGGGCATCTTCAATGTCGTTAGAGCCTTCCAGAGCCAGGAAACCGAGATAAATGGATTCATCATTCGGCATCGCATGTAACATTTCCTCATCAGGCTCAATTTCCCAGCCATCCGGGAATGTAATTTGTACAACAGGATTATCTGAGTCGGGATAAGTATAAGTTTCAGCAGCACTCAAATTATAACTCATCAACAGACTTAAAGCAAGTAGCAGGGAAAAATACTTTTTCATTAATTACCCCTAAACTAAAGTGATTAAATATAATGGATTAAAAAGAAGCAATCGTTGAATCGTTATTACTACTCAGCTTTTAGCTGTTAGCTATTGGCTGTTAGCTATTGGCTTTTAGACAAGTAATAAAATTATTTAGCATTTTTTGTACTTTACTTATATAGTCAATTATTACTATGACCTCGTTGTTTGAAATAATGCCAATAGCTAGCAGCCAAGTGCCAATAGCTGAGTAGTTACGAATCGTTTACGTTAAATAACTGTGACCCAATCCTGTATATTTAGTATACAGACGCTGGATAAAAAAAAGTAGTAATTTATTTTTAAAATGCAATCATTTTTTTACACGGATCTTTTACTACTGTTTTGATTTGATCGGTGGGGTTAACTAAGATGGCGCTTTTTTGCTGCTCAAGCAATAAATCTTTAATTATTACATCAGGTATTTTATATATTATCGTAATTCATTTGCCTGAATTCTGCTACAGCCGGGTCAACATCTTCTTCGATCTGTTCAGAAGAGATATTTTTATTCGCTTCCTGAATTCTATCAACCATTTCAAAAAATCGAATTTTCGTGTTTTCTTTATTTGTAAATAGTAAATTCATTTTTTATTTTCCTTTGAAATGTAGATTTCCGAAATCTCAAAGATTTCGGAAATCTGCTGTTCGTCAACTTTCTATCTTATTCTTTCAACCATTGATCCAGCCAGTCGATCACAGTCTTATGCCAGAAAATACTGTTATGTGGTTTCAATACCCAGTGATTCTCATTTGGGAAATAAAGCAGCTTGCTGGGAATTCCTTTTCGCTGCAACGCATTGAATGTACCGAGTCCCTGAGTTACCACAACGCGGTAATCATGTTGGCCATGAATAACCAGCATCGGTGTTTTCCAATTTTTCACATAATTCACCGGATTATGTTTTTCATATCCTTCGGGATTTTCCCAGGGAGTGCCGACTTTATCCCATTCCGGGAACCACAGTTCTTCGGTATCAAAATAGGCCATTCGTTCATCGAGATTACCGTCGTGGCAAACGAGACATTCAAAGCGATCGGGCCAATTCCCGGCGATCCAGTTGATCATGTAACCACCGAAAGATGCACCCAGCGCACCCACTTTTTCGCTATCCATCCATGGATAACGTTCCAGCGCGGCAGCAAGCCCTTTCTGCAAATCAACTAACGGTTTTCCACCCCAATCATCGCGAATCGAATCTGTAAATTTCTGACCATATCCCACAGAACCGTGAAAGTCAACCATTACTGCGGCATAACCAGCGCCGGTGTATGTTTGCGGATTCCAGCGATAATGAAAATCATTACCAAATGAGCCCTGCGGACCGCCGTGAATCAAAAAAGCCACCGGATATTTTTTGTTCGGATCAAAATCCACGGGTTTAACAACGTAACAATACACGGTCTCATTGTTCCAGCCTTTAAAAGAAAATTGTTCATAATCCCCCATGCGAACAGCGCTCAGTTTTTCAGCGTTGATATTGGTAATCTTTCGAATATCATCCCCATTTGGTTTCATGGAGTACAATTCCACTGGTGACTTCAAATTATCCAGACCATAAATGATCCGTTTGTTTCCGTAAGAAGGCGAACGTACATTTCCGTCACTCAAAACTGTCGTCACTTTTCCGGATTTCACATCAATTGCGAAAAGCGCACCCTGTCCGAAATTATCTGCTTTTGCGTAAATCGTCTTTCCATCCGGCGCCCAGAAAAATGTGCCTGGCGAACGATCCCAGTCTTCGGTCAATACCCGGCGTTCACCATCGGGCCATGATTTCAGCACAATGCGAAACCGATCGGATTCATAACCCGGTTGTTTCATTGCCAGATATGCCAGTGTTTTTCCGTCCGGCGAAAAAACAGGGCTTGTATCCCAGGCATCGTTTTCATCCGTCAGGCAGGTCCACTTTTTCGATCCATCTATCGGGACAAAATACAAATCAAAATCAGTTGACCACGCCTCTTTGGAACCGACATTTCTGGCGGTAAACACAATGTGATTTCCGTCCGGAGTAAATGTAATTTCCTCCGGTCCCCCAAACGGTTTGGAAGGCGAATCCGCATCCATTCCTTTCATAACATCGACGGCCTCGCCGCCGTTTACCGGCATCACGAAAATATGGGAACGACGGCCATCTTTCCAGGTATCCCAATGGCGGACAAAAATGCTTTCATAAATCTGCCCTGTTATTTTTCGCTGCTCAATTTCTTTCAATCTATTTACGGTACATTGAATACTTTCACAATCAGGGAAAACATCCATTGTAAAAACGAGATGTTTTCCATCACCGGAAACTACCAGATTCCCGACAGCTAAAGGTTGATCGGTTACCTGTTGCGCTTCTCCCCTGTTGAGACTTAATTTCCAAACTTGCGCCAGGCCGGAGCGGGTCGAAAGAAACCAAATTACACCGCCATCTGCGGACCAGCGCGGGTTGTAATCAGACGCCGGATTTGTGGTTAATTGCCGCAAATTGCTGCCGTCGGCATTTACGGACCATAAATCCGTGCGCCCACGGTTTGCGTTGAGGTCAGTCGAACGCAGGGTAAAAACAATCGTCTTTCCGTCCGGCGAAATTTGGGGATCAGAAATTCGGTCCATTATCACTAAATCATGCACAGAAAACGGATGTGTATTTTGCGCAGATTTTGCAAATAAGAAACCGCAAAAAATAATAACGAATAACAACATCATATCCAAAAATTTACGCATTGTACCTCCTCCAATAATATTTTGTAAATCTGTAAATTATGCATTTTAGGTAAATATAACGGAGTCACATCTAAATGTCAAGAAAATTATTTGAACGCACTCACTTTATAACTCAAAATTGTGGGCTGAATTTTTTCTTGACATGCATATTTTTTTTTCGTATATTCATGACTTAATAATTTTGAAAGAATTAAATACTTATGATTACTGCATATTATTATTTATTACCTCTGAGTATTTATCTCTCCCTTTTAAATGACTTGAGCGATTCAATCCTCGGTCTACATTGGGATCTGTCTCTGTAACATTGAAGAACTGTTCGCTTCAAGAGATAGATCCGCACTTACAATTTTTAATTCATAAATTTAAATTCATTTGTAAATTCACGTATAATGTTTTGAGGTGTCACATGAGTTCATACCCTTTTGCTGGAATTGAGAAGAAATGGAAAGAGAAATGGGAAGAACAAAAATTATATCAAACGAAAATTGAAAATATTGAGAAAAATTTCTATTGTCTGGTTATGTTTCCCTATCCGTCCGGAGACAAACTTCATATCGGGCACTGGTACAATTTCGGTCCGACAGATACATTTGCCCGTTTTAAACGAATGCAGGGTTACAATGTTTTGGAGCCAATTGGTTACGATGCTTTCGGGTTGCCGGCTGAAAACTATGCCATCAAAGTGGGCGTGCATCCGGCGAAGAGTACACAAACGAACATCACACAATTTCGGGAGCAATTAAAAGCCATCGGCGCGATGTATGATTTTACCAAAGAAGTAAATACAAGCTCAACCGAATATTATAAATGGACACAGTGGTTTTTCCTGTTGTTATACAATAACGGCCTGGCATATCGAAAAAAAGCGCCGGTGAACTGGTGCCCCAACTGCCAGACTGTACTGGCCAATGAGCAGGTTATTACCGGGAAATGTGAGCGCTGTGATACAGATGTTACCCGCAAAGACCTCGCACAATGGTTTTTCAAAATTACGGATTATGCGGAAAAACTGTTAGAAGGTCACAGTCGAATTGATTGGCCGGAAAAAACGATCACCATGCAAAAGAACTGGATCGGTCGCAGCGAGGGTGCGGAAATTTCTTTCACTGTCGATGGCACTGATGATAAAATTGATGTGTTCACAACCCGCCCGGATACGTTATTCGGAGTCACTTACATGGTACTGGCTCCGGAACATCCGTTGGTGGAAAAACTGACAACACCGGATCGAACGGCTGCCGTTGAGGAGTATGTTGAAAAAACACGCAAAACCAGTGACATTGACCGCACCTCAACCGAGCGGGAAAAGACCGGCGAATTTATCGGCGCGTATGCCATCAACCCGGTAAATCAAGAAAAAGTGCCAATCTGGATTGCTGACTATGTATTGCTCTCTTACGGAACCGGCTGCGTAATGGCAGTACCAGCGCATGACGAGCGTGATTTTGAATTTGCCCGAAAATACGATCTGCCTATCCGTGAAGTGATCAGTCCAACTGGAAAACCTGCCAATGAACTTGCGGCTGCATACATCGATATCGGTATCATGATAAATTCCGGTCAATTTGACGGCCTAAAATCAGATGCAGGCATTGACAAAGTCATCGATTTCCTGGAACAAAAAAAAACAGGAAAACGCACCATCAATTACCGGTTGCGGGATTGGTTGATATCACGGCAACGTTACTGGGGTGCGCCGATCCCGATTGTTTTTTGTCCGGATTGCGGTGAAGTTCCCGTGCCTGTTGAAGAATTACCCATACTGTTGCCAGAAAAAGTTGAATTTAAGGGAAAAGGTGAATCGCCGTTGACGTCTGCGTTAAATTTTGTAAATACGACATGTCCCAAGTGTGGCAAAAACGCAAAACGTGAAGTGGATACGATGGACACGTTCGTCTGCTCGTCGTGGTATTTTTTACGTTATCCCACGCCGCATCTGGATTCCGCAGCTTTCGACCGCGACGTGTTGAAGCACTGGATGCCGGTGCATCAATACGTTGGTGGCGCAGAACACGCGGTAATGCATCTGTTATATGCACGGTTCTTTGTCAAAGTTTTATATGATCTGAAGTTAATTGATTTTGATGAGCCGTTTCAGAAACTGTTCCACCAGGGTGTAATTACCCGGGAAGGAAACAAAATGTCGAAATCCCGCGGCAATGTCGTCAATCCGGATCGATTTATTGATGAATATGGCTCTGACACATTTCGCATGTACATGATGTTCATGGGAAACTATGCCGACGGCGGCGACTGGAGCGACGAGGGAATTGTCGGTATTCACCGTTTTCTGAACCGCATTTGGCGGCTGGTTGAAATGATCGATGAAAACAAGCCGACCGGAAACGAGACCGATCGCTGCAAAGAGCTGGAACGGATCCGACATTATACTACCAAGATGGTGACGCATGGACTGGAAAATTTTCATTTCAATACAGCGATCAGCCGGTTAATGGAAATGGTCAATGAAATGTATCCTTATATTCAGGATATTAAGCCGGAAGAACAAAACAAATCCATCGTCGAAGATGCACGGGAAACGCTAATTCTGCTGCTGGCGCCGTTCGCGCCGCATCTGGCCGAGGAGTTATGGCACAAACTCGGTTATGAAGACTCGATTTTCAATGCACTATTTCCGGGCTATGATGAAGATAAAATAAAGAGCGATACGATACCGATCGTCATACAGGTTAACGGAAAAGTCCGCGAAAACATGGAGGCAGAACCCGATACACCAGACGATGCAATTGTCGAAAACGCTCTTGCGTTGCCCAAAATTAAGAAATACACCGAAGGCAAGAAAATCATCAAAACAATTGTCGTTAAAAACAAATTAGTGAATCTTGTTGTGAGATAATAATTTACAAAATTTGCTTGACTATCACTTTTTTTTTTGATATATTAGGCCTACATTTTAAGGGAAAAGAAAGAGGACATATATAATGATGGTCCCAAGTTCGATTAATAAAATAAGGAGAATACAAATGAAATCGAAATCCCTAATTCTGATAGTTACCATTTCTATACTTAGTGTTTCTTTTGTCTTTGCACAAAATCCTTTGGATGATGTAAAGCTATTTCAAAATTTCCTGAGAGATGCACCTATTGCCAAGACATTATTCATTAACGGTGGTCTGGATTATTCCAGCTATGATGGTTCCTCTAGTCTGGATATTGGCGCGCAGGGAGCCTATCCCCTTAATGATAAATTACACATAGATGCTGCACTTGGTTTTTCGAGCCGCAGCTTCGATGATATAAAAGTTGGCGGGCAAACCATAGAAGTGGATGGTGAATCCGGCTTGCAAGATCTTTATGTTGGTGCTCGATACAATGTAATGCCCGGCAAAACAAATATCTCGGCCGGTGGTTACGCGACTTTACCAATTGGTGAAGAAAAAGTAGGGTACGGTTCACTGAATTTTGGCGGATACGGTTCTTTACGCCACCCGCTGGATAATGGCATGGTTATTACCGGTACTTTTGGCCTTGATTTTATTGAAGTCACCACAGAAGACTTCGACTGGGAAACAGGCGAATCTTCAGAAGATACTGAGTACGAAACATCAATAACACTTGCCGGTGGCGCTATTTATCCGATAAATGAACAAATGGCTGCAGTGGGTGAATTAATGTTGCGTACTGAATATGATTACATGATGCTCAGTGGCGGTGTTGATTATACACTCGAGATGGGTAGTAGAGTACGTGGTGCCCTTGGCATCGGTCTTGATGACGGCGCACCGGACCTCATGTTCAAGGTTAGTTTTTTACATTTTTTCTAAAAATAAACAAATTTCACTTTTAGAGATAATTTTTTTAAACCCTCTCAACATCTGTAAGTTGAGAGGGTTTTTTTATGCATTAAAAAATAAGTTTTTTCTTGCAATATTTATTTAAATCAATTATATTGCATTAATTATCTGATATTATCCAATTCGGATTTCTGTCCGTCATTTGACATCCGGAACCAGAACACTTTTCTACGGGAGAATTAATGGAAAAACGAGAGGTATTTTCATCTCGATGGGCTTTAATTCTTGCAGCTTTAGGAATGGCAATCGGTACTGGTAACATCTGGCGGTTTCCGAGAATTCTCGCTCTCAATGGCGGAGCGGTTTTCCTGATTCCGTGGATTATTTTTCTGTTTTTGTGGTCGATTCCGTTACTCATCGCTGAATTGGCTATCGGTAAACATACGCGGCTGGGACCAGTTGGAGCGTTCGGAAAACTTATTGGAAAAAAGTACTCCTGGATGGGCGGATTCGTCGGATTTTGTACCATGGCAATCATGTTTTATTATTCGGTTGTTATGGGGTGGTGCGTGAAATATTTTGTATCATCGCTTGCTGGTAATCTGGGACAAACAAATGCCTTAGATTATTGGAATGCTTTTGTTAGTAGGCCGTATCTACCGGTCTTGTTTCATTTTATTGCAATTTCCACCGGTGCATTGATCATTTACAATGGTATTGTTCGGGGAATTGAAAAAGCGAACAGAATTTTAATACCGTCTTTAATCGGTTTAATAATCATCGTCAGTATTCGGGCACTCACTTTGCCCGGCGCAGTAAATGGCTTAAATTTCTTCTTCAACCCGGACTGGAGGCTGCTGCTGGATCATAAGGTATGGCTCAACGCACTGTCACAATCAGCCTGGTCTACAGGCGCAGGTTGGGGATTATTGTTGACGTTTGCCATATATACAAAAAAAAATGAGGACATTGTTCTTAATTCATTTATCACAGGATTTGGCAACAACTCAGCGTCGATATTATCGGGTCTGGTGTTTTTCCCGGCTGTTTTCGCGTTGGCGCCGGAACTTGGCGTAAATCCAACGGCAATCATTAGCGAGGCAGGACCAGCAAACACAGGACTCACTTTTATCTGGTTGCCGGAACTGTTTGCCAAAATACCACTGGGTAGTATATTTATGCCATTTTTTTTCCTGGCATTAAGCTTTGCAGCGCTTTCGTCGCTACTGGCAATGATTGAAATGGTTACCAGAATTTTCATGGATATGGGGATCACGCGCAAAAATGCTATTCGAATTGTATGGGCGTTTGGTTTTATAATGGGGATTCCTTCAGCCGTCAGTATGGGTTTTTTTGGAAATCAGGACTGGGCCTGGGGCGTTGGTCTGATGGTAAGTGGTTGCTTTTTCTCGATTGCGGTTATTAAATACGGGGCTACTAAATTCAGAACCACTATTATCAACACATCAGGCAATGACATTTATGTCGGTAAATGGTTCGATGTAATCATTAAATTCGTTATACCTATCGAATTTATTATTCTTATTGGCTGGTGGTTTTGGCAATCCATTCAATGGGACTCTGAAACCTGGTGGAATCCCTTTGGGCAATACACGTTGGGAACGTGCCTTTTTCAATGGGTAATTGTCATTATTATTTTTTTATTATTAAATAAAAAAATTGTCAGCCGCATACATTTTAAGGATTATCAATAATGAAATTAACAGCATTCATTATGATGACAGTTATTATAATTTTTCTATGGGGCGGTTTTTTCTATTTTCTTTTACTAGCAATTAAAAGAGAGCCCGCGAAAACGAAAAAATCATGATATATAAATATGGAATATAATACTTTTTTAAAAAATTTAAAAAAGAAAGACATTGCACCGGTTTATTATTTTTTTGGAGAAGAAAAATTTTCAATGGACCGGGCGACCGACAAAGTTATTGAACACACCGTACAATCTGAGGTGCGAGATTTTAACCTTGATATTTATTATGCCAGTGATACGGATAGCATCAAGGTAATTGACGTGGCCCGGTCATACCCGATGATGTCTGAACGGCGAACGATAATCGTTAAAGAAATTCAAAAATGGTCTACCAGCCATTTAAACAGGATCGCTGATTATACAAAATCACCAACACCCACGACCTGTATGGTTCTTTTAGCAAATGCGGATAATTTAAGAGGCAAAGCGTATAGTACACTAAAAAAAAATACCGCAACTGTCGAATTTAAATCTCTTTATGACAATCAAGTCGGGCCATGGATAAAAAAATACATCGAAGACCGCGGAAACGAGATAACACCTCAGGCGATTCAACTACTCCATACGTATGTTGGTAATTCGCAGATGAATTTAGTTAATGAGCTTGAGAAAGTATTCCTTAATTTGGCTGATGGTAGTCGAATTCAGGAAGCAGATATTCAGGCTGTTGTTGGATTTTCCAAAGAATTTAATGTATTTCATTTAACAAAAGTAATCGGTCAAAAAAATTTAGAAGCTGGTCTATTAATCATTAACCAATTAATGGAACAGGGAGAACCTCCAACAGTAATGATCATCCGGTTGACGAATTATTTTTGTACGTTGCTCAAGGTATTAGCGCCTCAAAATATTCGTAAACCAGATAACGAAATCGCTAAATTGGCCGGGGTAAATTTTTATTTTGTAAAAGAATATCGTTCGGCTGCCCGTTATTATACACCAAAAAAAATTGAACAGGCATTTTTATTATTACAGCAGGCAGATCGAAATCTAAAAACCGGATACCAAACCCCTAATTTTATTATGCAAATGCTTGTATATAATCTCATTAAACTATGATGCCAGGCTGGTAAAATAAATTGTCATATTATTTAGATAATACAATCTCCGAAAAAACACAGCATCGTTTACATACAGTTATATTATGGAACTTTTAGAAGTCCCATCGGTTAAAATTAAGGATTACGAAATGACTTATGAGGAAAAAACAAAGAAACCATCAGATGAAGATTTAATTGAGAGATTTCAAAATGGAGATCTCTATGCATTTGATTTAATTGTAAAGCGTTACAAAAATCAATTATTGAACTTCGTCTACCGTTTTTTGGGAAATTCTGAAGAAGCGGAAGATTTGGTACAAGAAACTTTTCTCAGAGTCTACAGGAATCGAAAGGCCTACCAAAAAGTAGCTAAATTTTCGACCTGGATTTATACTATTGCCGGCAACTTAGCCAAGACAGAGTTACGAAAAAGAAAACGACGAAAATTTTTCTCAATAACAGATCTGGGTTATGACGATAAAGATTATGATATTTCTGACGAAGCGTTTAATCCTGAAAAAACTGTAGATGGTTCAATAAAAGAAGAAATAATACACCAGGAAATTCAGTCCTTATCACCAAAATTCAGAGAAGTGATATTACTTCGAGATGTTCAGGAACTGTCTTACGAAGAAATTAGTAAAATAGTTAATATTCCATTAGGAACAGTAAAATCACGAGTAAACAGAGGAAGACTAAAACTTCAGGAAAGACTGAAACATTTATTAAAAAATTAATAAATTTTCAGCTAATTGCTTTTTGAAATAGAAGGGAGGAATTTAAATTCATTGTACAAAGAGTACAGATAAGAGAACAGGCACTTAGGTAAAATTTGGGGTATCAATGAAAAAATGTAAACGATTTAAAAAATTGATTTCCGATTATATTGAGGGGGCGCTAAAAGGCACAGATAAAACCTCTTTCGAAAGACATCTTGAAGAGTGTATTAACTGTGCGGATACAGTTTCCAGAGTAGATAAATTATCAACTCAGATGAAAAAATTCAAACAAATACAGACATCAGAAGATTTTGATACGGTTTTGCACACAAGAATCAGAATTGAATCGGGAATTGGGAGGCGTCGTTTACATGAAATAGTCTGGAGTTGGCCGGCAAAAATACCAATTTACGGTATGTCTGTTGCGATAATAGTTATCGCTATTGTTTTAGTCCTGGAACAAGTGAAAAAGCCATATCAATCGCCAACACCGGATGCTTATATAAACGACGAATGGTATGGCGGGAATCCTGCACAACAAACGAATTCCGATATTATGAAAGAAACAGAAAATGTAATATACGTAATCGAAAGGACGTCACCGGAAAAGTTGATACAAACTCAGGGACAATCCTTAAACTCCAGTTATTTGGATTCCATCAATCGAACTCAAAACAGAGACAGTTTAGCGCTTAGAAACAAACAGTCTTATCAGGTTAACCAAATAGTATATTAATGATAGGGTTTCAGGGACAAGTGGCGATGAAGAGCAAAGTCATTAATTTATTAGTATTTATTTATCTAATACTTATTTCGTATAATTTATTATTTGCTTTTCCCCGTAATAAAGTACTGGAACAAATTCAGAATGAAATTTCTGAATTGGTAAAAATAGCAAAACCCTCAGTTGTCACCATTTCTTCAAAATCATCCCACTCTTACACCATTTCAAAAGAAAATGGTATACTTTCGTTCTTCAAAGATACAAGAGAAGAAAAGACTATTTTTTATAATAGCATTTGTTCGGGATTGATTTATAATGAAGAAGGTTACATTATTACTAAAAATAATGAACTTAACGAATTTGAAGAAATTAAGGTCATTTTGCACGATGGCTCCAGATATCAACCGGTATTTATCGGAAAAGATCCGGAAACCGGCATAACGGTATTAAAAATAGACGCTAAAAATTTAAAGCCTCCGCAAATCGATACAACAGAGGAAATCCAATTAGGGGCATGGGTAACGTTAATGGGTAATTCCATGGGAATTTCACCGTCGATTTCATTTGGACTGGTAAGTGGACTTTTGGAACATGGATTAATACATTTATCGGTATTAGTAAGCCCCGGGAATAGTGGAAGTCCGGTTTTTGATATTCATGGCAAAGTTATTGGTATCTTGGCTGCTCAAATTGAAGTACAGAGAGATCCAGCAAACGAAAACCTGTTTGCTGATGCAGGAATTGCCTTCCCGATAGCCAAAACCTGTGCGATTGCCAACGAAATTATTCGAGCATACCATGAAGAAACTGGTTGGATTGGTATTCAAATCGAACCAGATACAGCATTCGCGCGACACCTCAGAATTGTGAAAGTTCTTGATGGTTCTCCTGCCGACAAAGCAGGGCTTAAAAAAGACGATATTCTTATTAAATTTAACAATGAAACGTTACACCATCCATTGCAATTGGGACGGTTGATTAAAAGAATTAAACCTGGTTCAACAGTACCGTTAAGTTTTCTGAGATCCAATGCACACCTAAATGTATTTGTAACTGTAGGAAAAAGAAAATCATATTCAATTCCTCAGCAAGAAGCGGGTTATCGCCAGAAGTCATTGAAAAATTTACGGCATCAACGAGTTACACGCGATAATCAAGCTGTTATCCGACTAAATAATAAAGTGAATCGATTAGAGCAGGAATTGGATCAATTAAAAAATAAAATGAATAATAAACACAAATAGCCAGTATTAAGTATAGGAGATACACAAAATGGGTCGAAAGGATAAAAGTTTTTCAGCAAAGCTTGGTGTTAATAAAGAAGACCAAAAAAATCATTGTAATAAATGTGGCGAAACCTTTAATTATGTCCAGGTAATAAATTCTATAAAAGATAATAATGAAGTATGGAAGTTCAAAGAGAGATATGTTAGTGTATGTAAATGCAACCAAAACGAGGTCTACGGCTAATTAGATGTCTGGAAGATCACAGAAAAATCTGATTTTAGCGACTCGCAATCAGGATAAAATATTAGAAATTAAAGATATGTTATCCGGGTTAAATATAGATATTGTAACATTAGATTCCTTCCCTGAAATACCAGAAATTATTGAGGATGGCGATACGCTTGAAGCGAATGCCGAAAAAAAAGCCCGGGAAATACATCAGGCAACCGGACTTCCGAGCCTTGCTGATGATACAGGGCTTGAAGTCGATTTCATTAACGGAGATCCGGGCGTTTACTCAAGTCGATTTGCCGGAGAGAATGCAACTTATGCAATGAACAATGAGAAGCTATTAAACAAATTGAAAGACGTCCCCATAGAGCAACGAACCGCCTGTTTTCGATGTGTTATCGCAATTGCTGAAAATGGTCAGGTAACTTTACTGGAAGGAACGTGCCACGGTTTCATCCTGAACAAAATAAAAGGGTCGCACGGATTTGGGTACGACCCACTTTTTTATGTTCCGGGATATAATCAAACTTTTGCTGAAATGCCGCTTTCAGTAAAAAATAACATTAGCCATCGCGGCTTTGCTCTCCGAAAAGTGCGTCAATATTTTGAAAATATTGCTTGATTTTTATAAATAATTTAGTTACATTTAGACTTCTAATAACGGGGCGTAGCGCAGTCCGGGTAGCGCGCCTGCTTTGGGAGCAGGAAGTCCCGAGTTCAAATCTCGGCGCCCCGACAAAAAAAAGGATGCTTATTAAGGCATCCTTTTTTGTTGCTTTATATATAATCTAAAATTCTAAAAAGAAAATTATTATACAATTTTAGCCCACTAAACACACAAAAATACACGAAATGTTATTTTTTTATTTTGAATTAAGCACTATTTCGTGTGTTTCGCGGGAAATAAATCTATTTTTTCATTTTTATAATTCATTTTAGAAATTTAGGTACAAATTAAATTTATGTCCACTCTGAAATCATATCAATTTCTGCACTTGAACAATTATCTGCAAAATAGCTATCTTTATTCACACTCGCTCGTTGATGCGTGCACGATTTCATCGCAATTATACTTTCCAATTCTATTTGGATTTTGGCCCCAGTTTTGTAAGGAATAAGCTTCCCGCAATCAATCAGTCGAAACAATTCCTTTTTTTGGACTTTTAATATTCGTTGTGCTTCATTTAAAGAAACCAACTCACTACCCGAACATCGCATTATAAACTCCCAAAATAAATTAAGTTATCCATCATCAGCATGGCTATCAGCAATTACTATTCCATTAAACATAATTTTTAATCATAATTTTGTAATTAGATAATTTTGAATAATTCAAAAGGTTATGCATATTACAAACAGAACATTGCACCACAAAAACATCTGTCCCAAATGCATGCTTTTTAATCATGTGATAAATTTTCAATCATAAAAAAAGCTCTGGTATTTTATCAACCAGAGCTTTCACTTAAAAACTAATTCCACCAGGAAAAACTAACGAAGCACAACGTTTATTCCACCAACGAGGGAAAAGTAATTATCATCTTCGAGAAAAGTCCAGCGGGCATGGATATAAGGATACATGCTTGCTTTTCGCAATCCGCTAAAATCAAGACCTACCAAAACATTGCCACCCAATTTAGTGTCACTATCACCTTCTGAAGGCGTCAGGTAGTTCGCTGCAAGTCCACCCCCAATATGAAATGGACTTCTCGGAGCAGGCTTGAAAATCAGATCAGCGTTGAATTGCCAGCGAGTGTAATTATCGTTTTCATCAACGAAATAGTATTCAAAATTTGGCGCCACCGTCCAGAAACGACCAACCGGCATCCAAAATTGTCCACCGAGCAGATATAGTTCATTTTCAAAATCATTGCCGATTCGTAATCCAATGGCTGGTGCAGGATTAATTTGCTTATTCATCATCTGTTTCGGACGCCGTGGTTTTCGACGGATTTGAGCATCGGCGATTGTGTGAACTGCTAAGATCGCGAAAAGGGCGAATATGGTGATTCTGAAAACTGTGCGTTTCATATTTTACCTCCGAATATTTTTATGATTGTTCTTTATTTTCACTTTTGACCATTTCAAATGCAAGGCACATGCCGCTAATTTAAATACCGCTCAATTTTTTATTTATTTATAACTTATATCGACTATAATATACTTCGATATATAATAAAATTGCCCGCTCAGGTACATAACTTTGTACTTTACAGTACACTTTTCTATTCAATCCAATCATCAAAAAATTAATAAAAAATCATTGTAATTAAACGCTGAATATTGTATATTTATGTTTCAAAAAAATAAAATTGATCACCTAAACATTTGGCTAATATGGAAGATTGTATCTTTTGTAAAATCGTGAATCATGAAATGTCGGCCAACATTTTATTTGAAGATGAAGACGTGGTCGCATTTCATGACATTCGGCCCAAATCGCCCGTGCATGTTTTGATTATTCCGCGTAAACATATTCCTACAATTAATCATCTCACCGAAGACGACCAGAAACTTGTGGGCAAGCTCTTTTTGCGGGCAAAATATCTGGCAAAAGAACTAAATCTTAGTGAGCGCGGTTATCGGCTTGTTTTTAATTGTAATCAAGATGCGGGACAGGAAGTATATCACATTCATCTGCACTTTTTAGGCGGTCGTAAACTTGGCTGGCCTCCGGGCTAATTTTATCAATAAACAAGTTACCTGTTTAGCCTGTCATTCTTTCTTGCGTTAATTTCCGGATTCATGTTGTATGAAAAGAGTAACGATTGTTCTTTTTTTACACCTTTGTTTAATTATTTGATATTATGAATTTAAAGGAAATACATGATTAGACTGGTTGCCTTTTTAGGAAATCCTGGCATTGAATATTCCATGACTCGTCACAATATTGCCTGGTTATTAGCCGAAGCAGGCGGTTATTTGGACTCACTCTCATGGCAGAAAAAATTTAGCGGCTATTATGCGGAAAATAACTTTTACGGTGAAAAGATATATTTTTTAAAACCATATACCTATATGAACCGCAGTGGCAACAGTGTTCAATTATTAGCCTCTTTTTATAAGATAGCGCCAGAGGAAATTTTAATTATTCATGATGAAATTGAGCTCGATTTTGGTTTTCTTAGTTTTAAAAGAAATGGCGGGCTTGCCGGTCACAACGGGCTCCGTTCGGTCTCCCAAAGTTTAAGCACGCGTGATTTCATGAGATTTCGACTCGGAGTTTCAAAACCAGATCATAGTGATATTTCATCTTATGTCCTGAGTAAATTTCTACCGGAGCAACGAGAACAGCTCCCGCTTTTTTTTCAAAAAGCAACCGATGCACTGGAACTTTGCCTCAATAACGGTTTTGAATCAGTAGAAACCAAATTTCGCAAAGTGAAAGTTATTTGAACGATGAAAACAGATCATTCTAAACAAGAGATCATTCAAGTAAAAAATTCGATTGAGGTGGCAATTCAAAAATACATTGCCTCTCGTTATGATCAAATTCCGGTTTTTGTCAATCAGCATTTTTCATTTCGCGGCGCTATTAAACTAAATAAAAATGCTCTGGGCACTGATTTGGTCAAAGGGCCGTTTAATATTTTTTGGGCGCTTCCATACACTGGTTTGCGTGCCAGTTCTTCGCTTTTACGTAAATTGAATGCAGAAAGACTTCCATCCGTTATTGAAAAATTACCTCCTGGTTTTGAAACACGGGTACAGAAAGAAATCAGATGGCTCATCTACACAGAATTGTTGGAATTGCCATTCGTTCTGAACCATCGTAAATCAACAAAAGACGCATTATTTGAGGAAATATTAAACCAGCCGGATATTGCATCACTTTTTATTAGAGAACTGACACGAATCAGGAATAAATCTCAGGATCCGCAATTCAGAAAAGTCCTGGAAGAAAATTTGATTGAGTATTCTGCATCACGTACAGCGGCGGCCGACCTTGCCGGCAGCATTATCGCTCTCTCTGCCGGGATGACGATGTTTCACAAAATGACACCCGGCGCAATGGCAACAGGAACGGCAATGGCCAGCGCAATCGCACAAAATTTTGCCGTCCAAAATTTTTTCATGGGACCCTCACTCGGTTCACTTTATTATAATCTGTTTCCCGTGACCGCGTCAGTCGGACTCACGATTGCTTCTATCGGAACTATTATGACAGCGCTTGCATTCGTTACTTCCTTTGCCGGTATTTTTACTGATCCCCTGCAAGCAAAATTAGGTATTCATCAAAAAAGATTAAAACGATTTGTATCCTGCCTGGAAAAAGAATTATCCGGCCATGGTGAATCCCGGTTTGAAATCAAAGACCGCTATGCTGCCCGGGTGTTTGATTTTCTGGATATGCTGAAGACTGCAACCGCAAGTTTCGTCTAATAAATTTAATAACTCGTTTCAAACTTCTCAAAAATTTTTATCACATTTTTTCTTTTTTTAAAATACCAATTGACATTTCATTTTTTTTATTGTAGATTATTTTAGGAGTTAATAATGAATGAACAAAGAAATTCTCACCTGTTTCGTCATTCATAATATGAGTGAAAAGTTGTATTAAACAGCGGCGGGCGTAGTATGATACACTTTTTTTACTTTCCTCAAAATTTCCCAGCTTTCAAAATGTGTAAATTTGTTATCCTTCATAAAAACTTCTTTAGTTTTCACCAAAACTTCTATTATAAAAGGAGGACATTATGTTAAAAAATATTGGCTTATGGGTGGATCATGAGAAAGCTTACATTGTTTCAATCATCAATGGGAATGCTCAAATGAGCAAAATGGAATCAGATGTGGAAAGCCATATAAAAACACTTGGAGGTTCTCGCTCTAAAACTCCTTATGCACCTCAGGATGTATCTGCGGAACGAAAATTAGAGGGACGCCGAAAGAAACATCTGCAAAATTACTACAAACAACTGATCCGAAACGTTAAAGATGCAGAACAGATTTACATCTTTGGACCGGGAGAGGCGCGAACAGAGTTGGAAAAAGAGATAAAAAAATCCAAGTCTATCTCCAAAAAGATTACTGCAAATGAATGTTGTGATAAAATGACAGAACGACAGATAATCGCGAAAGTAAAAAAATTTTATACATAATAACAATCATCTGAGTTTTCGTTCGGATATTATTCAATCTGTTCTTTAGTTAATAAAATATTCAAGCAAACACAACTTTTAAAAAATCCGCCGATAAAATCCCTGGTGGATTTTTTTTACCATTTAATCGAAACAAACACAGGAGAAAAATCAAATGGTTGGCGAATTAAATCAAAAAATTCTCGAGTCATTTTTAGAAACTCTACCCATTGAATTTTCAATTGTAGACGCAAATGACATGGTGTTAGCATGGAACAAACACCAAACCCGAATATTTAAACGTCCCACAGCAGTAGTCGGCCAAAATGTACGCAAGTGCCATCCTTCAAAAAGTCTGGCTATGGTCGAGGAAATACTAACGGAAATGAAAGCAGGCACCCGCGATAAAGCCCGATTCTGGATTGATATGAAGGTCGATTCCAACGAACAAACACAAAAAATCCTGATCGAATATTATGCACTTCGGGACGATGAGGGCAACTATCTCGGCTGTCTTGAAGCCTCTCAAAATATCACAGAAGTCCAGCAACTGACCGGTCAGAAACGATTATTGGGTTGAATTTTCTATTGCATATTTGAAGCTGAATTCCTATCTTTTCTATTTACCATTAAATAATAATTATTCAAACGAAGGATAGACGATATGAGCATAACCAGACGTAAATTTCTAAACCAAACAGGTCAGTTATCACTTGCTGCGAGTCTTGGTCTATTGACTCGATGTAGCACGAAAAAAGATCAGCGCCAACCAAATATCATATTGTTCTATTCGGATGAACTTCCTCCCTCTTATTTAAATTGCTATGACGGTAAATTCCCGACGCCAAATCTGGACTCGCTGGCATCTGCTGGAATTCGGTTCGTTCATTCGTATGTAGCTGCTCCGATGTGTACACCCAGCCGATATGCACTCCTAACCGGGCAGTTACCGGGCAGATGTAAACATCCAAACTTTCTAGAAGAGTTTCCACCGGATCAGCCCTATTCAATTGGCTGGAATGCGTATATTGATTCCTCAGCACCAACTATCGCCCGAATATTATCGAAAAACGGCTATGTTACGGGCATGGCTGGTAAATGGCATATTGGTAAAATGCCGGAATCTGTGCGATTGCCACAAATCCCCGAAGATGCTGATCCTGATGATCCGGAAGTAAATGCACAACTGCAATTACATCAACGCATCGTTACCGGACAAATTATGAAAGATGCCGGGTTTGATTATGCTGCCAGCGCTGTTTGGGAAAATTTCGATATGTTTCCTTTAAAAAAATTGAGATTTCACAATTTCCCATGGATTACAAAAGGTGCGGTGGATTTTATGAAACAACGTTCAGAAGATCAAAAGCCATTCTTCTTGTATGTGGCAACCACCGCTGTCCACGGCCCGAACCATGTGGAATCCCTGGATTTTGACCCGCGATACACGCTCAGTGGCAAAATCGATGAAGTGAATAATGACCAATTTCCGATAGATGACATTAAAAACAAACTAAAAGATGTCGCAGAAACAAAGCAACATGCTTATGCCGGGATGCGAATGCTGGATTCACACATCGGTATTATTCTGAAAAAATTGACCGAACTGGCACTTGAAGATAACACGATCGTGATTTATATGTCTGATCATAATATTGAGCCAGGGAAAGCCACAACTTATGAACGCGGAACTCACGTTCCGTTCATCATTCGCTGGCCCGAAAAGGTTAAAGCCGGAATCACTTCTGATGCGCTTGTTGGGAGTGTGGATATTTTACCGACTGTGTTAGAAGCAGCTAAAGTGCCGATCCCTGATAGCGCCAAATTTGATGGCAAAAGCTTACTGCCGATTTTAAAAAAGCCACAACATAATATTCACGAATATCTGTTCACTGAATCTGGTCACACACGTGCGGTTACAGATGGACGCTATAAGTACATCGCTTTCCGATTACCGGGGAATGTTATTGAAAAAATGAAAAGAGGTGAGCTTGACTATGCACCCAATCATTTAAATACAGCCCGACAGGAACATTCGCAGATCGCGATCGAATTTATTCCCCACTATTTCGATCAGGATCAATTATATAACCTTGAAAACGATCCTTATGAAATGACAAATTTGGCAAATGATCCGCAATATGCAGAAATACTGGATCGGTTAAAAAAAGTACTGTCAGATCATCTGTCAACATTCGATCATCCGTTTGATTTAAGCAAAATACCGTTTATGGAATCGGAAAGATATAAACAACTTGCGGCAAAAACAAAATCCCTTGGTTTGGACTGGATTCCTTGGTACAGACGCGATCACGGCGGAATTGTCTGGCCACCCAAAGAATAAAAATTACCTCCGGAGAAGCTACTGTGATATTATCAGGTAAGGAAATTTTTGCGCGACTTGGTACAGATATTTTCATTGAACCGTTTCATGAAAAACAACTCAACCCCAATAGCTATAATTTACGACTGCACAATGAATTACTTGCTTATAAAAGTCCGGTGCTGGATATGAAAAGTGCAAACCATACCGAACAAATCATCATTCCCAAAAAAGGACTGACGCTTCAACCCAATCGGTTGTATTTAGGACGGACATTGGAATATACACGAACTAATAATCTCGTGCCCATGCTCGAGGGTCGTTCCTCTATCGGACGGCTGGGATTGTTTATTCATGTCACCGCAGGATTCGGGGATGTGGGATTTGCCGGATACTGGACATTGGAAATTTTCTGCATCCTGCCGATTACCATTTATCCGGATGTTGAGGTGTGCCAAATTTATTACCACACGATTGAAGGCGATTTTGATACATACTCCGGCGGAAAATATCAGAACAACCAGGGAATTCAACCTAGTTTTCTGTACCGGGATTTTGAAAAATAGTCATCAAAAAAGCGCCGGTTCATATTTAATGCCGGCGCTTTGTAGGCTCAAAAATTTTTCAAGCGAAGAAGCGGAAACGCATATCTGTTATTTCAAACCTCTTTTTTCCAATAACGGCTCAATCTTTGGTTCGGCCCCTCGAAATCGCTTATAAAGTACCATCGGATCTTCTGTGCCACCTGCTGCAAGAATATTTTTGCGGAATGAGGCGGCTATTTCCTTATCGAATAATCCGTTTTCTTTAAATGCTTCAAAGGCATCGGCATCCAGCACTTCTGCCCAAATATAACTGTAATAACCGGACGAATATCCGCCAGCGAAAATATGCCGGAAATAAGGCGTTCGGTAGCGGACGACGATTTCAGGAATTAAGCCGATTTTATCCAGCGACTGACGCTCGAATTCCATGGCGTCATGTTCTTTCGCCTCTGTCAGCGTGTGCCAGTCCATATCCAGGAAAGATGCTGCCAGATATTCGACAGTAATAAATCCCTGGTTAAAATATTTTGCATTTTTCAGTTTCTCGATCAATTCGTCGGGAATGGGTTCGCCGGTTTCATAATGTTGGGCATATTGTTTTAACATGTCTGGTTCAAACGCCCAATTTTCCATGATCTGAGACGGCAGTTCCACAAAATCCCTGGGAACGCTTGTGCCTGAAATAGTGGGATAAGTACAGTCGGAAAGCAACCCATGCAATGCATGACCAAACTCATGGAACAATGTTGAAGTTTCGTCCAAACTGAGCAAAGATGGTTTATCTCCCGTGGGTTTGGAAAAATTACCGACATTAAAGATAACCGGTGTTTTTTCTACACCGCCGACACGTGACTGCTTGCGATAAGAATTCATCCACGCGCCGCCACGTTTGCTTGCCCGTGGAAAATAATCTGTATATAAAATGCCGATGTGATCGCCATTTGCTTCTTTCACTTCGAATACTTTGACATCCGGATGATATGTGGGAATATCGGTCCGCTCTGTTAGTTGAATTCCCCATAATTGCGCCGCCAGTCCGAAAACACCGTCAATCACGTTTTCCAGTTTAAAATAGGGCCGCAACATTTCTTCATCCAGATCATATTTAATTTTTTTGACTTTTTCTGCATAATACCACCAGTCCCAGGGCTGCAATTTAAAATTTTTACCTTCTTTATCGATAAGTGCTTGCAACTCTTTAGCTTCCTGTTTTGCCCTGACGAGCGCGGGTTTCCACAATTGATTGAGTAAATCGTACACATTTTTGGGCTCTTTGGCCATATTTTCTTCAAGCACAAAATGAGCGTGGGTCGGGTAACCCAGCAGATTCGCCCGCTTCACGCGCAATGCCGCCATTTCGGAAGCATTGGCTTTATTATCCAGTTCATCATCGTGATTACCCACATTAATGTATGCTTTGAAAATTTTCTCGCGCAAATCGCGTTTTTCAGAATACTGCAAAAACGGAATCATGCTCGGTTTGTGAATCGTAAACACCCATTTTCCATCAAGTTCACGTTCCTTTGCTGCTTCTGCTGCCGCACTGATAACATTTTCAGGCAAGCCAGCCAAATCAGCTTCGTCTTCGATCACTATTTTAAATTTATTGGTTTCTTTCAAAACATTTTCACCAAAATTAAGCGACAGAACCGATAATTTTTCATTGATTTTTCGCAGTTCAGCTTTTTTATCGTCCGGTAAATTTGCTCCCCCACGGACAAATTGTTTATAATATTTATCAAGAACGGTTTTCTGTTCTGAAGTCAGGGTGAGACTCTCCTGTTGATCGTGAACCGTTTTGATACGCTGAAACAGCTTTTCATTCAATAAAATATCATCGCGATGTTTCGACATCATCGGAGCAACTTCCTGTGCAATTGCCTGCATTTCATCGTTGGTGTTGGCAGACAGCAGATTATAGAAAACACCACTGACGCGATCAAGCACCTCACCACTTGCTTCTATCGCGTCGATCGTATTTTGAAACGTGGCTGCTTCTTGATTTTCTGCAATAGCGATTACTTCCTGCTGATGTTGTTTCATCGCCTCCTTAAACGCCGGTATATAGTGTTTTTCCTGAATCTCGGCAAACGGAGGTGTGCCAAAAGGTGTCTCAAACTTTTTGAGTAACGGATTCTGGCCTGTATTGGAACACGCCCAGAAAGCAATCCCCATTAGAATAACAGATAAAATAACTCTCCTCATATTTAACCCTCTCTAATTAATATAACCAATTATTGACTGTTTATAAAATAACAAATTATGACAAAGATACAACATGTTTTTTTTAAAATCGAAAGCAAGCTGTACGACACAATTTAAATCGCATACAAAAAAAAGATTGATTTGTTTATCTTTTTTTGGTATAACAGAAATAACATGATTAACCGGATAATCTAATCAATTTGTAAATCATGAAGTAGGATTTCGTTACCGCAGATATCCAAAAATTATACATAACTATTGAAAGTAAAAAGTGAAACAGACAATCAATCTACCGGAGTGCAATCCCTTTATTGACTGCCTCTCGCATCACATAGCAAACCTGCGGCAGAGGGGAGGTAACCGAAGAACAGAGGTAAAAAAAACTCTGCATTGACGTATCAGCATTAAAAAAAAATATTTTGATGGTTTTCCAGATTTCGGAAATCTTCTTTTTTATCGTCTGACGACTCACGTCTCACTCAGAAAGGCTCAACCATGCTCCATAAAGATTACATCATGCGAATGATCGAACAGTTCTCAAATGTTCTGGCACAGATTATATTCAATCGGGAGATCAAAAAATACGAACTGGCAGAAAGTGAAATTCAAAAAGCGTATAAAGATCTACTTGGTTCAGATCGTGAATTTATATTATCATTATCTGATGACACCATTTTACAATTATTTAAAAGCAGCTCGGATACCGGTTATGAACGCTGTGTGTTTATTGCCGAACTTTTGAATGAGGAGGCACAAATCGTCGAATCAAAAGGCGGGTCTGCCCGTATCGCCTCTGATTTGTACAGCAAAACATTCAGCGTGCTGGCGCAGGTCATTATCGAGAGTAAATACTGGAGACAGGAATATTATCTTCAAAAATTAAATGATCTTGCCGAAAAAATTCACCAAAATGACATACCCGCTAAAACGCAATTTAAACTTTTTCGATTTTATGAGATATCAGGTTCCTTTGCAAAAGCTGAAAATATTTTATTCGCGCTGATCGAGCTTCAATATCCGGTTATATTCATTGAAGGGGAGCAGTTTTATCAACGCCTGTTAAAACGAACAGATGAAGAACTTTGTGCGGGTAATTTGCCCCGTGATGAAGTAAACGATGGTCTGCAGATAATCCGGAAAAAAATCGCAGCAGAATAAAACAAGTTAAAATTCTGCCATTTCAAAAAATCCGTACATATCCGCGTCATCCGTGTGCTATTAATTTCTGACATCTATATCCCAAAATCATTTTTTTCTTGCTTATCACCTGTTTTATCCTTAAGTTTACAACATTGAAGAATTCTCAAAAATTCAAACATTTTAATGTATTGAAACAGGAGTTAATTACATGGTGAAGAAAACAAATCTATTCATCATATTTGTATTCGTTTTAAGTTTAACGTGCAGTTCATCCCTGCAAAATATTCCACAGCCGCATGAATCAAAAAACCTGATTATTGGATCGCTCATATTTGAAATAGATGGTTATCAGAATATCTACCGTACTTTTTGCGATAACATTGAAGTGGCAATAGTTGGTCGCTACGTTGAAAACGGGCAGTTAAAACAATTCGGTGAGTGGATCACAACAGATGAATATGGGTATTTCCATCTTGCCAATGTTCCGGACGGAGAATATGCAATCAAGGGATTCCGCAGCCGGGTCATTTCCATCGGAGATGTCATAATTGCTAACCATCTCAATAATCCGGATCGAAATTATTATGAGTTACTTCATAATGATTTAATCGGATTTAATGCCGACCTGTTCGATACGCGTCCAAACCATCGGATTATTAATTTTCAACACAATGTATTTAAATTATTTCAAAATGAAATTGTGGACCACAAACGATTGAACCGATTGCGGGACTATAAACTCTCCGACGGCGATGTAATCGATGAACCACCAGTGCCGGTTTACTATATCGAGAACTTTCCTGAAAGCGGGTGGGAAAATTATTTGAACATGCAGATGTAAACGTGAGATGTGAGAAGAAACGGATTTCATGGTATTCAGATTTCCGAAGTCTTAAAGACTTCGGAAATCTTTGGAAATCACGTAATTTTAAACACCCGCCGAAATGCCGATACAATTATAATAGTATCCCAACCTGTCCATTTCGTCTTTTTCGTATACATTACGACCGTCAAAAATTGCTTTTTGTTTCATCAGGCGCTCAATAATTTTGAAGTTAGGGACCCGGAACTCCTGCCATTCTGTGACAATCAGCAGACAATCAGCATCGATCAGCGCTTCATAAGCATCTTTGCAATATTCGATTTTATCACCAATAATACGCCGGGCTTCATCCATTGCCTGTGGATCATACGCTCTCACCTTGCAGCCGGCTTTTAGCAGATGATCAACAATAACAAGCGATGGCGCTTCGCGCATATCATCTGTTTCCGGTTTAAACGAGAGTCCCCACAGTGCGACGACCTTATCTATCAAATCATTATTAAAATATTTTTTAACTTTATTAAACAGAACTGATTTCTGATCATCATTCACATCTTCCACCGCCCGAATCACTCGCATCTCATAATTATTCTCTGCCGCGGTTTTGATCAGTGCTTTTACATCTTTTGGAAAACAGGAGCCGCCATAACCAATACCCGGATAGATGAATTTATTTCCGATACGCGCGTCACTACCAATCCCGATCCGCACTTTGTTCACATCGGCGCCAATAATCTCACATAAATTTGCCACATCATTCATGAAGCTGATTTTCGTGGCCAGCATGGCGTTAGCGGCATATTTGGTCATTTCTGCGGACGGGATATCCATAAAAATGATGGGATGGTTATTTAGCAAAAATGGCTTATAAAGCCGTTTCATGATGTTTTCAGCCCGCTCCGATTCAATACCAATCACGATGCGGTCAGGTTTCATAAAATCCTGAATCGCAGCTCCCTCTTTCAAAAATTCAGGATTTGAAGCAACATCAAATTCTATTTTTGAGTCTCGTTTATCCAACTCCTCCTGTACAGCTTGCTTTACACGAATTGCCGTTCCGACAGGAACGGTGCTCTTCGTCACCACAACCACGTAATCCTCGATATACTTTCCGACATCCCGGGCAACTGCCAAAACATGTTTCAAATCGGCGCTGCCATCTTCATCCGGCGGTGTGCCGACTGCGATAAATACAACTTCACAATCTTTAAGACTTTCTTTGATTTTGGTGGTAAATTTCAAACGTCTTTTTTCAATATTCCGTTCAAGGATCGTCTCCAGACCGGGTTCGTAAATCGGAGCTTCACCGTTTTTTAGTTTTGTGATCTTTTGTTCATCCAGATCAACACATGTCACATCAATGCCAGTTTCTGCAAAACAGGTTCCGGTTACCAATCCGACATAACCTGTTCCGACAATTGATATTTTCATCTAAGCCTCCTTAAATTAATGGGATTTATTTAGCGAGTATCTTTTATTACAAACAAATGACCGTATGCGCGAACATTTCATTCGACGATATTCATTAAACAATAATTGAAATCCGGTTAATTACAAATATACATTTTTTTAGAATTCAAACAAGTTTTTTTTAAACTTTTTACATTGAAGTTTGCTGCATATAAGACAACGGAAATATCCGATTGAACAAAATTACAATTTCTCAGAGACGTACTATTAAAATCCATTTTAGATTGAACACGTAAAGACAGGTCATTCTTCAAGCACGCCAACGATTGTCGTTTTGTTATGGAATTCGAGATAATTTTTTCCGTTATTAGCAATTTCACCGATGGTTAATGCTCCGATAAAGGGATTATCGTCATTGTATACAGTATCCAATTCCAGAGAAAATTTATCTGCTAAAAACAGTGCCTGTGATATAGAATCAATAAAAAATGTCAGATCGCAACGTTTGTCTGTGTCAAATGCGTCCCGGCTCAGAGCGAGCGCCATTTGCGCGCCACTTATTAGCGAATCACTATTGCCATTCAAAATATCGATAAAAGAATCTCGCGGTACATCGCCAATACAAACCAGGGAACCATTTTCATCGAGCATTAGTGGTTCCCTGACAATTTTATCAGCAGAGGCTTTTTTAAGTCCCAACGGATAAAGTTTCGATATTTCAAAAAAATTATCCCGGGTAATCGTTTTCCCGGAGTGAATGCGAATAATGTCCCGGTACAACTCAAACGCCGGTTTCCAGTTTAATTCCATGATTATATTTTTCGTTGCTTTTGTCACTTTGTAAGGGCCGGCAATCGTTTTCCAGCCATGACTTACACCAATGCCACTTTGTATATTCATCAGGGCAATTACAGCGCTATCTTTTACCAAACCCTGATTTGTAAATAAACATGGTTTCTGCTTGTAACTTAAAGAGCCGGCTCCTCCGCCCATATAATTATAATTTGGTCCGAATTTATTAAACACTTCGTTGATCAATAAGCTAATCTGGTTCGACATCCCATCAACAAACACAAATATTGTTTTAAAATCAGTTGCGTCTGATAATTGTTCCTCAATTTGTCTTTCAAAATCAGCATCAGGATGACTTAGTCTCTCAATTACTGCTACCGTTGGTTTCTTTGACAGACTGACGATAACGACTCCGGTATCCAGTTTTTCTTTGCCATAAATAATCTCAGGAAAAATTCCCCCGAAAACAGGCGTTTTTACATCCTGCACTATTTTTTTTATAACCTCGGGAGCGTAATCGTTTTTGTCGCATGACAAAATGAAGATCCCTCGCGTATTTTCGTTCGCCGTTGCATCATTAATCAATTTCTTAAATTCAACGATTGAACCGCTTTTGTCCATTGTAATAATCATTTAGCATTCCTGCATTATATTAAAATGATTCAAATATAGTATCGTCACCGCGAATTAAAACTTAAGAACTATAAAAATAACAATGGTTAACGAGCGGGACTAAAACTACTTTAAAAACAAAGCGATAAAACGAACGCACCCGGAGGTCGGAGAGAAACAATTTTTGACAGCAGTAGAAATCATTTGGAAAATAGGGAAATTATAAACGATAATGAATTGGGGGCAGTATCATAAATCTTTTTTATCATCACAGAGATATGTGCCTCTGTTGTGAAACTAAAGTTCCGGCAACAACTGCATCCCATATTCCCGGGCATAAAATGTCATGATATCACGCAACGCTTTTAGTTGATCAACAGTACATTCCGGCGGATCATTTTCTTTGAGGATAAATTGAATCCGACGATGCGCACGGTCTCCGATAGTATCCTTGGAATCCGACTCGCTGGTTCTGGAAATAATCTCAGACGGATAATCAAATTCTTCACGCATCCATTGCAATGTTCGGGCAGAAGTCAGGAAATGCTCGCCATCGTCAATGTTACCAAACAAATCCTCAGTAAATGCGGCGACACGAAGTTGCACGCCCTGTGTCAATCTCAGTGCCATGCCACAAATTTCATTGTCGATCACCAGTTTTTCCGGGCTGTGTGCAGTTTGAAAATCGAGCATTCCGGGACCGGAAATAACATTCACGCCGCTCAATGCAGCCATCACCGCGCCAATCCCTGCTTCCAGCCCTGATTGCGCATCGATGAAGCGGCTGTCGCTGAGTCCCATATACGCGTGGGTCGGCAGCCCCATTTTTTTCCCAACCGCAGCATTTGCAGCGTTGATCATCATCGATTCCATCGCACCCATGGGCGTGGAGCCGAAACGCTGATCAAATGCCGTGGGAGAGCCGCCCCAGATAACCGGCGCTCCCCTGTTCGCAATCTGGCAGAGTACGACGCCGCTTAAATTTTCCGCAGTTATTTGCACCAGTGCGCCAGCAAGGGTTCCGGGCGCAGTGGCACCAATCATGGGCATGGGCACAATTTCCGCAGGAATTCCGGATTGCGCACATTCCAGCACATTTCGGCAGGTGAGAGCGCTCCATTTCAACGGCGAGGTGGGACAGCAATCGAAAATCGCCAGTGGCTTCTGCGCCAGTTCCTGATCTGAATTTCGAAACACACGCAGCATCTCTTTCATTACCGCGAAACCATCTGTGGAAAACGTGCCGGTAATCACTGGTTTTGTGCTGTGCTGCAACGCTACGAACAACCGGTAACGATCCGCAATTTCATCCGGCACATCTGCTGGAACCAGGGCTGTGGATTGCGCTTGAATATACGGCAGAAAATGCGTTAACTGCGCCAGCCGGACTAAATCCGTGGTCACCGGCTTTTCGTAACGCTGCGTCTGCCAGTGGTAAATTTTCAATGCCGAAGAACCAGGATTGAAATGGATCGCATCCCCTGCCAGATCGAGCGCCGGATTTCCATCGCGGTCGTAAATCATCATTGATTTCGGCGCACTTTCAAGACACTTTTCGACCAATGCCAGCGGCGCGCGAATCCTGCCATTCTCTTTTGGGATGCCCCCGGCGTCGTCGAGTAATTTTACAGCCTCCGGAAGCTCCACCCGAATGCCCACGGTTTGAAGTACATGAAATGCTTCGTCAATAACACGGTCAATGAGTTTCTCATCAATGATTTTTAGAAATGGGCGTTGGAAAGTTTGCATTGTTAGTCCCTTCTTACTCGTTCCAATGATTTGCGTTGGAACCACTTTTAAGGCGCTTTGTGCCGTACTACGAATAAAAACGATAATAATAAAAACCACTGAAGCGGTTAATATTTTATCTTGAATGGTAAATGAAGGCGTTGTACCAAAAGTCCAGGATTTATATTTTGCAAATTCATAAGAGATAGCGATGGCATCGCTGATCTAATAAAAAATCTTGCAAAAAAAGATTAACTTTTGATACAGCCCCTTGTTCAAAGGCATATTTAAATGGTGCCTTGCAAGAAAACAATTGATGAAATATACGCTTTAAGTATTAAAATATCAACAAAAAAGTTTATTGCTTTTACATTCTTATTTTACTATCTTTACTGACATTATTTATCCAGTCAAAATAATAAAAATTTACAATAATTCCACGCCTCTTTCGTCTTTGTTAATGAAATGACAACAGAACAATCACATAAGCTGGTCGAAAGTTTCAAAGCTGAGTATCACAAACTTTTCGGCTATATTCGATCAAAAATCTCTTCTCCCGAAGAATCCGAGGATTTGCTGCAGGAAGTGTTCGTCCAGTTGCTGAGCAATCTGAATGTTCTCGATTCAGTCGATAATTTGACGGGCTGGCTGTATACAGTCACCCGAAACAAAATTATCGACTGGTACCGCAAAAGAAAACATCCGGTGGTCTCGCTGGATGAGCCGATTGAAAACGGCATCCGGTTCGAGGACGTACTAGCGGAAGAAATACCGGATTCACTGAATGAGGTTGACCGTGACTATGTTTATCAAGCGATTATGGACAGCATCGATGAGCTGCCGGAAAAACAGAACTATGTGTTCATAGAGCAGGTGATTAACGGCAGGACATTTCGTGAGCTGGCAGAGGAAACCGGTGAATCGCAGAACACACTGATTGCCCGCAAGCGGTATGCGATCCTGTATCTTCGGGAGCAATTAACAGAAATCAGAAAACTATTTAACGAAACGTAGAGGTACATTATGGAAACACATCGACATTTTCATGAGATGCATAAGACAAAATCGGTTTTCCGGATTATCGGCATGGCGATCGGCGGCGTTATTATCGCAATGGCGCTGGCGCTGCTGTTCGGACTCATAGTCATGTGGCTGTGGAACTGGCTGATGCCGGACATCTTCGGGCTGACGACAATTACGTTCTGGCAGGCATGGGGACTGGTGGTGTTATCACACATCCTGTTCAAATCGTTCCCCCATCATAAAGATCACCACCATCATGATGAGCACTGGAAAAAACGATTTATCGACAAATTCCACCCGCCGGTAAAAGAAAAGAAGGAACCGGAATCGGAAGAGTAATTAGAGAATGAAGGCTTCTTTCCGGCTGAACAAAACGGGGAGAAGCCTTTGCTGGTAATATCCTATTTCAGCATTGAAATTTTGAATACATTTATTATCCGGTTGTTGGAATCGCATCGAATAAAACAGACATCATAATTTGTTTGACTTTTAATATTAGATTTATTATATTTTTAGCATGGAAAAAGAGATCAAATATTGGCTCGAACATTCAACATATGATTTAGAAACGGCGGAAGTAATGTACAAAAGTGGTCGCTATTTATACGTCACATTTATGTGCCAACAAGCTATTGAGAAGTTGCTTAAAGCTATCATAATCAAATTCAAAAATATGAATCCACCCTATAGTCATAATTTGAGAAGGTTAGCCGAAATTGCAGGTATTGATCAAATGATGAACAAAGAGCAAATAGATTTTCTGGACAACCTAACTCCATTTTGTGTCGCAACACGATATCCGGCATATAAAGAAAAAATGAATAAGATTGCCACAAGTGACGTTTCAAATCAATATTTAAACAAAACAAAAGAGCTGCAAAAATGGTTAAGCAATCTGATGAAATAAAAAATATTATCTTCCAATATATTGATAATTTAAAAAAGCTAATTCGTGTCGACCGTGTGATCTTATACGGTTCTTATGCCGAAGGGCGGGCCAACGAACATAGTGATATCGATCTGGCAATCATATCCCCTGATGTAAATTCAGACAATTTTATCGACTATCTGCAATTAGTAACCCGTGCAATCCCCAGAAAAATTGACGTAGACATCGAACCCCTTGTCTTTTCTGTTCATGAATATGAAACTGCTTCCCCTGTGGAATTTTTAGGGGAAATAAAGAAGAACGGAAAAATTATTTTTGAACAGAAATTAGTGAATAGAAAATATCCCTGAACAAGATTTTTGCCATAAGAAGAACGATTGAAGCTTTCTATCGTCTAAAGAAATTTTTTCTTGTAATTCACATCGTATTTATTTATATTCATTTAAATTTAAGATATGATGTACCATAATCCTATACAAAAATGAGAAAATTTCGATTTCTTTCAGCCAATGAAAAAGAAGCATTAACTTTGCTTCTCTGCCGTATCAAGCAGGAGCTTAAAGAAGAGATTCTTCAAATAAAATTTTTCGGTTCCAAAGCAAAAGGAAATTTTGCACCTGATTCGGATATTGATATATTATTAATCGTAAAATCTCGTACTGAAAAAGTATTAGACAAAATTGCTGAAATCCATCTCGACGTAGATTTAAAATACGACCCTAATATTTCGCTCATTATCTTTTCCGAGGATGAGTACCAACAGAACCGTAAATTAGAGACGCCATTTATAAGAAATATCGAAAGAGAAAGCATTCCTTTGTAATGAAACAAAATCAATTAGATTTGGCAAAATATCGATTAGCTGATTCCAAAGAAAAATTAAAATCTGCAAAAATTTTACTTAAGGACTCCCTATCCCGCTCTTATTATTCAATGTTTTCAGCCGTTCGAGCTCTATTAGCATTGAAAGAGGTCGATAGTAGTAAACATTCTGGAATCATTTCTCTCTTTAATCAGCATTTTATTAAAACGAATAAGATTGAGGCAAATTATGGCAGAATCCTTAGAAAAGCTCAATATTCACGAGAGAGAAGTTATTATGGTGATTTTATTACTGTCACTATCGAAGAAGCTCAAAGTCAATTGCAAAATGCAGAGAAACTAATTACGGAATTGGAACGAGTATTTAGGAAAGAAAGCATAAATTAGCGCTAATTCCGCTAATTAATCAGCCAAATTCACGTGAATTCGGCTAATTGGTCAAATACCCCTGATTTCGTATTCTCACTGAAACGACACAAAATTAACCTTAATAAAAATTAAATGGGCGCAATCTGTCCCCCGATATTAGTATCATGCCTAATAAAAACTAACTAACATATTGATAATTAAAATCCAATAATTGCCTTTATCGCTGGCATTAATCTTGCCTGAAATATCCTAAAATTGGTATCACTCACTATTTTCTATCCAAAAAAATGAATCGACTTTTAAATTATTTTATTGCTTTCCTAATTACTCTCTTTCTTCTTCAAAGTAAAATGACTCATGCAGGGTCTCCTTCAACTTCGGAGCCAGCAAAATTAATCGGGGACTGGAATGGCATGCGAACCTCATTGCTAAATCGGGGAATTCGCATTGATGCATTTTATACCGGGGAAGTTATCTCGAATGTGCGTGGTGGTATTCGTCAACGATCCACTTACCTTGACATTGTTGAAATGATGATCACATCGAATTTTGATGAGATTGCACCCTGGAAAGGCACCACACTCTACTTGAATGTGATGGGCACTCATGGGAAAAATCCAGGCGACTATGTTGGCGATCTGCAGGGAATCAGTAATATTGCAGCTCCGGATATAATCAAAATTCATGAGATATGGCTGCAACAAAATTATCAGAATGATAGATTTTCCATCTTATTTGGATTATACGATCTCAATTCGGAATTCGATGTTCTCGAAACTGCAGGACAATTTCTGAATAGCTCTCACGGAATGGGAGCCGATTACGCACAAAGTGGTTTGAACGGTCCATCGACATTTCCACTCACGTCGCTGTCGCTTCGATTGAAAGCTCAACTCACCGAGTCGATAAGTGTTCAATCTGCCATTTTAGACGGAGTACCGGATGAATCGGATAATTTCCTGAATACAACATCACACCTTAACAGTCAGGATGGGGCACTCATCACTTCGGAAATAATCTATTCAAGCGATGAAACTAAACCGATTATACGGGAGCCAAAACGAAGGTACTTCTTTCGGCAGTCAAGAAGATCTGGAGAACACCGAAGATTTTCCGGATATGGAAAACACAAAAACCGGTCCCCCCGGAAATACGGTCGACAGCAACGCAAGGAAGACAGCGAATTAAAAATGAAGAGCCAGCAATCATACAAGAAATTCGCGCTTGGCGGGTGGTATTACACGTCAAAATTTCCTCAATTCGTTGCATCGGAAAATACATCGACCCAGTATGGAAGCTGGGGGATTTATGTTTTATATGAAAAGAGTTTAATCAAAATGAAAAATAATTCCCGGCATCAGTTGAGTTACTTTTTTCGATCCGGAATTTCTGATAAAAAAGTAAATCCTGTGGATATATATTTGGGCAGTGGCATCGTTTATTCGGATGTGATTCGTCATTTTCAGCACGATCAAATCGGGGTGGCAATCGCAGCCGCGCATAACAGCGAGCATTTTAAAGAAGCAGCATTATTCGAGGGCGCGCCGCTTAAAGACTGGGAACTTGCCTTTGAGCTTTCATATCGTGCAGAATTGAATTATTGGTGTTCAGTGCAGCCCGATGTGCAATACATTGTAAATCCGGGATTCACGACGGATCTAAAAAATGCAACCACTTTTGGATTACGAATGGAAATTTGTTTTTAATAAATCAAGATAACTATGCAAAAGCGACGTTTAAATTCAGGGCATTTGCTTCGCTGCTCAACTATTGCTGCAATTCAACAAACAAATTTATCAGAATAAAATAAACGTTAACAATGGAAAGCATCAACAGAATTTGTCAGGAATAATATATGCCGACATATCAATATATATGTGAACAGTGCGGACATCAACTAGAAAAATTTCAAAATATGACAGACGCTCCGATAACCGAGTGCCCCAAATGCGGCGGCAAATTAAAACGCCTGATTACTGGCGGCGGAGGTTTTATACTTAAAGGGAGTGGTTTTTATCAAAATGATTATAAGAAATAGGACACGTGAGGTTCCTTTGGTAAGCGTTGCGATGATCCGACGCGTTGTTGAGAAAAATAATATTACTTTTGCCCCGCATGAACCAAATCATACGGGGCAGTTGTGATGAGAAGAGAATTATTGAAACAGCAAGCATCCTAACATTAATATTCTGCTTTTTTGGGGGTGCAATATAGCGGTGATTGTTACTAAAATTTCAAAAAATCCACCAAGTTC